>DJXN01000013.1:0-261229 GCA_002449765.1 Fibrobacter sp. UBA7003
AAGGACCGAGACCACAGGAAAAAACACTCCATACAGGGCAATCATTCTCTGAAACCTTTAGAGTAGAATCGTCGCACTGGTATTTGTTTTCGCTTAATCCAACCACACAGACCCGCCGATTATTGAGAAAAAAATGAACACTATCAATATCTGTCATAGATATAATTTTCAAAAATACATACTGATCTGAATCATAACATTTCGTCTCAATTCCCTCATAGCAACCCCAGAACAATCCGCAAAACGCGGTTGCCAAGGCAAGGCCTATTTTGGATAACTTTTGCACCACATTACCTCTTTTTACTTGTCGTAGCAATATTCCTTATCTTTTATTGGCAACGTTGCTACACAATAACCATCATAGCAGCCAGCACGATTTGATGAAGCCGGAGACCTAAAATCTTCAGAAAAGGATATCATGGGATTGTCCTTATAACCAAACCATATAACTGAATCTTGTTCAGAAATGACATTGATATTATTCCCGCCCATAGCTGGTATGATTATATTTTGTTCTTTTTTTTGCAATCCTTCAAATAAGTGCATAGAAACAATGGTATCTTGGGTTCTGATCTTATCAGGAGGTTTTCTTAAATAACAATCCAAATTATACCATGAAGGACATTTTTCTAACGAGTCGCAAAGATCTTCACCGGTCAACACCTTATGAAAATCTTTATCATAAAAATACTCTTTACTTGCAGGCTTAACAAAGTGATATGCATTGTTTATATGACACACCTGCTCCCCATTTAAATAGATATCTGCACTATCTATCTTTGTAGTAGATAATATGTGAATAGAGATATATTCCTTTGAATCAAAGCACTCAACATCTACACCCTCATAGCAACCGCAGAACAATCCGCAAATTGCGGTTGTTAAGACAAGGCTTATTTTGGATAACTTTTGCACCACATTACCTCTTTTTACTTGTCGTAGCAAACATCCTTATCAGCCATTGGCAACGTCGCTATACAATAGCCATCATGGCATCCTACACGATTTGACGCAGCTGGTGATTCATAATCATCAAAATATGGCCTTATTGGATTTTCATCATAAGCAAACCACGAAATTGTATCATGTTCGGCAATAATGTTAACATTGCTACCTCCAAAAGATTCCAAAGGCAATTCAACTCGAGATGATTCGTTCTTATAAAAAATACGCAACCATATTTTTGCAGAGCCAACATTTACTCCATCAGATGGTTTTCCAACAAAGCAATGGACCGCTTTCCATATTGATTTGTTATCCGAAAGAATACACTTGTCAGTATCAGACTCCGTTGCAATCATTGCGGTTAAAAAAGCGTTTGAATCTTGATAACATAAAATTTGGTCATAATAAACACCAATATTTCCTTCGCAAACTCTATCTTCATTTAAATAGAAATGAACGCTATCCAGTTTACCGGTCGTCAAAAAATTCAAACTCACAAACTGGCTCGAACCGAAGCACTCCGTTTCGCCGTCATAGCAACCACAGAACAATCCGCTGATTACCGACATGCAAAGCAGAACGGTCTTACGCATTGACAATCTCCTCAAAAAAATTCTGGTTATTACCCCGCACTTTCTTGAAATATATAACTTATACGTAAAAACCGGCGTTTTTTATGCAAAAAGCCGGTAAAATATCAAAAACAAAAATCCCCCGGATCGCTCCGGGGGACCTTTGCAGCGGGAAGAGCGAGATTCGAACTCGCGATAGGATTAAGTCCTATACGTCCTTAGCAGGGACGCGCCTTCGGCCAGCTCGGCCATCTTCCCATCTTGGGGACACTAATTTTACTTAATTTTCGGCCGATTTTCAAGGGGTGACGGCAAAAAAAGCTATATTCGACTAAAAAAAGAGGCTCTGCGCAACCCGCAGGGTCCTTTTGGCGATTTGTAAGGCTCATATGGCAAAAGATAGAAAGAAGAAAAAGAGTTCCAGGCTCGTGAAGTTTTTCAAGATCGTGGCGGCTTTCGCCCTCGTGGGGCTCATCTGCTGCATTCCCGCCTACATCGTGGTGTTCAAGGTGCTCCCGGACCGCGACCCCGACAAGCAGTTCAACCGCGAGACCATCCTCCAGGTGCTCTCGGGCGAGACCCGCGTGTACTACCGCGACGGCGACAACCTGCTCGGCGCCTTCTTCGACGCGAACCACCGCCTCTACGTGCCCTACGGCGACATCCCGAAGGATATCGTGAACGCGCTCGTGGCCGCCGAGGACGCGGGCTACTGGACGCACAACGGGTTCAGCCTGCAGGGGTTCCTCCGCGCGATGGCCGCTAACATCAAGAGCGGCCACATGCGGCAGGGCGGTTCCACGCTCACCCAGCAGACGGCGAAGAACGTGCTCGGCCGCGAGGAGAGGAGCATCAAGGCCAAGTGGAAAGAACTCATCGACGCGCTCAGGCTCGAGAGGCACTTTTCCAAGGAAGACATCCTCGAATTCTACCTGAACCAGTTCCACGTCTCGGGTACGGGCAAGGGCGTGGCGATCGCCGCACAGTATTTCTTCGACAAGGAACTCAAGGACCTGACGCTCGCGGAATGCGCGTTCATCGCGGGTTCCGTGAAGGGGCCGTTCAACTACGACCCGTTCATCCAGCGCACGGAGGAGCGGCGCGAGAGGGCCATCAAGCGCGGCGAGGAACGTCTCCGCTACGTGCTAGGCCGCATGGTCGAGGAAAGCTATATCGACCAGGAACAGATGGACGACGCGCTCGCGGAACCGCTGCACTTCAAGCACGGCAACTTCCGCTTCAGCGTCTCGACGACGCTCGAACGCATCGACGAGAAGCTTTCGGGCGAATATTACCAGCAGCTGTTCGAGGAGAAGGGCATCGGAGACTGGCGCAAGGCGCAGCTCGAGATCGTGACGACGCTCGACGCGAAGAGCCAGGATGCGGCCAAGCGCGCGCTCCAGAACAACATCAGCAACCTGCAGATGCAGCTCGGCGGATTCGTGCTCCCGAAGGCGCAGTTCGCGAACAAGGCGGTAAGCGCGCGCAAGGGCGACTACCTCTACGGCGCGGTCGACACGGTGCTGTACAACGAGAACGGCTCGCTCAAGGCGCTGCGGCTCGGGTTCGGGCAGCTCAAGGGCGAAGTGGGCGAAGAATCCCTCAAGGAGTTCGGCAAGCAGGTGGGCAAGGACCCGGCCGCCGTACTCGGCAACCAGATGAAGAAGGGCGCGATTCTCCTGGTGAGCGTCGCGGACGAGAACAAGGTGAACGGGTTCGTGCCCTGCAAGATAGAGACGGAACCGGTATTGCAGGGCGGCCTCGTGGCCATCCAGAACGGCAGGGTGCTCGCAAGCCAGGGCGGGTTCCACAACACGGACTTCGACCGCAGTTTCAAGGCGCTACGGCAGCTTGGTTCCAGCTGGAAGCCTATCCTGTATGCGCTCGCGCTCAAGTATAACTGGAACTACATGAACCCGCTCGAGAACGACTTCAACGTGTTCCAGTACGTGAACCAGTTCTACTTCCCGCGCCCCGACCACAAGAACAAGGGCGACGTGGTGAGCATCGCGTGGGCGGCGACCCGCTCCGAGAACATCGCGAGCATCTGGCTTCTGGACCACCTTCTCGACAGGCTCAACCAGGAACAGTTCGACGCCGTCGCCGCGGAGAACGGCTACGCGCAGCTCCCCGACGAGGATTCGAAGGCTTACTTCGCGAGGCTCCGCGACAAGTTCGGGCTCACCATGAAGGAAGACGTGAAGCGTGAAATCGAGTTCACGAAGGCACAGTACAGGCTTGCGGCTCTCTACGAGAGCGAGGACAAGTTCGACAAGGCGATGGACGTGAGGAACCTGCGCTACGGCACCTACAACGACGTGGCGATGAAGCAGGCGAAGAAGGACGAGAAGATCAAGGCGTTCATCGCGCACAACTACAAGAACTACTCCGAGATACTCCGTGCCCGCGAGATGCAGGAGCTCGACCCCGACGTCTCGGAAAAGCTCCCGCCGCTCGATTCCGTGAAACTGTTCCGGAACTTCACGCTCGCCGACATGAAGCGGCTTTCCGCCATGATCGACCCGGTGAATTCCGAAATCGACTACCTGCTGCCCGACAACATCCGCTACTGGCCGGACTTCCGCCGTTCGCTCTCGATGGCAGAATACGCGCGGTTCGCGCACGAAATCGGCATCCACCAGAAACTGCAGAAGGTGTTCAGCATGCCGCTCGGCGTGAACGAGATTACGCTTGGCGAAATCAGCACGGCGTACCAGACCATCCTTTCGGGAAAGGTGTACAAGTGCAAGGACGGCGAATGGAACGAACCGTGCTTCATCAAGGAAATCCGCGACAGGAACGGACACGTCATCTTCAGGAACACGGTGGAGTCGAAGGTCGTGCTCGACGAGAACATCACTTCGCAGATGGGCGCGATGCTGCGTTCGGTGTTCACGAACGGTACGGCCAGGAGCCAGAATTCTTCCATCGCGGTGGTGAGTGCCGACGGGAAGACGAAACTGCGCTACCCCGTGGTAGGCAAGACCGGTACCACCAACGACTACAGGAACGTCGCGTTCATGGGCGGCATCCCGACGTACGTCTACGAGAAGGAGGGCTTCGCGCTCGATTCCGTGATTGCCGTCGGAAGCTACGTGGGCTTCGACAACAACAAGCCGCTGAAGTCGGGCAAGACGCGTATCGCGGGCGCCTCGGGCGGCCTTCCGCAGTGGGCGTCTTTCGCGAAGGAAGAAATCGAGATTCTGAAGATTCCCGACATGGTGGACTTCTACGACATTTCGATTCTCGCGACGGGCGAGGTGCCGCTGCAGCTTGCGAACGAGCGCGGCGAAATTACGGTCGACCCGATGACGGGCCTCTACGTGACCGAAGCGGGGACGGCGGGAAGGCCGTTGCCGTGGCTCGAGGTTCCGGGATTCATTCCGCCGCAGGTGCAGGAACAGGCCGCCGAATCCATCGCCGAGATGGGAATCATGACGAGCCTCCCGATGCCTGCGGCCGCTGCCGTTGTGGAATCGTCGGCTAGTGCGGACGCGCAGGCGAACGCACCCGTCGGTTCCGAATCGGCGCATACTACCTTGGATTCGATTCCTGCGGTGCAGGCGGCGCAGGTCCCGGTGGCTCCGGCTGCAAAACCCGATTCGACGCCAGCTCCGGCTGCTGCATCTGCCGCTGCTTCCGTTCCGGCTGCGCCTGCTCCGGCCACTGCGCCCGCTGCAACTCCCGCACCCGCCGAACCGAAGGCTGCCGCAATGCCCAAGGACGACGACTGGGATTTGCCGGAAGGGATGGACGGAGGCGCCTTCGTGCCTATTGAGGCGGAATAAGTAATCAGAAGCGTGTGATGTGAAATGGGAAACAAGATGAACAACAAGTTTTTTAGCAAGGTGATTCTCTCGGCCGCGACATTCATGCTCGCCGCCTGCGCAGGGAACGCCCCCTGTCCCGCCACGGATGCCTCCGTGCAGCAGGCAGGAATGCCTGCCGCCCCGGCGGAATCCTCCGCCGCGCCGGGCCAGGCGGAGCCCGCGCAACAGGCTACGGCCCAGGACGCGAAAATGCAACCGGCAACCGCGACAAAGAAATCCACGGCGGAACCTTCCGCGACAAACGAAGGCCGGACATATTTTACTTCGGACGTGCTCGACAGCTACAGGCTCTCGACTCCGGATTCGGTCCCTGCCGCAAACGGCGGTGACGGAAGTGTGGGTATAAACAACGTTGTCTGTGAAAATCCGGCCGCGACGGCTGCCGCGGCTCCCGACCCCTATACCGACTTCCCGGCCCTCGCCGTCCGCGTGTTTGCACACGCCGACTCGCTCTACGCGACAGGCCTCACCGATTCCGCCAGCGCCTACCTGCAGCGCTTCCGCATCATCAAGCCGCTCTGGAACACCTGGGAAGCCCAGGCAGATTCCATGCTGAACGAGTTCGGCAAGACGCGCGCCGAGAAGGCGAAGGCGTTCGAGCCGCTGGTGCTCACCATCCAGAACATGAACCGCGTGAAGTCTGCCTACAGCATGGTGGCAGAAATTGCGGACAGTCTGATCGCGCTCGCCCCTGGCGATTCACTTGTGAACTGGGCCAAGGTCCAGAAGCAGAACGCGTTCGTCAATACGCTCGAGAAGGCGAAGAAGGAATTTGCGCAGATCAAGGCACTGGCCGATGACCAGGCGCAATTCGCCGAAGCGCTCAAGAAGATCGAAGAATTCCGCATGCGCTACGGCGACTTCGCAGAGACGCTCCGCATCCAGGAATACACCGACCACGTCAAGGAAATGATGCAGTCCGCCGATTCCGAAGCTGCGAAGTACTGGGAATCGCATGACCCCGCACAGGCACTCGCGAAGGCCGACACCCTCATAAAGGCAGGCAAGTTCGCCGAAGCGAAGGATATCCTCACCAGGCTCAAGGCGAGCAACTTCCGCAAGAAGGCGGGCGAGAAGTACCAGGAACTCGCCAACACGTTCTGCAACGCGCAACGCAAAACCACATCGCAGATCTTCGCGAAGGCGCAGAAGCAGAAGGACGCAGCAAAGAAAAAGAAGTTGCTCCAGGACGCCATCGGACCGCTTGACAAGTGCCTCGCGGAATACCCCGAATACACGCAGAAGCAGAAGGTCGTAGACAACAAGAGCTTCCTCGAGAAGGAACTCGCGAAATGATTGATTCCGAAGTGTGGCAATACGCGCAGTACCCCGCATTCTTTGTGCTGGGGGCAGTAGTCAGCCTCATCAACAGCATCGCGGGCGGCGGTTCCACGCTGAGCCTCCCCATCATGATTTTCCTCGGGATGCCCGCGACCGTCGCGAACGGCACGAACCGCATCGGGCTTATCATCGGGAACTTCAGCAGTGCGTTCAACCTGATGAAGCACGGCTACCTGAACAAGAAAATCTTCATGCAGCTTGCGGTTCCCACCTTCCTGGGCGCTCTCGTGGGCGCATGCTTCCTCGTGCGCATCGGTGACAAGATGTTCCAGGCGATTCTCGCGGTCGTCATCTGCGTCGTGGTGGTCATGAGCAACCTCCGCAAGGACATCCTCGGCAAGCCTCCCGCGACGCCTCCCGAAAAGCTCACCTGGAAAGGCGCGCTCGGATTCTTCGGCATAGCGGTTTACGGATGCATCGTGCAGGTGGGTGTGGGGTTCGTGCAGATTTTCGGGCTCACGCGCTACACCGGAATGGACGCCGTCCACGTGAACGCGCTCAAGAACTCGCTTACCAACGTGTTCCTGCTCGTAAGCACCGTGGCACTCGGAGTCATGGGGAAGATTGACTGGCCCATTGCCATCGTGATGGCGGCGGGAGCCTGGCTCGGCGGCTACCTCGGGAGCTTTACGCAGAGGAAGAAGGGGAACGCGTTTGTCCGCCGCTTCGTGAGTGTCGCGAGCGTCATCATGGCCGTATTCCTGGTCGTGGATTTAATTGTCAGCTAGTTCTTCGAGCAGCTTCTTTGCAAGTTCTGGGTCGCCCGCTGCGAGAAGTTCCTTTTGCGGCCGCGGCAGCTTCTTGATGCGCGCTTCCAGGCGCAGGGCCATGCCGTGGCTTTCGAGTTCGAACTTGCGCAATATGCATTCCGGCGGGAATGCCTTCGTGAATTTCGCGCCCTTGCCGGACTTGTGCTGCTCGAACCGCGCCTCGACATCGACGGCGTAGCCCGTGTAGATGCGGTTTCCTGCGCAGCGGAGCATGTAGACGAAATGGGGCATTCTTTCGGCGGACCTAGGCCGCTTCGCTCTTCGCCTCTTCGGTTTCGTTATGCGGCTTTGACACGATGTTCATGTATATCGTACCGAGGATTGCCGCGCAGAAGCTTCCGAGCAAGATGCCGAGTTTCGCGGAATCCTGGCGGTCGCCCACGTCGAAGGCGAGGTTCGCGACAAATAGCGCCATGGTAAAGCCGATACCCGCGAGCATACCGCCGCCCCACAGCACCTTCCAGCTGTAGCTGGGTTTCACCGACACGCCAATCTTCACGGCGAGCAGGCTGAAGAGGAATATGCCGATGGGTTTGCCGAGGATAAGCGCAAGCGCGACCGCACCCATCACGGGGACTTCCACGCCGCCGAGTTTGATTTCGACACCCGCGTTGCTGAGCGCGAACAGCGGCATGATGAAGAAGTTCACCCACGGCACGAGTGGCTTGAAGAAGCGTTCCTGCATCGAGATGCTCTCGCGTGCACCGCGCTTCAAGAGCGTAAACACCTCGTACTGTTCGTTGCGGTCCTTGGCCTCGCCCGAAAGCGCACCGCCGACGCTACCCGCAAAGTGGGCGAGCTTGCCCTTCGCGAGCACAGGCTTCGCCGGAACCGAGAGCCCGAGCAGCACGCCCGCGATAGTCGGGTGCACGCCGCTCTTCACGAAGAACGCCCAGACAGAAATCCCTATCAGGCCGTGCAGGAGCAGGTTGCGGACCCCGATGCGGAACAGCACGTTGATAAGCACGAGCAGGGCAAAGCCGGTACCGAGGGCGATGAAGTTGATGCCGTCTCCGCTCGGGTAGCCAATCGCAATAACGAGAATTGCGCCGATGTCGTCGGCAATGGCGAGGGTCAGGATCATCACGCGGAGCGCATGCGGCACCTTCTTGCCGAGAATGGCCATGCAGCCCACCACGAATGCGATATCGGTCGCCGTCGGGACGCCCCATCCGTGTGTGGCGCTGTTGTCGCCATGCGGGCAAAGGAGCAGGTATATGAGTGCAGGGAAAAGCATACCGCCCGCAGCGGCAATCACGGGCAGGCTCGCCGCCTTGGGGTTCCGGAGTTCGCCGTAGGTCATCTCGCCCTTGACTTCGAGGCCGATATTGAAGAAGAATACCGTCATCATCGCGTCGTTGATGAGCCAGTGCAGGTCGGCGGAACCGACCCAGCTGCCTATCGTGAGCGCGAACGGCATGTGCCAAAAGTGATGGTATGTTTCGGGACTCAGGTTGGCCCAGAGGAGGGCCGCTAGCGTCATGATGATAAGGACGATGCCGCCGGTCGTTTCCACCTTCATCAGGCGTTCTATCGGAGTTATAATCTTCCGGACGGGGGTTTCCGGGAACAAATCTTCAATCTTGTCGCTGCTGGTGACTCTTGCGGACATATCTACCTATAGGTGTTGGATGGTTGTTCGACCTTTCACTTACTAAAATAATCATTTTTTGGAAAGACGGTAGACGTCTCCCGTACAAATGGCGTTATTTGGGCGACAAAGCGCTACTTTGCGAGGTGCAGCTTGCGGAGTACCTTGCCCAGGAGCTCGTTCAGGATGTCCTTCGCGTCCTTGCTGCCGAGGTAGCGCTGCACGATGAGCGTGAGCGTGAAGAGCGCAAGGCCCGCCGCACAGGCATAGATGACGAGCACCACGAGACTTGTATTGCGGACAAACTCTCCCGACACGCGGTCGAGGCCCACGGCGGCACAGATCATGATACCGAAGGCGACAAGCGCGCGGAGCATGTTGAGGAGGGCGTCCTTCATGCCGTCGGTCCCGTTTTTCTTGGCCCACATGAAAATCATCGAGATGACCTGGAGAATTGCTCCCGTGGCGCCGACGATGGGGACGCTCTTGATGCCGAGCCCCGCTTCGGGAGCGCCGAGCAGAATATAGGCGGGGATGGTTGCCGCGAAGATGCCGGTGTTGAGCAGCGTCGGCACCCACATGCGCTCGCAGGCGTAGAAACTGCGGACGAGCACCGCCTGGAGGCAGAGCCCGAGGCTCACGGGCAGGTACCAGCGGAGGATTTCGGAAATGGCTTCGGTAGTTTCGCGCTGGAAGGCGCCACGCTCGAAGAGGATGCGCACCGCAGGGAAGCTGAGCGCCCACACGGCAACCACTGCCGGAATCAAAATGCAGAACATGCGCGAGAGGCTCTTCCAGATTTTGCGGTTGAGCTGCCCGAAATCGCCCTCCTTCACGAGGCGCGCCATGTCGGGGTAGCTCGTGACGGATACGGAGAACCCGAATACCGCCACCAGCGTGTACATGACGCGGTAGGCGTAGTTGAGGCTCGAGATGCCTCCCGTGCCGAAGTTCGCGCCGAAGCTACGGATGATGAATTCGAGCCCGAACATGGAGCCCACGCCCAGTGACATCGGCAACATCATCTTGAAGTAGCGCACGATATCCGGGTGTGTCGGCTGGATGATGAGGTCGTAGTGCACGCCTCCGCGCTTTGCGCCGAAAATCTGGAGTGCGAAGAACCCGATGAACGCTCCGACCGGGACGCCCCAGGCGAACCCTTCGAGGCCGTAGTCTGTTCCGGTGTACCTGGTGAGCGCGATGCCCGCGGCGCCGCCCCCGACAATCGCCACGTTGTAGATGAGGCCGGTGAGCGATGGAATCAGGAACTGCTTGCGCGTGTGCTGTACGGCGACAAGGATGCTGCCCACGAAGATGAATATCTGGCCCGGCAGGATGATGCGGCCGTAGTAGGTGGCGCGCTCGATGAGTTCCGGGGTGGCGCCCTCGACGGTCAGGAGCTGCAGGAGTTCCTTCATCCAGATGAATGCAGGAACCACGAGGATCAGGAGCACGAGGCCGAAGGTGTTCAGCACGTTGCTGAAAAATTTCCATCCGCCCTTCTCGTCGCCCGCGACCTTGTAGCCCGTGAAAATCGGGATGAAGATGATGGAAAGGAACCCGGTACTCACCACATGGTTGAGGATATCGGGAATCATGAAGGCGAGGTCGAGCGCGTTCTTCTCGAGCGAGACGCCCGCGGCGTGCGCAAGGAGCATTTCGCGGAAGATTCCGAGCACGCGGCTCAGGAGCATGGAAACGGCGACGATGATGGCGGCTTTGTTCATAGAAATCTTTGCCTATACGGCAACCTTGAAATCGTTCAGGAGAGTGCGATGCGGAAGCTTCCCCTGCTGCTGCAGGCGTTCCACGAGGATTCCGGGGCGCACGCGGAGCGTACGGGAGAAATAGCGGATGCAGCGGTCTTCCTCGAAACGGCCGCAGCAGATGAGCCTGCATTCGTCGGCTTCGGGAAGCAGCAGGTCGCCTGCAAACTTCTGTGCTTCGGCGTCCTGGGTATTTTGCGTCGGGGATGCTGGGGCGTTGCATGGGGCGACAAGGAAGGAGGAACGCCTGCGCGGGTGTGCAGCGATATGCCATGCGGTACGGCATATGCTTTCGAGCAACACAGAATCGTTTATCCTCGATGTGGAAGCCTGGATAAAGGGGATGTCTCCGATCCAGAAGCTAGCGCAGGTGGGGTATGGCGCGGCGATGAATGGATCCACCTCGATGTATCCGATGCCGCTGTCGCGCAGTGCTTTTGCGATCGCGGAACGCAGGCCGCCTCCCGAATTGCGCGTGAGCGTTTTCAGGTTGCGGGCGAGGAGGTCCTTGTCGACCGCGAATGTCGATTTGGACTTGGCGGCATCTGCGGATGCGAGCGTTTCGCCGATGCGGATCCATGCGGCGTAGACCTGGGGCGCCACGCTGTCGAGCGTAAAGGTGTAAGTCTTGTCGAAGCCTTCGCGTCCGCCGACTCCCATGAACCGGAGTACGTCGCGCACGGAGCCTGCCCCGCACGTTCCGTGCGGGAGGAGCCCGCGTTTCTGGAGGGCCTTCACGGGGAACCTGCGTATCCAGGGGAGCAGCTGTTCGGCCCAGGCCCTCTCCTCGCGGGCGGAACGCGGCTCGTAGCCTTCGAGCTTTGCTCCGAAGGCTACCCAGGCTCCGTGCGCGATTCGCGACCAGTTTCCGGCATACCGCAGTTCGCTCATGGTACACCCGAGACGCTGGCAGAACATTTCTTGCGAAATGCGCTCCCGCTTGCAACAGTCTTGGATGCTCCTTTTAAAATCCATGGCTAAAAAATACCTTTTTTTGAAGATTATCGGACAAGTGATGCTCCACTATTGCTTTTTTTGTTTGTATTTTATGGATATGAAAAAGACTCTCGCTTTCGCCGTTTCGATGGCCGCGGCAGCCTTCGCTGCCGATGTTCAAGTTGTTGCCCCATCCGGTGCCGATTTCTCTCCCGATGCTCCCCAGATCGTGAACTCGCTCGTGCGTGCAGCAGTGAGCCAGTCCGGAAACACTCCGGTGGAAGACAGCACCGAGATTCAGCTCCGCACGAATATCATGACGATGGGTTCCTCCTATATCGTCGTATGCGAGCAGGCCAAGGCGGGCGTGGTTGTCGGTTCGGGAAAGCAGAAGGCGGCGAGCGTCGATGCCCTCGACGCGGCAATCGAGCAGGCGGTACTTTCGGCGCTGGGCGAAAAGAAGCCCGAAGCCCCGGCCGAACCCGCGCCTGAGCCGGTCGCGGCGGCACCTGCTCCGCAGCCTGCCGCAGATTCTGCCACCGCGCCGAAAAAGGAACCGCTCCCCGTGAACACTTCTGTCGTCACTGTCGAGGTCGAGGAAGCCCCTGCCGCGAAAACCGAGGAACCTGTCGGCGAAAAACGCCCGACACGCAACTACAACAGTTTCGGCGTGGGTGCCGCGATATGGCATAACTACGACTACTTCGCAAATCCCAAGGATATAAAGGACGGCAAGGACAGGGACGAGGAACGCTCCTGGAACGCTACCTTCGCTTTCCACTACGCAAGGATTTTCGAGGTCTCCGCGCATGCGGCCATCACCATGGTGAACAACACGAACTTTGTCGTCGGCAAGGGCTGGGAACTTCACGACGTGTTCCTTATCGGCGCCCGCTACTACACGAGCACAGGAGCCGTTTCTCCGTTCTTCGGGGGCGGCTTCGGCATCGGAGGACAGCTGGACTTCCACTACGAGAATTTTGACGAAGTCGTCGCCTTGGGCCTGGCTGGCGGACTCGAAGCCGGTATCGTCCTCTTCCGCAATTCGGCGCTGCAGCTGGAACTCGGCGTGGCATGGGACGCCCTGTGGGATGAATTCGAGTCGTTCAAGCGCCGTTTCGGTTCCGGTACGGCCTATATCGCCCTGAACTATTAGACCTTAAATAGGCCCGAAATAGGCCCCCAAAAGTCCACATTTGACAATCCCCAGTTGTTAGGGTATATTTATAATCAGGCTATGTAAAATAACATGGCGCAAGAAAGGGATTGGTTTATGAAAAAAAGGAATTTTGGAGTATCCGGCGCGGTTCTGGCGATGGCGGCGTTTGTCGCGGGCCTCGCGGGTATCGTTTCTCCCGCACATGCACAGACCAAGGTCGTTGTTGACCCCGGCAAAAAGTACCAGGTTTTCGAGGGCTGGGGCACAAGCCTCTGCTGGTGGGCCGTAAAGGCGGGCGCCTGGAGCGAGGCGAACCGCAGCAAGCTTCTGGGTGCGATTGCCGACCCCGATACGGGTCTGGGCTACACAATTTTCCGCTACAACATCGGCGGCGGCGACCAACCGGGCCATAATCACCTCACGAAGGGCGACGGCGGTGCGAACGTTCCCGGCTACAAGCCTACTGAAAAGGGAAGTTACGACTGGACGGCCGACCCGTACCAGCGCACGATTGCGATTGAACTTTCCAAGCGCGTAAAGGACCCGATTTTCGAGGCATTCAGCAATTCGCCCCCGTGGTGGATGACGAAGAGCGGCTGCGTCTCGGGCTCTAGCGACGGCAGCGACAACCTCAAGGAAGACTATTTCGACGACTTCGCGGACTACCTCTCCGAAGTGGCGCTGCACTTCAAGAAGGAATGGGGAATTACGTTCCGTACGGTGGAACCGTTCAACGAGCCGAGTGCCGGCTGGTGGAAGTCCAATGGCGGGCAGGAAGGTTGCGGGTTCAAGAACAACCAGACGAAGATGATTGTGGAACTCGGCAAGGCGCTTCAGAAGAAGGGCCTGTTCCCAGAGACTTCGGTGAGTGCCGCCGACGAGACGAACATTGGCGATGCCCTGAACCAGTTCAACAAGTACAGCGGCGAAGCGCTCTCTTACATGTTCCAGGTGAACACGCACAGCTATTCCGGCGGCGATAACCGCGCCAAACTTTTCAATGCGGCGTTCGCGAAAGACAAGAAGGTTTGGCAGTCCGAAACGGGCCCGCTTCACAAGAGCGGCGACGAGAACATTGCGCTCTGGATGGCGGGCGTGATTTTGGCAGACCTGCGCGATATGAAGGCGAGTGCCTGGGTGGACTGGCAGATTGGCGACCCGGCCGAGAACTGGCGTAGCCTCGCGCTGAACCACAGCAAGCAGACTTTCAGCCCGAACGCGCGCTACTACATGCATGCCGCATTCAGCCGTTACATTCGTCCGGGCTCCCGCATTATTGATAGCGACAACGGCAACACTCTCGCGGCACTCACGCCCGAGGGAGCGCTGGTGCTTATCGTGCGCAATAGCGGTTCTAGCGACGTGAAGTATGAATTTGATTTGGGTGAATTCGTGAAGATTGGCACGAGCGCGAAGGTGGTGCGGTTCGAACTGCCGGGCAGCCTCACCAAGCAATCCGATATCGTGGTTTCGGGCAAGGCGCTTTCGATGACCGCGAAGTCCAACACGATTACCACGATGGTGATTGACGGCGCCGAGGGTGGCGCTTGCAAGCCGGATTCCATCATCCCGTATTCGAAAATCAACAATAACGAGGGCTGGTCCACTGCGACCGAAATCTCGCTTTCCAAGGGCGATTCGCTTTCGATCGGCCCGCACCCGTGGGAAGGCGGGCGCTGGCTGTGGAGCGGCCCGAACAGCTTTACCTCTACGAACCGTGAAATCCACCTCGGCAAGATGGACGGCACCATGAGCGGCTACTACAAGGCGGTCCACACGAACGCCTCGGGCTGCGAAGGCTCCGTGACCTTCAAGGTGGTGGTGGACGATCCGGCACACCCCTTCGTGGAACCGGATACGAGCGTGAACGACACCGGCGTCACGGACACTTCGGTGGCGATAGGCCTGCGCGGTCTTGCCGGTGAACTGGACGCAAGCAAGCTCAATGCGAACGAGCCTGTCCAGGTATTTGACATGCAGGGACGTTTCCTTGGCACGTCGCTGAAGCGGATCCGGCTCCCCGGCGTGTACATCGTGAGGCAGGGCGTGCAAATCCACCGCGTCCGGATACAGTAAAAACCGGTCCGTAGTTTTTTTGCTATTCTTTTGCGCATGTTTTTGGAGAGCGTTGCGCAAAGGGTGATTCTTGCCTTGATGGCCGTGTTTCTTGTCGTCACTACGGGCAAGGACTGGTATGATTTCTACACCTGCGGCGCCGTTGGCCAGTGCCTTGCCGATGCGGGAACGCTGCAGTTCATTACCAAGTTCTCGATGTCGCTGCTGCTTACGGTGATGGCGTTCGTCGTGTCGCGCGACGCCTTTTCGCAACGCGACGGCAGGCTGCTCCGGGTCGCGTTCGTCTTCTCCTTCCTCGCCGACACGAGTTTCAGCGTCATCAAGCTTGTCGTGCCTTCCGAGCACGACCTCAGCGACGTCCTCGGTATCGCGCTCTTCATGGTCTTCCAGATGTTGCTTATCTACAGGCATTCGCGAATATCCGATTCCGACACCAGCAGGCCCTCGGGCCACCTGTTCCTTTGTGGGTTGCTGGGGGCCGCGTCGGGCATTTTCGGCGGGGGAGTGCTTGAACTTACGCTCGAAAACGTGACAATCGTAACTGTCGCCGTCTATGGCGTGATCCTTACCATGTCGATGGTGGTGGGCATCCTCGCTCCGCGCAAGGGTTACTTCCCTGCGAAGAACGCAAGGTGCATCCGCTGGGGCATGGTCGCGTTCTTCGTGGGCGATGTCCTCGTTGGCCTCTCGCTGCTTTCGGGTGAAGACCACGGCGCCCTGCAGACGGTTTCCGCAATTTCGAAGAACTTCATCTGGTGGTTCTACGTCCCGGCGCAGCTCATGATTATCCGCGCCTGCCAGAAGCCGAAGGCATGACCTTGGGCAAGTTCAGGGTACAAAAAAAGGCATCCGTCACGGTGGAACACTCGAAGCTACTATTCTGAAAAGATAGCAGTGCCTTGTTGTTTCGTTTTTCACGTCGAAGCGCGCCTAAACTGGACACCAAGAGCCACGAGCTGATTATATCTTGTTAGATCGGGCGTTAATCCGTGCGATGCCTTATATCCCAAATATACCTTTATGGGGGCATAAAATCAAGCGAAAAAAGCGCTTAATTTGTATTTTGTCTGTCAGAGTATTGTAAAAATAGGCAAATGGCCGCCTACATCCAGTCGTCAGCTTTCTCGGGGCGGTCGAGCCCTTCGTCGAGCAGGGCCGCCATTTCCTTGATGCTGTTGTTGAGCTCGTCGCGTTCCACCTTGACCTGGTGCAGCAGTTTCCGCATCTCGAAAAGTTGCTGTCCGAGTTCCAGGGCGAGCAACGCCATCTTCTTGCCCGCTTCTAGCTTGAACCGATCGTAGCTGGCATAGCGCTCGTCGATGAAGTCGACGATTTCCTTGATGTCCCCGTCGGGAAGGTCAGTCTTGATCTGCAGCCGTTCCTTGGCGACAGTCACGCTGACGGGCCTGTGTAGATTCAATTCTGCCATTATTTCATTCCTACGCCGAATGGATCGTCATCCATCAGCCACCTTAGCCGAAAAAACCGGATTGCGAGCCTCCATTGCTCGCGAAAAGGTCCGGTTCCTTCTCATTGGCGGGGTGGATTTCGATGGGTTCCTCTTCTTCAGCGGCCGCATTGTCGGCGGGCTGTTCTGTGACGGCTTCGGCCGGGCTCTCTGCGCTTTCCGCCCCGGCGCCTTCCTCGGCGGCAGCTTCGGCGTCTTCGGAGAAGGGTACCCGCACCGGAATCTCGGTGCCGAGTTCGGTCTCGATGGTCGAAACCATCTGCTTGAAGCGTTCCTGAGCCTGCAGGATTTCGTCGCCCTGGGCCTGGATGGTCTCGTTGAGCCCCGCCTTTTCGGCATTGAGCGCTTCGATGGCGGCGTCCTTATCGGCGATGGCCTTGTTCAGTTCCTCGATTTTCCCGTTCAGGATGGACTCGTTCGCTTTCGACGCGGCAAGGTCTATCCGCAACTGGTTTTCCTGTTCCTGTAGCTGTCCCGCCTGCTCGTCGCGCGAAGCGATTTCTCCGTTGAGCCTCGAAATCTCGTTCTTCGCGTTTTCCAGGTTCTCGTTGCCCTGGTTCACCAGGTTCTGCAGTTCGAGGACTTTCGCGTTCATGTCCTCGAGGCTGCGGTTGAGGTCGTCGATGGCGCCCTGTTTCTGGTTGATGGCGTCGTCCTGTGCGGCAGCCTGGTTGGCTCGGGCTTCAAGGGCAGCCTTGCAGTCCGCCAGTTCGGCGTTCGCGTTTTCCAGCAGGATGTTCTTGTCCTGGAGTTCGGCTCGTGCCCCGTCCAGGGCCCCTTTCAGGGAGGCGACCTCTTGGCGGAGGTTGCGGACGGTCGCGAGGACCCCGTCAACCTTTTGCGAGAGGAGATTGATGTTTTCTAGGTTCATTTTGACTCCGTGAAAAAATCGATGGAACAGTTTCCATAAAAAAAGATATATAAAAAAATTGCGCAAATGTAACAAAAAAAGAGAAAAAATATCGTTGCGGCTAGTGCGGGTCCAGGAAATAAATTTTACCTTGTAGGTCAGTGATTCCCGTTAGCGAACATATCGAGCGCAGGCTTGCCGAACTCCCCGCGTTGCCGGGCGTCTACATCATGCGTAACGCCCAGGGGAAGATTATCTACATCGGCAAGGCGAAGGTGCTCAAGAACCGCGTGAGGAGCTACTTCGACGGGAGCGACCACGCAGGTCACCGCGCGGCGACGCTCATGCTGCCCTATATACGCGATATCGAGTGGATTATTACCGAGAGCGAGTCCGAGGCGCTAATCCTGGAGGCGAACCTCATCCGCAAGCACACGCCCAAGTACAACGTGCTGCTTAAAGACGACAAGCATTTCCCCTACCTCGCGTTCTCGGTGAACGAGCCGTTCCCGAGGCTGTTCCTTTCCCGCGCGGTGCGCAAGGACGGCTGCCAGTACTACGGGCCCTACATGAATTCCCGCATGATAGGCCAGCTGCAGGATATTGCCGCCCGCCTGTTCAAGATTCGCGAGTGCAAGCTGAAGTTGCCGCTCGCAAAGCCCGCGAGGCCCTGCCTCAACTACCACATAGGGCGGTGTGGCGCCCCGTGCGCGGGGCTCGTGACGCAGGAGGAATACCACCAGGCGGTTCTCCAGACGCAGATGCTGTTGAACGGGAAGCGCGACGACCTGATTGCCCAGTGGGAACGGGAAATGCAGGAGGCGAGCGACCGGCTGGATTTCGAGGCCGCGATGAAGAAGCGCGACGCCATCCAGGCCCTGAAGGCTACGGGCGTGCACCAGAAGACCGACGTGACGGATGCGCGCCTGTGCATGGACGTGCTGAGCCTGCGCCGGAACGGCACGATGGCGGCCGCAGTGATTTTCGAGTACAGGAATGGCGTGCTCTGCGGGCGCCGCCACTACCGCCTGGAATGCAAACTGGAAGAGGACGAGACCGAGATTTTCCGGCAGATGCTTTTGCAGTGGTACATGGACGTGGAGTTTATCCCGGGCGAAATCGCGACCGACGTTCCCCTCGGGCTTGGCGACGAGGGCGGCATTGCCGGAGACTCGCCGGATACGGAACCGCTTGCGCAGGCCCTGACCGAGAAGGCGGGCCACAAGGTGGCAATCACGAACCCGCAACGTGGCGAGAAGCTCGGCTTTTTAAAACTTGCGGGCGCGAACGCCGACATGATTCTGGTGGAGATGCGCGCGGAGGTGCAGAAGTATAGCGAAATCGACCAGAGCGTATTTGAGCTGCAGAAGGTGCTGGGCCTCAAGAAGACCCCCTTCCGTATCGAGTGCGTGGACATTTCGCACCTCTCGGGCACGAACACGGTGGCAAGTCTCGTCGCCTTCAAGAACGGCAAGCCCGACAAGAGCAACTACCGCAAGTTTATCATCAAGACGGTAACGGGTGTGGACGACTTCGCGAGCATGCGCGAGGTGATGACGCGACGCATCCGCAGGCTCGAAGACGAAGGTACGCCCATGCCCGACCTGTGGGTATGCGACGGCGGTAAGGGCCAGGTGGATGCCACCATGCAGATTCTGAAGGAACTCGGGCACGACAAGGACCTGCCGCTCATCGGGCTTGCGAAGCGCCTCGAAGAAATCGTGTTTCCCGACGACCGCAAGAGCATCGTGCTGCACCGCACGAGCCCCGCTTTGAAACTATTGCAGAACGCCCGCGACGAGGCGCACCGCTTCGCCATCACGTACCAGCGGAGCAAGCGCAAGAAGGATTTGGAAGTGGAATGGCTCAAGATGCCAGGCGTGGGGCACGAGACCCGCGTGAAGATTCTCTCCAGATACAAAAGCGCGGAGGCCTTTATGGCTGCTCCGCTTGAAGATATCGTCGATTTGCTCGGAAAAGTCCGTGGCAACAGCGTCCGCGAACAGGTCGCGAAATACTGCGCCGACTTTATTATTCCTGCACGCAGCGCACGCTGAAGAACTTGGTCTTGGAGTCGACCTGGAAGAACTTCTGATCGGCTCCTTCTCCGGCGTACTCAGGCTCCTTCTCCACGATGATGACCGCGTAGCTGTCACCCTTGTTCGAGTCGAAGTTTTTGTCGCCGTCCTGCGGGGTGGCGCTGGTCCAGTGGAAGCCCATCTTTTCCGTAAAGTCGCAGTTGCCGTCCTTGCAGCGACCGCTGTAGCTCCACGGGTAGGAGTCGTCGGCGAAGAGTGTCGTCACTTCGTTTCGGTTTGGGAGTCTCCAGCCCGGAGGGCAGGCCTTCGTGGCGGCGACATAAGCGTAGAGTCTTCCGTACTTTTCGCACATCGCATCGTTGTCGTCGAAGCACATGCTGTTTCCGCTCTTGAAGGCGAGGTCCTGGGCCATCCACAGCTTGCCGCCCACGTTCTTGAGCTGGTAGCTCTTGCCGTCGCGGTTGTCGACCATGGTGTTGCCGTTCACGGTCGGCGGTTCGACGGATGCGGACGAAGCCGCGATGATAATCTCGTCGCTAGAACTGGATTCGGCCGAAGAGGAGGAGATGAAGTCCTTCTCGCAACCTTCGGTCCAGCAGAAGATGCCGCTGCTGTAGTAGCTGAGTTCTTCGTTGTTCCCCGAGGTGTCCTTCACGTGCTGTACGATGGTGACGGTGTCCTTCGAGGTGGACGAAGCTGGCTTGGAACTGTCGCTGGACGTGCTGCCGGCGGAACTCTTGGGGGAACTAGAATCGGAGGATTCGATCTCGGAGATGTCGCCATCGTCCGGGGGGGTGACCGGGCCGCTCGCGGTATCGGAGCAACCCCAGAAAAGCGCCACTGCGCCTATAACCACACATGCAAATAGTCTTTTCATATCCCCAAATATACTTTACATAAGGGGAGGTTAACAGAAAAAAGTTTTTTACTATATTTTTTATCACTATGAGTAATGTTGAAGTTTTCGACACGACGTTCGCCATGACCATCCTGGTCATCATGGCCCTCTGCATTCCCGCAATCCTCCTGCTTGCCAACTGGTTTTTGCACCCGGGCAAGATCAAGAACGTGCTTATCAAGGGGGCTGCCTACGAGTGCGGCCTTGCCCATGTCTCGGGTACCGCGAACGAGCGCTATCCCGTTAAATACTACATGGTGGCCATGCTTTTCCTCGTTTTTGACCTGGAAGTGGCGTTCCTCTACCCCTGGACGGTCCAGTTCCTCGCTGGTGGCTGGGAGCTTTTGATCGTGCTCCTCGGGTTCCTGTTCATCCTCGAAGCGGGCTACATCTACCTCTACAAGAAGGGCGTGCTCGACTGGACGAGCATCAAGGACTAGGGTCTTTCAAGCTATTCTATCTCAAAATAAAAAGCGCGGATTCCACCCCGGAGTCCGCGTTTTTCTGTATACAGGTGTCTTCAGGTGCGCGCTTCGCCCCGTGATTTAAATCACCTTAAAACGCTTCGCGGAAGTAGAACGTCATGCCGAGGCTCTTGAAGTCGACCCACGAGAATTCGGCGCGGGCGTAAAGGCGCTCGCTCTTGTTGAGCGCGAACTTGCCGCCGAATCCGACGGAACGGTGCCACTCGTTGCGCAACAGCTGGCTGAAATACGGCCCGACCTTGCCGCCTTCGAAGAAGATGTCGCCCGCAAGCCTCCAGAAGAGTTCCTTGCGGAGTTCCACCTGCATGATGAGTGCCTGGTTGTCGCGGAAATACTTCATCTCCACGCCACGGAATCGCTTGATGCCGTCGGGGCCCGCCATGTACTCGAAGGGGACGTCGCCGTCGGAGCGCTGCCACATGAGACCCACCGCCATGGAGGTGTTCCAGATGGTCTCGCCGTAGGTGCGCAGGTCTAGCTCCTGGTACGTGAACCCGAAGTCGCCGATGGCGTCGGTGTAGAACCGGTGTTCCCACTGCAGGTACATGCCGTGGCGCGCCCAGTTGGGGTTGTCGCGCGTGTCTACCGTGAGGTGGTAGCCGAGGGCGGTGCGCCAGCCGTCCGCGTTTGCGGGGAGCGCGATTTCGCCGTCGTATTCCTTGAACTCCATCGTGCTGTGGTTGATGTCGAGCACCATGCCGTAGCGGAAAAACTGGAGTGAAGGCGGAAGCCCGAGGTTCGATTCCACGAGGGCCATGAAGAAGAACGTCTCGCGGTCGAAGCTGATGTAGTCGTCCATGTCGACGTCGTTCCCGATGCCGAAAAAGTGCCCCACCCAGTTCTGGTAGCGGAAGTCGAGCCAGCCCGAGATGCGGTCGTGCGCGAGGTAGAAGTAGGGCGTGGCCGCGAACTGGAACTGCTTGCGGGTAGAACCGTAGGCCGCGATGTCTATCTCCTGCGAGTTGCCGCCCTTGAACGAGGAGGGAATGAAGAAGTTCACCATCGCGCCGTACTGCAGTTCCGTCTCCTCGGTATAGCCGAGTACGGGCACGGCGCTCCACCACTGGAAATGCGATGTGTCGGCAGCGGCGGAGTCGGTGGCTACGTTCGCAGAATCGGCCTGTGCGTACGCGGAGGATATTGCGAGTGCGAGGCCGACTGTAGCGGATATTTTTTTGACGGGGACAATCACGCTAGGCAATTTAGAAAAAAAAGAACCCTGCCCGGGAAAGGGGTCCGTTCCTGTTTTTACAAAATGTCAACATATTTTGTTCGCACTGCATGCGCTTTTTGCGGGAAAAAAGATTAGATTAAGGCATGACGGGTGGAACCCGTATTTTGGGGGAATGGGCGGTTTTGCTGTTTGGTTAAAGGAGTGATAATGAACAAAGTAATTTCTTCGGTGCCCTTGATGGCGCTTGTTTTGTGCATCCTTGCCACGGCCGGTTTTGCGCAGGACCCAAACCTCCACATTTACCTGGCCTACGGGCAGTCCAACATGTCGGGGCAGGCGACTGTCACCGACAAGGACCGCGTGCAGGACCCCCGCTTCCTCGTGTTGCGCGCGGCGAACCATTCGAACCAGAAGGTGGGCGAGTTCTACCCGGCGGCACCCCCGATGGGTCACAGCCAGTCCAAGGTGGGCATCGCCGATATATTCGGGCGCACCATGGTCGCTAACCTCCCGGACAGCATCAAGGTGGCGGTGGCGAATATTGCGATTGGCGGGCAGAGCATAGACCTGTTCGACAAGGACCGCAACAAGGCCTATGTGCAGAACGCGAAGAACAAGGGCGATACCTGGTGGATCCAGTACCTGGACGAATACGGTGGCGACGTGTACAAGCGCATCGTCGAGATGGGGAAGATTGCCAAGCAGAAGGGCGTCATCAAGGGTTTCCTTTTCCACCAGGGAGAGGCGGACTACCAGATGAGCGACTGGCCCAAGCGCGTGAAGAAGGTGTACGACGACCTGATTGCCGAACTGGAACTCGACCCGGAAAAGACCCCGATACTCATTGGCGAACTTGCGCCCACGGGCGATTTGGGCTGGCGTAACGATGCCGTGAAGCAGGCGGCGGACCTTATCCCGAACGGCCACCTGATTTCGGCGCAGGGCTGCCCCGCGTTGAAGGAGGCGAGCTACACGCTGCACTTTACGCGCGAGGGCTACGAGACGTTCGGCAAGCGCTACGCCGAAAAGATGCTTGAAATCCTCAAGTCGCAGGAGCCGCCTCCGGACACGAGTTCTGCCGACACCACGGTTGCCGACACTTCTGCGCAGGATACGATGACGAACGATTCCATACCGGATTTGGTGCGCGGCATGGGAATGCCCCACGGCATCGCGATGCATGTCTCGGGAAGGTTCCTTGCGGTTTCCGGGGCTCCGGTGGATGCCCGTGTTAAGTTGTTTGACATACAGGGCAACTTGCTCGGTGTGCTCGGCGCGCAGGGTGGCTCCATGCCGCAAATCCGTGCGGGTCGTGTCCTTGCCATTGTCGAAAGCGCTTCGGGCATGCGCCTTATGACCAGGATGTTCGATATTACCGGATTGTAGGCGTCCCCATTTTTCTAAATTATAGTGCAGATGCCAATCCTGTCTGCACAGAATATCTCCCTGCGGTTTAGCGGCCCTCCGCTTCTCGACAACGCCTCGTTCGATATCGAGGCGGGTGACCGCATTTGTCTCGTGGGCCGTAACGGCGAAGGCAAGAGCACGCTTCTCAAGATAATCCAGGGCGAGATGGGCATGGATTCGGGCGAAATCGTGAAGCGCACCGGCCTGAAGGTTTCCCGCATGGTGCAGGAAATCCCCGCCCATATGGAAGGCACGGTGCGCGACGTGGTGATGGTCGGCATTGCGCAGGACGGCCACCACGATGCCCACGCCGAGGCGATTCTCGGCAAGACGGGCATCGCGGCCGACGCTTTGTTCGACGGGCTTTCCGGCGGACAGAAGCGTCGCGTGCTGTTCGCACGGGCCGTCGCCGAGAATCCGGACTTGCTTTTGCTCGATGAACCCACGAACCACCTGGATATTCCTGCCATCCAGTGGCTGGAGGGTATCGTTTCGCGTTTGGAATGTGCGGTGCTTTTCGTGAGCCACGACCGCGCCTTCGTGCGGCGTGTGGCGACCCGCATCTTCGAACTCGACCGCGGGCGCGTCCGCACGTGGAATTATCCGTACGACAAGTTCGTGCAGTTCAGGGACCAGGCACTCGCTGAAGAGGAGAAGGCGAACAGGCTCTTTGACAAGCGGCTCGCCGAAGAGGAAGTCTGGATCCGCAAGGGAATCCAGGCGCGCCGTACCAGGAACGAGGGACGCGTGCGTGCGCTCATCAAGATGCGGCAGGAACGTGCGGAAAGGCGCACGCGGACCGGATCGGTGAACATGCAGATTACCGAGGCCGAACGCTCCGGCCGCCTTGTAGCCCGCCTCACCGACGTGAGCTTTGCCTACGAGGGCGCCCCGCTGATATCGCATTTCAGTACCGAGGTCTCCCGCGGGGACCGCATCGGCATCGTGGGCCCGAACGGTTCCGGCAAGACGACGCTGCTCAAGCTTATCCTCGGCGAGATCCAGCCCGACGAGGGCGAAGTCCGGCTGGGGACGAACCTGCAGATTGCCTACTTCGACCAGATGCGCACCCGCCTGCGCGAAGACAAGAGCCTTGTCGAGAATGTAGGTGACGGCCAGGCCTATATCACGCTCAACGGTGTCCGGCGCCATGTGTTAAGTTATCTGCAGGACTTCCTGTTTTCGGCGGAACGCGCCCGCGGGCCCATCAGTGCCTTGAGCGGCGGCGAAAGGAATCGCCTGCTGCTCGCCTGCCTGTTCAGCCACCCGAGCAACGTGCTCGTGCTCGACGAGCCCACGAACGACCTCGACATGGAAACGCTCGACCTCCTGGCCGAACTTCTGGCCGATTTCAACGGCACGGTTATCGTCGTAAGCCACGACAGGGCCTTCCTGGATTCCGTCGCTACGGGTATTTTTGCCATAGAAGACGGCGGAAACGTGTTCGAAGCCGTCGGCGGGTACACCGATTACGAAAATAATCGCAAGATTCGTGAAAAAGAAGCGGCAAATGCGGCGAGAATAGCCGAAGAAAAGGCGAAATCTCGCGCGTCCGGCGCGGTTCAGCCTCAAAATCCTGCGCAAAGTACGCAAATTTCGCAAAATCCGGTAAAAAAGAAGAAGCGTTCCTATAACGAGGAACGCGAATATGCGTCACTTCCGGACAAGATTGAGAAGCTGGAATCCGAAATTGCCGGTTTTCAGACGGAACTTTCGAAACCGGAAGTCTATACCGATGCAAAACGTATCGTAGAACTGCAAAAAGAGATTGCGACCCGAGAGTCGGAACTCGAAAAGGCCTACGAACGCTACGAAGAACTGGATTTGCTCGGCGGCTAGCCTATTTTGGACGAAATGTCTATGGAATCCGGCAAAAAACCGGGGTTTCGCTGTTGCAAAAAAAGCGCAGATTGTTTATTTTATTATTACATTACTCTTCATAACCTTTTGGTAGGAGGCTTTATGAACGTGAAGAATTCTGCATTGGCTCTGGCGCTTTTGGGTAGCGCCGCCATGGCCGCAACGGCGACAGTCTGGACGGAAGATGGTCCGGGTACAATGGCCCCGGCCTCCTGGTATACCTATACGAGCGGGACGGGTGCCTCGGTCGATACGACGACAACGGCGGACAATGTCAAGGTGGCTACATTCAGTGTGACACCGGGCAAGACAGAGAACAGCGCTGGCCTTGGCCTCACCTGGAAACAGGATCCCGACAATGGCTACAAGGATGTTCCCGTTTCGCTTGCGAACTACAAGGGCGTCTGCTTCACCTATAGGGCGACCGCTCCCTTCCGTATGGACTTCAAACAGTCCACCATCGCGGACTACAACTATTATGGTGCGGAACTCGCCGCGGGTGCCAAGAGGACCTTCGTCGCGTTCAGCAGCCTGAAGCAGGGGTGGACTTCCAAGACGACTGTCGCCTGGAACGCGAACTCGCAGACGGGTGTCCAGTTTGCCTACAAGAACACCCACGCGACTACGACCGTCAGCACCAACACGGTCGAAATAGTGAGCTTTATCCTGGCCGACGAGTGCGTGAACCACGCCCCGAACCTAGTCGACGGCGTTTCCGCTGCCGTTACCAAGGACCTCTACGAAGGTGATACGCTCCAGGTCGCTTTCAAGGAAATCTTCGAGGATGCCGACGGCGACGACCTGAACATCACGATGGCCCTCTCCGGCTATGCGCAAGATCTCGTGGGCTCGAAGAGCTACTCCATGAGCGATATCGCAAAGATCAAGAGCAAGGCGAACCCGATCGACAGCACGGAAGCCACGGCGACCTTCACCGCCAAGGATCCGGCAGGCAAATCCGTCACCTACACCGTCAAGCTTAACCTCATCGACCGCAAGAACGCGCCGGTGGCCGTAGACGACAACTACGAAATGAACGAGGACGAGACTCTCACGGTCAAGGACAGGGATGTCATGGCCAACGACTACGATGCCGATGACAACGGCTTCACGGCGACTGTCAAGGACGAACCGTCCCATGGAACGCTCGGATCGTTCAACGGTCTGACGGGCAAGTTCTCCTATACCCCCAACGCCGACTTCTACGGAACGGACTCCTTCACCTACACGATTACCGACGATGGCGGCCTGGAAAGCGAACCGGCGACCGTCACCATCACTGTCAAGAACGTGAACGACCCGGCGACCCTCTCCATCACCGATTCGCTGTTCTACATAGACGATTACACTGGCGACGCGAACAAGTTTTCCGACGGCATCGCCCTAAAGGAAGACTTTGCCGAATTCGACCTGTTCATCCCCACCGCCGACATCGTGTTCACCGACCCTGACGTGGTTGGCGCTGAATTCAACGTCCTCGCGAGAAGCACGAAGGGCAGCGTCGAGACCCTCCTGAAGAAGCGCGGCGGCTACTACATCGTCTCCGTATCCCCGGTTGCCGATGCGTACGGCGAGGACGCCATCCAGCTGTTCATCATCGATGACAAGGATACCGTGGGATTCTCCATCCCGCTCACGATTGAAGCCGTGGCCGACAAGCCCAAGGCGGTGGACGATACCTACTCCGTCCTCCAGGATACCGTGACTGTCGTTTCGGCCGCGAAGGGCGTGCTCAAGAACGACCTGAACCCCGATGATGCCGCATCCGCGCTGAAGGCCTTCCTTTCGACGGATGCTTCGCATGGCAAGGTCACTCTCGATACGACGGGTGCCTTCCGCTATGAAGTGGGCGCCTACGAGGGAGAGGATTCCTTCACCTACTTCATCGTCAATGCCGAAGGCGATACGTCGGATGTGGCTACGGTGACGCTGGATGTCGCCTACAGGAACCGCGCCCCGCAGGTTGTCGCTGGAATTGCGGATTCCCTCAAGGCTCGCTTTGCCGACCTCAAGGAAGATTTTACTAGCCAGTTCTCGTACACCCTCATGGAAATGAAGGGCTGGTTTGCCGATCCCGACGGTGATGCCTTCGATGTGACAGTCGCGAATCCCGACAGCATCCTGCATGTGGAGGTGAATACCTCGAAGATGACCGTCAAGTCCGTGAAGGACGCCTGTGGCGATGCTACACTCGTCGTGACCGCTACGGACAAGAACAAGAATTCGACGGCCCTCCAGATTCCGGTTCCGGTTGCCTGCGTCAACGACAGGCCGACGCGCTACGGCCTGAAGGATACGGTCTATGTCCCGATTTCCGGCTGGCAGAAGGTGTTCTATGTGTTCGATCTCTTCGAAGACGTGGACGATTCGGTGCTGGTCATGAAAACGACGAAAGTCCATCCGTTCCTGTTCGCAGAAATTGTCGGCGACTCCCTGTATGTCAGGCTGATCGAAGAACGCCTGGCGCTTCAGTATAACGTTGCTTACGAAGTCAGGGTGACGGCAACGGATGAAGCGGGCGAAACTTCCCCTGCGAAGGAGCTGGTGTTCGTCTCCAATCCGACTCCGATACCTGTTGTCGCGAATGCGCCCAAGGCCGGTTGGCAAGGTGCCGTCGCTGCCGACCATGGCATGGCAGTCATGTTCGACATGCAGGGCCGCGTGATGTGGCAGCATAGGCTCCCGGTAAGCGAAGACGCCGTGCGTAACGCCGCCGCTCAGGTGCAGGGCCGCAAGATCCTGATGGTCAACAGGCAGACCTGGACGATTAAGTAATACGCTCCCGTGTCATTCCCGCGAAGGCGGGAATTTCTTATAAAATTGAAGGCCCCGCAGATTGCGGGGCCTATTGCACAAATAGATTAATTTATTTAGATTATAATTAGGGAAAGAAAGGAGGTTCAGAATGAAAAGACTCATGTTCTTGACGGGAGCGTTGTCGCTTGCCCTGCTCGCCTGCTCGGGAGACGATGTTTCCGGGACATCCGACAGCCTGGAATCTTCGGCTACAGAAAACGAGTCGTCGTCAAGCCTTCTTGTTGAAGAATCAAGTTCCTCGCTTGAGGCGTCATCCTCATCTATGCAGGAAACGTCGTCAAGCGCCGATTTCGCACTCTGCAAAGTTAGGGGTGATTGGGGTTCGCGTGGCGGATGTGCAGAAACTCCGCCTAGTGGTCACGGAGACCTATGGTCTACAGGCAATCTTAAGGTAAAAACAGCTTCTCTTATTGACCCTGCCTCTTTGGGTGATAGGGCAGGAGAGTTCTTTTTTGAAACGGATTCTGCAGAAGGCGGCGGTTCGGAAATAATTTGGACGGAACGGATTTTCGTTATACCTGAATTTAAAGGACTTCTTGAAGCCAATATTCATCTGGTTACAGGAAACCTTCCGTACAATCCTTTCTGCAATATAGGTTTCAATGTGGCGGGATTTGATTCCAGCGGCAATGCGATATCCGCAGATGTTTCTGACTGGAACGGAATATGCGTCCTTTACGAAGGTTCTATCAGTCCGACCATACAGTTAGATTTAGGCGATTCCCTCAACCAAAAGATTGGCCACTCCTTGCCGTCTGTAAAAATGGTCTCGCAAAAGGAACCCCAATGCTACGAATGGAGCCAATTTAAACAACCCAATCTTGAAGAAGGATACGAGGCTATTTCGGGAGAGGAAGCGGCAAAGAAGGTAGTTAGAATCGTATTCCATTTTCAAGAACAACCGAATGAAGAATTTTATGGTCATGAGGATATCGAGTTTATTGCCATCGGCACCAACCGGGATGAATAAAGAAAAAAGGCTTGAAATGAAAAGACTCATGTTCTTGACGGGAGCGTTGTCGCTCGCCCTGCTCGCCTGCTCGGGAGACGATGTTTCCGGGACATCCGACAACCCGGAATCTTCGGCTGCAGAAAACGAATCGTCGTCAAGCCTTCTTGTTGAAGAATCAAGTTCCTCGCTTGAGGCATCATCCACATCTATGCAGGAATCGTCGTCAAGTGCTTTCCATGCCCTGTGCAAGGTGAGCGGTGATTGGGGATCGCGTGGCGGATGTGCGGAAACTCCGCCTAGTGGTCACGGAGACCTATGGTCTACAGGCAATCTTAAGGTAAAAACAGCTTCTCTTATTGACCCTGCCTCTTTGGGTGATAGGGCAGGAGAGTTCTTTTTTGAAACGGATTCTGCAGAAGGAGGAGCATCTCGAATTATTTGGGGCGACAACCATATTATTTGGCCAGAATTCAGAGGATTACTTTTTGCCAATCTCCAGTTAGTGAAACAGAACCTTCCATACAATCCTTTCTGCAATATAGGTTTCAATGTGGCGGGATTCGATTCCAGCGGGCATGCGATATCCGCAGATGTTTCTGACTGGAACGGAATATGCGTTCTTTACGAAGGTTCTATCAGTCCGACCATACAGTTAGATTTAGGCGATTCCCTCAACCAAAAGATGGGCCACTCCTTGCCGTCTGTAAAAACGGTCTCTCAAAAGGAACCCCAATGCTACGAATGGAGCCAATTTAAACAACCCAATCTTGAAGAAGGATACGAGGCTATTTCGGGAGAGGAAGCGGCAAAGAAGGTAGTCAGAATCGTATTCCATTTTCAAGAAAAACCGAATGAAGAACTAAACGGGTACGATTTAGTCGAGTTTATTGCCATCGGCACCAATCGGGATGAATAAATAGAAGCGAAAAGAGGCCCCGCGGATTGCGGGGCCTTTACTGTATTCAAGAACCAGATGGGGCTTCGCGTCACTTTACCAGAGCTTCTGTATCCAGAGCAATCAGCAGTTCTTCGTTGGTGGCGACAACCATGGCGGTCGGGGTGCCGTCCTTGCTGATGATGTGGCCGGATTCCTTGCCGTTCTTTTCGTTGCGGGCTTCGTCGATCTGGTAGCCGAGAATCTTGAGGTTGTCCATCGCCATCTTGCGGACGAGCTTGCTGTTCTCGCCGATACCGCCGGTGAACACCAGCGCGTCGATGCGCGGGAGTGCCATGGCGATGCCACCGATTTCGCGGGTGAGCCTGTAGGCGAACGTTTCGAGGGCAATCTGTGCGCCCACATGGCCTTCGCTTGCGGCCTGCGTCAGGGTGCGCATGTCGTTAGAAAGTCCGGAGAGGCCGAGCAGGCCCGATTCCTTGTTCACGAGCTTGTCGAGGCGGTCGATGTCGTAGCCGTATTTTTTGCTGATGAAGAAGAGGATGGCCGGGTCGAGGCTGCCGGAGCGGGTGCCCATGATGAGGCCCTCGAGCGGAGTGAAGCCCATGGTGGTATCAACGCACTGGCCGTTCAGGATGGCAGAGCAGCTGGAACCGTTACCGAGGTGGGCCGTGATGAGGCAGACTTCTTCGGGCTTCTTGCCCAAAATCTTGGCGGCCTCGCCGGTCACGAAGCGGTGGCTCGTACCGTGTGCGCCGTAACGGCGGATCTTGTCTTCTTCGTAGAACTTGTAGGGGATGCCGTAGAGGTAGGCCTTGCGCGGCATGGTCTGGTGGAAGGCGGTGTCGAACACGGCGACCTGCGGGAGGCCCGGGAAGAACTTGGTGGCGCATTCCATGCCGGTGGCGTGCGCGGGTTCGTGCAGCGGGGCGAACAGCGTGATGCTGCGGATGTAGTCAATGACTTCCTGCGTGACGCGCTCGCTCTTGACGTACTTGCCGCCGTGCACCACGCGGTGGCCGATGGCTTCAATCGTGTCGGTGAGCTTCTGTTCGGCGAGGAACTTCTGTACCTCGGCGACGGCTTCGGCGTGGGTCGGGCAGTCGAAATTGAAGTCGATGTTGCCTTCGGGGCCCTTGGCCTTGACGTGGCCGTTCACGCCGATATTTTCGACGAGGCCGCTGGCGATGGACTGTTTGGTCTGGGTGTCGATAACGGCGAACTTGACCGAGGAGCTGCCGCAATTAAGAACGAGTACGCGCATAATGCTTCCTTTATAATTTAACTCGCAAAAAAATAGGAATTTTATTAACTACATTTGTGGCGATGTTCAAGAGAATAGCAGAATTTGACAATCGCGTGTCGGAGTACTGGACGAACCACCATTTTTCCGGACGTGCGAACAGAATCCTCAGGTTCTACGTGCGCCTGGGGGACGGCTATATCTGGGCCCTGTTCATTGCGTTCCTTTTCTGGAGGGTCGGGCTCGACAATTTTCTGCCGATTCTTTGGCATGCGCTGACGGCTCTTGCGATAAGCCTGCTTGGCTACTGGGTGATAAAGCTTTGGATAAAGCGTCCGCGCCCGTTTGACGCCAATCCGGCAATCAAGGCGGAGGTCCCGCCGCTCGACAAGTACAGCTTCCCGTCGGGGCACACGATGAACAACCTCGCGGTCGCATCGGCGGTGTTCTATAGCGTCCCGCAATATGGCTGGGTGATGGTCCTCTTGCCCCTCACGTGGGGACTCTTGCGCGTGTATTTTGGCGTCCACTGGCTTTCGGATGTGGTGGGTGGATTCCTGCTCGGCATTTTGAGCTATGTCATCGGACACGCGATATGGATCCTGGTGACTGCGACTTTCGGAATCGGCTGATGGATTTTGTTCTGGCTCCGGAATTCTTTTCTGCCATTGCATCCGATGAACGCGTTTTCCTTTTGATTCGCCACGGGGAGCGTCGGCATATTACGCCTGACGACCCGGATTTCGGGGCGCACGTGGGGCTCACGGAAAGGGGCCGCGAACAGGCTTTGACACTTGGCAGATGCATCCCTGCGGAAGGCGGGATGTCGCTTTTCTCGAGTCCGGTCGGACGTTGCATGGAAACTGCCGGATTTATAGAAAGGGGCCGGACGGCTGCACTCGGCATACAGGTCCCGAAAGAACCGGTTGTAGAACCGCTCGACTGCCTGGCGGAATACTTTGTCCAAAATTACGACGAGTACCTGAATGTGCTGCGTGCCGGTTTCTACGAGGGCATCTGCGAGTGGCTTGCTAGCGAGACTGCGGGTAGGCCACGCGGCGACAAAGAAGCGTTCGCGCCGCTGTCTGCCCGTTCCGAAGAGATGCTTTCGATGATGCTCGAAAAGGGGAATGCCCGTTTCAACATCTTCGCGACGCACGACGCTTGGGTGGTTCCGTGTCTCACGCATTTCTGCAAGATGCGCTTCACGCCGCAGCGCTGGATGAACTACCTCACCGGGATGGCTGTCGTGACGGATTCGCTTAAGGCTGTCCGCCGCATCGTCCCTGTGACGGCGCTTGAAAACGGCTGGCTGGAATTTACGTAAGGCGGGCCGTTACGAAGCGCTGAATTGAAGTTTTTGCACATTCTTTCACAATTTTATAAAGAAAAGTATGCTCTCTTGTGCAGTTCTTGCGCGCTCTAGTGTCGGCTTTGTGTGAGCGATTTAACATGCGGATTTGCGGGGGGCGGCTTTATTTCTATTTTTACACATCATGAACTACAATACCAAGATTCTTTGCATTGGCGCGGGCTATGTCGGCGGCCCCACTATGACTGTTATTGCCGACAAGTGCCCCGATGTTAAAGTGACCGTAGTCGATATCAACCAGGCCCGTATCGACGCCTGGAACAGCGACAACCTTCCGATTTTTGAACCCGGCCTCGACGACGTGGTGAAGCGTGCCCGCGGCCGTAACCTCTTCTTCAGCACGGACATCCCGGCTGCGATTAAGGAAGCGGACATCATTTTCGTTTCCGTGAACACCCCGACCAAGACGTTTGGCCATGGCGCCGGCAAGGCTTCCGACCTGCAGTACTGGGAAAAGACCGCACGCAACATCCTGGAAATTGCCGACGAAGGCAAGATTATCGTGGAAAAGTCGACACTTCCCGTGCGTACCGCCGCCGCGATGGAACGCATCCTGAATTCTAACGACAAGGGCCTGCATTTCGAAGTGCTCTCTAACCCCGAGTTCCTCGCTGAAGGCACCGCCATCAACGACCTGTTTGAGCCCGATCGGGTGCTCATTGGCTCCCACCAGACGGAATCGGGCCTCGCCGCCTGCCAGAAGCTGGTGGATGTGTATGCCCACTGGGTGCCGCGTGACCGCATCCTCACGACGAACCTCTGGAGTTCCGAGCTCACGAAGCTCACCGCGAACGCCTTCCTGGCGCAGCGCATCAGCTCCATCAACTCCATCAGCGCCCTCTGCGAAAAGACCGGCGCCGACGTGGACGAGGTCGCCTACGTGATGGGCAAGGACCGCCGTATCGGCCCGAAGTTCCTCAAGGCCTCCATCGGTTTCGGTGGCTCCTGCTTCAAGAAGGATATTTTGAACCTCGTGTACCTGTGTGGCTACTACGGCCTCCCCGAAGTGGCCGCCTACTGGGAAAGCGTCGTGAAAATCAACGAGTGGCAAACCCACCGCGTGGTGGACCGCATGCTCGAGACCATGTTCAACACGATTGCAGGGAAGAAGATTGCTGTGTTCGGTTTCGCCTTCAAGGCGAACACCGGCGATACCCGCGAAAGCCCCGCGAACCTCGTGGTGCGCGATTTGCTCGCCGAACATGCACAGCCGGTCGTGACCGACCCGAAGGCTATTCCCGATGCCAAGCGCGACCTGAAGGACGTGATTGAACAGGTTGAGTTCGAAGAAGACCCGTACAAGGCTGCCGAGGGCGCACATGCCGTGGTGGTCTGTACCGAATGGAAGTGCTTTGCCGAACTTGACTGGAACCGCATCTACAAGGGCATGGCGAAGCCCGCTTTCGTGTTTGACGGCCGCAATATCCTGGATGCCGACGCCCTCCGCAAGATCGGCTTTGAAGTGTCCAGCATCGGCAAGGGCAAGGCGGAATAGTTTTTAACCGGGACGACTGGTATGGCTTCTATTAGTGTTTTTGGGTTGGGATACGTTGGATGCGTAGGTATTGCCTGTTTGGCCAAGCTCGGCCATCGCGTCATTGGCTGTGACGTGGACTTCAACAAGGTCTCGCGAATCGCCATGGGACTTCCGACGATTGTCGAACGCGATATCGACGAAGTGATGATGGAAGGCTTCAAGGCCGGACTCATCTCGGCGACGTCTTCTGCCGAGGAAGCCGTGCTCAAGTCCGAAATCTCGTTCCTTTGCGTCGGCACTCCGAATGCTTCGGATGGCCGCCTGGATACGTCGTTCCTTGTTTCGGCGGTTCGTTCCATTGCGAACGCGATCCGCTCCAAGTCGACGTTCCATATCGTGGTTATCCGCAGTACGGTCCCTCCCGGAACGAACGCCATGGTGAGCGAGATTATCGAGAAGGTTTCGGGCAAGCGTGACGGCATCAACTTTACGGTCGTCTCCAACCCGGAGTTCCTGCGCGAAGGCATGGCCGTCGCGGACTTCTTGAACCCGCCCCTCACGGTTATCGGCAGTCTTCACCGTCGCGCCCTCAACAAGCTCAAGGAACTCTATTCCGGCCTCGGCAGCGAGATCGTGGAAGTCGACCCGAAGGTCGCCGAGATCATCAAGTTCGTCAACAATTCCTACCATGCGCTCAAGGTCGCTTTCGGTAACGAGATTGGCGCTATCTGCAAGAAGCTCGATATCGACAGCCACCAGGTGATGGACCTGTTCTGCAAGGATACGCAGCTCAATATCTCTCCGTACTACTTCAAGCCGGGCTTCGCCTATGGCGGCTCGTGCCTTCCGAAGGATTTGCGCGGACTGAACTTCCTTGCCGAATCGAACCAGGTGGAAGTGCCTATCCTCGGTTCTATCGAGAACAGCAACAACCTCCACATCCAGCGCGTGCTGGAACGCGTGCAGCAGATTGGCGTGCGCTCCGTGGGTATCGTGGGTCTCACCTTCAAGGCAGGGACCGATGACCTCCGCAATTCGGCCGCCATACGCCTGGCAGAAGCGGTGCTCGGCAAGGGCTGTGCGCTCCGCATCTATGACCGCTACTTGAATATCGCGCGCGAGAAGGAAACGAATTTGAAGGAACTGAACCATCGCATTCCGCATTTGCTTCCGCTTCTGGACAAGGACGTAGAATCGGTGGTGAGCAAGGTCTCTCTCGTGATCGTGACAGTCAAGAATCCCGAAATACCAGATTTGATCCGCAAGTATCCGGAAATCCATTTCCTGGATTTGGTCCGCTTGAAGGATTCGTCCGTGGAAACGCTCCCGAACTACGAAGGATTCTGCTGGTAATAGTGTCATGGAACTTGCGAATAAAAAAGTCTGTATCGTTGTCGAAAACCTACCCGTTCCGTTTGACCGCCGCGTGTGGCAGGAGTCGCTCGCCCTGAAAGAGGCGGGTGCCGAAGTGACGGTCATCTGCCCGCAGACGAAGACCTACCCGCTCGAATACGAGGAACTCGAAGGCATCAGGATTTATCGTCATCCGCTGCCGGAGGCGAACCGTTCCATCGAGTATATCAAGGAATACCTCGGGGCGCTCTATCACGAAACCCGCCTCCTGTTCAAGGTGTTCCGCAAGCAGGGCGTACAGGACGTGATCCATGCCTGCAACCCGCCCGACCTGATTTTCATTGCGGCGGCCCCGTTCTTCTTCTTTACGCGCTGCCGGTTCCTTTTCGACCACCACGACATCAACCCGGAACTCTGGATTGCGAAATTCGGCAAGAAGGGGCTGGGCTACAAGGCGATGCTCTTGGTGGAACGCCTCACGTACCACTTTGCAAGGCATGCCATCGTGACGAACGAATCCTACAAGGAAATCGCCATGCGCCGCGGGCACAAGCGCGAAGAGGATGTGACCATCGTCCGCAGCGGCCCGAATATTTCGAAGCTGAAGGTGGGCCCGGCGAAACCCGAAGTCAAGAAGGGCTTCAAGCACTTGGTGGGCTATATTGGCGTGATGGGCAAGCAGGAAGGTATCGACCTGTTGCTGCAATCCGTCGACTACATCGTGAACAGGAAGGGCCGCAAGGATATCCGCTTCTGCATCATGGGCGGAGGCCCCGCGCTTGACGAGTTGCGCGAGATGAACGAGAAGATGGGGCTTACGGACTATGTGGAGTTCCCGGGGCGTGTGTCGGACGAATATCTGGCCGATGTGCTCAATACCGCCGATGTTTGCGTGAATCCCGACTTGCCATCCGAAATGAACGACAAGTCCACCATGAACAAGATCATGGAATACATGGCGTTCGGGAAGCCCATCGTGCAGTTCACGCTCAAGGAAGGGAAGTTCAGTGCCCAGGAAGCCTCGCTCTATGCGAAGAATACTGACACGGACGACTTTGCCGAAAAGATCCTGTGGCTGCTCGAAAATCCGGAGAAGGCTTCCGAGATGGGCAAGTTTGGCCGCGAGCGCGTGGTGAACGAACTCAGCTGGGATTACGAGAAGCCGAAGCTGATCGGTGCCTACAAGAAGCTGCTCGGGCTGTAGTTTTACTCTTTGCTTGAAAAGTCGATGTCCAGCGTCTGGATGAGAGAATCTAGACGCTGGGAAATTTTTTCGGCGCCTAGGGATCCTAGATGGTCCCTGTCATAGGCCATGTCGTCCGTATAGTCGTGTTCGCCCATCTTGTTTTCGTCCATAAATACGACGTGGGGATAGTCCTGTGAAATGTTTTGGATTGATTCTAGCAATGCGGGGGCTTCGCTTCTAAGTATTCCGTTCTTGCCGTATGCCCCGGTATTTCGAAATGACGGACTCTGCGGTGGCTCCAGGATGATGACACGGATTCCTTTGTCGGCTGTAAGGCGTGCAATTTCTTTGAGCAGTTCGAGGTTCTCGTTGAAAGGTGTCGGGTCGTTGACGTGCCAGCTGCTGTCGCCATTGACGGACGGGATGGAATCGCCCCATCCGCGGTTTTTTTGTGATTTGTAGCCTCTTGTCTGGAGAATCGTCTCTTTCATTGTCTTGGATTTTCCTAGGGACTGTTCTGTTGCCTTTAGCATTTTTTTGGGGATGCCGTCTTTCCAATAATCGTGACTCTGGTCATAGACCCATCCGGGATAGGTCCATGCTTCCGAATCCCAGAAACTGTCGAGGTATTTGAGCCTGTCCATGCCGGCTTCGACGACAATGCATTTGAGATTCGAGAAATGCGGCAATATGTAGTTCTTGAAGAGGAAGAACGAGCCTATGAGCGTGTTGTGGTCGTTTGCCATGTTCAAGGCGAAATGAGGCTTTTCGATTAGCTCGGGAATTACCGAGTGGAATGTCCGGGAAGAACCAAGGATGACGACGGTGGCCGAATCCCTGTATTGCCACAGGAGTTGCATCTTGTACCTGAACTTTTCGGCATCATCGCTCCCTCCGACGGTATAGTACATGCCGGCACTGTCGGGATCGAGTTCAAAGTCGATGCCCACTTCGGGCGTTTCGGTGGACGTGGAGTCTCCGCTGCTTGCCGGAACTTTTGCCTTGCGTTCGACCCACAGGCAGGGGTGCCACAGTTCGTCGCCTTCGGCAAGTTCTATAATACTGCTGTCGGCGGGGCTTGCAAGGACAATCTTTTCGTGCACTCCGTTTGTGTTCGTTATGGTTGCGACGATGTTCGAGGTCTCGCCGTCGCCCGCCCATTCCGTATGGTCGAAGGCGTAGCCTGCGGGAGCCTTGATGGTCTGCAGCAGCTTGCCGTTGCTGTCGGCGATGAGGATTCGCTCGTGCGTGGCATAGTTTTCGCCGGCGAATGTCCTGCCGGGCTTTCCGCCGAAGTCGAGGAAGAGCGTGCGCTTGCTGCCGTCCTGGGCGAGCGATGCGTTGCAGGCCTGGGCCGTGTCGTACCAGATGGTGTTTGCCGCCTTGCCCGTAAGCGTGGAGCCGGAATCGGCGATGCGTGCGCGGAGCAGGCGCGCTCCCGTTACGGCGAGCGTGTTGTCTTCGCTGATGCCGCCGTGGAACGCTCCGTCGAAGAGCTTTTCCGGAGTGCCGAACTTGCCTCCTGCAAATTTTACCTGCCAGGTGGATGAGTTCTTGAAGGCGGCTTCGTCCTTGTTGTTGCCTGCGTCGGTTACGTAGACAATCACGGTGTCGCCGTTCCTGAGCACGCGCCATCGCGGGATGGCTGCGCTTTCAACGTCGAGCTTTTTGAGGTTCGTGCCTTCGGCGTTGAGGTCGCGCACGTAGAGCGATGATTTTCCCGAGACGCCCTCGGGCTTGGTGCAGAACGCCACGAGCTTGCCGTCGGGGGAAATATCGGGGTGGTAGACTTCCAGGGTGTCGTCGATTTCGGTCACGGATAGATTGCCTTCGCCGTAGTCGATGTAGGCGAGGTTCCCGCTGACATCGTTGCGGAAGGCGAGCAGCATGTTGTAGGTTCCGGTGTAGGATTTCAGCGTGGCCACGTTGGAAAGCGGCGTGACGATGCTTCCTTTCACGTTGCCGCTCGCGTCGAGCCATACGGGATTCGGGATGGCGCCGAAAGCAAGCCTGAAGCCGATGCGGTCGGCGTGCGATGACGCCTCTACGGTGTATTCGTCCCCGCGTGCGACGATATTCAGTTCGGAGGCGCGGTCCGAGAAGTAGCCGCCCTTCAGCACGCGTTCGCCGAGGTCGCCCCCGTCGGGTGCGCCCAGGTAGTTCGTGACGGTCGTGTCGCGGAAACTTCCGGCCCAGTCGTTGACCCATTCCTTCACGTTGCCCGCAAGGTCGCAGAAGCCGAGCGTGTTGGTGCCGATGCTGCAGACATCGTGCGTGCGGAATCCGGAATTGTCCGCGTTCCAGCTTTTGCTTTCGGGATTCCATCCCTGCGATGCGGCGAGAACCCATTCCGCCTCGGTCGGCAGGCGGTAGGCTTTGGCCTTGGGGTGGAACGCGAAGCTTTCCAGATAGGTGCAGTGGCCTTCGCTGTCGAAGGCCGCCTTGCTGTAGGTGTAGGCGGTGTCGCGATTCTCGAGTTTGCCCTTGGCGTTCGCGAAGAGCGCCGCGTCGTAGTAGGTGATGTCGGCGAGCGGGAGGCTGTCGCCGTCGCAATTGCCAAAATCCTTGAGACTCATTTTCGTTGCGATTTCGCTGTATTCCCCGCAAGTGACTTCATGCTTCCCGAGATAGAAATCGTAGTCGAGGATGACCTTCATGGCGGGGCGCTCCGATGTCCTGTATTTGGAATCGTTGCTGCCGATCGTTGCCGTGCCTGCATGGACGAGAATCATACCGTCCATTTCGGGAACGTCCGTTGTTTCTTCCATGTATTCCTGCGTGCTGTTGCTGCATGCGAGGAGCAACAGGGAGTTCAGGTATATTGCTAGGAAACGGTTCATACAAACATCCTTCTTCGTTGTAATAATATATATTTATCCTGTGAGTCTATCGTGGTATTTAAAGCGGCTGCGGACATTTTCTGCGGGCGAAGTCTTTTTTCGGGTTCGCCAACGCGTCCGGACCCATATTTTGGACAATTTAAGGCAGGATGGTTCTGGCACCCAGTTGTCGATTCCCGATTCCGAAATCGTGAAGAATCCTGACGCGCACTGCTATTATCCGGTTTTTGACCAGAAGCTCGATATTTTCAAGGAAATCGACTGGCATCTTGATCTTTCGACAGGGAAACGGTTCCCGCAGACATTTGCCCACAAGATAGACATCCGCAGTGACCGCTACGGGAGTGCCAAGCACGTGTGGGAAGTGAATCGCATGCAGTTCCTGCTCTACCTTGCTGGGCTTTACAAGTCGGGCGGTGACCTAAAACATCTCGTGCTGTTCTGCCACCATCTGGGAATGTGGCGCAATGCGAACCCTTACATGGTGGGCGTGAACTGGTACAGCAATATCGAGGTGAACCTGCGGCTTATCTGCTGGGCTTTTTGCTGGCAGCTGCTGGATATTGACAGCCTGCGCAAGGAAAACAGCGCTATCGAGGAGTTCGTAACGGAAGCGTGGTGGCCGATGATCTGTGAACACGCGGAATATTCCTACAGGCATCCGTCGCTCTGTTCCTCGGCGAATAACCACCTGATTTCGGAGTATGCGGGCCTGTTCGTCGCGGCCTGCGTGTGGAATATCCCGCATCGCAATGCGCGCCTGAAATATGCGAAAGCGGGGCTCGAACGCGAAATCCTCAAGCAGAATACGGCCGAGGGGGTGAACCGCGAGGAGGCTGCGGAATATATCCAGTTTATCGACGACTTCTTCTTGATTGCCGCTGTGGTGGGCGATGCAACGGGGCATCCGTTCTCTGCCACATACAAGGAACGCCTGCACGCCATGGCAAATTACATGAATGCCATGCTCGACGTGAATTTCAATTACCCGATGTACGGCGACGGCGACGACGGGTTCGTGCTGCGCCCCGATGCGGGCGGGCATTTCAACAACTTCAAGTCGCTGCTCGTCTCGTTTGCGACATACTTCGGCGCTTCCTCGTTCAAGCGTGCGGGCCTCGTATGGGACGAGAAAAACGAGGTCCTGTTCGGCAGTGCGGGCCGCGAGAAGTTTGACGCCTTGCAGGTGACCCCGCTTGCGGATGGCAACAGGTTCTTTGCAGGGAGCGGGCATTTTATATTCAGGAAAAATGAGGGCCGCGAAACCTACCTGCATTTCGATGCCGCCCCGCTCGGGTTCCTGAGCATTGCGGCGCATGGCCATGCGGATGCGCTTTCGTTTATTCTGCATGTGGATGGAAAACCTGTCATCGTTGACCCCGGTACGTTTACCTACCATACGCACAAGGAACTGCGTGCCTATTTTGTGAGCACGCTTGCGCACAATACGGTTTGCGTGAACGGCAGGAACCAGGCCGAGCAGGCGGGCCCCACGATGTGGCTGAACCATTACAAGGCGACGGTGCTAAGTTACGACGAGGCGAAGGGCTTTGTCGAGGCGACCCACGACGGTTACAGGGCCGAGGGCGTTTCGCATACGCGCCGTGTAGAATTCAATCGCGATGCGGATGAATTTGTTATCACGGATAAGCTGCGCTGCGCAAAGTCGGCGACTCTCGAAATCCCGTTCCACCTGCATCCGGCCGCCGTTGTAGATTTGCGCGGGACGGTCGCCGAGGTCTCTGTACCGGGGAGCCGCCGCGTTTCGCTTGCGCTTGATGGAAAACTCGCATACGCCGTCCGCGAAGACGGCTGGTATTCGGAACACTTCGGCGAGAAGGTCCCGACGAAATATCTATATGCAAAAGCCGACTGCGAAGGCGAAATGGAATTCGTGACCAGGATTAAGGTGCTCGGATGATTGAACGTATTTGTCACATAGGTCCCGCGCTCGACGTGCAGGGCGGCATCAGCTCCGTGCTGGTGAGCTATAAGAAGCTGTTCGGTCTCCCGCGCAAGAACTTCATCGCGAGCTACAACGGCTCGTTCGTGAAGTCGCTCCCGATGTTTACTTTGCTTTGCCTTAAGCTCTTGCTGTGCCCGCCGAAGGCTCCGCTTGTCCAGATACATACGTCGTTCAACGGGAGCTTTTTTCGCAAGTACCTGATTAGCCTCTGCCTCCGCCTGCGCGGCAAGCGCTACATCGCGCACATTCACGGAAGCCAGTTCAAGAGGATGTGCTCGACGGCGCCTTCGATAGTGAAGGGTTTTATCCGTAGTTACTTCAGGCATTCCGCGATGGTCATCTGCATTACACCTGACATGCAGGAATTTTTGGATGAATTTGTCGGCAAGGGAATTTGCCGCTACAGCGTCGTCCCGAATCCGTGCGATACGTTGGCGAATGTTCCTGCCGACCTGAATCGCCCCGAAGGCTCTCCGGTCCGCATCCTCTTTGCGGGCCGCTACGGCCACCGCAAGGGTGTCTACGACTTGCTTGCCGCATTTAAGAATGCGAATTTCAATGTTCCCGCGGAACTGTGCCTGTTCGGTGACGACGAAGTCGAGAAGGTAAAGCAGATTGCCGAACGCGACAATGCGGAATTTGCGGATTGCGGCAAGAAAATTTCTGTTTCGGGCTGGGTGAGCCGTGGCGATTACCTGGAGATGATTCGCGGTTACGACCTGCTCGCCCTGCCTTCGTATTCCGAGACTTTCGGCATGAGCCTGGTGGAAGCGATGGGCCAGGGCCTGCCCGTGATTTCGACATTCTCCGGCGGCGTTCCCTACGTGGTGCGCAACGGCGAAGACGGCATATTGTTCGAGGCGGGTGACCTGCCGGCGTTGCAGAACGCGCTGGAGCGACTTGTGAATGACCGCGCTCTGCGCATGCAGATGGGTAAGGCCGCCTGGAAGGATTGTACGGAACGATTTGCGGGTGGAATAGTTTTGCAGGGACTCGAATCGGTGTATGCGCAGTTGAAATAGTTTTTATATTTCTATGGTACTAGATGGAAGCCCGATGAAAAAAGAAACCAGCAACATAGATGTCGAAAAACTCAGGCCGATCAAGTCCGTGAAGGAACTTCAGGGAGTCTTGCTGGGTATAGCCAAGGTCTTCCACCAGATTTGCGTAGAAGAGAATATCCCCTACTACATGGTGGGCGGAACGATGCTCGGATCCATCCGTCACGGCGGCTTTATCCCCTGGGATGACGATATGGATTTCGCCGTGTCCAGGAAGGATTTCGAACGCCTGCTGAAGATTCTGCCCGAGCGGCTGCCCGCGCCCTACAGGATGCTCACCCGCAAGGATACCGCGTCCGTCACCGGCTTCCTGAAAATTTCCGACGAGCGAACCCTGCATGTGTATCGCTGGACGGACGGACAGGAACGCGATTACGGTGTCGATATCGACATCTTCCAGCTCGACCCTGCGACGAGCAAGACGCGCGGGCGCATCAAGGATTTTATCTTGAAGATGCGCGGCTACAGGGTGCTGAGTGCGAAGAACCGCTCGCTTTCGAAGAAGATTCTTGCCTATTTGATCAAGACGGTGTTCTTCTTTGTCAGCAGGGACATGATTTACAATTTCATCGAGCGCCACCTGGTAGAAAAGAAGGGCGACCTCATCGCGAATACATACGGCGGTACCGCGAAGGCCGAAACGATGCCCAGGGAATACATGGGCGAACCTAGACTCTACAAGTTCGAAGATACTCAGTTTTATGGAGTGGCCATGCCCGAGGAATACCTCACGTCGCTTTACGGGGACTGGAAAACGCTGCCGCCCGAAGACAAACGGCATGACCACATTGTTTCCATGTACTGGCGGGACGAAGAATGAAGAAGGTCATCACATACGGCACATTCGATTTGCTGCACCAGGGGCATATCAACCTGTTGCGTAGGGCGAAGGAACTCGGTGACTACCTGATTGTCGGGGTTACCAACGACAATTTCGACCGCGAACGCGGAAAGCTGAATGTCCGCAACAACGTGCTCGAACGCGTCGAAGCCGTGCGTGCTACGGGCTTTGCCGACCTGGTGATTATCGAGGACTATGTCGGGCAGAAAATTGACGATATCCAGAAATACGATGTCGATATCTTCGCGATAGGTTCCGATTGGGAAGGCAAGTTCGATTACCTCAATGAATTCTGCGATGTCGTGTACCTGCCCCGCACGGAAGGCATTTCCTCGACGCAGCTGCGCGACCAGGACCAGGAAACGGTGCCTGTCGGCATTGTTGGCTGCGGCCGTGTTGCCCAGCGCTTCCCGCAGGAAGCCGACGTGGTGAATGGCGTGCGCGTCGTTGCCGCATACGATGCCGATATCGAAGTCGCGAGGGAATTCTGCAAGAACCACTTGGCCGATGGCGCTTGCTGCAAGTCTTACGACGAATTGCTTTCCAGGGTTTCCGCCGTATATATCGCGACTCCGCACCTTTCGCACTATGAATGCATCAAGAAGGCGCTGGAAGCGGGGAAACACGTACTCTGCGAGACCCCGATGGTCCTGAAGAAGGACGAGGCGAAGGAACTCTACAAGTACGCCGAGGAACATAGCCTCGTGCTGATGGAAGCGAACAAGACGGCGCACTGCCCGGCGTTCAACCACCTGATGGTAATGATCAAATCCGGGCTGATTGGCGACGTGGTGGATATCGAGGCCTCGCTTTCGCAGTTGCTCGACAAGAGCGGTCGCGAATTTGACAGCAAGCAGGCGGGCGGTTCCCTGTACGAGGAAGGCAGCTACCCGCTGCTCCCCATTTTCAAGCTGATGGGAATCGATTACGAGGAACTGCGCCTGTTTTCCCGCATCGAGAACGGGATTGACGTCTATACGCACGGAATTTTTAGGTACCCGAAGGCGGTGTGCTCCTTCAAGGTCGGGCTTGGCGTCAAAACCGAAGGCAACCTGGTGATTTCGGGAACGAAGGGCTACGCCTATGTGCCGGCTCCCTGGTGGAAGACGGACTATTTCGAGCTCCGCTACGAAGACCAGAACGATAACAAGAAGTTCTTCTACAAGTGGGATGGCTTCGGGCTCCGCTACGAAATTCAGGAATTTGTCAGCTGTATCGTGAACAGGCGTTTCTCTTCGGCTCGCCTGCGTCGCAGGGAAAGTATCGCCATGGCGGAAGTCATGGAGCAGTTTTCCGACAGGAAAAACTTTACGGAGATTTGACGGATGCTCAATTTTACAGTAGGTCCGGTGCAGTCGAGCGAAACCGTAAGGGAGATTGGCTCCCATCAGGTTCCCTATTTCAGGACGGCCGAGTTTTCCGATGTCATGTTCGAGAACGAAGCCTTGGTCAAAAAATTCGCGAAGGCTCCGGAAGGCTCCAGGGTCGTATTCATCACGGGTTCGGGTTCGGCCTCGATGGAAGCGTCCATCATGAATACGCTTGCCTCTGCGGACAAGGTGCTCGTTGTTAATGGCGGAAGCTTCGGCCACCGCTTTGTGGAACTACTCCAGCTGCACCAGGTGCCGTTCGAGGAGATTGCGCTGGAGGCCGGGACTCCGCTTGCCGCGAATCATCTGGCACCGTTCGAGAACAAGGGCTTCACGGCGTTCGTCGTCAACATGCACGAGACGTCGACGGGCATCCTGTACGACATGGACATGATAAGTGCGTTCTGCAAGAGGAACGGTTTGTTTCTGATTGTGGACTGCATCAGCTCTTTCTTGACCGATCCGTTCGATATGGGGGCATTGGGCGCCGATATCATGATTACGGGTTCGCAGAAGGCACTTGCCTGCCCGCCGGGAATCTCCGTCATGGTGCTTTCGCCGCGGGCGCTTGAACGCGTGTCGAAGACAAAGTGCGTCTGCCAGTATCTCGACTTGCAGATTGCGCTCAGGAACGCGGAACGCGGTCAGACCCCGTGGACGCCCGCTGTCGGGACACTGTTGCAGATAAACGCGCGACTTAAGGAAATCGATGCCGCAGGCGGTGTCGAAACTGAAATTGCCCGTACGGCGCATCTTGCTCGGTACTTCAGGGACCGAATCAAGGCGTTCCCGTTCAAGGAATTTTCTTGTTCCCCCTCCAACGCGGTGACGGCGCTCTGTCCGACGACGGTTTCGGCGAACGACCTGTTCCTGAAACTGAAGGACGAGTATGGAATCTGGATTTGCCCCAACGGCGGCGACCTGAAGGAAAAGGTTTTCCGCGTCGGCCATATCGGGTGCCTGACGGAGAAGGATTACGATTGCCTGCTCGCCGCCTTTGCCGACCTACAGAAGAAGGGATTCATCTGATGGATTTTGTCCTGATTTGGGTTGACGGCGGTGACGAGGAGTGGCTGAAGGAAAAGGCCAAGTATTCCGGCACGCCTGTCGACAATGCCGCGGCGCGCTTTAGGGACTGGGGCCTGCTCAAGTACTGGTTCCGGGGCGTGGAACAGTTTGCCCCTTGGGTGGACAAGGTCCATTTCGTGACGTGCGGACACACGCCCGCGTGGCTAAACCTGGATCACCCCAAGATCAACTTTGTCAGGCATTCGGAGTATATTCCGGCGAAATACCTGCCGACATTCAATTCGCACACGATTGAGCTCAACCTGCACAGGATAAAGGATCTTTCGGAAGAGTTCGTCTATTTCAACGACGACATGTTCCTTGTCGCTCCGGCGAAGCCGACGGATTTTTTCAGAAACGGCCTGCCTTGCGATGAAGCCTCCATGCAGTTCCTGCTGCCCAAGCGTTACAATATTTCCAAGTCCATCGACGGTCACAACATGGGTGTGCTGAACAGGAATTTTTCGAAGAAGAAGTCCGTTCGCAAGCATCCGTTCAAGTTCTTTCATCCCGCTTACGGCCTGAAGAACAATCTCTATACCCTCTACACGATGGCGTCGCCCGTTTTCCCGGGTTTCAAGCGGACGCATACGGCGCAGTCGTTTTTGAAGAGCACATTCGTGGATCTCTGGGAAAAGGAACCCGAGGTTCTCGATGCGACATGTGCCTGCAAGTTCAGGTCGTTCTTCAACGTGAACCAGTACCTGTTCAGGTACTGGCAGATCGCCCAGGGACGTTTTGCACCTGTGAACATGCATTCGGTGCGGCAGCGCTTCGACCTGGATGTCGACGATGCGGGCGATATCGCGAAGGCGATTTGCAAAAGGAAGTACAAGGCGATTTGCATTAACGAGGACGAGAACGAGAACCTGGACGTGTTCGAGAACATCCAGAAAAAACTTGTCGCCGCGTTCGAGCAGATCTTGCCCCAGAAGTCAACATTCGAGAAGTAACTATGCGCGAATTATCGGGTGAGGAAATTAGGCAGAAGCAGATAGAAATTCTGGATGCTTTTGTCGATACCTGCGAAAAGAACGGCCTGCAGTATTACCTCTGCGGAGGCACGCTGCTCGGCGCCATCCGCCACAAGGGCTTTATCCCGTGGGACGACGACATCGACGTGTTCATGCCCCGCCCGGACTTCGAGAAAATCCAGAACCTGACGATGGATGCTCCGTTTGAAATCCATTTCTACAAGAACGGGAAGTCGCACAAGCCGTTCTTGAAGGTCGTGAACGCGAACACGGAGGCGTGCGAGAAGAACAACCGTTCCCGCACGGCGCTCTGGATAGATGTATTTGCGATTGACAGCCTGTTCGAGAATAACTTCCTCAACAAGTTGCATTACAAGGTGACACTCTTTTTGCGCAAGGGCGTGTATTTCGGTTTCCGCCCGCGCACTGGGTTGTTCGGAAAGATTGCGCTCCCGATTCTCAAGGTGCTGCACATCTCTCCCGAGCGCGTGAACGATTTCGCGTCGGCATGCATCGACCGCATCAGCAAGATACGGCGCTACGAGAAGGGACGCTATCTCGGCGGCATCAACTGGGGCTACGGCCCGCACGAGCGTATGGAACGCGCCGACCTGGAATCTGCCGTGAAGGTGGAGTTCGAGGGCAAGATGTATAACGCGCCCGTCGCCTACGACAAGTATTTGCATAATTTGTATGGCGACTACATGAAGTTGCCTCCCGAAGAGAAACGCCGTACGCACGGGTTGCTCGTGTGGGAAAAGTAGTCTAGTTTTCGTCGGAGGCGCTTTCGCCTTCTGCCATGTTTTCCAGTTCCGGCACAGTTTTGCCGTCGTCACCTTGCGCCGGGGCTTTCGGTTCGTCCGGGTCCTCTTTCTGGGTCAAGTAGAGAATTCCCATGAAGAACGAGCTGATGATGGAGAAGTTCGATACCATCGAATCGCTGATGAAGAAACTCACGATGTTGAAGATGAGCCAGCAGCTGACGACCATTCGGAGCTTCTTGTTGCCGGTAAACTTCTGCGAGATGGCAAAGAACAGGAGTATCATGAAAAGCAGGTAGCAGATTGTGCCTGCAAAACCTGTCTGGCCTATAATCGAAGAAAAGCCGGAGTCGCCATAGACGGAATCGCGCTCGTCGGCCCAGAGAAAATAATAGTAGTAGTCGCTGAAGACGGGCGAGTTATAGCGGTAGGCGTTCCAGGTTCCGATGGTGCACCATCCGGCTCCCAGGGGGTTGTATTTGAGCGCGAGCATTGTTGCCACCACGTAGAACGTGGCCCGGATGGAGTCGTCGTCGGTGTAGTAGAGAATCTTCTGGTAGGAAATCGCGCCGGCAATGATTCCGATGAGGAATAGCAACGGGATGAACAGCTTTATGTTGAAGGTGTTGCTCCGGTAAACGATTGCAAAGGCGATGAATAGCAGCAGGAACATGTAGCCGCGGTCTCTGGCCGAAAGCAGGCAGAGCGCGCAGAGGATGAACGTGTAGAGATTGCGTTCCTTGTAGAGAAGCAGAAACGAGAAGGCGACGACAGTGATGAGGTAGGTGCCGTGGTAGTAAATGAACTCGTAGGGCGGGAAAAGTCGGTGCGCTGCGTCGTGCGAGGTCATCCCTAGCCCGAAAGCCTGTTCGAGGAACCAGAATAGCAGAGTTGCGACGGTCAGCCCCTTGACGAAGAATATCGTCGGCTCGAGCCATTCCTTCAGCCGCTCCTTCGGCGTGTCCTGGAAATAGCAGATGGTACCGTAGAACCCCAGAATGAACGAACTGTAGTTCACGACGTCCATGATTTGCGGGTAGAGTTTCATGTGCTCGTCGGAGAAAACGGAACTCAGGGATCCGCAGGCGATAAATAGCCCGAAGGCCACGAACATGAGTTTTTCTGTCAGAGAGAAGTTGATAAGTCGCTTGCCGTGGATGGCGCGCAGGAAAATGCCGAAGAGAATGACGATGAGAATGATTTTAGGCGGGATATTGACCACTTCGCCTCCAAAGCCCAAGGCGTCCTGGAGGTAGCGGACCTTGCCGAAGACAAGGACAAGCATCAGACCTAGAAATACAAATCTCATTTCTGTCTAAAAGATAAAAAAAAGAGGTCTGAAAAAACTAATATTGCCATATGAAGTCGTTGAAAGCGCTTGCCTTGCTAGCTGTTCTGTTTTTGGTGACGGTATCCCGTGCGGAACCGTTCCATGTCGCGACATGGAACATCCGCTGCGTCGATGTCAAGGATTCGCTTCGGGGTGATGCCTGGAGCAAGCGTGCCCCCGAAATCGCGAAGGTCGTGCGGTTCAGGAATTTCGACGTGGTGGGCATGCAGGAGGTGGATTCCACGCAGAGGGCCATGCTCGAGGAACTGCTGCCGGAATATGAATGGGTGCTCGACCGCCGTACGGAAGGCAACCCTATCGCGTTTCGCAAGGACCGCCTTGAGCTTCTCGACAACGGGGTGTTCTGGTATTCGCGTTCGATGGTTCCCGGCGTGAAGGATTGGGACTCGAAACACCCGCGCTATTGCAATTGGGTCCGCCTGGTCGATAAGGAAACCCGCAAGGAACTATTCGTGTTCAATACGCACTGGGACAACAAGGGCGATACGGCGAGGATGGAGAGTGCCCGCATGGCAAGAAACCTTGTCCCGCGCATTGCGGGCGACGCGCCGACAATCTTCATGGGGGATTTGAACATCAAGCCGGGAAGGAAACCTATCCAGATTCTGAAGGAGGATTCGCTTTTCCGCGAAGCGCTGGAAATCTCCCCGGTCGTCTCCATTCCCGAGGGCTCCTTCACGAAGTTCCGTACGGATAGGCACAGCGAGGAAACGCTCGACCACATGTTCTGTCGTGGCGGGGTCGATATCCTGCGTTACGGAATCCTGCGCGAGACGTATTTCGACGGCGAGAATTACCGGTTCCCGTCGGACCATCATCCGGTCATGATTGAAATAGAAGTGCGCTAAGAATGGAATCGGGTTGGTGTAGGGCCCGGTTACCACTCGATATAGAACTTGGTATGCGTCGTGTAGATGGAACCGTAGTGGAAGAACCTGAAAAGGAGATTCTTCAGCTTCCCGAATTTTGACTTGCGGTTTTTGTAGTAGACGCTCAGGTGCTCCAGTTGCTGCAACTGCGAACGGTTGAGTTTGCCCTGTAGCCTTGTCTTGACGGATTCGGCGATGCAGAGCCTGTCCGGACGGACGGGGTTGCGCTTGAAGTGGATGAACCCGAGATAGGTCGGCCAGTGCGTGCGGCGCGAGGCGTTCATGTCGTGGCGGCGGTGCTGCGTAATGACCTGCGGCGTGAAGGCGAAACCCTTGCTGTAGCAGGCGATGACGGTGAGCCACGTATCGTGATAGTCGATACCTTCGGGGAGCGGGAGCGCGACATCCAGCAGCGATTTCCGGATGAGCATCGATGCTCCTTGGAAGCATCCGTTGCTGTAGAAGATGCGGAGCGGAATCTCGCGGTAGTCCTTTGGGCAATGGTAGAGAAAATCTACTTCGCTGAGCTTTGCCCCGAGAAGCTTGCCTTCGCCGTCGATGAGTTCCGCATCTCCGCAGGCGATGTCGCGGTCGCCGATTGTTTCCGCGAGAGTTTTTAGGTGGTCTTCTTTCCAGATGTCGTCCTGGTCGGAGAGCGCGACGAATTCGCCTTCGCAGAGGCGCATGGCCTTCTCGAAGTTCGCCTTGAACCCGAGATTCTTCTCGTTCCTGAAACATCGAATGGACGGAAATTTGGACTGGTATTCCTGAAGGATGTCCCACGTGCCGTCGGTGGAACAGTCGTCGCATACTACGATTTCAAAATCCTGAACGTTCTGGTTCAGGATGGAGTCGAGCTGCTGTCGAATGTAGCGCTCGCCGTTGTATGTTGCCATCGCGACGGATATCATGCGGAATTCCTGTTTGTAGGTACAATGTATAAATTATTGTGCAGCCGCAGTTCCCGCTTTGGAAAAAACTATCTTTGCTGTGGTGAAGAATTTTCTTTTTAGCAAGCCTGTCCTGTTTATCCTGATTGCCTTCGGGATAAGATTCCTGCAAATTCTGCAACTGTACTTTACCGAGACGCCGTCGGGCGGAAGCTTTATCGAACGTCCCGTGAACGGGATTATATGTGCGACCATCGTGAACATCGCCGCGTTCGCATTTCTGGGAGCGCTATTCTCCCTGGCTACGCTTCTGAAGGGAAAGGCCGCAAGATGGGTGTGCGTGCTGGTGGCCGCGCTCACCTGGTTCCATCTGGTCATATGCGCCATCGACGACCAGATCATGCGCTGGATGGGGCAGCACCTGACCATGTCCTTCCTTTCCACGTATTCGGTCTTCCGCCTGGATTCGACGATGGCGTCGAACGTTGCGCTCGACGGGCTCCCGAACTTCCTGCTGTCCGTGTTCCTGGTGCTGCTTGCGGGTGTATTGTTTTTCGTGATGCTTGCGAAGTTGCGCCAGCGTCCGCTTTCCCTGTGGGTGACTTGCGTGCTTGCGGGCGTCCTTGTGGTAATTGCCGTCGCGAGCGGGAATGCGCACCACTACTACAAGCCCTGCCGCATCCGCTGGCAGACTATCGAGCCCACGTACCTGACAATCTTGGACGAGTACATCTACCAGCGCGAACACAGCGTCCGCCCGCAGCGCCTTGAGCAGGGAATTTCGATGCTGGGCGGGAACCCGGAATCGGAATACCCTTTCTACCATCCAGTTGAAAATGAGGATTCCCTGATGGAAGAATTCAGGAACCGTCCGCTCGACCAGAAGAAGGATGTGATTCTCCTTTCCCTGGAAAGCTTTCGCGGCTGGGTGGGAGACTTCCGCATTGGCCAGAACTGCGAACGCATGCCGAACCTTTGCGCCCTGGGCAAGGCCGGCACGACGTTCCCCTATACCTACAGCGTAGGCTACCCTTCGACCGAAGGTATGCTTGGCCTGCAGCTTGGAATTTGGAGCCATCCGAGCAAGGTGTTCCTGAGCAGCCTCATGAATACGCGAACCCGCTCCCTGCCCGATATCTTAGGCGAGGCTGGCTACTACCGTGTCGTCCTTACCGCCGCCGAGCCCAGCTTCGACAACTTTACGCCCTGGTTTAGCAAGTGGTTCGATTTTGCCGAATACGACCCGAAAAGGTCTGCGGATATTCCGCTTGCAGAGAGGTTCAGGGAAGTCTATGCGGCTCGCCCCAAGGATAAGCCTCTCTACTTCGAGTGGATAAACTTCGTGACGCACACTCCCTTCACGGTGCCGAAATCCTATGCGGAGCCGGCCTCGACATCCGACCAGCGCTACGCCCAGGCCGTCGCCTACCTGGACAGTGCCATCGGGATTGTGCTGGATGCAGTGCGGAATGGCCCGCGCGCGAACGAGACAATCATTGTCGTTACGGGCGACCACTCCATCGCCAATGCGAAGGCCCAGAAAAAGCAGGATGAGCTCGGAGAGGCAAACAGCACCTACACGTGGACCACGTTCATCTGGGCGGGCGCCGGGATCCCTGCCGACAGCCTGGTTTTGGAACCGCGTTCGCACGTAGACTATGCGCCCACCATATTGTCACAGCTGGGGCTGCGGGCGACAAACCACTTCGTCGGGGAGAACCTCTTTGGCGAATCGCACCGGAGGGTGTTCTCGTTCCGGCATTCCGATGCCGTGATGCGCGGGGATTCCGTGGTGGTATTTGCCCGCGCGGGGAACGCTTCTTTCTCGCATGCGCGCAGGCAGAGCCGTGCCGTCGATTGGGATACGACCGAGACAGTGGGCGGTTTTGTCGCCGAAGAGAAGCTCCCGCTAGGCGTGAAGGCTCCTACGGACAGCCTCCTGGACGCGGCGGATGCTTGGATGTGGGTTCTCGACCAGAATTTGCTGATGCCCGAAGAATAGCCGCAGTCCTGATTCCGGCGCTTTTCTGCGAGGCGGAATCCCGCACTTTCCTGTACTAGTTCCTGTGCGTAATCTTCGCGATTAGCTTGCCTGCAATCTTGCGAGTTTCCTTGCGCGAATCCCCGTCGAGGATAATCAGGTAGCCGAACGCGCCGCCCACCACGCAGCAGGCAAGCCCGCTTACGCAGAGCATTGCCCAGCTCGGGTCCGTGATGAACTGCTTGATGTAGAACAGCGGAGCGAGCGTGACGGCAAATGCGATGAGGCTCCGTACGGTGCAGGCGTAGAGCAGGCGTGCCTTGAGCCCCACGCAGTGTGCTCCGTAGAGCGGCAGGAACGTGAGAGCCTTGATGGCGTTGAATATGGCGCTTGTGCAGGCGATAATCATCAGGTGTGTCGTCTCGCCTTCCGTAACGTTCAGACCGATGACCACGACTACGAAGGTGAGCGAAAAGAGCCCGAGCCCGAACAGCGAATTTGCCCTAATCCTGTTTACAATGGGGTAGATGTTGTAGATAGGCTGCAGGGGCATCGCAATCGGTAGGTCGACACAGGCGCCAACTGTCAAGATATAGAGCAGGTGCGCGTCCTGCGTTGGCATCCATAGCTGGTAGAAGTGGTCGCTGAACACGAAGATGAATGCCGTGGGAATGATGCTGATGATGCCGAAGAAGCGGAGCGAAGAGATGATGCCCCGGTGCAGTTCCTTCGTGTTCCCTTCGGCGTAGAGCTTGGTCCAGGGCGGCGCGAAGATGGAGTTGATGCGTTCGTAGAACGTGAGCGTGAGTTCCGGGATGCGGCGCGTAATGGAAAGGATACCCATGGGCCCCGCACCGATAAAGATGTTCGCAAGGAGCAGGTTGAATCCCGTGCACAGGATGGCGTTGAATTTGGAAACGATATTCCAGACGCCTGCTGAAAGCAGTTCCTTGATAGACTTGGTGTCGAAATACTTGAACGAAATCCGGAGCTCCGGAGTGAGCTTCCGCTTGAACATGATGTTTGTGCCGATGGTATAGACTGTGCTGATGACGGTTGCTAGGCCGATGAACCATACCGCAGGGTCGAAGAAGTAGAAGAGCGCGATGAGCAACAGGGCCTTCAGGGCGTGGGCGACAATCGACCTGGTAGAAGAGAGATCGAGGCGGTTACGGATGAAGGTGCTTACGCTATAGACGTTGAAGATCAGGCTGATGAAGAAGTTCAGGAAAATGCAACCGAAAAGCAGCTTGACATCCCCGATAATTTCTTCCGGAATCTTGACGATGTATTCGAGCTTGTAGAGGACGCCGATGGCGATGCAGTTGATGAACAGGACAAGGATGATATTCGAGAAGAAAACCGAGCTGAAGTACTTGCGCGCGTCCTCGATCTGGTTCTTGTGTACGCTTATGGTGATAAAGCGCCCCGCCATCGAGTTGAGGGCGATCGTGATAATCTGCGCGTAGCTCACGAAGTTGCTTGCAAGGCCCACAAAACCGTATGCGGCGGCACCCAGGCGGGCGACAATGTAGGGGGTCAGGAAAAACGTGATGCCGATGCTCACCAGGAAGGCAAACACTTGCGCAAAGCCGTTGATGGCAAATCGTTTCTTCGAACCCATTGCATATAATAATAGAATTTTCCGTGTCCGCAGGGCTCTTGTAAACGGGGGATAAATGCTATATTGTCCTTTTGAAATAAAGCAGGTGGGCCGATAGCTTATGACAGGAATTGAATCTTCTCGGGATAGCTTCTTGCAGGGAGATGTAGAACGCATCGCGAATTCTGCGTGCATCCCGTGGGACAAACTTGGCGGATGCTCCGTCCTCGTGACGGGCGCTACCGGCCTTATCGGCTCGCTTCTGGTGCGTGCGCTTGCCTGCCGTAATCGCCTGTTCAATCAGGATATCAGGATAAAGGCTCTCGCCCGCAACAGGGAGAAGGCTGAACGCGAATTCGAGAGTCTTGTTAATCGGCCCGGATTCGAGATTGTCAAAGGCGATGTGACCGCGCCCATTGAAGGTGCCGGCGATGTCGACTACATCATCCATACGGCGAGCGCGACAAGCTCGAAGTATTTCGTGACGAACCCCGTGGAAACCATCGCGACGGCAATCGACGGCACGCGCAACGTGTTGGAACTTGCACGCCGCAGCGAGGTGAAGGGATTCCTCTACCTCTCTTCGCTCGAAGTCTATGGCGTCCCGGCCGAAGGCCACGTGAAGATGCAAGAATCCGAGGCTGGCTACATCGACTCGATGAAGGTCCGCAGTTGCTACTCCGAAGGCAAGCGCATGGTAGAATGCCTCTGCGCCTCTTACGCCTCGGAATACGGCGTGCCTATAAAGGTCGTGCGCCTCTCGCAGACGTTCGGTGCGGGGGTCGCGTATGTGGACGGGCGCGTATTCGCACAGTTTGCCCGCAGCGCCATCGAAGGGACGGATATCGTTTTAAAGACGAAGGGCGAGACGCTCCGTAACTATTGCTACACGGCGGATGCGGTGACGGCGCTCCTGCTCGTGCTCGTGAATGGCTCGGTCGGGGAGGCCTACAACGTCGCGAACAAGGATACCGCGATTTCCATCGCCGACATGGCGCATCTCGTGTGCGACAAGTTCTCGGGCGGCAGGAGCAAGGTCGTGTTCGACATCGCGGAAGACGCCACAAAGCTCGGCTACAATCCCGTGGTGAAAATCTGCCTCGATACAACGAAGCTCGAAACCCTCGGCTGGAAGGCGGAATTCGGCCTGGAAGAGATGTTCCGGCGCACCATCGAAAGCATGAAACTGGAACGGGTGTAATACGGTTCGGCAATGTCCTCCCTAGTTGAAAAGATACGAAAGCGTCTTGACCGCAAGTTCCTGAAAATGGTCAAGGAAGACAGGCTCCATTGGCTGCCGGATAAGCTGTTCCTGTCCTGGATGTTCCGCATAAAGATGGGCTACAAGCTGAATTGGAAGAATCCGCGGACGCTCAACGAAAAACTGCAGTGGCTTAAGTTCTACAACAAAAATCCGCAATATACGGAAATGGTTGACAAGTACGGAGTCCGCGAATACGTCAAGAAGACCGTTGGCGAGGAGTACCTCATTCCGCTTCTCGGCGTATGGGATAAGTTCGACGATATCGATTTCGGTAAACTGCCGAAAGAATTTGTCTTGAAGTGTACACATGATTCTGGCGGCCTTGTCATCTGCCGCAACAAGGAAGAACTCGACAAGGCTGCAGCCCGGGAAAAGATTGGGAAGAGCCTCGCGCGGAATTATTACTACCGTTGGCGCGAATGGCCCTATAGGAATATCCGCCCGCGCATTATTGCGGAACAATTTATGGAAGACGACCTTCTGGGAGGGCTTCCGGATTACAAGTTTTTCTGCTTTGACGGACGCGTTGATTGCGTGATGGTCTGCGTAGATCGTCACCTGCACGATGTCAAGTTCTATTTTTTTGATCGCGACTGGAAATTCCTGAAACCGAACATCGAAACGCAAAACTTGCCCGATGATTTCACGATTCCAAAGCCTCCCTGCATTGACGAGATGTTCGGTATCGCTGCGAAACTTTCAAAAGGTCTCCCGTTTTCGCGAATAGATCTGTATTGTGTTTCTGGAAAAGTCTATTTTGGAGAAATCACGTTCTTCCCGGATAGTGGATACGATACGACTTTCTTGAAAGAAGCCGATTTGAAATGGGGCGACATGATTACGCTCCCGCCCAAGAGGCGCTAATCCCTATTTCTCGAAGCCGACCAGCTTGCGGTAGACAAATCGCCCGATACGGTTCAGGCTTTTTCCCCAGATGTTCTTTTCGCGCTTGTGCTGTTCCATGTAGAGCCACGGGCAGTTGCGCGCATTCTCGTTTTCGGGGAGCAGGTAGTCGAACGCGATTCCCGATTTCCAGAGCGTGTAGGGGTACGAAAGCTGGTCGCGGCGCGAATACGTGTTTATCATCTTCCACCACATGTCGCATTGCCTGCGTACCTTTTCGCTGTCGTGCCTGCGCAAGATGATGTTCGCCTCGAACATGCCGAAGCGCCTGGGCAGGCCTTCCTTGCGGATGAATCGCATCTCCTTCACGATGGTCGAAAACTTGTCGAGCCCGTAGGTGAATACCACATAGCCTTCGACGTAGCAGCAGTTCCTGAACGGGTGCTTCACGCCCGAAAGTTCTACGCCTGCATCGATCTTCTGCATCACGGCATTGTAGAAGTCGGCAGTCTCGATGCGGATGTTCGCGTCCATGTAGACGCTGTATTCGTAATCGGACAGCACTGTGTACGGGTGCATCTTCGGGTAGCGCGACTCGATCTGTTTCGAGGGAAATTCGCCTTCGAACTTGCGAACCTTCCAGATTCCGATGGTATCCTTCTCGATGTCGTTCGAGAAGCAGAAGTAGTCGAAGCGCTCGTCGATGACCTTGGGCTGTTCGAGCGTGTCGTATCCGCCGGTGAGAACCGTGTAGATGGCGACCTTAGCCATTGCCGCCTCCCGGAATTTCGTCATTCTGAATTTCGTTCAGGGGCGCAGAATTCCCCTTGATGAATTCGTTGATTACGGTCGCGATATCCTTTGCGGCATGCCCTGTCTCGTGCAGGCCGACCCTTTCCGTAAAGGCCTTCCATGTGGCGTTGTATTCTTCTGCGTTGAAGTTCCGCACACGTTCCAAAAGCTCATCGTTGTTCCTGCCGCAGGGGAAGGGAAGGTCCTCAAGTTCGTAATACACGCCGCGGTCCTGCCTGTAATCCTCGAAGTCGGTCGCGAACATGAAGCACGGCATTGCAAGCATCGCTGCGTCGAATATGCCGCTGGAGTAGTCCGAGAGCATCGCGTCGGTCGCCATGATGAGTTCCTGCATGTCGGGGTAGCGTGTCGCGTCGATAACCGAGCTGCCGTATATCTCGGCGACATCCTTCATGCTGTTCGCCATGACCGGATGCCAGCGGACAAGTATTTTCCATTCGCCGCCGAACCGTTCCTGGAGCGCGCCTTGCAGCTTGTCGAAATGGATGTCGAATGGCCCCCGGTCAAAACCTGCCTCGTTGAAGCTGTCGCGGAACGTGGGGGCGTACAGCAGGATTCTCGTGTCTTGCGGGATGCCGTAGAGGTCGCGGATCTTCTTTCGGAATGGCCCGCGTTCCTGGAACAGGGCGTCGTTTTTTGGGTATCCCGCCCTCCAGATTTTCCCGCGATAGTTGAATGCGCTGCGGTAGATCTTCGTGAGGTGCGTGGAGTTGGAAATGAACAGGTCGGCCAGTGCCGATGTCCTGTTGACCTCGCGAACGACTCGCTTCATCTCGCGGAACTTGGGCACGTCGAGGTCGAGTTTCTTGATGCCGAGCCCGCCGTGCCATGTCTCGATAACCAGCTGCCCCTTGCGCTTGCGGGCGTTGCCCGGGAACCGGTGCGTGTCGAGCCAGACTTTGGCCGTCGCGTATTCATAGGCGGTGCGCCAGTGAGCGAAGTGCGAAACGGCGCGCATGTATTGCGGTATGTCGTACTTGTACTTGAAATTGCGAATCCAGACAATCTTTACGCCGGGGTTAATCCGGTGCAGTTCTTCGAGCACGAACTGCGTGTTGTCGCCGTACTTTCGCCCCCAGAAAGTGGAGCCGACAATCTTGTCCTGGAGCGGGAGCAGCCTGCAGAGGTAATAGACAATGCCGGATGTCGTAAGCGAGATTCTGTCCGCTGCGTGGTGGATGGACTTGCGGAGCCCTAGCAGTCCTTTTATCAGGGGAAAGTTGGAGCTCCTGACGCTATTGCGGATAGCCTTGAGGGACATTTACTCGATTCCGTAAATCTGGGCGTCTTCCTTGACCTGGAGGATTGCGCGCATCGTGTAGAAATCGTCCGGGGTCGTAATCTTGATGTTCTCGTACGGGCCGTCGGTCATGTGGAGCTTGAATCCGTAGTGCTGCATCATGGTACACGAATCGATAAAGTCCTCTCGCCCTTCGGCGAGAGCCTTCTGATGCGCTCCGAGAATGTCGTCGAGCCAGAAACACTGCGGCGCCTTAGCTACCCTGGAATGCGCACGGTCGGGCACCAGCTTGATGGCTCCCTCGTCGTCGATTTCCACGATGGTTTCCTTCACGATTCCGCTCGTGATGGAGGTCCCGTATTTCTTCACGCATTCGATGTTCTTTGTCAGGAGTTCGCTGTTGATGAGCGGTCGCACGCCGTCGTGGATGAGCACGATGCTCTTCTCGTTTCCGGCGACTTCCTTTGCGGCGACAAGCCCGTTGTAGATGGAAAGCTGGCCGGTCTTTCCGCCCGGAACGACCTTCCTCACCTTGGTCAGGTGGTACTGTTCGACCAGCTTGCCAAAGTAGTCCATCCATTCGGCGACGCAGACCACGACCACGGCGTCGATTTCGGGATTCCGCTCGAAATGCTCGATGGTGTGGACCATGATGGGCCTGTCATGGATGCGCAGGAACTGCTTGGGCAATTCCTTGCTGTGCATCCTGGAGCCGACTCCGCCGGCGAAAATGAGCCCGATATTCATCGCTAGTATTTTCCGTACTTGTAGCCGTAACCGTCGCTATGGCCGTGTTCGTACTTGTTGATGACGAAGCTTGCGTGGGCGGTGCTGTTGCCCTTGAGCAGCTGGTTCATGCCGTCCTGGATGGCGTCGATGCTGTGCCTGTTGTACTCGATGACCATCACGATTTGCGATGCGACGCGGCAGGCGAGGGCGGCGTCGGTGACGAGCATGATAGGCGGCGTGTCGATGATGATGAGGTCGTAGTCGCTTTCCATCGACGAAATCAGGTTCGTGAAGTGGTTCGAGCCGAGGAGTTCGGAGGGGTTCGGGGGAACGTTTCCGCACTGCATGATGAAGAGGTTGTCCACTTCGGTCGGCTTCACGACATCGCTTGCCGTGGCTTCGCCCAGGAGGATCTGCGAAAGCCCGTTGCCGCGCTTGATGCCGAATTCCTTGTGCAGGCGGCCCTTGCGGAGGTCCGCGTCGATGAGGAGGACCTTCTTGCCGAGACCCGCATAGAGGGCGGCAAGGTTCACGGAGATAAAGCTCTTGCCCACGCCGGGGATAAGTCCGCTCACGCCGATGATGGGCTTGCTGCCTTCGCTCATCGAGAATTCAAGCGAACTGCGGAGGGCGCGTAGCGATTCCACGGCCACGTCGTCGGGTTCCACCACGGCGAGCGGGCGCGTGCCCTTGGTCCCGTTCGGGTTTCCTTTCGGGACCTTTGCGTAGACGCTGAACCCGGTCTCGCGTTCGATGAAGTGCGCATCGCGGACGCCGTTGCTGAGCTTGCTTTTCAGGAGGACGAGGGCCGCGCCGAATGCAAAGCCGATGACGAGGGCGATGAGCACGATAATCTTCTTGTTCGGCTTGGATGGCTTGTTTACCTGTTCCGCGAAGTCGATAATACGGACGGAACCCACTTCTCCGGCAGATACGAGTTTCAGCTGCTGGATGTTGTTGAGCATCGTCGTGTACAGGATCTTGCTCGTTTCCACTTCGTTCGTGAGCTTGAGAACTTCCTGCTGGGTGGCGGGGAGCTTCTTGGTCGCGCTGCTGTTAGCGGCAAGTTCACGCTTGAGCGTCGCTTCCTGCTCTTCGAGCGTCTTGATGGTCGGATGTTCCGGCTGGAAAAGCCTGATGGCGCTCTGCTTCTTCTGCTGGAGCGCGAGCAGGTCCTGCTGCAACTTGGTCCTGTTCTCGAGAACGAGGCGTGTTTCCGCGTTGATATCGACGGAGCCGACCTTGTTCCTGTAGGTATTGAACTTCAGGAGCGAACTGTCCATCTGTGCCTTGACTTCGGGCAACTGCTTTTCCAGGAATTCGAGCGTCTTCTGTGCTTCGGCGTTCCTCTGTTCCACGTTCTGCCGCAGGTAGGTCGTGGCGATTTCGTTCAGGATGGTGGTCGCGCGGTCAGGGTAGATATCCTGGTAGCTGAATTCCAGGATGCCGGTCTTCTTGCCTTTTTCCTTGACGGAGAAGGCTCCCTTGAATGAACCGATGGCATTCAGGCGACTTTTCTTGGTGATGGCGAACTTCTGGCCCGGCTGGACTTCCATCGAATAGACGCTGAAGGAGACGGTGTCGCCCGCGTAGGGAGTCCTGTAGGTCTGCCCGGGAGTTCCCGTCAGGACCTTCTTTCCATTGTGGTCGAGAAGGTCGAAGGTCACGCTGTCCTTTGCCACGGCGAACCAGGGCTTGCCCATTTCTTCGGCGGGGAGCTTGCTCCAGGGGACTTCGAACTGGTGCACTTCCATCCTGCCTTCACGGTGGAGCAGCCTGTCGAGCTTGTTCAGCGGTTCCGCGTCATACTGCAGGTGCATCTTCTCGACGGCTTCGCCGATAATCTGGCGGCTCATGATGAGCTCGATTTCCGTCTCTGCCGGGCTGGCTGTCGCGAAAAGGCTCCCGAGTCCGGCCATCATTCCCATGTTCTTGTTGTTTTTCGTCTCGATCTGTAAAAGGGCGTCGACCTTATAGACGGGGCGGATCCACAATGCGACGAATACACCGACAACTCCTGCGATGAATAGGCAGGGGAGGAGTATTTTCCAGTTTTTCACCATGTCCTTGAAAAATTCGACGTAGTCCGAATCTTCTTTTTTCTTTGATGACGCCATGATACAACCGTTAATTTTTAGATAGTTATAATTATGAATATAGAAAAATTGCTAAAATAAAAGCGATGAAGAAATTCCTTGCACTGTTTTTCGCCTTTGCGGCGCTTTCTTTTGCTTACATCCCCGGCGAATCGGGCTTTGTGTCGCTTGAATACGAACACGGCATCTTCGGGAACCCCGCCGGTGTTTCCTCGTTCGATTCGAGGGGAGCCCTGCTCGACTACCAATACGACAACGGGATTTCGGCATTCCGCGTCGGGGGAAACCTCGAACGGCTCGCTGTCGGATTTGATTACCGCACCGATGGAGAAGGCTTTGACGAATCGCGATGGAACGCCGCGTTTTCGTTCCCGATGTTTAGCCGCATGCTCTTTTCCGGATCGCGCGTGACCGCGCTCCGCAGCGCCGATTTCGAAGGCACGGAGTGGACTTTTACGCAGGGGTTCCTGCTCCGTCCGCTACGGTTCTTCTCGCTGGGATATTCCTGCGAGAACCTGCTCTATCTGGGGCCGCAGTCGCAGGAACGCATCCACAACCTGGGCGCGACTATCCGCCTTGGAAGTCATTTCTCCGTGAGCTACGACTGGGAAAACTGGGAAAGCCACCGCCTGCTCCTGGAACTCGGAATATACGGTTTCCGTTTCGGTTTCCGGATGCCCCTCTATGGCGATGACGAATGGAAACTGACGGTTGCCACGTCGCTTGGCGGCTACAACGATTTTGCGCTCACCTTCTTCGACGACATGCTCCCGAAACGCGGGGCGTGGGGCTACCATTCCGCAAGGAACCCGAAGGCGTCGCGCTTTGCGCAGGTCGTGCGCGTTCCCCTCAATACCGACGTGGTGGAAAAGAGCGAAGCCATACCGTTTATCGGGAGCCGCGACATCGGACTTTCCAAGGTGCGTAATTTGTTCAAACACCTGATGCTCGACCCGGCTGCTGGTCTCGTGATTCTCGACTTTTCGGGCTACCGCGGGAACCTGGGGGTCTCGAGTGAAATCTATGGTTACGTCATGAGACTCAAGGCCCGTGGCACGAAGGTGGTCGCCTATGTCGATGATATTCGTTTGTCTGTGCTCGTGGCTGCGGCGTCGGTCGACCGCATTGTTGCAGAACCTTCGGCGCACCTGACCTGGCGCGGTCTCGGCGGGAATACGCTTTTTTACAAGGGCCTCCTCGACAAGCTGGGCGTGAAGGTGGAGTTCCTCAAGCATGGTGACTACAAGTCGGCGGTGGAACCCTACGTGGCCGATTCCATGTCTGCGGAAGCCCGCGAGAACAGGACCGTACTCTACAAGGACCTTTGGGACTTCACCTCCATGCTGGTTGCGGGCCGCAAGTCGAACAATGCCCATGATGCCTACGCGACGAAGAAACCGCTCGATTCTCTCGCCTCGATTCCGGTAATCTCCGCTTCGGCGGCGAAAAAGGCCGGCCTCGTGGATACGCTCCTCTACATCGACCAGGTCCCCGCCTACGCGCTCAAGACTTTCTTCGATGTCGATGCCCCGCAGGCGCGCTACAGGGACTGGAACCCGACATCCAGGAAGATCTTTACCGAAAGCTGGTCGCGCCGCTCGAAAATCGCGCTCCTGAATATCGACGGCACCATCGATTCCCGCATGGAAGCAGAAGTCTCGGCGGCGCTCAACCGCCTGCCCGGCGTGGCCGACGCGCTTGTGCTCCGCATCTCTTCCCCGGGTGGGAGCGCACTTGCGTCCGACAAAATCTGGGCCGCCCTCGAAGCCGTGAAGGCCCGCGGGATTCCCGTGGTCGCAAGCATCGGCAGTGTCGGGGCTTCGGGCGCCTACTATATCGCTTGCGGTGCGGACGCGATTTTCGCGGAGCCGTTTTCCATTGTCGGGAGCATCGGCATCTACGGCGGGAAGATCGACGCTTCCGGGCTCATGAGCAAGCTTGGCCTGAAGGCGGAAACGGTCAAGACGCACGAGCATGCCGATGCCGAAACCTTCACGCGCTCGTGGACGGACGACGAGAGGAAGGCCCTCCAGGATTACATGGACGAGTTTTACGCAAGGTTCGTGGGCGTCGTCTCGAAGGCGACCGGGATTGCCGACGCAACTGTCGATAGCGCCTATGGTGGTGGCCGCGTGTTTGTCGGCTGGAAGGCTCACAAATACGGCCTCGTGCAGGGAATCGGAGGCATCGAAAATGCCATCGAAGAAGCCCGTAGGCTCGCAGGAATTAGCGAGCGCTCCGAAATAGAGCTTGTTTCGCTTTCGACCGGGAAATCGGACATCGTGCCGGACGTCTCCGCGAAGGCTCTCCTCGAAACGCTTTCGGACCTGGATCGTGTGCAGTTCTGGGCGGTTGATCCTGCGCTCTTGGAACAATCGCTGTTGGGAGGGGGCCTCTAGCCGCCGGACGCGAATATGCTAGCCATTGTCGTTACAGTCCTCTGTTGCCTTGCCGCCTCGGCGTTCTGTTCCGTGACGGAAGCTTCTTTCTATAGTGTGCCGCCCGCGACGGTCGAGTTCCTGCAGAAGAACAAGAAGTTTACGGCCAGGTACCTCACGCATGTTAAGGAAAACATCGACCGCTACATCGCCTCGGTGCTTATCGTGAACACTGTCGCGAATACGGTGGGAGCCTCGCTTGCGACGGCGCTCGCGGTAAAACGGCTTTCCCCGACGGGTGCCATGGCACTCCCGATTGTCCTCACGATTCTCATCCTGCTTTTTGGCGAAATCACTCCCAAGACGCTCGGCGTAAAGCAGGCGAAGACGTTCGCCCCGCTTGTCGCGGTGCCGTTCTACTACATTACGAAGATTCTCGGGTGGACGGGGCTCATCTGGCTGTGCCTTACGCTCACCAAGCACTGGACGCACGAGGACGAGGAGAAGAAGGACGTGAGCGTCGAGGACATCAACAGCCTCGTGAGTCTCGGGCTCCGCGAAGATGTCATCGACCGCCAGCAGGCATCCGTTATCAAGAATATCCTGTCGCTCAAGTCCGTGCCCGCGCGCAAGGTGATGACGCCCCGCCAGGTGGTGTTCAGCCTCCCTGCCGACAAGACCATCGGCGAGACGCTCGACGAGCGCGGCAACTGGCCTTTCTCCCGCATCCCGCTCCATGGCGAAAAGAAGGACGAGTGGATCGGGATCGTGCTCAGGCGCGATGCCTACAACCAGCTTGCCGAGGGAAACCGCGACGTGAAGCTCCGCAAGCTCATGCGTCCCTTGCAGCTCATTCCCGACAGCGTCATGCTCGACAAGCTCTTGCTCCGGTTCTTGAAGCAGCGCGGACACATGGTGGGCGTGGTGGACGAGTTCGGCGCCATCGCGGGTATCGTGAGTCTCGAGGACGTGCTCGAAGAAATCCTCGGCCGCGAAATCGTGGACGAGTACGACGAATCCGTGAACCTGCAGGAGACCGCCCGCCGCCGGAGCAAGGCCCTGGCGTTCATCCGCAAGAACCGCCCTAAGAAATGACGTTTTTTTGTAAAATGTTGATATAATTCTACTAATTCATGCAATTAGTAGAATAAAAATTGCCGATTTTACGGACTTTTCTTGAAAAATTCGATTTTTTACCCTTGATTCCCTTGCCGAATCCATCTATATTTGTCTTGCTTTTCCTGGGCGCCGATGTCCGGGAATCTAATTCACCTAGAGGATTTACATGAAGACCATTACGGTAAACCCGAAGTCCGTCACCCGCAAGTGGAAGCTTGTGGATGCCGCTGACAAGCCGATGGGACGCGTTGCAAGCGAAGTTGCTCGCCTCCTCATGGGCAAGCATAAGGCCATCTATTCCCCGAACGTCGACACTGGTGACTTCGTTGTTGTCATCAACGCCGGCAAGGTTGCCGTTTCCGGCAACAAGAACCTGCAGAAGGAATACTTCCACCACACCGGTCACATCGCCGGCGAACGCTGGATCAACTTTGCCGACCTCATGGCTAAGGATCCGACCGCCCCGCTGACCGCTGCCATCTGGGGTATGCTCCCTCACAGCGCTCTTGGCCACAAGATGGTTAAGAAACTCAAAATCTATGCCGGCGCCGAACATCCGCACGCTGCGCAGAACCCCGAAGTCGTTGACTTCTAATCTTTAGAACGGAGGATACCTCTATCGCTACCGCAAAGAACAAGAAGATCTACCGTGGCACGGGCCGCCGCAAGAACGCCATCGCCGCTGTGATCCTGAAGCCGGGTACCGGCAAGCGCACTATCAATGGTCGTGATTTCAAGGATTACTTCCATTCCGAAGTGCAGAACATGATTGCCAACCTTCCGTTCGCCATCCTCGGCAACGCGGAAGAATGGGACGTCGAAGTCACCGCTCGCGGCGGTGGAATCGCCGGCCAGATGGGCGCTGTCCGTCTTGGCATTTCTCGCGCTCTCGTCGCCAACGACGCCGAAGTGAAGCCCGCCCTCAAGAAGGAAGGCCTCATGACTCGTGACGCCCGTGCCGTTGAACGTAAGAAGTTCGGCCGCAAGAAGGCCCGTAAGCACTTCCAGTTCAGCAAGCGCTAATCTGCGAAATCGCTTTTACGGAAAACCCTGGCATCTGCCAGGGTTTTTCTTTTTGCACACCGCAGGTGTGCGCGAGGCAGGCTTTGCTTGCCGAAGTTCTTTATTATAGTTATTCCAGGACGAACCGCTTGAAGAACTTGGGATCGTGGGCAAGAGCCTGGAGTTCCTTTTCGAGCGAATCCGCGCCGAAGATTTCGAGCAGGGTCTTCTCTTCCGAGTACAGCGATACTCCCAGCCCGAACCGGTGCTCGGCGATGTCAAAGCCCATGGCCTCGAGTATTGTCGGCGCGATGTCGATGGAGGTGAACTGCCTGCGCCTGGTTTCGGGATTCTTGGTCGGGTTTATCAGGATGGTGACCCAACCGCGATTTTCTTCACGCGCATGGGCGAGGAACTTCCCGGGAAAATTATTCATGAAGAGGTGGTCGCCGACGATGACGATAAGCGTGTTTTCGGCGAAGTCCTGCTTCTGGCACCATTCCACGAATTCGTTCACCTCGCGCGAGGAACAGCGCAGGGTCGCCTTGTAGTAGTCCTCGTCCGAACTCGAGGCGGGCTTCTCGAGGCAATTTGGGTCGTAGAATCCGTAGGGGAAGTGCGTGCTGATGGTCGGGATGGAAACCGAGAATGGCTTGCCGTTTTTCGATATGGAATCGATATAGTTTTTGGATGCGGTGAAGAGGCTGTTATCTGTGAGCCCGGCATCGAAGGAATGGATGTTCTTCAGTTTTTCGTCTACTTCTTGCTTGGTTCCTTGCAGAGTCCTTACGTCGTAGATGCGGTCTATGCCGTGCTGCTCCAGGAACCAGTTGAACATGGTGAACCTGGAATCCGTACCCATGATGAAGTAGTTCTCGTAGCCGTAGCGGCGCAGGGTTTCCCAGATGCTTCTCGCCCCGGGAACGAACTTGTTGTTGAGGCGCAGGCGCGACAGCAGCGGGATGCCGGTCGCCTTGGAGAATGTTCCGGTAATGGTCATGTACGAACCCAGCATGTCGTGTCCGCCGCCGAACCTGTCGGAATGCGAGAAGCCCGTGTTCTTTTCGAAGAGCTGGGTGATTTCGGGAATGTAGTTCGTTGCCGCCTCGCCGCCGCTTGCCGTGTCCGCGAACGTATTTTCCATGGATTCCATCAAAATCCAGATGAGGTTGCGCGGTTTTTCGGGCGAGGTTATGTGCAGGGAATCGGCGTCCACGAAATATTTTTCCAGGAGGTCGCTTTCCGTGACTGCGGTCTCGTTCTGGATGGCTTCGATATACTTGGAGACGGGAATCTTGTTGATGAAGGATGCGAGGAAAACAATGGCGCCGGCGGAGGTCAGCACTGCGCATGTAATCCTGGGCTTCTTGAAAATGGAACAGATTTCGCCGAAGAAGTAGGAAAGTGCCGCGGTCATGAGGACGATGGGCAGCAGGACGCGCAGTAGGTAGCTCTTGATGAAAATGACGGTGAAGCCGTCAAGGGGAAGGTTGAGTGTGGTAATGACCGACTCCACGTCGTTTACCGGGAACGTGCGCAATGTCCAGATGGCCGAAACGCGGATGAACAGGATTGTAAATAGTGCAACCGGGAACGCGAACGACCACTTGCATGAGGGCTGCGCACCGGTTTTTTTGAAGGTGACGAACTTCCATGCGAATATGGCGCCCCAGAGGATTGCTGCGAACAGCACGTGCTTTGTCGAGGGGGGCGGGTTCCCGGTGAAGTACGACATTACCCAGGTAAGCGCAAGCATCTCGGCGCAAACGCGGATACTGTTGAATGCAGTCTGCCTGCGGGTTTCCAACCTGTAGAACAGCTTGCCGCGGAGCAGCACGAAAAAGAGCGAAACGCAGATATAGGCGGCAATCAGTTTCATCGCTAAAAACCAGAGTTTCTAGAAGTTGTCCGGGCGGTCGAACATGTGCGTGACGAACTCGGTCACGAGCGTCACGTAGGCATCGTCGCTGAAGATGGGCTTCTGCATCAGGTCGATTGCTTCCTGCGAGAGTTTGCCGGTAGTTGCAAGTTCTGCGCCGCCCTTGCGGTACTTTTCACGAAGCATGTTGAGGCGGCGCGGGCCACCGCGGTGGTCGAGTGCGCGCATCTGCGGGCAGGCGATGAGCGTGTATCCCTCGTGCCCGAGAATGATGTCGAACTGTTTGCGGATGGGCTCGTAAACCACGTCGATGTCCATCCAGGCGCAGCTCGAAAGCAGGATGATTTTCTGGCCTTCTTTCTGGAACTGGAGCCCATGCAGGTGCGAGTTGAGTGCGTTCGCGCCATCCTTGAGCTTCTGGCCCATGTAGGGGTGGACCATGCCCACGATGCGGTCCATCAGGACCTTCATCTGCCCGGGGATGCTGAACAGGAACAGCGGGAAACTCCAGATGACGATATCCGAGTTGATGAGCTTCTCGCGCACCATCGGGATGTCGTCGTCCTTGATGAAACAGCTTCCGTCGGGGCGGCCCCAGCAGCTGAGGCACCCGCGGCAGGGCTTGATGTTCAGGCGGTCGATGAAGAGGTACTCGGTTTCGTAGTCGCCGTTCTCTTCGAGCCCCTGCACGAACGCTTTCGTGGGGATAAGCGTCCCGCTGCGTTCGTTCTTCGGGCTTGCGACCATTACGAGTATCTTCTTCTTTTCTGCCATGCGCCCAAATTTAGAAAAAAACAGCAAGGAGAAGATTGTATGCTCAGGTTCCCGAGTGTTTTTTAGAGGTTTGAAAAAAAGCAAAAGTCATTTGACATTTTATGACATCCTGACGATACTATATTTGAAGTGATAAAGAACTCCGGCTCCGGGCCGGAAAGGAAGAACATGAAGTTCATACACACAGCCGACTGGCACCTGGGCAATTCGATGCACGACATCGACCGCCAAAAAGAAACCGAGCTGTTCCTCGCCTGGCTCAAGGAACGCGTCGTGGAACTCGGGGCGCAGTGCCTTGTGGTGGCGGGGGACATCTTCGATACCACCAACCCGCCCGTCGAGGCGCGCAGGCAGTATTTCCGGTTTCTCGCCTCCCTGCTCGAAACGGACTGCAAGAACATCGTCCTCATCGGCGGGAACCACGACTCGGGCGCACTGCTCGACGCCCCGCGCGACCTGCTCGACGCCATCAATATCCAGATGGTAGGCTCCCTCGGGGAACGCCCCGTAGAAGAACTTGTGAAGGAACTTACGGATGCCAGCGGGAACGTCGTGGGCATCAGCGCCGCAGTCCCGTATGTACGCGAAACGGAACTGCGCCGTTTCAAGCCCGAAGACGCAGTGGATTTCGCCCAGAGTACATACAGCGGGCTCTACAGCGTCGTTTACGAGGCCGCCGAAAAGCTGCGCGCCGGCCGCGACATCCCCATCGTGGCAACGGGCCACCTGTACGCCTCCAGGCTGGAAGGCCGCCCCGAAAACGACGAGGGCAGGGACGCGAAGGAACACGGCATGCGCGATATTGTCGGGAACCTCGGGACAATCCCCGTCTCCGTTTTCCCGGAAGGCCTCGACTACGTGGCCCTCGGGCATATCCACTACACCACCATGGTGGCACAAAATCCGAAGGTGCGATACTCGGGTTCGCCGTTCGTGCTCGGGTTCGACGAGGCAAACATCCCGCACCATATCCTCTGTGTCGACCTGCAGAAGGGCGCAGAACCCGCCGTGCAGAAAATCGAGACCCCACAGTACTTCAAGTTCCTGCGCGTATCGGGCTCTGTCGCGGATATCGTCATGCAGCTGAACCAGCTGAAAAATGCGCCCGCAGAAAAGCCCCTGAAGGTCGAAGTCGTGTACGACTACGCTCCGGGCGTGAGCATCAACGAGGCGCTCGAATCCGTGCTGGAAGGCGCCCCGTTCGAGGTCGTGAGCAAGAAGGTGAAACGCGCCGACACCCTTGCGGCGGACGCCTTCTCGGACGATACGCTCGAATCGGTCGACGTCCTTACCGACGAGGAAGTGTTCAAGCGTCTCGTGATGAGCAGGATGGGTGCGCCCGAAATGGACGAAAGTATCCAGAAGGCCCTCGATGAATACCTCCCGCTCTTCAGGCAAGTGGTCGAAGAAGTCAACAACGAAACCGGCAGCGAGGAGGTCTAGTACATGAAGATTCTGAAAGTCGAATTCGAAAATATCAACAGTCTCGCCGGCAAGTGGTGCATCGACTTTACCGACCCCTCCTACAGCGAACTGGACCACAGCCTTTTCGTCATCAGCGGAAAGACGGGCATGGGCAAGACGAGCATTCTCGATGCCATCACGATTGCCCTCTACGGCGCCACCCCGCGCCAGGGTGTAATCTACAACGGCAATGATGGTAATGCCGTCATGACATCGGACAAGGGCACCTGTTTCGCCCGCGTCACGTACCGCTGCCGCAAGGGCACCTACGTGTCGGAATGGAACCAGCGCCGCGCCCGCGACAAGGCTGATGGCAACCTGCAGCCCGCCCATGGAAAAGTCTGGTCTATCGACAGTCCGGAAAACCCGGTTTTTGACGGCAATACCGGCAAGAACGGCGAATTGGGCAAGGCGAATGCCGAAGTTATCCAGCTGGACTACTCGCAGTTCTGCCGTTCCATCATGCTCGCGCAGGGCGAATTCAGCAAGTTCCTCACCAGCGACGAAAGAGAACGCGCCGACATCCTCGAAAAACTGAACGGCACCGAAAAGTACCGCCGCATCGGAAAGAAGGTGGGTGACCACAGGCGCGAGGCGAAAGCGGCAAAGGACACTTCGCAGGCGGCATTCGATGCGTTGAACAACACCATGCTCAAGGCCGAGGACATCGAGAAGGACAAAGCCCTGCTTGCAGAAGTCGCGGACAAGGAAAAGGCCCTCACGGACAAGAAGAAGGATCTCGAAGCCCGTATCGCCTGGCGCAACTCGATGAACGAAAGCACCCGCAGCCTGGAAAGCGCAGAAACCGAACTTGCAAAAGCGAACAAGGACAAGAGCGAATTCGCCGGCAACGAGAAGCGGCTTGCAGATGCCGAGAAGGCCCGCGAATGCGCGACGCTGCATACGGAACTGCAAGGTCTTCGCAAGCACGAGGCTTCCGACAAGGCGAAACTCGAAAATTTCCAGAAGCAGCTCCCGCAGGTGGCAAGCGACCTGAAAACCGCGGGCGATAACAAGGCCATCGCCGAAAAGGAGAAGACGGCCACCGAGCAGTTTATCGCCGAAAACGAAGCGCTCTGGAACGAAATCCGCAAACTCGACCAGAACGTGAAAAACGCGACAAGCGTGAAGGCCGAAGCCGAAAACCGCAAGGCCACCGCCGCACAGTCTCTCTCCGAAGCAGAAGCGGAACTGAAAAAGGCGCAGGATGCCATCAAGTCGCTCGAACCGCAGGTCGAATCCCTCGCACAGACCCAGGAAGCGAACGCGAAGGACGCGGAACTCGCAGGAATTATCCCGCAGAGCGAAACGCTTGTCGCAAGCATCCGCGGGTTCGACAAGAAAATCGCCGACGAGGAGAAGGCGAAAAAGGTCGCCGCAGAAGACTTGAAAAAGGCAGAAGAAGGTCTCAATGACGCAAACGCGCTCAAACAGGAACTTCTCGAACAGCAGAACGAACTGTTCCGGAACGATATCCTCGCGCTCGCCAACGTCATCCAGAACCACCTGGAAGAGGGCAAGGCATGCCCGGTATGCGGTTCTACGGAACATCCCGCCTGCGGACACTCGGAGGAAACGGAAGCCGACAAATCCCGCGTGCGCAACACCGCCGAAAAGATTCGCGAACTGAACACGAAGATGCTGGACGTGGATACAAAACTCGGGAAGTACGAAAATGCCCGGAGCCGCGCGTTGACCGCCGGGAATGCGACAAACGAAAACATCGAATCGCTGACCGGCCAGAAAAACGAGGCGAGCGAAAAGGTGGCGGAACTTTGGAAGCCCTGGGCTGAATTTGACCTTACAAACGCGGACAGCACCCTTGCCGACCTGAAATTGCGCCTGCAGCAGTTCACCGCAAACAAGACCAAGTTTGATAAACTTTCGAATGATCTTGCCATCGCCCGCAACAACGTGGAACTGTACGGCAAGAAGGTCCAGCATGAACAGGACCATCTCGAAAAGGAAACCGCAAACCTCGATGATGTCTCCCGCAAGCTGGATGAACTCCGCAGTTCCCGCAACGAGAAGTTTGGCGACAAGGACGTGGAAGCCGTCGCGAAGGATGCAACTGCCAGCAAGACCGCAGCCGCCAACAAGTACGACGCTGCCGATACGGCGTTCCGCAATATCGAAAACAGGCACAATGAACTCAATACGCAGATTTTGGCGCTCAAGGGTTCCCTTGAAAAGACCGCGGGCGACATCAAGACCGCAACCGAAAAGTTCGTGAACGCAATCGCCGCGAAGGGTTTCGCCGACGAAGCTGCCTTCCAGGCCGCATTGCTGCAAGAAGCCGAATTCACGAAGTTGCAGAACGAAAAGAAGCGCATCGACGCTGCCATCGCTACCGCAACCGGCAAGAAGCAGGCGGCAACCGGGACCCTCGAAAAACTGAAGGCGGAACGCTCCGACGAGATGCCCCTGCAGGCCCTTACCGAGGGGAAAGTTGCCGTCGAAAAGGAACTCGGCGAACTGCAAGGCTCATCGGGTGCCGCACGCGCCCGCGTGAAAGCCTATACAGAAAACGTCGCCCAGTTGCAGATTCTGCAGAAGGATCTCGACGCAAAGAAGGCGGAACTTTCCCGCTGGGACGCGATGGGTGAATGGTTCGGCGTAATGGACGGCAGCGACTTCGCCACTTTCGTGCAGGGGCTAACCTTCAAGTCGCTCCTGAAGCTCGCCAACAAGCACCTGGCGATTGTCAAGGACCGCTTCAGGCTTGTCGCCGAAGGAAACCTCGGCTTCAAGGTGGTCGATTCGGAATTCGACAGTGCCCGCCGTATCTCGAACCTCTCCGGTGGCGAAAAGTTCCTGGTGAGTCTCTCGCTTGCCCTCGGGATTGCCGACTTCGCAAGCCGCAACGTGCGCGTGGAATCGCTCTTCATGGACGAAGGCTTCGGCACGCTGGACGACGTCACCCTGGAAGACGTGATGAGCTGCCTCCGCTGCCAGCAACGCGAAGGAAAGATGCTCGGAATCATCACCCACGTGGAATCGGTGGTGAACAGCATCAACCAGAAAATCATGCTGGAACGCAGTACCAGCCAGAAGGGCCACAGCACGATAACCGGCCCCGGCGTCACGCGGGTGGCGTAACGGAGCCTGCGCTGGCGCCTATATCCTGTGCCTTTGCCGGAACACGACCAGGTGCTCCTTGGCCCTTGTCGCTCCGACCAGGATCAGGTGTGCGTTGCTGTGGGGGTATCCCGGGCCGTTCTTGGAGGGTTTCAGGTCCGTCAGGATAACCACGCGCTTGTCGAGTCCCTTGTAGCGGTAGGCCGATACGATGTTGATGACGGCCCCGTTCAGGGAATCGCTGATGTCGCTCCATCGGAAAGTGTCGTTGTTCAGGGAGGCAAGTCCTGAATTCCTGCGGCTGCGTAGCGAGACGACGAGGATGTCCTCGAAGGTTACTCCCTTCTTGTGGAGCCGCTCGATTTCCTTGAGCAGCAGTTCCTCTTGTTCCTTGGGCTCGGTGTATGTCCGCACATCCACGGGCCGCCCTTCCGGGGTGTTCTCGTAGCACGGGATCCTGATGTCGGTTGTGTCGTGGACCCATTCCAGGATTCGCTTGGTGCAGCGGAAACCGCGCTTGAGTACCATCACGGGCATTGCGCCGATGGTCCTGTTTCCCAGCACGTCCCGGTCCTTGTAGATGGTCTGGTTCGGGTCGTAGAAAAAGCGGACGGTTCCCTTTTGCGGATCCTTCAGGAGTTGCAGGACCGAATCGAGCCACCTGTTCTCGAAATCCTGCCCCTCGTCGATGACGAGCGCGTCAAAGAACAGGTTCTTCTTTTTGTCCCGGAGAGTCTTTAGCGCACCGGGCAGGCTTGCGACGACGGCGTCGTAATATTCCGATTTGGCGGCATCGTCTTCCGGTTCGCGGCGGGGGACTCCCGCTACCTTTGCGATGCGTGCGTACTTGGCGGCCAGCTTGTGGAAACTTGTCGCCACGGCCTGGCTCTCGTCGAGTCCCAGGTTCTTGAAGTTCTGCCGCATCTGTTCTGCCAGCAGGTCGTTGTAGCAGAGCACGGCGACGCGCTTTCCTTCGCGTGCGAGGCGGCGGGTTTCCCATTGCACCAGCAGGGACTTGCCCGATCCGGCGACCCCTTCGATCTGCATGCGCGGATTGCGGGTGATGGATTCCATCAGCATTTCCTGGAAGGCGGTGGGTGCCACGCGGGCCCTGGATTCCATTTCCCAGAGTTCGGGCCAGCTGGGTTCGTCGAAGCAGCCCAAAAAACTGATAAGCCTGTCATAGTCTTCGTCGCTCAGCTCGTCGTTCGGGAAGGGCTTTCCGCCATATGACAGTTCCCCTGTCTCGAGAATCTTCCTAATCTTGCGTTCGAGGGTGTTGTAGCTCTTGATGTCGGACTTTAAAATGGCGTGCCGGGGCTGCAGCGCGTTGTTGCCGATCCTTCCCGTGCTGTCCATGTCGGGGAAGCATACCGCCCACTGCACGCGGATCCTGTTGTACTGGTGGCCGGCCTTGGGGAACATCTCGCTGAAGTAGTCGTGGAGCGGATGGGTGCTTGCCTTGATTTGTTCGATGGGGGAGCGCTCCATGATGCGGTTCCCCTGTTTCCAGATGACCCCCTTTTCGGTGCCTTGGGCTCCCTCCGTGGATATGTGCCCGTCCTTGCATTCGATCAGGAGCATCCCGTATTTCCGGTGGTACAGTATGCAGTCCACCTCGTGGTCTATGCTCGTGCCGCTCTTCTTGACGGCGAAGTTCAGTTGGACGTTCATCCAGACATCCCAGGCGTCATTCAGGCAGACGGCGGTGTCGAAGAGGGTTTGTTCCGAACGGGACGTGGAATTCGAGGAAATTCTTTTGCGGATAGTGGACATTTTGGGGTCCTTTTTACGGCTTTTTCGTTCAAATATACATTAGACACCACTCCTTCGATTTTCTATATTTGACCCCGCTCGGGCAATTTCGCCCGGGTAAAACCAATCACCGGTTTGCGAGAGTCGCTTCGGTGGCGCGGTCCTGGGCCTGAGGTTCTCCCCGAGTCAGGGCATCGCTTCGCGGCTTATTTGCATGCCGGGTAGTAACAACCGAAAAGGAATACATTATGGCAAATCTGCCTTCCGTTGAAGATCTGCTTGCAGCAGGCTCCCACTTTGGTCACCAGACTCAGCGCTGGAACCCGAAAATGAAACCCTACATCTTGGCCGAGAAGAACGGTATCTACGTTCTCAACCTGTCCAAGACTCGCGACCTCCTCGAAGAAGCCGCCAAGGCCGCCGCCAAGATTTCTGAATCTGGCAAGACCGTGCTCTTCGTTGGCACCAAGCCGACTGCCCGTCAGTGCGTGCTCGACGCCGCTGCCGCCTGCAACCAGTTCTCCGTTACCAACCGCTGGCTCGGCGGTATGCTCACCAACTTCCAGACGGTCCGCAAGTCCATCAAGAAGATCGACAAGATCGACGCCATGGAAAACGACGGTACGTTCCAGGCCCTCTCCAAGAAGGAAGTGCTCGACAAGAACCGCGAACGCGAAAAGCTCCTTTCCGTGTTCGGTGGCATCCGTGAAATGGTGAACCTTCCGGGTCTCCTGGTCGTGACCGACCTCGCCCACGAAAAGATTGCCGTGGCCGAAGCCCGTCGCCTCCACATTCCTATCATTGGCATCTGCGACACGAACGTCGATCCGACCCTCGTGGATTACCCCGTGCCGGCTAACGACGACGCCGTGAAGTCCATCAAGCTCATTGTGGACTACATCGCCGCCAACGTCAAGGCCCGCGTCGCCAACGACAAGAAGGCCGACAAGGAAGAACCGAAGAAGTTCGACAACGGCGAGGACAAGTAATATGCAGATTACCGCTTCCCTCGTTAACGAACTCCGCCAGAAGACTGGCGTGGGCATGATGCAGTGCAAGAAGGCCCTCACCGAGACTGACGGCGACATGGACAAGGCCGTCGAGCTCCTCCGCAAGCAGGGTGCCGCCGTCGCTGCAAAGCGCGCCGACAAGGCTGCCAAGGAAGGCCGCATCTACCTCGTGGAAACTGCCGACAAGGCTGCTGCGTTCGAACTCTCTTGCGAAACCGAACCGGTTTCCAACAACGATGACTTCGTTGCTCTCGCAAACCTCGCCGTCAAGGCCGTGGAAACGCAGGCTATCTCCTCCGTCGAAGACCTCAAGAACGCTGTCGTCGACGGCGTGAAGATTGCCGACCGCCTCGCCGACGTTCTCGTGAAGATCCAGGAAAACATCGACTTCCGCAAGTTCGGCGAACTCAAGAAGGTCCCGAATTCCGTGTTCGGTGTTTACAGCCACATGAAGGGCAAGATCGGTGTGATTACCGAACTCGCATTCGAAGGCTCTGCCGACGAAGCCGCCCTCAAGGCTGCCGCCAAGGACATCGCTATGCAGGCTGCCGCATTTGCTCCGGTTGCCCTGAACGATGCTTCAGTCCCGGCCGAAACGATCGAGAAGGAAAAGGAAATTGCCAAGGCCCAGATCGAAGCTTCTGGCAAGCAGACCAAGCCTGAGTTCATGCAGCGCCAGATCGATGGCCGCGTGGCTAAGGTCCTCAAGGAAATCGTTCTCGAAGATCAGGAATTCTTCATGTCCGAAAAGAACCCGAAGAAGCTCAGCGTCAAGGACTACCTCCAGGAAGTCGTTGCCAAGCAGCTCGGTCTTTCCAGCCTGAAGGTCGTGAACTTCATCCGCTTCGAACGCGGTAACTAGTTTGGACATCGTCCTCGCGTAGAGGGCGTCATCCTCGCACAAAGGATGTCATCCTCGCTATACGATACTTGGCAACTTGTTGCCATAGTAGAGTTATCCTCTTTGGGGAGTAGGCGAGGATCTTCAAACATTAAATGGGCCGTCCCTTCCCGGGACGGTCCTTTTTTTTTATGAAAAAACGCAAATCCAGGGGTTTTTGTGACAAAAATGTAAGAAAGTGTTTGCATTATCGAAAATAAAAGATTAGTTTAATGGTAAAGAAGATGAAGTTTTATCAGGTGGCTTGGTTATGGCGGTGCAAGAGATTGGTTGTTTTCCGGAGATATTGCGTCGGGAACTGGAGAATTCCGAAATTCCGCTAGCCGTCTACCAGTTTACCGGCGGCTGCGTCCGGACAGTCCTCGTTTCGGACGGGCTTGTGCGCCTGCATGTTCCCGGTTCCTCGCGAGAAGACGTCATCCGCCTTCTCGACACGGACATGTACAGGGGCGTTCACCCTGAAGATACCGTCTACGTCGCGACCAGGGCTGCCGAATTCGCGAAACTCGAAGGTGGCCGCTACGAGGTCGTCTACCGCCAGAAGCTGCGCGGCGAGGATGCATACCGTACCATCCATGCGGTGGGCTACCATCGCCATCTCGAGGACGGCTCGAAGTGCGCCGTGGTCGTCTACGACGATGTTACCGACGCGCTCGATGCGAACGGGAAATCCCTCCAGAATTTCGAAGGCAGCGTCGTGGAGTTCCTGAGTACGGACAAGGTGGACCCGTTTGTCATCTTCGATGCGAAAACGTATGAGATCTATATGGTCAGCGCGTCGATTGAACGCGTCTGGAAACCCGTGAAGGCCTTTGATTCGGGAATCAAGCTGGCGGATTACTTCTTCAACGAAGACGAACTGACCCTGCTGCCGTCTATCAACGGCATCCTAGAAAGGGGCGAGGCGATTATCCGGAGCCCGCGTTCCGGGAAATACCTGATACTGAACGTATCCCAGATTTCGTGGAAGGGGAAGAGCTCCATATTCCTGACCGTGAGCGAACATGCCGACCGCTATTTCGACCCCCTGACGGGACTTGCGAATCTGAAATATGCCCGCCTGTGCGGCGAGAACTATATCGACGAAATCAGGGAGGCGGGAGGCGCCCCGGTCCTTGCGTTTATCGATATCGTGGGGATGAAGCTCTACAATAGCGCGAACGGGTTCCGCAGGGGCGACGAACTCCTGGTGAACCTTGCGGATTGCCTCAGGGAACAGTTCGGGAATAACCTGATCTGCCGTCTCGCGAACGACCACTTCGCGGTAATCGCGGACATCGACGGCATCGAGGAAAAGCTGGCCGAAATCCGCAAGTGCGTCAAGGGGGTTGTGTCGAAGATATCGATGGACCTCTATGTCGGAATCTGCAGGATAGAGGAACTCGATGAATTCCTGGAAGCGATCGAAAAGGCGAAACTCGCCTGCAGCCTCCAGAAGAAGCAGGGCGACAAGTTTATCCGCTATTACGACGATGGCCTGCACAAGGATCTCCTGCTGCAGAACTACGTGGTGAACCATATCGACGAGGCGATCGCGAACGGCTATATCAAGATTTACTACCAGCCGGTCGTCCGCACGATTACGGAAACGTTCTGCGGCATGGAGGCGCTTGCCCGCTGGATAGACCCGCAGTACGGATTCCTGAATCCGGGAGTGTTCATCGGCGCGCTCGAGGATTCCCGCCAGATTCACAAGCTCGACAGCCACGTCATAGAGCTTGTCTGCAGGGAACTGCGCGACGAACTGGAACACGGCCGCCCGGTGGTCCCCGTGTCGTTCAACCTTTCGCGCCTGGATTTTACTGGCTGCGACATCTTCGAGGTGGTCGAAGGGACGCTCAGGAGGTTCGGGATAGGCCACGAGTTCATCCGTGTCGAAATCACCGAGAGCATCATGGCGTCGGACCCTTACGTGCAGCGCGAAATCGAGCGCTTCCGCCTGGCGGGTTTCGAGGTCTGGATGGACGATTTCGGGAGCGGGTATTCCTCGCTCAACACGCTCAAGGATTACAAGTTCGACGAACTCAAGATCGATATGGCGTTCCTCTCGAACCTGAACGATGTTTCGCGCATCATCATCAGTTCGATGGTCCGCATGGCGAAACGCCTTGGCCTGAAGACGCTTGCCGAGGGTGTCGAGACGCAGGAGCAGATGGATTTCCTGAAAGGCATCGGGTGCGAGAAGGCGCAGGGCTACTATTACGGCAAGCCGCAGCCCCTGGCCGATACCATGAAGCACATGGAAACCAGGGGTATCGTCGTCGAGGACGCCAACATGAGGGCGGTCTATTCGAAACTGGGAAGCCTCGACTACCTGGTGGAAACGCCCATGTCGATAATGACCTACGAAAACGGGGTGTTCAAGTTCCTGTTTGCGAACCGGCAGTACGAGGAACAGCTCCGGAGCCTCGGGTTTATGAGCAGGAAGGACGTGGAAGACGCTTCCAACAATCCCCAGAACCCGGTGTACTACACGCTGCGCGAAGGGGAGAGGATGGCCTACATGTCGCCATGCGAAATGACGTATGCGACTCACGGGGTCTATGTATTCGTGAGGGGGAGCCTGGTTGCCGATATCAACGGCTGCCACATATACAACCTGATGCTGCGCAATACGCACGTGAGCGCGTTTGACGGATTGCCCAACAACGAGAGCGTGACTGCTCCCGTGCGGACGAAGACGGTACTGCTCGCCGACAGCAACCCGCAGAACAGGGCGTTCCTTGAAAGTGTCTTGCGGGCGGATTACAACATGCTGATCGCAAGCGACGGCGCGCAGGCGCACGAACTCCTGCTGGAACACCGCAGGAACATTTCTCTCGTGCTGCTCGATGCGGGCCTCCCGAAAATGGACGGGTTTAGGCTCATCCAGGAATTTCAGGGAAGCAGGCGCGATCTCCAGATTCCGTTCGTCATGATGACGGACAACCTGGAACTTGCGAAGGAGAGCATCCGCCTGGGCGCCTACCAGTTTATTCTCAAGCCCATCACGGACAAGGGAATGATCAAGGCGAAGGTGGCGGGCGCAATCCGGCATGCGGAACTGCAGCACCAGATGGCGCTCAACTATATGGAGTATGTTCCCGGCGGCGTGGTCCTTATCAACGTCATGACTGGGAAAATCCTCTACGTGAATGCCCGTGCGCTCGATATCTTCGAATGCGGGAGCCCCGAGGAGTTCCGCGACTTCGTCGGCGCGAATTTCAGGAACGCTATCCTTCCGGAAGACTACGAGAAGATAGGCAACGAGCTCAAGGAACAGTTCGAGGCCGATGACGGCTCGACGAAGCAGATTTCCTACCGTACCAGAACGGGCAAGGGGAACATCAAGCGCATATACCATGTGGGCCGCGTCTACAAGGATACGCCGTATGGCCATATCCTTTCGGCGTTCATTTCGGAAGACGACATGGCGATGAAGAATTACTTTACTCGAAAGGACGCCTTTGCGAAGTTCATGGAATCGGGCGAGGCGACGCATACGAAATCTTACGACATGGGCTACAAGGGGTTCCTGTTCTGGAACCTGACGAAGAATTCCCCGGTGCTCAGGATGGACGGCATATCGTATATCCCCAAGGAGCTCCTCGCGGAATACACCTACGACCTCCATTACAGCTACCTGAGCTCCCTGATGCTCAAGAGCGAGGAAAACATCCTGAAATCGATGGACTACACCCGCGAGCGTCTGATTCTCGATTACCTGAACAAGTGCATCGTGCCGCCGCTCGATATCAGCTACGACATCGACGGCTTCTGTTTTACCATACGTTCGACCTTCGACATGATGATGGACCCGGATTCGGGCGACATTGTCCTGAAGCTCGTGAACGAGTGCATCAAGACGACCAAGGAATAAGACATTTTAATAAACATCAACAAAGGAACATCTAATGAAAAAAGCAATCCTTCTGACAATGATCATTGGTATACTTGCCCTGGCTGGGTGCAAGAAGAGCACGGCATGCTGGTATCCTATTGAAGGCGGCCATATCAATCTCGACAATGTGACACGCATATCGTCGGAAGCACAGCTGCTGCTCTGGGCCGATGAAGATATTGTGAAAAACGAATGGGGCCTGAAGGAGATAAACAAGGATACCCTGATCGATGGAGTCATTACCGAGAGCAATATCGAGAAGGCTATCGCCAGATTGAAGTCGACGACGAAAAATTATTCGCATGCGAATGCCAATGCGGCCATTATATTTGATAATTTTACGGTCAAACTGCAGGATACGGACGACATTCCGGGCGGCTGGTCCGACAACAAGGGACTTGTCAAGTTGCTGCAAATGTGGCTTGATGCGAAGAAAGATGTCGATTCGATGCTGTAGGATGAACGCCGCCCACAATAAGAGAGATTTATGAAAAAACTTCTTTTGGCGCTTTCGCTCGCCCTGTTCTGCGTGCCGGAGGCCTTTTCCCAGGATATCATCCATCTGAAGAACGGCAAGGATGTCGAGGCCAAGATCATCGAGATGGATGGCGAATCAATCCGCTACAAAAAATTCAGCTACCAGGACGGGATGGACCTTGTTGTCCCGATTGGCAAGGTGGCGAGCGTCACCTACGCTAACGGCGAAATCGAAACGTTCGACGAACCGGACGTTCCTGCCGCCGCACCCGCTGCCGCCCCGACAGTGGTCTATGTTGAACAGGGAGCTGCGAGTGCCCCGCGCAAGAATCAGATGGAAGATCCCGAATCCGTGTGGTACAAGGCGAAGGAGAACGCCTTCAGCGTCTGGGCCCAGCCGCTGGGATTTGCCCTTTGGGGGCCCATGGTGGGCGTAGGGTACCGTCGCGGGTCGTCCCTGCTTGCCGATGTCTATATCAGGTTGCCGCAGTTCGGCTATACCTACTCGCTTGTTTCGAACAGTCCGGACGAGTTGTCCGGTGTCGCGCTCGGGTTCGAAATGAAATCCCTTGTCATGAGGAGCAACGGAGGCTGGTATGGCGGTGGCCTGCTGGAAGTAGGATATACGGGAGCAGTCTACTCTAAGGGCGCACTGAGCGAAGAGGATTACCAATGGTATACGTTCGTGTTCGCGTTCTCGGGTGGATACCGGTTCTGCTTTGGACAGGGTTTCCATTTGGATGTGGGTATCATCTCCGGCATACTCCTGGTCTCGGATAATGACTGGCGTTATTCGAATCCCGCGAATAGCTACTATTCGCCGGATTACGACCGGGTCGATGACGGCTTCATAGCCTATTTCGGAATGCCGGTGCTTTCGCTCGGAATCGATTTCTAAAAAAAATCCCGCGAGAAATCGCGGGATTTTTTGAGGGTGGGTGACCGGACTCGAACCGACAACATCCAGAATCACAATCTGGGACTCTAACCAATTGAGCTACACCCACCATGAGTGTGAGCCCAAATATAAAAAAGCCACCCCAAATTTCAAGGGATGGCATTAAAAAAGTCGCAAAAAAGGCCGGGTCGGGCGCCTAGCCGTTCTTTTTCTGCATGATGCGGATGAAATTCTCGCGCTTGAAGTCGTTCCTGTGTTCCAGGCAGAAGCGGGGATACACGGTCTGCTTGGGGAAGACCTTGATGGTAAACGTCCCGTCGCAGCCTTCGAGGCAGCACTTGAAGGTGAGGTCCATGGACTCCGTGTAGTTGTGGCGGAAGATGATGTTCTTGGACTCGATGCTTTCCACGTTCTTCTTCTGCTTCTGGCGCAACTTGATGTCGCGGTGCAGTTCGCAGTACTTGGCGATCGGGTGGCCCCAGAATTCGCGGCCGCAGCCGGGCTCCTGGCAGATTTTGAGCTTGATACGCTTCTTTTTCTTGTATTTGGGTAACTGCATACTGCAAATTTAATAAAAAAAACGACTGATTTGGCACATTTTCGCCGCGAAATCGTTTTTATAGGTATGAGATACTTTCTTTTCCTGAAATTCCGGTTTTTCCTGCCGTTCCTGCCCAGAATGTTCTTTGGACCTATGGGCATTTTGCTTTTCACTTTCGTGGCGGGATGCTCGCCCGAAATTATCCGCGAGGGGGAGGCGCCTCCTTCGCCTCTTGTCGTGACGGTCCTGGACGTGGGGCAGGGCCTCGCGGTGCTGCTGGAGTGCGGGGGGCGCTATGCTCTCTACGACTCGGGGCCCGATTCCGCGGGAGTCGCCGACACGCTGCGTGCGCGCGGCATAGATTCGCTCGAATGGGTGCTCGTGAGCCATTACCACCGCGACCACGGCGGAGGGTTCTTCGAGTTCGGATCGAAAGTCCACGTCCGGAACCTCTTCGTGGGGCCGGATACGTCGGGCGGGTTCGTACGCGACAGCGTGCTAGCGATAGCGCGTCGCGCCTCTATCCCCGTCGATACGCTGATGCGCGGGGTGTCCTTCGCCCTGTGCGGCGACATGCCGGAATCGGCACCTGCTCCCCGATTCGACGTGCTCTGGCCACCCGCCTACGTGCGCGAGGGCGGGAATCCGGCAAGCGTGGTCGTGCGCGTGGAGTATGGCGCAGGAACGGTCCTCTTGACGGGAGACCTGGATTCCGCGGGGGAGCGCCGCCTGCTGGAACTGTTCCCGACGCTCTCGGCCGACCTGCTGCAGGTGGCGCACCATGGTTCTGCGGGGAGCAGCTCGCTTCCCTTCCTTGCTCGGGTGTCTCCGCAATATGCGGTAGCGAGCGTTGGCGAAAAAAACCGCTACGGCCATCCTTCCGCTTTGGTTGTCCGTAAGTTCGAATATGTCCTCGGGGACTCGGCGCGTTTTTTCCGTACGGACAGGGACGGAAGCGTGCGGTTTGAACTGTGGCCCGGTCTTGGGGTTGTCGCCGGTGGCGACTAGTCCTGGAATCCGATGCGAGCCTGGAAGTGGCACTGTGTCATGTCGCCCGCGTTCATGCCGAAGATATAGGCGTGGTGGTTTGTGTTCTTGAACCGGACGATATTTACTTCGCCTCCGAGCGGCACCTGCGTGACATAATTCATTTGTATGGAACGGATGCGGCGGCTCCTGATTTCTTCCTTGTCAAGGGAATCCATGACCCAGTCGACATAGCGGCAGTGGTTCACGTGCTTGTTCATGTCGAGGTCGCTGTATTTTGCGATTTCGGTGCGGATGACCTTGGGCTCGATTTCGGGATCCAGGATTTCCATCATTTCGGGAAGCGCATCCTTGCCGCGAAAAAGCGGGATGGGGAAGGGGCTGTTGGCCGGGTTCTCGGATTTCCCCGTCTTGAGGTTCACCAGAAGCCAGCTCGACGTGGCCTGAGCGATGGAGTGCCCCTGTGAATCGAGGATGGAATAGTCCTTGAGGCAGACCTTGTCCTTGTAGAAATCCTTCGCCCATGTCGATACGGAAATCTTCTCGCCCCAGACGGGCGTGTGCAGGATGCGGATTTTCATGCGCGTGATGACGGTGGTGTAGCCCGCCTGCATCATTTTCCAGAGCCCGAATCCGTTCCTTTCGGCGTCGGCGATGGCGGTCTCTTCCATGAACAGGAAAAGGTTCGACAGTTTGAGGCGGCTGTGGTGGTCGCAGTCCGAAAAGCGAACTTCGAAGTCCTTGGTCGTGATTTCCTGTTCCATGGGGCACCTTCCTTTCTTGTTCCTTTCAATAATTTATAATTTTGAAGCATGGAAGATTTTCAGTTCCGTCCCTCTTACAAGCTGTTGCCGCCTTCTAAGTCTTTTAGCGGCGTCGTCCGCGTCCCCGGTTCCAAGAGCATCACGAATCGCGCCTTCTTGATTGCGGCGCTGGCCTGCGGAACGACTAGGTTGCACAACCTGCTCAGGAGCGATGACACGCGCTACATGGGCGAAGCGCTCCAGAAGCTGGGCGTGAAAATCGAATTTTCGGAAGATTTTTCGGAAGCGACCGTCTACGGCAACGGCGGCCCGATCGATGCCCCCGCGGATGCATCGGGCGAGAAGAAGGCCGAACTTTACCTGGGAAATGCCGGGACGGCGATGCGTTCGCTCTGCGCGGCACTGACTCTTGGCAGTGGCACTTTCTGCCTCTCCGGCGAGGAACGCATGAGCGAGCGTCCCATCCGCGACCTGGTCGATGCCCTGCAGAAGCTCGGTGCCGAAATCAAGTATGAGGAAACGGAAGGGTACCCTCCGGTGACCATCAGTGCGCACGGCCTTGAAGGCGGGGAGGTCTCCGTCCGCGGCAACATCTCGAGCCAGTACCTGACGGCGCTCCTGATCTGCGCGCCCTACTGCAAGTCGCATCTGAAAATCCGCGTCGAGGGCGAACTGATTTCGGAACCCTATGTCGCGATGACACTTTCCGTGATGAGGCGTTTCGGGCTGAATGTAGAATGGCCTGCCGGATACCCCTACGAATTTGACGTGCCCCACGGAGTCTTCAGTAGCCCCGGCGATTTCTTTGTCGAAGGCGATGCGAGTTCTGCCTCCTATCCGCTTGCGGCCGCCGCTATTTCGGGTGGCCACGTGAAGGTGCTCGGCGTGGGCAGGAACAGTATCCAGGGCGATGTCGCATTCGCCGAGGTCCTGCGGGATATGGGGGCCGATATCCGCTATGGCTCCGAGAACGGAGAAGACTTTATCGAGTGTGTCGGTCCGAAGGGCAAGCTCAAGAGCCTGGGCGATTACAGCGCCATCGAGATTCCCGATGCCGCCATGACGCTTGCTGTCCTTGCGCTGTTTGCCGATGCGCCTACGACAATCCGCGGAATCGCGAGCTGGCGCGTGAAGGAGACCGACCGCATTGCTGCGATGGCGGCAGAGCTCCGCAAGGTGGGGGCCGAGGTCCGCGAATCGAACGATTCCATAACGATTACGCCGCCCGAAACATTGCAGCCGGTGACCATCGAGACCTACAACGACCACCGCATGGCCATGTGCTTCAGCCTCGTCTCGCTTGGAGGAGTCCCCGTCAAGATCATGGACCCCGCCTGCGTGAACAAGACCTACCCCCAGTATTTCGAGGACTTTGAGAAATTTGCCAAATGAGTAAACTGCTGAAGGATCTTCTTGCTTTTGTTTTTCTCACGACGTCGCTTTGCGTCACGGTGCATGCCGAATCTGTAATCGGCAGGCCGGTTGGGGCCGATACGCTTGAATTCTGGGTGATGGACAACGGGCTCGGCTCGCAGAAGTCCATCCACAAGATAGTGAAGAAGTTCCAGCGCGAAACGGGAACTCCCGTGAAGGTTCGCGTGCTCAACTGGGGCGAGGCCTTTGTCGAAATTTCCCGCGCGCTTTCGGATACGTCGGGTTCCGCTCCAGACCTGTTGCAGCTTGGTTCTACATGGGTCCCGCATTTCGCGGCGACGGGCAAGATTCGCGTCCTCGATTCCATGCTTGCGCAGATGGATTCGTCAAGGTTCTACCCCCAGACCTACGTCGCAGGCCATATTGCGGACAGGCCCGGGATATACGCCTTCCCGTGGTTCCTCGATGTGCGCGCGCTTTTCGTGAATGAGTGGCTGTGGCACAGCCTCGGCATCCTGGAATCCGATATCGAGGATTTCCCGAAGTTCATGGGTGCGCTCCGCGAAATCAACAGGGGCGGGCTCAAGAATACGGAGATGAAACCGGTGGCCGCGTTCTCGCTTCCCGGAAAGGACGACTGGACCGGGCCCCAGATGATGGCTCCGTTTGTCTGGAACCAGGGCGGGGATTTCATCGTCAAGAATGGCCAGCGCTACAGGAGCGGCTTGCTCGATACGGCCACCTTGAAGGGCGTGGCGACCTATGCGAAAATTCTGGGTGATACGGAACTTGCTCCGTTCGCTCTGCAGGACAATTCCGAACGCAGTGCTGCGCGCTTCGTCCATTCGGAACAGCTGCTCCACTACAGCACCTCGGAACTGATCCGCCAGCTGGAGTATCCGGCTTCTGCGGGCGGGCTTCGTTCCACCGCTATTGCCGATGACGGAATCATGATTGTGCCTTTCCCTGCCGGCCCGCAGGGCCGCTCCACGTTCGTGGGCGGTAGCCACCTCACGCTCCCCTCGAATGCGGATTCCCTGAAATTTGAGAAGGCGGAATCCCTGCTTGCCTACCTGTTGCGAGTTGACAACCTGGATGCGTTCTGCCGTTCCGTCGGATTCCCTCCTTCGGACCGCGGCCTCATGCGTATCTGGATGCAGGACCGCCGGTATTCGCAGCTGATCAACGATCTTGAACATGGCCGTAGTTTCCCGAATATTCCGGAGTGGGGCGCCATTGAAAACCTGCTCATCGGCCTTTCCAACAACATGGGCAATATGTTCTCCGGGGAGGCTGATCCCGTTGCTCGTGCCCGAGAAATGGCCGGGCTCCTTCTCGAAACCGACCGCCAAATCGACAGTGTCCTCGGGAACGCGCCGCGAGTCGATGCTGGCGCGCTCCGTCCTTGGATCGAGGGCGTCCTTTTAGGAAAAATCGAGGAAGTGACGCCCGAGAATCTCAGCTTTGAACCGCAGGAACCTCCGTTCCCCGTGTGGCGTGTGGTGCTTGTCGTCGGTTGTATCCTAGTGGTCGTAATCTTTGCGTTGCTTGTGTGGCTGCTAGTAAAGTTTATCCGCAATCGCCGGTCGGGCGGGAGATCCGGCAGGTGAGATTCGCTCGATACATTGCATTTTTGATAACGTTGTCTGTATCCTCGCTCTTTGCAGACATCCCGTTGGATTCGTTCCAGGTCTATGTCGATTCGTTGCTTCCGGGCTCCAAGCTGGGACTTTCCGTGCGCTCCGTGAGTACGGGCAAGGAACTGCTGAATATCCAGGCAGACGAGTATTTTACTCCGGCAAGCACCATGAAGACGCTCTCGACGGCGACGGCGCTCCACTGGCTTCCGCTCGACTACGCTCCCGAAACGAAGGTGACGCTCAACGGGAACATGCAGGGGGGCACTTTCCGGGGCGTGCTGAACGTACGCGGCGAAGGCGACCCGAACCTCTCTGCGCGCTACTACAAGGATCCGCTTTACTGGTTCTATGCAGTAGCCGATTCCATCAGGGCTCTCGGAATCGACTTCATTCAGGGACGCATCGACCTGGATTCCTCCTACTATAGCGGCCCGTGGAAACCGGAACACTGGCGCAAGGATTTTTACGATTTCTGGTACGGGGCCGAGGTCACGCCGCTACAGTTCAACGACAACTGCGCACTGATACGCATCAAGCCTGGTGCGAAGGAAGGCGACCTGGTCCAGGTGAGCGTGCATCCGGACGTGGGCTACGTGCGGATCGAAAACAAGCTCGTCACGAAAGTGGCTCCCCGGAACAAGCGCAAACGCAAGCAGAAGCTCAAGTGGACACGCGAGATGGACCCCGATAAACCTGTCGTCAAGCTCGAAGGGGAATTCGACATCGAGTCGGATTCGACGCAGATTACCGTGCCCGTGCGTGGCGCCATCGGATATTTCAAGGCGGCGCTCCTGACCGCTTTTGAAAAGCGCGGCATCCGCTATGCCGAAGCTCCCGACGCCCCCATGGGCGCCAAGCTCCAGCAGTTCAGTTTTTCCGCGGCGCCGTTGCTGAGCGTCATGGATGAAATCAACCAGAAAAGCCAGAACCTGCATGCCGAATCCCTGTTCCGCAACATGGCCGCCTTCATGACGGGCGAAGGAAATGTCGAAAAGGCGAAGGCCATGGAGGCCAAGTTCTTGAACGAGATTGGCGTCGACACCAGCGGTTTTGTCGTGTTCGACGGCTGCGGACTATCGAGCAAGAACAAGATCAAGCCGTCGTCGGAAACGCAGATGCTTGCCGCCATGGCGCGCCACCCCAAGGGAAACTTCTATATCAACAGTTTCGCGCGCCCGGGCATCGGTTCGGGCAGCAAGCGCATGATGGACCTGCAGGAAACATGGCTTACCAAGTTCAAGACGGGCTACATCAGCGAGGTCCACGGGCTCGCGGGCTACATATTCGCTATGGGCGATACCCTTTCCGTTGCGCTATACTTGAACGAGACGGGCAAGAACAAGGATGCCGACTGCAAGGACATGATGGATTCGATCTGGGTTTCGCTTGTCCGCTGGGCGAACGCCGGCAACGCTTCGTACATGAAGATGAAGGACATGTGGATTGCGGCGCAGGGAATTTCGGGTTTTCATGAACGGCTCGAATACTTCTCCCGCATGCTCCTGAAGATTCCCTATCGTATTGGTCCCATGGGCGAAGGAACGTTCGACCCTATCGAACCAAAACCGCTAGTTTATCTGGACTCTGTCGATTGCGTGACATACATGGAGCATGCGCTTGCCCTTGCGAACGCATCCCACGAGGATTCTCTCTTTAATGTACTGCAGCGCATCCGCTATTTCGATGGCAAAATTTCTTACCGCACCCGTAAGCACTACCTGCTTACGGACTGGGTGGGCGAAGGCAAGTTCTCCCGCGGAATCCGCATCAATGGAGATACGACAATCGTGCGCACTATGCCCAAGAAAAAGTTCTTCGCGTCTAAAAAGATCAAGTTCGATGACCCCGAGCCGCAGGTGCAGATAAATTATCTGACCCTCGAAAAGGCGAAGGCGTGGGCCTCTGCCGTGCACGAAGGGGACCTGACTGTGCTTGGAGTCGCCTTCATCAGCAAGCTCGATATCATTGACGCCTACCATACAGGATTCATCGTGCTGAGGCCGGGGCAGGTCCCCATGCTGCGGCATGCATCGCAGATTCTCAAAAAGACAGTGGAATTGCCTTTTGCCGAATACCTCGAAACCGCCAAGAAAAAAGCTCTCGGTGTCTCGTTCTTCGAATTCGTGAAGCAGTAGCTTGTCCTAGTCGCCAAAATCGAAAGCGAGGATGGCGACCATCTCGTACTTGTCGGGCGAATCCGCGCAGTCGCTGCTTTCGAATGCCGTCCACGCATCGGGTGCCCAGCCGTAGGCTCCCATCGTGAGTTCCTTGCCAAGGGCTATTTCGGCGTTCTCGATTTCTTCCCAGCGGATGGGGGAGGCTGCCTTGTAGTAGCGCAGCATGCCGAGCGCGTCCATCGCTTCGGGATGCTCGTCGACGAGCCTGTAGGCGCAGGCCTTGAAGTTTTCTGCCTTAAGACGGATGACGCGGTAGAGACGTTTGCGCCCCAGGAATTTTGAAAGGTCTCCTCGGTGGACTTCGATTTTCGCATCGTGCCCAAAGAACACGGCGAGTTCACGGAATACATCGGACTCCTCGTCCAGCAACGGGGAAAGTTGCTTGATCAGGGCGATTGCTTCTGCGTGGCGTGAATTCATGTGTTTTCCTGTGCGAGATTGTTTCATATATAACAAAAAAAAGCCTTCCGATTCTGCCGAAGTAAGAAAAATAAATGATTTTTATTTTGTGACGGAGCCATTTTCCGTTGACAGTCCAATGGGCTGATTTTATATTTGCGCGCGGTTTAGGATGTTTGTTCAACAAGGTTGGCAATTTTCCCTTGTGAAAACAAGGCGCTGACTGCGACGAAAAAATCTGTTGGTTTGGAAATTTTCGAAGCGGTTGCTTGGGGTTAGAATGGAACTGATTAACGACAGTAGTCTGATGCTGCAGGTTATCAAGCTGTGCTGCATCGCGGGGTTTGCAGTGGCGACGCTTGCGTTTGTTTGTTTGCTCGCGCATCTTCACAAGGAAAAGCCTTTCGTCAAGCACAAGAAGGAAGAATGGGAAATCGCCTTCGAAAGGTGGCTGCACAGGCACCATGAAAAATCCCCCGGCATGCACCGAGGGATTTAGCAGAGAGTACATCTAATCCGAAAATGTTACGGGAGGGTGAACTGCTTCAGGAACGGCCAACCGACGTTGCCGTCGCCCTGTTCGTGGCCGCCGCCCTGCTTGGTGCAGAGAACGACCTTCGTGCCATCCTGGCAGTTGGAGTTCTTTTCGGCACCGAGAACCTGCGCGCAAGAACCGCTGAATCGATCAGGCTTCCGGGCACCTATTTCGTGAAGTCCCTCCGTGGCGGCCGCACCTACAGGATCGCTGTCCAGAAATAGCAAGGTTTATAGATTCACTCCTCCAAAAAAACGGCGCCCCGCTATTATGCAGGGTGCTTTTGGGTTATGGGGGTTGGTTTTATTTTCTTACTTCACGAAGCTGGCGGGCAGCGTGAACTGCTTCAGGAACGGCCAGCCGATGCTTGCGTCACCGTAGTCGTGGCCGCCACCCTGCTTGGTGCAGAGCACGACCTTTACGCCGTCCTGGCAGTTGGAGTATTCATCGCAACCGTTGGAGTTCTTGGTCGGAGCCCCGGTACAGCCGTTCTTTTCGCCCCAGAACTTGAAGGTGCCTTCGGCGCCGAGGAAGTTCAGGCCGTCGTTGAATCCGCTATCGCCGCCCTGATATTTGCAGACCGGGTCGTTTGTGCCGCGGAAGTTGATGACAGAAATCGGACGTGACATCTTGCAAGCGGCGCTATTGGTCTTGTTCAAGTCCATAGCTGCCGGAGCGACTGCTGCAAAGACGTCGGACATCATGCAAGCCACGTGGTTGCTCATGCCGCCACCCATCGAGAAACCGGTTGCGTAGATACGCTGCGGGTCGATACAGGCGATTTCTTTGAGTTTGTCGATCATTGCGTAAGAGAACTTGACGTCGTCATCGTTGGAACAGCAGGGGCCGACGTTCCAGCCGTTACCCATTCCACCCGGTTTGCTGGTGCCGTCCGGGTAAAGCGTGATTACGCCTTCGGGGTCAGTCTTGGCCTTGTACGGAGAACTTCCGAATTCGCCATTGCCGGAACCGCCAATCGGGTGGTAGTCAATAACGAGCGGTACGGGCTTGTCGCCCTTGTAAGCGCTCGGAATATGCATGATGAAGGTGCGCTGCTTGCCATCGACGGTCACGGACATATTTTGCTTATCTCCGACTTTTGCAGTCTTGCCGGAGCAATCGACTACGATAGGTTCGTCGCTGCCAGCGTTGCTGCTGGAAGGCGTGACTTTGCTCGAAGAAGATGCCACGACGGAAGAACTCTGAGGCGGAGCGACTTCGCTAGAGCTTGAACTCGAGGGCCTTACCATTTCGATGGTCACGCCGGTTTCGGTTTCGGCCTGCATCTGGTAGACAAAATTGGCGTAGCCGTCAAGCGCAAATTGGAGCATCGGCAACAAGTCGCCTTCTTTCTTGAGCGCCTTTACGCCCTTGTCGGTCACCATGAAGGTGCTGTTCTGGCTGTCCGCGCTGATGCGGATGAACTTCGTGCCGCGGGCAAGTTTGCCCATGTCTAGGGTGACGATTCCCTGGACGGTCTGAAGGTTGCTTTCCTTGAGGACCTTGCCCAGGGCGCTGATTACGGATACCTTGAGCTTATTCGCGTACACGTTGTAGAGGGTGAGGGTCGTGCCTTCCATGTGAATTGACATGTCCGCGGCCTTGGCTCCGGCGAGCGCATCGCTTCCGCCGCTGAGGCTGAACGTGCCGTCTTCGGCACTGGTGGTTTCGAAACCTCCGAAATTGAAGGTGCTGATTTTTACGCCGGCGAGCAAGCGGCCGGAGACCTTGGATTTTACCACTCCGTCGATACTCCAGGCAAAAGCCAGGCTGCTCGACATTGCTATTGCGCTAGCAACGCCTAAAAGTTTGGGAAAATGCATTTTTGACTCCTTTTTTTCCCAAACACCACATACTTACCGAAACATAATTTAAACCCTTTTATAGTCGGTCGGGGCTTGTGCCCTGTGTAAAGTTTTATTTGTTGACATTTTGGTAATGGCAAATTTCGCAAAAAAGGGCCATTCCGCGTGTTGACATTTTCTGATGGGTGGAAAATTCCCGATTTTCGTTAAAAATGGCTTTTTTCACCGCCTGTGGACATTTGGATAATGCCGCCCTGTAAACTTTTGTCCGTGGATAAACTGTCCATAGAATAGTAGGCGGACCGTGAGATTTATGCCCGTGCGCAAGATAGTTTTATTCATGGCTTGCATGGGATGTGCTTGCCACATCAACATAAAAGGGATGTGGATATGAAAAATATTCTCTCAACAGCAACAAAGGTTGCTGCTGTCGCTCTTGCGGCAACAGCGTATTCTTTCGCAGGGCCCGGCTTGGCCGATGGCGCGGCAAAGTTCATTGGTAACATTACCCAGAGTAATAGTGTCGGCTCAGACTTTACTGCGCTCTGGAACCAAGCTACGGCCGAAAACGGCTGTAAGTGGGGTTCCGTCGAAGGTACTCGTGGCCGTTACAACTGGGGTGCCTGCGATGCTGCCTATAACTGGGCAAAGCAGAACGGGGGTCACTTCAAGTTCCACGCTTTGGTGTGGGGCTCCCAGTATCCGGGTTGGTTGAACGGCCTCAGCGTCGATGAAACCAAGAAGGCGATTACCGCCTGGTTCGATGCTGTTAAGGAACACTACCCTGAAATCGAGATGATTGACGTGGTGAACGAGGCTATCCGTACGGGCAACAACAGCTATCATTCTCCTTACGGCAAGAACAACAATATCATTCCGGCACTTGGCGGCGACAACAATGGTGACTACACCTTCGTGACGACGGCCTTCAAAATGGCGCGCGAACGTTGGCCGAAGGCTATCCTCATTTATAATGACTACAACACCGTCCAGTGGAACAAGGATCAGGGCATTCAGCTTATCCAGACCATCAAGAAAAACGGTGCTCCGGTCGACGCATATGGTTTGCAGGCCCACGACATGATGAGCCAGGGCGGTGGCCAGGGCGGTACCGGTGGCGGCGGCGTCTGCTTGAACATCAATACGCTCAAGAGCATTACCAAGGAAATCTGGGACAAGACCCAGACCCCGATGTTCATCAGCGAATACGACATTGCAACTACCGACGACAATATCCAGAAGCAGTGCTACTCCGAACAGATTTCTCACTTCATGGAAAACGAACACATTGCCGGCATTACCATCTGGGGCTACATTTATGGTCGCACTTGGCTCGACTGTAACGGCACTGCGAGTGGCTGCTCCGGCATTGTCAAGAATGGCCAGGACCGCGCCGCTTTGAAGTGGATGAGGGAGTACCTCAAGAGCAACAAGGGCGTGAACACGACTGGCCTCAAGACGGGAGTGCTCACTCCGGTCGAACCTGTGCCGCGCAAGTTGTTCAAGGGTTCTGCATTCGACATCCCGGGCAAAATCGAAGCCGAAGACTTTGATATTTCCGGTGTCGGCGAAACCAATGGCGTGAGCAACGTTTCTTACAGCGAAAGCGATATCGAAAATCACGGCGACGTGAAGGATTACCGCAAGGACACGACGGGTGTCGACCTCTACAAGAAGGCGACCGGCATCATCGTGGGCTACAACAGCGAAGGCGATTGGCTCGAATACACCGTGAACGTAAAAGAAGCGGGCGACTACACCATGTTCGCAGCCGTGGCTGCCGCCGGTTCTACCTCCAGCTTCCAGATGTCCCTCGACGGCAAGGCCATTACCGATGTCATCAGCGTCCCGGCCGCCAAGCAGGGCGAAGAAAACTACGACGACTACAACAAGGTCAAGGCTAACGTGTCCCTCACGGCCGGCACGCATATCCTCCGCATGACGGTGACCGGTTCCTGGTTCGACGTGGACTACTTCACCTTCGTGAAGGGCAAGGATGCGACCGACCCGGAACCGATCGTGAAGGATGAGCCGTTTGTTGACGATTCCACGACGTTCATCGCTCATAAGGTCCAGTACGACCCGAATGCCCTTCAGGATTACTTCGTGTTCGACATGCATGGTGTGAACATGGGTGTCCTCAGCGCCTATGGCTTCGAAGGCGCTCGGGAGATCCTCCGTTCCTCCGTTGACGTGAAGTCCTCGGGCGTGTACCTGCTGCGCAATCGCTTCACCGGCGAAATGCAGAAGGTCCGTGTAATTAAGTAAGAATCAAATAAATTAACGAAATTTTACAAAAAAGAGCAGATTCCGGGATTCTCCGGAACCTGCCTTTGGAGGTTATGGACATTTTGTCAATGGGAAATATTCACTTGTAGGGGAAGCCGCCCTTTTTTGAGGATATTTTAAAATGGGGAAACTTCAAAAAAGGATGTGTGTAACATGAAAAACATTCTCTCTAGGGCTAAAAGGGCCGCTGTATTTGCTATTGCAGCGTCCACTCTCTCTTTTGCAGGACCCGGCTTGGCCGATGGTGCTGCAAAATTCGTAGGCAACATTACGACTCGCGGCCAGGTCCGCAGCGACTTTACGCAGTTGTGGAACCAGATTACCGCCGAAAACGAGTGCAAGTGGGCTTCCATCGAAGGCTCCCGTGGCCGTTACAACTGGGGCGGTTGTGATGCTGCATTTAACTGGGCGAAGAACAACGGTGGCCACTTCAAGTTCCACGCCCTGGTTTGGGGCTCCCAGTATCCGAACTGGCTGAACGGTCTTAGTGCCGATGAAACCAAGAAGGCCATTACCGCCTGGATGGATGCAGTCAAGGACCATTACCCCGAACTCGAAATGATTGACGTGGTGAACGAAGCCATCAAGGCGGGTGGCAAGTACCATTCCAATTACGGCTCGCAGGGTGGCAACAACATTGTCGCGGCTCTCGGCGGCGATAACGGCAATTACGAGTTCGTGCAGACGGCGTTCAAGATGGCCCGCGAACGTTGGCCGGAAGCGATCCTCATCTATAACGACTATAACACGGTCCAGTGGAACAAGAACGAAGGTATCGACCTCATTCAGAAGCTGAAGAAGGGCGGTGCTCCGGTGGATGCCTACGGCCTGCAGGCCCATGACATGATGAGTCAGGGCGGTGGCCAGGGCGGTACCGGCGGTGGCGGCTCCTGCTTGAGCATCAATACGCTCAAGAGCACTATCGAAGAAATCTGGAACAAGACCGAGATTCCGCTGTTCATCAGTGAATACGATATTTTCACGAGCGATGATAACGTTCAGAAGAAGTGCTACTCCGAACAGATTTCCTACTTCATGGAGAACGAACATATTGCCGGTATCACCATCTGGGGCTATATCTACGGCGCTACATGGAATGATGGTACGTCCGGTATTATCAAGGACAACAAGGACCGTCCGGCTATGACCTGGTTGAAGGAATACCTCGCTTCGAACAAGGGCGCTAACGATACCGGCCTTCCGACGGGCGAGTTGACGCCGGTCGAACCTGAACCGCAGACTCCGTTCAAGGGTAAGGCGTTTGACTTGTCGGGCAAGATTGAAGCTGAAGACTTCGACATCCCGGGCAAGGGCAAGGGCAATAACTCCTATTCCGTTTCTGGCGATTGCGATGATTCCTGGAATACGGAATATAGAAAGGGTACATCTGTAAAGATTGGCGAAAAGAATGGCGGCCTTGTTCTTGGTTGCAACCCGACAGGAAACTACTTCGAATACACCATCAACGTGGCTTCGGCTGGCGACTATGTCGTGTCGGCAAACGTGGCTGCTAGCGGAACTGGCTCCATCGTGTTCAAGGTCGGCGACAAGGTTGTTTCTGATACGCTTGAATTTACCGGTGATTCCTGGACTTCCTTCGACCAGGTCAAGGGTAACATCAAGCTCGATGCCGGCGAACAGATCCTGACTCTCGAAATTTCCAAGGGATATATCGATGTCGACTGGTTCCAGATTACGAAGGCCGGCGAAATTCCTCCGGACGCTATCGCCCAGAAGGTCAGCTACGACCCGAACAGCCGTCAGGATTACTTCGTGTTCGACATGCACGGCGTGAACATGGGCGTCCTGAGCGCTTACGGATTTGAAGCGGCCGCGGAGATCCTCCAGAACTCCAGCGACGTGAAGTCCTCGGGCGTGTACATGCTGCGTAACCGCGCTACCGGCGCAATGCAGAAGGTCCGCGTGGTCCGCTAATAGCAAACCCAAGAGTTTAGCATTTTAGAGACGGGTCCCGAAACGAAAGTTTCGGGATTCGTTTCTTTATGCGTTTGCCTTGTTCCCATGGATAGATTGTCCATGAAAACCCCCTTCCGACATGCGATTTTTGACGTTTTTCAAGGTAATTTTGGAATATAGACAATAAAAAAGGATGTGGTGTATGAAAAATCTTTCTCTCTCTCTCGCTGTCGTTGCCATCGCTGGCCTTGCAACCGTGGCAAATGCCGCATTGGCCGATGGTGGCGCCAAGTTCGTGGGCAATATTACTACGGGTGGCCAGATCCGTAGCGACTTCGCCCAGTACTGGAACCAGATTACTCCCGAAAATGGCTGTAAGTGGGGTTCCATCCATTCCCTTTCTAACGGCAACAGCGGTACAAGCAAGTTCGCCTGGGACAACTTCGACAAGTGCGAAAGCGCCTACAAGTGGGCCAAGGAAAAGCCCGGTGAGCGTCACTTCAAGTTCCACGCCCTCGTTTGGGGTTCCCAGTACCCGAACTTCCTCTGCAAGAAGAAGAATCCGAGCATCACGGTAGAAAAAACCAAGCAGTACATCACCGAATGGTTCGACGCCGTTGCGGCCAAGTTCCCGGACCTCGAATACATCGACGTGGTGAACGAAGCCATTTGGGCGGGCGACAACTACCACTCCGGTTACGGCAAGCCCGCTGCAGGTGCCGAAGGCCACAGCACCGACGATACCGAATGCGGCGGCTCCTACATTATCGAGGCCCTCGGTGGCGACCGCGTGGTGAATGGCAAGCACCAGTACGACTTTATCACGAATGCCTTCAAGATGGCCCGCGAACGCTGGCCGAAGGCTGTGCTTATCTACAACGACTACAACACGCTCTCTTGGCAGATTAACGAAGGTATCGAACTCATCCAGACCATCCTCAAGAATGGCGCTCCGGTCGATGCATACGGCCAGCAGGCTCACGACTGCAAGGGCATGAGCAAGAACGATTTCGAAAGCAAGATGACTCGAATCCATAACGAGACGGGCCTACCGCTCCTCGTTTCGGAATACGATATCGGCGAAGCCGACGATACCAAGCAGAAGAACGATTACGCAAACCAGGTTCCCTTCATGTGGGAAACTCCTTGGGTCGCGGGTATCACTATCTGGGGTTATATCAACGGCTCTACCTGGGTGGCAAACACCGGCCTTATCGAAAAGGATGGCCGCAAGCGCGCTTCCATGAACTGGCTCGAAGACTACTTCGCGAAGAACCTCAACAAGGGCCAGAATGAAGTGACCTTCACTCCGGTCGAGCCCGAACCGCAGCTTCCGTTCAAGGGTCAGCCGATTGCGCTTCCGGGCAAGGTCGAAGCCGAAGATTTCGATATCCCGGGCAAGGGCGTCAACGAAGACGGCACGAGCAACCAGTCCTACAGCGACGATTCCGAAAACCACGGCGATAGCGACTACCGCAAGGATACGGGCGTTGACCTCTACAAGAAGGCGACTGGCGTGATTGTGGGCTACAACAGCGAAGGCGACTGGCTCGAATGGACCGTGAACGTGAAGGAAGCGGGCGACTACACGATGTTTGCCGCCGTGGCGGCCGCGGGCTCCACCTCCAGCTTCCAGCTCTCCCTCGATGGCAAGGCCCTGACCGACGTGATTTCGGTTCCTGCCGCCAAGTCCGGCGAGGAGAACTACGATGACTACAACAAGGTCAGCGCCAACGTGACCCTCCCGGAGGGTAAGCATATACTCCGCATGGACGTGACTGGCGCCTGGTTCGACGTGGACTACTTCACCTTCGTGAAGGGCAAGGACGCGACCGACCCCGAACCGATTGACCCGGGTACGACCTCCATTGCGAATGTCAAGTTTGATGCGGGCGCACTCCAGGATTACTACGTGTTCGACATGCACGGCGTAAACATGGGCATACTCTCCGCTTACGGTTTTGATGCCGCCGCCCGGATGCTCCAGACTTCCGGTACAGTGAAGTCCTCGGGAGTCTACATGCTGCGCAACCGCTTTACCGGCGAAATGCAGAAGGTCCGCGTGACCCGCTAAGGCAAAAAAGAATCCTAATCCATACACCCGAAGCCTCCGGAAAATTTCCGGGGGCTTTTTTGACGTTTTTTCGGCAATTTGCAATCTATTTATTACACGTCCGGGGGTGTTGTTTTTGGGTGCGCCAAGTTATATTTAAACCGGGTGGGAAAACACAAAAACAAGGATGTTTATGAAAACTTTTCTAAAAGCGACAGCTTGCGCGGTTCTCTTGACCGCAGCCATGGGTAATGCAGGGCAGTACCCTTTCCCGCAGAACATGAAATACCCGCATGGCACGATTATTGAATATGCCAATACGGACATGATCAAGGAACATTACAAACTGTGGAAGCAGGCTTGGTACAATGCCAGCAACGGCTGGGTGTATGCACCGGAAGGAAAATGCTCTACCGTTTCTGAAGCTATTGCATACGGTATGTTGATTACTGTATACATGGACGAAGAAGAAGTGTTCAAGAACCTTTATAAGGTTTGGACGTCCAATACGGTTGGTGGCGCTAAAAACGCTGGCATGAATTGGCGTATTGGTTGCCAGGCTGACAACGGTTCGGCTACGGATGCCGACGAAGATGCCGCTCTCGCCCTCGTGATGGCATCCAAGCAGTGGAACAATGCTGGTTATTTGAGCGATGCGACGGCGCTTATTAATTGGATTGCCCAGAACGATGTTGATGGCAATAACTCCCTCAAGCCGGGCAGCAACTGGAATCCGGCTCTCAACCCGAGTTATGTGGTGCCGGGGCACTACCGCCTGTTCGAAAAAGTGACGAATAACAGTAAGTGGTCTACCATCCGTTCTAAGGCAATGCAGGATTTGCTTGCTTGTCAGGATTCCAAGACCGGTCTAGTGGGAGACTGGTGCAGTTGGAGTGACCATAAGACGATTTCTTCTCCGGGTGCAGCCGTATCCAATGATATTGGTTTCTATGATGACGCCGCACGTACCCCGTGGCGTACCGCTTGGGCCTATTACTGGTATGGTGATAGCGACGCGCAAAAGTTCAACCAAACTGTAACAAAATGGCTCATCCCGAATACCCGCACTGCTAGTGGCGTGAATTCTGGCTACAAGTGGCAAGATTACATGAACTCGTACATAGCGGACGAAAGCGATTCGCGCAACTTTGTCTCTTCTACCTTCTCCGGCGGTCTTGGCCTTGCGACTTCGTCTATAAACACTGACGAGGCGAAATCCTATCTTAACACGGTTTTCAAGGTCCTCAAGGAAAAGAAGAGCTGTGCATCTGTGGATGGTTGCGGCGAAAGTATCGCGGGTGAAAAATATTACCCGGCTACCTTGAACATGCTTTACCTCCTCATCTTGACGGGCAATATGCCTAACCTCTATGATCTTTCCGGCTTTACGAGATTCACGCCGGATACTACCAAGGCTCCGTCCGTGAATCAGATTGGCGGAACCCAGATGGAACGCGGCGATACGACTGTCGGTGTCTCGGGCCTTTGGAACTGGGGCGCCTACCATGACAAGCTCGGTATCGGCACCAAGATGGTTCCTGACTCGGGTTCCTCTCCGCTGTTCAGGAAGGACGACGGCTCTATCTATGCCGAAGCCTCCATGAATATCGGTCCTGAACCGGATTATGTCCCGGGCGTAGCGCTTAAGTATCCGTCTGCCGGTATTGCGGTGTCGTTCAAGAAGGAAGAATGCAAGCAGACAAAGACCTGCGGGGTCGATTTCACGGCTCTCGGTATCAAGTATGTCCGCGTGACAGCAAAGACTTCTGGCCCGATCCGTATGGCCGTCTTGAATACCATTACGGATGAAAATGCCGAAAAGGGACTGCAAAATTTGGGTGCCGGCTCTGAACCGGGTATCTATGTCGACAACTCCGATGACTACGTTGCCGTCACCTATGATATGACCCCGGATGAATGGGGCTTCAAGGGTGCGAACGGCACGAAGATAACCATCCTTGACTGGGTGAACAAGAATGCACCTCCGGGAGCAGACATCATCAAGACAATCAAGGGTTTCAAGTGGGAAGTCAAGGATGCTCAGGGTGGCATCGGCGAAATCTCCATCAAGAAGATTGAATTCCTCGATGCGAACAAGCAGGCGATTGACCCTGTCAAGCTTACCGGCATCGTCATTTCGGATGTCCCGGCGTCCTCCAGTTCTGCTGCCGTGAATCCGGGTTCTTCCAGCTCTGCTACCGTGAATCCGGAATCTTCCAGCTCGGGCCCAGACGCCATCCATGCGGTTGCCTCCGTCGGATCGCTCAAGGTCGTGACTTCCGGTATGCAGGTCCGCGTGCTCGGCGCAAGGCTCGGCTCCTCCTATGCCGTGTTTGACGTCCAGGGCAAGGCTGTCGTTTCTGGCCGTATCGGCGCTGCCGACCAGGGCATTGCAGTTCCCCACAAGGGAATCTACCTTGTCCGTGTCGATGGCAAGATCCATACCGTGACGGTCAAGTAGCGAGGGTTAAAGAATTATCCAGAACCGGGGCTCTGCTGCCTCGGTTTTTTGTATATGGGCTTTGCATATGCCGCATAAAACTTGCCCATGACTCTCGGCTTTTGTATATTCTCAGTGCGGGAACGAGTTCCCGGAAATTTTTGGAGCTTAGAATGGATATTGGTGCGTATCATTTTCAGAATCCCGAAGCCTTCTGGCTGTTTATTCTTGTTCCGGTTCTGATTGCCTTATACGTTTACAGGCAACAACGCCGCAAGAGCACGATCAAGTTTCCCGCCCTTGCGATTGCGAAAAAGGCTGTCCCGAGCCGTCGCGTTCGCCTCCGCCATATCGTGCCTGCGCTCCGCCTTGCCGCCCTCTGCTGCTTTATTGTGGCGCTAGCCCGCCCGCAAAACGCGATGGAAATTGAATACACGAATACCGATGGCGTCGACATCATGCTCGTACTTGATGTTTCGGGATCGATGGGAACGCTCGACATGCTTACCCGCGTGGAACAGGCGAAACTCGGCGTGATGAATGCCGAGCGCATCTACAAGTCGGGGGATTTCTGGAAATATAGCCGCATGGGCTATGCGCAGGATGTGATTGCCGAGTTTATCCAGAAGCGCCGCAGTGACCGCATCGGGCTTTCGGCGTTCGGAAGTCGGGCCATGACGCAATGCCCCCTCACGCTCGATTACGGAAGCCTTCTTGAAATCCTGGGCGCGACGGACGAACTGGCTCGCGATTCCGTGGTGGCGTCGAGGACCGCGATTGGCGATGGCCTCATGAACGCGCTTGCCCGACTGCAGAAGTCCGAGGCGAAATCGAAGGTCGTCATCCTCCTCACCGACGGCAAGGACAATGCGAGCGTCATATCCCCGGTGCGCGCGGCCGAGGTTGCCCAGTCACTCGGCATCAAGGTCTATACGGTCGGCGTCGGCAAGAAGAAGGGCAAGATTCTCGGGTTCCAGGTGAACCCGTGGACGGGCGAAATCTCGTGGGCCGAAAGTGACATCACTCCCGAGGAGGGAATCGACGAGTCGACCCTCGTGGCGGTGGCACAGAAGACGGGCGGCAAGTTCTACCGCGCCGAGAACAAGGAACAGCTCGAAGAAATCTATTCCGAAATCGACCAGCTCGAAAAGACCGAAATCGAGACGGTCGTCTATGCGCGCTATGCCGAAAAGTTCTACCCGTGGCTTTTGGCGGGCGCCCTGTTGATCCTGCTGGAACTTCTGCTTGCGAACACGCGCTTCGTGCGCATCCCCTAGCGCTAGGTTTTGGCCGTTGGCGGCTTGAAGCAGTTTTCCTTGGCGTTGTCGAGGAAGGAGTCTATGTTCTGCGTGGACTTGGTCCCGTATTCGGACCAGTAGATGCTGAAGGACAGCGGCCAGGGTATCTGGCCGAGCTGGCTATTCTGCGTGCTCTTGCGGACAATCCCGTTGCAGAGTTCCTCGACTTCGGAGAAGTTGCCGCATTCGTAGACGATGGCGAAGGTGTCCGAGCTGTACCGGGCGAGGAAAAGGTTCTTGTCCTTGCACTGGGAGCGCAGGAATTGCGCCATCTGCCGGAGGGCCATGTCGGGGGCGTGCTTGCCGTGCGTCTTGCGTATAGTGACCAGGTCATCGATGTGGATCTGGATGAGGAAGAGCCTCTTGCTTGCATCCAGTGTCTGCGTGATGCGGCTAAGGTAAGCCGCGAACTTGCTTGTGCTGTTGAGCCCGGTGGTAAGGTCGGTGGAGGAGTTTTCCTTGAGGTCGCTCAGGTAGATGAATAGGATCGTGAGCATGAGCGCGGGCGAGGTAATCGGCATTTCCATGGACTGGGTCTGGATCGCCATGCCGGCAAGCGGAACGAAGACGATGATGGCGAGCTGGTTATAGTGCCTGCGCAGGAACCGGTTCTTGCACTTGAACGAATTGCGGAGGGCTACGGCGCTCGCGCCGAGGAGGTAGCCGACGGAGACCAGGTTCAGGAGGATCCACAGGACGGGATTCAGGGCTGTTCCCGTGTCGTGCAGGTGCATGAATGCCACGATGATGGCGTAACCGCCCGTGATGAATATGGGAGCCAGGATGAGAAGGGCCCATTTCTGCAGCCTGTAGCTGCTCGATGTGACCGCGTAGGATACCATGTAGAACCATGCTGCCGCGATGGCGAGGCATGCGATAATCTTGAGGCATTCGATAATTCTGCAGGCGATGACGAATTCCGGCGAGAGGATTTTCCCGGCAATCTCGAGGGCGGCGAATACGATGAAAAAGTCGAGCAGCCTGTCGAGTGCCCTCGCACAGAGCAAAAGCGATGCCGCCTCCCTGTTGCCCTGTCGGATCAGGAGGAGGACCAAGATGCAGATGACATCAACCTCTATTGCGAAAAGGACTGAATCCATATCAACCTTCTTGTTCTGAATATAATAAAATTTTAAGAAAGGGGAAAATTTTTTGAAAAAAACGCTTCGGGGCCGTTTTTTTGTATATTCTAGGTGCTTGCGGGTGGATTCCCGAGCCGATCCTGGAGGATTTGATGCGTTTTGCCGAACCGAACTTTCTTTGGTGCCTTTTTTCGCTGCCGCTGTTTGCGCTCCTGTTTTACTATGCCTACCACCGCCGAAAAAAGCTTGCCGCGCGTTTTGTCTCGCTTTCGATGCTCCCGAAACTTTCGACCAGCGTATCCCCGTGGAGGCGCCTTGCCAAGGTGACGATCCTGCTTCTGGCCATCGCCTTCCTCTTTGTGGCGCTCGCGCGTCCGCAGTGGGGCCGCAAGATGGAACATGTCGAACGCCGTGGCCTCGACCTCGTGCTGTTGCAGGATATTTCGCTTTCGATGCTTGCCGAGGATGTGAAGCCGAACCGCCTCGTCCGCAGCCGTCACGAGATTTCCGCTTTCCTGGAAGGGCTTTCGGGCGACCGCGTGGGGCTTGTCGCGTTCAGCGGCGAGGCCCAGGTGATGGTGCCCCTGACGCTTGACTACGGCACGGTACAGATGATGCTGCGAGAGCTGAATCCGGGCTGGCTCATGCCTGGCACGAACCTCGAAAACGCCATCCGCAAGGGGATGACCTTGTTCAAGAATTCCGGTGGCGCAGGACAGTATTCGGTGATGATTCTCATGAGCGATGGCGAAGAACTCGAGGCCGCCGCGGTGAATGCCGCGAAGGAAGCGGCAGAGATGGGCATCAAGATTTATACCATCGGTATCGGCAGCCGCGAGGGCGTGCCTATCCCGGTGAAGACGAAAAACGGCGACGTCGCCTACAAGAAGGATATCCAGGGAAACATCGTGACGACGCGTCTAGAGGAAGGAACGCTGCAGGAGATTGCGAGCGTGACGGGAGGCCTGTATTTCTACGCGAGCCCGGGCGAATTCCAGTTGCAGAAGGTGTTGACCGAGATTGCGGGCATGGAGAAGAAGGAACAGGCTTCCGACCGCATGGAAAATTACCAGGACCGCTACCAGATATTCCTCGCGCTTTCGGCCCTGCTCTTCCTGGCCGAGGCCCTGGTTTCCGAACGTGGGCGCCGCCGCAAGCAACTCGCCGGCCGCTTCAGTTGATATAATTAGAGAGGGCTGTGCCCTCCCTAGTCGACAATAACTAAAGGGACAGCGCACCGGCACTGTCCCTTTGGTTTTGGAGGATAGAGGAAAAGCCCTTCTGGTGGGTATGTCTCTCTTGGAGACGGGCGGCTCGCCGAGGCGATGCCGAAGTGATCCACCGGAAGGGCTCATTGTCTAATATAACTCAAAAAGTCCATTGCGGACGCCCAATCTTCAAAATGACTACTCCAAGTTGGATGATTGCCGATTCCGGCATTTATAAATCTATTTTAATTCCATATTAAATCTATATTTAGAACGAGATGAAAAAAGAGATGAGACTTTTGACCGTTGCCGCCTTCTCTGCGGTTGTTGCCGCATGTTCCTCGGGCCCGAAGCCCGAGGCCGAGACCCCTGCCGCGGCTCCCGCCGTTGCCGAAACTGCGGCTGTATCCGATATACCCGCTAGCTACAAGGATATCCGGTATCCCGACTACAAGTACGTGGCGCCTTACCCGAAGGATTACCGCGTGGAGCTTGCTCCGGGCATTTCGGGCTATATCGTTCCCGATTCGAGCCTCCCGCTCGTGAACCTCTCCGTGTATTTCGAGAACCCGCAGGTGGTTTCGAATATCAAGGACGAGGCCGCCTCCGAGATGCTGGGCTCGATGTTCCGCCGTGGCGGTAGCACGAACACGTCGGCGCACGCCCTTGACGATTCGCTCGAGTTCATTAGCGCCGGGATTTCTACTTCCGTAGGGACGTGGAAATCGGGATTTTCCATCGATTGCCTTTCGAAGGATTTCCTCACCACGCTGTTTCTTGCAGGGGAGCTGATTGCGACTCCGGGTTTTGACAAGGAACAGCTCGAAATTGTCAAGACGAATTTTGTGACGGCTCACGAGCAGCGCTACGATACTCCGGCGAAGGTGCTTTCCGCATTGAGGACCAAGGTCAACTACGCCCCGAATCCGCGGTTGTGGGATGCTACGCTCGAAGAATACAAGAAGGTGGGTGTCGACGACCTGAAACGTCTTTCTGCAAAGACCTTCATAAATGGCATGCATCTTCCTGATCGAGGACGCGTCGTGTTTGCCCTGTCGGGAGACGTGAACCGCGATTCTGCCCTGACCGTGCTCAAGGGCTTTATCATGGCCTTGTTCATGAAGCAGTCCGGTGACGAGGCCGGTTCCGAGGCGCTCTACAGTGCGCCGCAGCCGCTTGTGTTCCTGAACAGGCCCGGCACCTACGTGGTGGACAAGGATATCACGCAGGCGAACATCTCGATGAACCAGCCCTTCGTGAAACGTCCGCATCCGGATTACTACCCGACGGCCGTCGCGAACTTTATTCTCGGTGGCGGCAGCTTCTCTTCGCGCCTCATGACGCGCGTGCGTAGCGACGAGGGCCTTGCCTACCACATCAGCAGCCGCGCGGGCAACGACTACCGCGATACGGCGATGATTTCGATTAGCCTGCAGACGAAGGTGGAATCCGCCGCGTTCGCGTTGAAACTCGTGTACGAGGAAATAGAGAAACTCGCGAAGGATGGCCCCACGGAAGAGGAACTCGCGATGGCGAAGAAGACGCTCGTCGAGAGCCTGCCCGGGCTGTTCGATTCCCCGTCCTCGATTGCGGAAATATTCGCGGGGGATGAACTGTTGGGCAAGAGCCCGGACCATTACCTTGACTACGTGAAGGAAATCAACGCCGTGACCGCCGAACAGGTGAAGGCGATGATCAAGAAGTATTACGCGAAGGACAAGATGACGATATCTGTAGTGGGTCCGGTCGCAAAGCTCGAGGCCCTGAAGCCCTTTACGGTTGTCCCGATTGACAGTCTCGAATTCAGGTAATCCATGTTCAGGGTTGTTTCGGAATATCTTTCCCGTCTGTCTGTCGCATCGCTGCTAGTGATGTTTGTGGGCGTATGCTCCCATGCTGCGGATTCCGACAACATGCTCGGCGCGGATTCGGTTGTCCGCAACAGCCTCCTCAAGCAACTCGAAAACGAAGACGACCTCCGTTCGCTCTGTTCGGGTCTCAAGAAATGCCTCGATATCGATTACCCGGGGTGCTCCGCCGGGGACAAGCATCCGTGGCCGAGACTGAAGTATGACGACGAATACTGTGGCGTCTACCGCGAAGTCGTGAAGCGCGGATTCGAACCCAGGCCCGGAGTGCCGATGGGGGTGCAGATTTTTGCGCGCCTCGGCCGTAGGTACAGGGCCATCTACGAGAACAAGGGGACGCTTCCGCTCGGGGAAAGCGTCATCAGCTACCTTTTCGACAACATGCCCTTTACGGCGGAACTGATCAATGCCTACCTCGGTTCCAACTACCAGCTCGAATACACGAGTGCGAACCGCCGCTACTTCAACGGGAGCAACGGCAGGAGCCTATCGGGAGAATTCTACTGGGCGCTGCAGGATAGCGCGGGCGCGAGGCTCGGCATGCGGAACCTGTTCTTTGGCTACGGGCATGCCAAGGTCCTGAAGTGGTCGCTGCACGGCACCGCCATTGCGTTCCTCGACATGGACGAAACTCCCCAAAAGGAGATTAAGTATAAACTAACTGCGATTGTCTTCCCCGGGAATTCGGTTCTCAATTCCATCATGCAGATGCAGGTGTTCAAGGCGGTCGTGAACGAAAAGATAGACGACATCGTGAAGGATATCAAGAAGGCGTCTGGCCGCTACTTTGGCGGCGACAAGGAGCCGATGCTCAAGAGCGCCTCGCTCAAGTCGTTCGACAACGTGCAATATGTGCTCGATTTCGAAAACGTGGTGAATGGCGCTCCGTGGAAACTTGGGGATTTTGAAAAGAAACGCAGGGAACGCGAAAAGCAGAAGCGCGATGCGATTCCCTTGAAAGTAGAAGACGTGAGGACACAGCAAAAATGAGTGAAAGCGAAAAGGAAAGCCTGGAATCCCTCCTGGCGCGCGTGACGGACAGGCGCAGGGAACTATTGACGGAAGTCGTGAATCGCCGCACGAGGCATTTCTGCATGGTGTTGGAAGACCTGTTCGACCCGCATAACATTTCGGCGGTTATCCGCACGGCGGAAGTGTTCGGCCTACAGGACGTGCACATCATCGAAGAAGACAACGCCTACAGCGTGAACAAGTCCATATTGAAGGGCAGCTACAAGTGGATGAGCCTCTACCTCTACAAGAAACGCATGCTCTGCATGGAAAAGCTCCGTGCGAAGGGCTACAAGATTGCGGTCGCGAGCACGAACACCACGAATTCCGTGCTCGACCTGGATTTGAGCCAGCCGACGGCGTTCTACCTCGGGAGCGAATTCCACGGGAACCATCCCGATACGCTCGCGCATGCCGATTACGAGTTCAAGCTGCCGCAATACGGCATTACCGAATCGATGAACGTCTCGGTTGCCGGTGGCGTGCTCATGACCTACCTCGACGTGTACATGCAGAAGGAAGGGCGCGAGAAGTTCCTGCTTTCGCCTGCCGACCGCGACGCCCTGCTGCGCGACTGGCTCGACCGTCACGTGAACGGGATCGAGAACAACAGCCCCATCGTGCATGTAGATGCCTGATTCTGCTCGAAAAGTGCGAAAAAAAGCCCGATTTTTGAATCCCGGGCCGGAAACCTTCGTAGAAAAAACTAATTTGAAGCAAGAATGAAAAAGAATTCTGCCCTATATTTTTCTGTTGGCCTCGTTGTTCTCTTGGCCGTTGTGATTCTAGTCTTCGGCATGTTCTTCCTGAACGAGAAGGACCCCCGGGAAACTTTCAATACGTTCTACCTCCGCTTCTCCCAGGTCAGCACCCTGGTGCTCGATGACCCGGTCAAGGTCAATGGCGTCAAGATGGGCAAGGTGGAAGACATCAGCCTCGCCGGTCACCGCGTGGTCGTGCGCATCCGTCTCCGCACCGACGTGAAGATCCCGAAGGATTCCGAAATCCGCGTGCAGAACATCGGTATCATGGGCGAACGCCAAATTGGCATGATCTTGGGTGACGCCGAAAGCTACTGGGCTCCGGGTGACACCATCAACGGGCAGTTCGATGCCGGTATCGCCGAGGCGCTTGGCCTTGCGGGCGAAGTCTGCGACAGCACGAAGGTCCTCCTTGAATCCGTGAAGGAGGCCCTCAACGGCACTATTGCGAACCCCGATTTCCAGGAACGCTTCAGGACCATCCTCGCGAAGGCCGAATCCCTGGAAGACCGCCTGATGACCATGGTCAACACCACCGACCCGCAAATCAAGAAGAGCCTGAACGGCCTTAACGATGTGATGGGGAAGGTCGAGACTCTTGTCGACGGCGTGAAGCCCCCTATGGACAATCTTTTTGCCAATGCGGACAAGGTCGTCGGGAATGCCGACCACCTGGTGTCCGAACTGGAAGGCGTTACCAAGCACCTGGACGAGCTGATTGCGAAGGTTCAGTCCAAGGACAATACGATGGGCATCCTGCTGTCGGACAGGGCCCTGCACGACGACCTCGTCAAGACGATTCATTCCGCCGACAGCCTGTTCCGTGTCATCCTGCATGACGGGCTGGATATCAACGTGGATATTTTCTGAGGAAACAATGATCGAAAAGACTCTAACGGTCACTAACAAGTTGGGCATCCATGCGCGTCCGGCGGGCATGATTGTCGATATTACCGGCCCGGCCAAGAGTGATGTATATATTGTTTTCGAAGGGACGAAGGCGAACGCCAAGAGCATCCTCAACGTGATGATGCTTGCTATTCCGCTGGGCTCCGAAGTCCGGTTCGAAGTCGACGGCGAAGACGAACAGGAAGTCGTGCAAAAGCTGGAACAGTTATTCCATGACAACTTCAACGAAGAACCCAACTGAGACGGGGGTGTCTGGCGGACGCTCTTCCGTAAGGCTTGTCCTGGTTGGCGTGCCTGCGTCTCCCGGCTTTGCCATGGGGCGCGCTTTTCAGGTTATCAGCCGCGAACTGACGGTCGTTGAAGAGACAATTTCGGAATCGAGGGTCCAGACCGAGGAACAGGTTTTCTTGAAGGCCGTCGAACGCACTTCCAAGGAAATCAACCAGATCAAGGAAATATCCGAGACGCGGACGGGCGTCTACGACAGCCTCATCTTTGCGACTCACCTGATGATCCTCCAGGATCCGGGACTCGTGAACGGCGTCCTGGACATGATTCGCAAGGGGCACAAGAATGCACGCTGGGCGGTGCATGTGGTTCTCGGCGACTACATCGACCGGTTCGGAAAGATTGATTCGCCTGCAATGCGCGACAAGGCCGCGGACCTGCGGGACCTGTACAACCGGCTCATGGCGGCTATGGAAAATTCCGAACCGGCCTTGGCGGAAGTATCCAGCGAGAACGGTGCGGTCCTCGTTGCGCACGAGATCATGCCCAGCTTCCTGATGTCGCTCAAGCCGGGCCAGGCGCAGGCGCTCCTGATGGATACCGGTGGCCGAACAAGCCATGTGGCAATCCTTGCGCGCTCGCTGCAGATTCCGGTAGTGTCCGGCCTCCGCGACGTAGCCTCGCGCGTGAAGTCCGGCGATACGGTCATTGTGGACGGTACGGACGGCAGGGTCATCGTCAATCCCAACGACGACGATATCCGCAAGTTCCATGAACGTCAGGAAGTCTACGAACGCCAGCGCAGGGAACTGTTTACCATGCGCAGGCTCGAACCCATGACCCGCGACGGTAAGTACATCACGCTGCATGCGAACATCGAACTTCCGAGCGAAGCCGAGAAGGTCATGGACTACGGTGCGACCGGCATCGGCCTTTACCGTTCGGAGTTCCTGTTCTTCCAGAACAGCGCCCCGAGCGAGGAGGAACAGACGGAAGCCTACAAGCGCATCCTCAATACGATGGCGCCCTGCCCCGTCACGATCCGAACCCTGGATGCCGGAGGCGACAAGCTTGTCGAAGGCCTTTCCGCGGCGAACGAGGCGAACCCGTTCATGGGATGGCGCTCTATCCGCGTGTGCCTCTCGCGCGAAGATATTTTCCGCACGCAGCTCAAGGCCCTGCTCCTTGCAAACGAGAAGGGCAACCTTAGGATTTTGCTCCCGATGATTTCGGGCCTCGACGAATTGCGCAAGGCGAAGGCCTGCATCCGCAGCTGCATCGCGGAACTGGAGGCGAAGGGCCACAAGTGCGCCGCCGTGAAGGTGGGCGTGATGATTGAAGTGCCCGCCGCCGTGATGATGGTGAACCTGCTTGCGAAGGAGGTGGACTTCTTCAGCATCGGGACGAACGACCTCATCCAGTTCACGCTTGCTGTGGACCGCACGAACGAACTCATTACGGACATGTTCCAGCCGCACCATCCGGCCGTACTCAACATGATTTACAATACGATCATGGCGGCCCATCGCGAGGGAATCCCGGTCGCAGTCTGTGGCGAAATGAGTTCTGACCCGCTGAGCGTACTCCTGCTTGTGGGCCTCGGCGTCGACGAACTTTCCATGACGCCCTGGTGCGTGATGGCGACAAAGAAGATTATACGTTCCATCAACTTCGAGGACGTGCACGAGACTGCGCTTTCGGTCCTCCAGATGGACGATGCGGACCGCGTCAACGATTATATGTACAAGAAGTACGCGCAGACCATTACCGACCTCGAGATTTCGAGTTTTGTCGGGCCTGTGGCGAACAAACTGAAAAGTGACAAGGATTGATTTTTTGGAGGTGCATGGTGGATTTGTGTAGGTCGGCTTTCTTCCGCCGTTTTATTCCAGTGCTCGGGCTGATTGTCGCATGTAACGCTTCGGGCGAGAATGGGGACAAGGCCGCTCAGGATTCCGTGGCGGATTCGGCCTCCGTGGCTCCCGCTGCCCCGGCAGTCCCGGTGAATCCCTACGCCGAGCTCGAACAGGTGGAACCGGACAAGTTCCAGAACTTCATCGTGCATGCGGACCTTGCGAAGGCCGCCTTCTCCGACACGACGCTTTCGGCGGATGTCCGCGACTTTGCGAAGGCCGCCTACTACTACTATACCGAAAAGTGGGACAGCGCCTTCGTGGCCTACGAGGCGCTCCGCACCCGCGACCCCAAGCTCGAATCGGCGGTAGTGCTCCGCATGGCGAAATCCCGCTTTATGCAGGGCGACTTTGCGGGCATGCGCGAAGTCCTCAAGCAGGGGGCGAAATTTGAAAAAGATAATTTGTTTGCAAAGACGGCGGCCGACCTCCGCATCGATGCTGCCCTTGACGATTCGACGCTTTCGGAAGCGGCCCGTGCGGATTCCCTGAAGCATTACCTGGACCGTAACACCAAGGGCGAGAAGGTGGCTGCTCTCAGGTTCCGCTATGCGGTGTACCTGGAAAAGATCAAGCAGCAGAAGCAGGCGAAGCGTTACTACATGCAGGTGCTTGCGATGTCGAGCCCGTACAAGGATTCCGCATTCACGGCTATCCAGCGCCTGCGCAAGGTCCGTACGACTCCGGAATCGCTCGCCGAGAAGGTCGCCTATGCGAGGATGGCCTGCGGGAAGGAAGAGGCATCCGCATGCCTCGACTTGCTCGATTCCATCCGGGTGATGGATGAACGCGCGGTCGCGAAACATCCCGAATCCGCCCTGGAACCTTCCGGTGATTCGCTCCAGATGCTGCTTCCGAAGAGCACGCTCGATTTGAATGCCCGCATCGCCCTCTGGGAGAAGCGTGTCGTGGCGCTCAAGGCGCTCAAGCGCGAACAGGAAGCGATTGCGCAGTATGTCTACTTGATCGATTCCGTGGAAGCGCGCCCCGTGTGGATCCAGGCCGCCCTCCGCATGATGCGAAATGCGGCGACGAAGAATACGAAGGAAATCCGCAGGCTCGACGCGATACTCCAGGACGTGAGCCAGTTCAGCAAGGAAAACGCGAACAACCTTTGGGTGCGCGGATTCGAGCATGAACAGCAGGCGCGCTACGATAGCGCCATCGTCTGCTTCAAGAAACTTTCGAACAGCCGCTTCGGCAATAACCAGAAGCGTCAATGGGCCAAGTTCCGCATCGGTCTCATCTATTTCAAGCAAGAAAAATGGAATGAGGCGGAGAAGGCGTTTGTCGATGCCGCGAAGGATCCGTTCCTCTGGAGCGGAAGCGGAAGCCGCATGTTCCTTGCCGATACCTACATGAAGATGGGCAAGGATTCGCTCGCCCGCGAGGCCTACCTCGACTGTATCCGCGATTTCCCGCTCGGATACTACGCGCACAGGAGCCGCATCAAGCTGGTGGAATACAAGCTCATGGAAGCATCCGAAGTCCCTTATGCGCACGGCATCCCCATGTCGCCGGATTCGACGCTCGCCTGGGTGCGCAGCGTCCAGAAAAACGACAAGAAGGACGCGAGCTACTCGCCCGAAAACTACGGACGGATCAAGAACCTGTTCCAGTACGGATTTTCCGAAGAGGCATTCACCCTCTACGAGGAACTGCGCAAGAAGAACGCGAAACGCCTCGACTTCCTTTACGAATTCGGCAAGCTGTTCTACGAGATGGGCGAGACGGCTGCGGGCTACAGGCTTGCCCGCCAGTTCCAGGCGCAAATCGACCGCCGCAAGCTGATGGAGCCTCCTCTCGACGTGCTGCATTACCTGTTCCCGGTGCCCTACAAGGACCAGGTCAAGTTCCATTCCGGCACGCGCATCGACCCGTTCTTTGTCTACAGCGTGATGCGCCAGGAATCGATTTTCAACTTCCAGATTGTCTCCCCGGCGGGTGCGTGCGGCCTGTTGCAGATCATGCCCGCGACCGGCAGGATGCTCGCGAAGCAGGAAGGCCTCGCGAATTTCGATCCGTCCCAGCTCTACAACGCCTACCTGAACATTCGCCTCGGCATTCGCTACCTCGTGGACCTGAAGGCCGAATACAAGGATGACTACATGTACGTGCTCGGCAACTACAATGCGGGCCCCAAGCCGACAAGGCGCTGGCAGGCGGCAGGCGCCGGGCTTCCGTGGGATATCCGTGCCGAGGATATCAGCTACTGGGAAACCCGCGACTACGTGAAGCGCGTCATGGGCAACTATTGGATTTACCAGGAAATCTACGACGAGATCTAGCCGATGCTGTTCCTCCTTCTCACGATAGGCCCTGCGTTCCTTTTTGCGTGCGGGAACATCCTGGAAAAGTCCGGGGTGTCCACGGTCGGCAAGCGGACGGGCGGGACGTCGAAACCCTGGGAGTTTTTCAAGGGTGTCATTACGAATAAGTTCTGGTGGCTCGGGTTTGGCTGTTCCGTGCTTGCGACTGTCGGCTACTACATCGCAATGGCTCGCTACGACCTTTCGCAGGTGCAGCCGATGATGGTCCTGAACCCGGTGCTTACCGCCCTGATGGGTTTCTGCATTCTGAAGGAGGCGCTCACGAAGCGTATCGTCGTCGCCATCTGTTTTGTGGTGGCGGGTCTACTCTATTCGGTCGAGAGCCTCGGCGAATCCACGGCGGTGCAGAATGTCTCCATGCTCTGGATCTACTCTGGAGTGCTCTGTGGCGTGACGCTTGTGCTGCACCTGTTCGTGAAGAACCGCGAAATGGTGGATTCTCTCATCATGGGTGTTGGCTTCGGGCTTTCGGCGGCGTTCTACAAGAGCCTCGCGATGGATTTCGATCTTGACCATATCGAAGTTTCTTCCGTCGCGAACTTGCTGGTCGATTTCCGCACGCTCGGCTACGTGGCGACCTACGGCATCGCGTTCCTCTATTCGCAGATTTCGTTCTCCCGTGGCCGCGCGCTGTTCATCATCCCGTTCAGTGCGGCGGTCGGTGCCGCGGTGCCGACCCTGGCCGGTGCGCTCGTTTTCTCGGAGGCCTTCCCGATTGGGAAAATCGTTTCCACGGTGCTCGTGCTCACGGGGGCTGCGCTCTTCGTTGTCCGCAGACCGCGCAAATCGCATCCCTAGCCTCGCGGTCACGCTTTTTTGTGCAGAATCGCTTGTTTTGCCGCACAGGGCGTTTGCTTTTATGGATTAAGAATATAGATTCAATTCATGGTGTATAGGCGATTTTCCATAACGTTTTTACTTGGAACGCTCGTGGCGTGGATGTTCGCGTCGTGTTCCGACGACGGCGGCTCGCATGGGACTCCGGCTGTTGACGAGGAATCCAGTTCTTCGGCGAATACCGGGGCGACGTTGCCGTTTGTGGACGGCCTGCTGAAGTTTACCGAGATAGATCCTGTCAATGTCGTTTACGAAGATCACGAGGGCGACGATGCGGGCTGGGTGGAACTTTTCAACAGCTCGACGGATACGGTGAATTTGTCCGGAATGTACCTGACGGATTCGCAGGAAGACCCGTTTAAATGGAAATTCGGAAACGTGAAAATGGAACCGAATTCGCTGCTGCTCGTGTTCATGTCGGGAAAGGATTATCCCGATTACGTCTTGCCGCACGATACGCTCAACATGATTGGCCCCGGATGCTGGACATGGACCGATGCGCAGAGCGACCCGCCGGGCTACAGCTTTGCCGACCCGTTGGAAGGCCAGAAGAAGAATTGCTTTTCCGAAGACGGGAAGCGGCGCGTCGGGGCGCGGATGCAACTTGGCGAAAACGAGGAACTGGGCTGGTCCTCGATCGCGATGTTTGTCGGGACGCGCAGTTCGAGTACCGATGACGTGCTCGATATCTCGGTGGCGAATGAACTGTTCTTGCGAGCCTACATCACCAAGGACAGGAAGGTCTCCTTCCGCCTGGCACAGCCCGATGTCGACGACTGGAAGGGTTACGAGTTCATCTTTACCGGCACCGGAGATTCTTCGACAGTTTACCGCGCAAGGCTTCCGGCGGGCTTGACGCTCCCGGATCTCGAAAATATCTATGGCACGCGGATTAGCCCTGAATACAACGAGTCGCAGGAGATGACCATCAAGGTGTTTGATTACTTTGTGCGGAACCGTGGCCACGAACCTCATGCCGGATTCAAGCTATCGAAAAAGGGCGGGAGCCTTTACCTGGTGAATGCGGATACGGCGATTGTGGATTCTGTCGCCTACCCGGAAATGCCCGTGGGGAAAACCTGGAACTACGGCCCTCGCGGAGCGGAAACCCATATAACGGAAAACGGCGACAAGGTGTTTTCCGATTTCGGGTACCAGTGGGGCTACGCGGATCCGTCTCCGTATGGAGATGTTTCCGGAGGAGTGCTGGTTTCTAGATCTCCGTCCGTAGAATCGCTCGCCGAAATTCCGCCATCGGGATTCTATGCGTCTCCTTTCAAAATTGTTTTCCCCGAAGATGCCTCGGTCCGGTGCGAAACGGGAGGCCCGGTCCCCACGGACGAAAGCCCCTTGACGCCTTCGCTACAGATAAACTCCACGGTGACGGTCCGTTGCGCGAGCTTTGTGGATTACAAGCTTCCGGGCGAAACCATGACGCGCACCTACGTATTCGAAAATGCGCCGGCAGTCCCTGCGGTGTTCCTGTCGGCCGACCCGAATTCGCTTTTTGACCCGGATTCGGGAATCTACATGGAGGGAAATTTCGCACAGGAAAAGGAACCGCATTACGGTGCGAATTACTGGCTCGACAAGGAAATTCCCGTGACGGTCGAACTGATGGAGCCGGGAACGAATGCACCTGCCTTCGCGCACAACGCGGGCCTCAAGATTTTCGGCAATTACAGCCGCCAGAACTCCAAGAAGTCGGTCGCCATCACCTTCCGCGAAAAGTATGGCGAAAACCGCCTCAAGTATGCGCTGTTCCCGGAGTATCCGGAACTCGACAAGTTCAAGGTCTTCTTGCTCCGCAACAACGGAAGCAACTTCGGGAACGATTACGTCCGCGACCGCCTCGCAAGTTCCGTAAGCGAAGGTCTCGGCGTCGATTACCAGCGTGGCCGATTTGCCGTCGTCTATTACAATGGCGAGTACTACGGCATCCACAGCATCCGCGAACGCAGTACCGAATACTATTTCGAGACTCATTATGGAATCGACCCGGGCGCTATCGACCTGCTCAAGGCGGACAATGCCGCATCGGCGGGCTCTTCGGTCGATTACACAAGGCTCATGGAATGGCTGGAGGCGAATAGCCTGGACGACGAGGAAAACTATGCGCAGGTGGCCTCGCAGATAGATATCGATAACTACCTCAACTACATGCAAACCGAAATCTATGCGGACAACCGCGACTGGCCGGCAAACAACGTGAAGAAGTGGCGCGGCACCAATCCGCAGACCAAGTGGAAGTGGTTCCTTTACGACCTGGATTTCGGCATGGGCAACGAGTACAGCGAGTACAAGGATCTGAACATTTTCGACTTCGTGACGGCAGAAGATGGTCCCGGCTGGCCCAATGGCCCCGAGCATACGCTGCTGTTGCGCCGCCTGCTCGAAAACGAGGGCTTCAAGGCCGCGTTCATCAACCGCATGTCCGCATTGCTAGCAATGAACTTCGAAAGTTCACGCGTCCGTGCGCGTCTCGACGCAATGATGTCGGAAATCGAACCGGAAATCGCACGCGACCAGAAACGCTGGAAACTGAACGCGTCTAGGATGGAGCGGCAGCTGGGGCTTATCGAGAAGTTTATCGAGGAGCGCCCGGCGAAGCTCGCTTCGGAAATGCAGGCTCATTTTGAATTGGGGGCGGCCGCTGCGGTCGACCTGCGGACGGAAGGGAAGGGACGAATCCTTGTCCATGGCCTGCCGCTCGATTCCCCCGCGCTGACGGTGCAGTTCTTTGAAGGATTCCCGGTAAGGCTCACGGCTCAGCCTGTAGATGGCGGCGTGTTTGCCGGATGGGAAGATGGAGTCGCGGATGCGACGCGCACGATTGTTCCGGGCGAAGTCGCTGCCGTGAAGGCGCTGTTCAAATAACGTTATTTCTTTTTCCGGCCCGGAGGGCTGGGCATGAAGGGGTTCGACGCTTTCGCCTTCTCGGTACTGGCGGCGCCGACGCTTTCCTGGCTTACGACTACGGAATCGCCAATGGAGAGCCCCTTCAGAATCTGGATGTTCACGCCGTCGCTGATGCCGGTCTTGACCCTGCGGGGGGCCGCCTTCCCGTCGATGCTGACCCACACGTGGTCGCCCGCGGGTTTCTTCGCTCCGGCGCGTTTCTTGAACGTCTTGCCCGGAGGCCCGAACTTTCCGGAGCCGCCGGTACCGCTACCCGGCGGGCCGAAACCTCCTGGAGGCGGGAAGTCTCCCTTCGCAAATGCGCTGTCGCCTGCGAGCGAGTCGCGACCCATGCGCGGCGGGCGCGGCATGTCCTTCGGGTCTGCCATCGGGGTCCCGTCTGCGGGAGTAAACTTGAGTGCCTTCACGGGAATCGCGATGGCATCCTTCACCTCTTGCGTCACGATGGTGCAGGTCGCCGTCATGCCGGGCAAGAGCTTCTGTTCCGGGTTCTCCGCGGTAATCACCACCGTGTATGTCACCACGTTGCTCGTGGTCGTCGGGTTCAGGCGCACTTCCTGTACCGCGCCGTTGAACGATTCTCCCTGGAATGCGTCGACGGTGAATGTCGCTTTCTGGCCCTGCTTCACCTGGCCGATATCCGCCTCGTCGATGGCGGCCATCACCTTCATCTGGCTTAGGTCCTTCGCGATGACGAACAGGGTGGGCGTGCTCATGGAGGCGGCCACCGTCTGGCCCACTTCTACCGCGCGCTTCAGGACTACGCCGTCAATCGGGCTCTTGATGGTCGCGTAGCTCAGGTTGAGCCTTGCCTGGTTCACCTCGTTCTTGCTGCGTTCCACGGCGAACTTTGCCGCGTTCATGTTGTATTCGGCGGTTTCCAGTTCCACGGCGCTCGCGGAATTGCTCTCCGAGAGTTTCTTCACGCGGTTGTAGGTTGATTCCTTGTACTTGTAGTCGTTTTCTGCGCTCCGGTAGGCGATTTCTGCCTGCGTGAGCGTCGCCTTGAGCTTCGACTTGTCGAGTTCGGCAATCACCTGGCCTTTCTTGACCTTGGAATTGAAATCCACGTAGATTTTCGCGATGTCGCCCGAGACCTGTGTGCCCACTTCCACCTGGTCGACCGGCTCTAGCGTTCCCGTTGCCGAAATTGTCGTCGAAATCGTAGTCTGCGTGACCTTCGCGCTCACGAGCGGGCCCGCGGCGTCATTTGCCTTCTCCGTAAAGAAGAAGAACTTCACGCCGTAGGCGATGCCCGCAAGTACCGCGAGCACGATGGCGATTTTCAGCAATTTCTTCAAGATTTTCATAGATGCAGCCTAAAAATAGAAAGTATTGCCCTTATTTCGAGTATTTTGATGCCCGGCGGGCCAAAAAGGTTGCATGGGAAGCGAAAAACGCCTTCATTTGCTTATAAAATAAATTTTATATTAGGTCGCATGACGCGCATCAGAAAGAAAGACGACAGCTCCGAGGTCCGCAGCGTAACGCTGGTAGGGCTTGTCTGGAACGTGGTTCTTTCCGTGGGCAAGTTCTTCGCGGGCTATTTTGGCGGGTCGCAGGCGCTTGTTGCCGACGCCATCCACAGTGCATCGGATTTCATTACCGATATCGCGATAATCGTGGGTTCCAAGTTCTGGAACGCGCCCCCCGATGCGGACCACCCGTACGGGCACCGGCGTTTCGAGACGCTCATCTCGGTGGGTATCGGGCTTGCCGTATGCGCGGTGGGTATCGGGCTCGGTTACAATGCCATAATGGCCCTTGTAAACGGCGAGCAGTCGCACCCCGAGTGGATTGCGGCCATCATGGCGGCGGTCTCCATCGTCGTGAAGGAAGCCCTGTTCCGCTACACGCGGGCGAAGGGCCGTGCCATCCGGAGCGAGGCCGTGGAGGCGAACGCGTGGCACCACCGGAGCGATGCGTACAGTTCTATACCGGTTCTGATTGCGGTCCTGTTCGGGATACTTTTCCCGACGCTCTGGTTCGCGGACTCTGTCGGCGCGATTATCGTTTCTTGCTTTATCCTGCATTCCGGCTACGAGATTGCCTGGCCCGGAATTCACCGCGTCGCCGATGTGGGCGCGAGCGAGGAGGTCGCGCAGAAGTTGAAGGAAGTGGCGCTTGCCTGCCCGAACGTCATCAGCATACACGGGTTCCGCACGCGCTACGTGGGTTCTGACCTGCATGTGGATTTGCACGTGGTGGTGCCTGCCGAGATGACCCTCCTTGCGGCGCACGATTTGGCCGAGGATGTGGAACGCAGGCTCATCGACGCGGGCGAGAACGTGGTGGATGCGCTCGTGCACATCGACCCGTACAGCGAAGAACGCGTAAGGCGCGGCGAAATCAAGACGCTTGAGCGCTAGGTCGCGCGTGTGGCGAAACCCTCGGAAAAAGTTTTACTAAATTCATGGCTATGAAAGGTCTTATGCGAAAGGTTTCTGGTATTGCTGCCGGTATTGCGGGTGCGCTCATGCTGTTTGCCCCTGCCCAGGCGGGCGTGAATCTCCCCGTCCACAAGGAAGTTCTCGAAAACGGGCTCACGGTGCTGCTGCACCCGAACAAGCAGGCACCCACGGTGAGCTGCCGCCTCTTTTACGTGACGGGCTCGGTGCACGAGGTTCCGGGAAAGTCCGGCCTTGCGCATATCCTGGAACACGAACTCTTCAAGGGCACCAACAAGGTGGGCGTCACCGACAGCATCGCCGATGCGGCGTTCATGGCGCGCGAGGACAGCCTGCAGGCGCTTATCCGTCCGGCAAAGCTTGCGGGCGATACCGCTACCGTAAAGAAGCTCACTGCCGAACACGATTCACTCTTGAATGAACAGCGCAAGCTCTTTGTGAAGGATGAACTCTGGGGCGCCTACCAGTCCGTGGGCGGCACGGGCCTCAACGCGTTCACGACTGACCTCATGACGGCCTACATCGTGACGCTCCCGAAGGACAAGATCGAACTTTTCATGTGGCTGGAATCCGACCGCATGCAGAACGCGGTGTTGCGCGAATTCTACTCCGAACGCGACGTGGTGCGCGAGGAACGCCGCATGCGTTACGACGACAAGCCCACGGGCCGCTTTTTCGAGACGATGAATTCGCTTATCTACGAGGCGTTCCCCTACCGCGTGCCGACTATCGGCTGGCCGTCCGACATCATGAACTTGACCCGCGAAATGGCCGACGAGCATTACCGCAAGTACTACAAGCCGCGCAACGCGATTCTCGTGCTGGCGGGCGACCTCGATACCGCTTCCACGATGCAGATGGTGAATAAGTATTTCGCCAATATTCCCGCGGGCGAGGCGTTCCCGCCGATTACGGTGCGTGACCCGGAGCAGGTGGGCGAGAAGCGTTTCAAGCAGATTCGCCCCGATGCGCCGAACCTCTATTCGCTCGTGTTCAAGACGGCCGAAGTGGGCGACCCGAGCCTCTATGCGCTCGATATCGCGGAAGGCGTGCTGAACGGGCGTTCCGGCAGGCTCTACAAGCGCCTGGTCGAAGAGGAAAAGCTCGCGGTGAGCGTGAAGGCGGGCAACAGCCCGAACAAGTATGTATCCGAATTCTCCGTGATGGTGAGCCTAAGGCTCGATGCCGATGCGGAGAAGGTCGAGAAGATCGTATGGGAAGAACTTGAAAAGCTCAAGAACGAACCCGTGAGCGAACGCGAATTCCAGAAGGTGAAGAACCATACCTATGCGGGCCTTGTCCGCAGCTTTACCGATATGGAAAATGTCGCGACGATGCTCGCCTGGTACGAGATGTTCGGCGACTACCACATCTTCCTCAACTGGGCCGACGAACTGGAAAAAGTAAACGCAGCCGCCGTTCAGGAGGCTGCGAAGCAGACTTTCGTCCGCGAGAAGTCGGTTGCCGGGTTCCTGCTGAAGAAGTAGGGGCGACGCTCGGCTCCTAGGGGCCTGCTTCGCAGTCCCTAATCCTTCGGCTCACCAATACGAAAGCAGGTTTTCGTGCTGGATTCGCCTTTTGGATTAGTCGTTGACCATCTTTTCGTAGAACTTGCGGTAGTGGTCGCGGTCTTCCGTCTTGCGCACGGCGATGGCGTCTTGCGGATGGCGGTTGAGCATGCCCGTGATCATCTGCGGGATGATGTAGCCCCATTCGTACTTCTGCTGTAGCGGGAGGAACAGTTCCTCGATGGCATCGAGAACCGGACGCAGGTCGTATTTGGGATTCTTGAGGAAGCTGAGCAGAAGCTCGGTGGTGCAGTTGCCCGCGCCGCGTCCCATGCCGGAAACAGAACCGTCGAGGTAGTCCACGTGGTTGATGATGGCCTGGATCGTGTTGGAGAAGGCGAGCTGCTGGTTGTTGTGGCCGTGGAAGCCGAATTTTTTGCCCTTCACGATTCCCTTGTAGCGCGCGAGTTCCTTGTCGATGTCTTCCTGGTAGAATGCGCCGAAGCTGTCGACGAGGTAGAGCACGTCGGCCTTGCATTCTTCCTGCACCTGGTGGAGCGCTTCGTCGAGTTCCGGACCGCGGTCACGGCTTACGGCCATGATGTTGAGGGTCGTCTCGTAACCCATGTCATGGAAGGCGTTCACCATGCTGATACCCTTGTCGATGTTCTTCACGTAGCTTGCCACGCGGAACATCTGGTAGGGGCTTTCGGATGCGGGCTTCACGGCGTCCATGTTCACGCGGCCCACGTCGGCCATCACGGCCATCTTCATCTTGGAATCGATGCCGTCCTTCACTTTCCACAGCAGGTCGTCGTCGCAGAACTTCCACGGGCCGTATTCCTTGGGGTCGAAAAGTTCGGGGGAGTTCTTGTAGCCCATTTCCATGTAGTCGATGCCGGCTGCGGTGAGGAGGGTGTAGAGGCGGCGGACGAATTCCAGGGAGAAGTCGTGCTTGTTGACGAGTCCGCCGTCGCGGATGGTGCAGTCGAGAACTTTGATGCTTTCGTAGTACATGGTTGGGTTCCTTTTTTAATTGCTCCGCAAAGATAGGTTCTGCAAAAGCGCCGGTCAAGGAAAAAAGTATGGCTGAAAAAGAAAATGGCTTATTTAACGCAAAACAAGCGTTGAAAAGCGGTGAAATGGTGAAATTCGACTGCCATGGGCGGTTGCCTTGTTTGAAAACCTAAGCCCTTACGTTATGGAAAGGCTTGCTATTGGCTTGTAATTTGAGAATGTAAGGTCTGAAAAGAAATCGGGACTTACATCCGCTCTGTTATTTAACGCTAAATTTGCGTAGAAAATAAAGCAAAAGGACATGGCGGGGAGCACACCTAATAGTTTCTTTATTGATAAACTAGCCCCGAAAACTTATATTCAATACCATGAAGAGAACAACGTTTATACCCCTTTCCCTCGCGATTGCGGCATCCGCTTTCGCGGACAATACCTTCTACTTTAACGAGGCGGGCTACGACTCCGACCAGCCGATTTCTATCGTGGTCAAGAGCACCGACAACCTCGAAGGGCAAAAGTGGACCCTGTGGTTTGACCCGGATGGCGACATGACCGGCGCCTCCGTGGCGACAGGCACGTTCGGTGCGGGCGTAAATCCGGACAACTGGACGAACAACGGGAAGTTCTACACCATCAAGCTTACGGACAAACCGCTGCAGTCGGGCAGTTTCCATGTGGAAGTGTCTGCGGGTAGCCCGTCGGCTTCGCAGAAGTTCTTCATCGGTGACAAGGCCCTTGCGCAAAAGACTCTTGGCATGGTGATGGATTACTTCTACAACGACCGCGCGAGCCGGCAAGAAATTGTGGCGATGGACCAGAAGATTCCCGTGTACGGGAGCGGCGCCACCCGCGATGTCCACGGCGGCTGGTACGATGCGAGCGGCGACGTGAGCAAGTACCTTTCGCACCTTTCCTATGCGAACTACCTGAACCCGCAGCAGATTCCGCTCACGGTGTGGTCGCTCGCTTTTGCGGCAGAACACATTCCGCAGTTGCTCGGCAGTACGAGCACCAAGGCGAAGACTGCCGACGAGGCGGCGTTCGGTGCGGATTTCCTGGTGCGCATGCTCGACGACCAGGGATTCTTCTACATGACGGTGTTCGACAACTGGGGAAGCCCGATGGGCAAGCGCGAACTCTGTGCGTTCAAGGGTTCCGACGGCATAAAGAGTGCCGATTACCAGACGGCGTTCCGTGAAGGCGGTGGCATGGCGATTGCCGGCCTTGCCCGCGTGGCGCATCTCGAAGGGATGAACATTGCGGCCAAGGGAGACTACACTGCGGCGCAGTACCTGGATGCGGCGAAGAAGGCTTACGAACATTTGACCTCGAAGCAGAGCATGGGCGGCAACTGCGCCTACTGTGACGACGGCAAGGAAAACATCATCGACGACTACACGGCTCTCCTCGCAGCGACGGAACTCTATGTGGCTACAGGCAATAGCCAGTACCAGAAGGATATGCAGGCGCGTGCGGAGCACCTTGTCGGTCGCTTGAGCGATGACGGGTATTTCTGGAGCGACGACGCGAAGACGCGCCCGTTCTGGCATGCGAGCGATGCTGGCCTCCCGCTGATGGCGTTGGTGCGCTACTTGGAAGCGGAAGCCATGGTGGATTACGAACCGTGTCCGCCTGACGTAGAGTGCGTTATTCCTGGGGCAGATATCATGAGAGCCGCGAAGACTGCCATCGAAAAGCACCTGAAATGGCTTGTCACCATTACGAACAAGGTAGAAAACCCGTTCGGTTATGCTCGCCAGACCTACAAGACGAACAATGCCATCAAGGACGGTTTCTTTATTCCGCACGACAATGAGAGTGGTTACTGGTGGCAGGGCGAAGATGCACGAATTGCAAGCCTTGCCGCTGCTGCGGTGTATGCTGCAAATGCTCTCAAGTCGCTTGATGACGGCGTGAACAAATACGCTGCCGACCAGCTCGACTGGATTCTGGGCAAGAACCCTTACGCAACTTGCATGATGTACGGTATCGGCAAGAAGAATCCCAATATTTATGACGGCCAGTCGAATTACGATGCGACGCTCAAGGGCGGTATCGCGAACGGCATTACCGGCAAGAACAACGACGGTTCGGGAATCGCCTGGACCGATGACGGTGTCGCCGCGGTGGGCTTCGATGCGATGAAGGAATCGTGGCAGGTGTGGCGCTGGGACGAACAGTGGCTCCCGCATACCACGTGGTTCATGAATGCGCTTGTCGCCCGTTACGACGAGAACAAACCGTTTATCGCAGTTCCGGAAAAGGTCTCTGTTCCGAAGGTGAATGTCGTTGCCGCAGGGTTTGGCGTGCACCTTTCCGGCCGTATGCTCACGGTGAACGCTGCCGGCGCAAGGAACGGCGTTACGGTGACGGTGCTCGGGCTTGACGGCTCGAAGGTCGCCTCGGGTACTTTGAATGCGGGCCGCGCGACGCTAGACCTCGAATCCGTGAAGAGCGGCGCCTATCTGGTGAAGGTCGACGGCTACGGCGCGAAGAAGGTGCTTGTCCGCTAGCAAATCGGTTATAGGAAGTGCTTGATGCGTGAATTTCGCTTGACTGTCGGGAATGCCTTGCTGTGCGTGCTGTTGCCGGCTGCAGTGCTTGCATCCCCTTTGGATCCTAGCGAGCGTCGCAGTATCATCAACGATGGCGATACGCTAACGCTCCAGGACCTGGGCGACGAACATTACAGCGTCACGCGTACGGAAGACGGCTACCTCGTGGTTGCCGACGAAAAGAATGTCTTCTACTACGCCGACGAAAATGGCGAACCCTCCAAGTTCAAGGCGAGAGACGCGCATAAACGCAAGAGCGCAGAAAGGGCGTTTCTGAACGGGCTCAACCGTGAAAAAACGTTCAGGGAGCATCGCCGCCGGACTCCGGACCGGTTTGCGGACCGTGACATGGAACATCGGGTGGCGCCTGCACCGTGGGTTCCCAAGGTACTCCCGAAATCGCACCATTCGGCAGGGAAACTTCGATTCCCGATAATCCTTGTGGCAGGCGAAGCGAATGGATTGCAAAATCTCGATTCTGCGGGAATGTATGCGCGGTTGAATGTTGCAGGCTATAACGAGGATGACTATTTGGGGTCGGCAAGGGATTACTTTGTCGATCAGTCGTCGGGCGTATTCGAACCGCAATTCGATATCTTCCTGGTGAGCGAAAGCGAACCGTTCAGCGGATACATCGGGAAGGAGGCGGAATTCATGAAGCGCGCCGTCCTTTCGATGCTCGAAAAGTACCCGTCGTTCGATGCCTCGCTCTATGACTACGATAGCGATGGCGAGATAGATGCGTTCGGCGTGATGTATGCGGGTTCCCGCTACAAGCTGGGGACCAAGCACCTGGGTGGCTTCCAGACTACACTCAAAAAATACAGTTCGGTTGTCGAGACGTCGGACGGGAAAAAGTTCAACACGTGCTTTATCATAGACCAAGGTGCAAGCCATGTCGTGCAGCTAATCCATGAATTCAGCCATACGATGGGTCTCAAGGATCATTATTGCGTGAGGATGAGCGGTTGCAGCGCCTACTATGCAGACAGCGTCTACCAGGCTCCGGGAGCACATGCGTGGGACGTGATGGCGACCGGCATGTATAACGGGAGCTACCGTAAGCCGCCCAACTACAGCGCGTTCGAGCGAAATTTCATGGGTTGGCTCGATTACTCGACTCTTGAAGTGAATTCGCAGGTGAAGGCGCTTCCCCCGCTCGGTACGAACAACTTTGCATACTACGTGAACGTAAATGACAAGGAATGGTATGTATTCGAAAACCGCCAGCAGGTCAAGTGGGATGGCGGCCTCCCGAATCACGGGATGCTTGTGTGGCATATCGAATTTAATTCCGGCGCATGGACTCTCGATGCCATGAACGATGTCCCGGAGCACCAGCGCGTGGATATAGTCGAAGCGGGCGATATCCGCGTTTTCAGCCAGACGGGCGGTTACATGAGCCAGGGCGGTGGGGCGCGGCAGAAGGACGATCCGTTCCCCGGAAGCCTGGACGTGACGAAGCTTTCGCCGGTGCTCGCGTGGGACAGTTCCGTGGTGCTTGCCGGTCTCTTCAACATTGTCGAACCTGACACGAACGTGTGTTTCGTTCTCGATTCGACGGTTGCCGTGGAAAACTGCGAATTTATCCGTGTCTCGTCGAGCAGTTTTGCGCTCGAATCGAGCAGTTCGTCGCTTGGGTCGAGTTCCGGCGAGGAAAGCTCCAGCAGCGCGCAATTCGAATCCAGCTCGAGCGTGGAATCCTCCAGCAGCATCCAGTCGAGTTCGTCGCAGGTCGAGTCCAGCAGTTCCGTGATGGAGTCTTCGAGCAGCGCCGAATCGAGCTCGTCATTCGAACCGGAGTCCAGCTTCTCGACGACATTCGCGGGGCGCGACGTTCCGGGAGCGGCTGGCTTCCATATCGCGATGGAAGGTCGCACGCTCGAAATCCGTGTGTCCGAATCCGGAATGAAAATTGTCCGCGTCTTCGACATGCAGGGAAATGCGCTCGCTTCGGCTTCGTTCGCGGGCCAATCGCATCGGCTGGACCTCGGCCGCATCGCTCATGGCTCTCCCCTCGTGGTGCGTCTCGAGTTGGGCGGCCGGCTTGCCGGGTATTTCAGGGTGGCGCCCGCAGTGCGCTAAAAACGGGACCATCCCGCTCGGAAATCGTAAAAAACAGGCGACAAACACAAGTTTTACACGAAAAAATCATTTCGTGCGATTGTTTTTACACGTATCCGAGGATATATTTATAATGCTGTTTGATGAATGTAAAGGAGCGGTTTGGTAATGGGAACCCATTCTCTTGACAAGTTTTTCTTTTGCTCGGCTTTGTGCGCTGGGCTGACGGCCATGTCGTTTGCCTATCCCTCGAATCCCGTGCTCAGGACTATCGATAACGATGGCGATTCCCTTTCTGTCCGTACGCTCGGCGACGAACATTACCGTTTCACGCAGACAGAAGATGGCTTCCTCGTGATGCGCGATTCGAACGGAGTGTTCTTCTTTGCGGACGAGAATGCCGAACGTTCCCGGTTCAAGGCGAAAAATCCTGGAAAGCGCACTGCCGAAGAAAAGGCGTTCCTGAACGGCCTCGACAACCAGAAGGTCCGCGACAGGCACAGGGAAAAGCACCCCGACAGGTACAAACGGCCCGATTCCAGGCAGAAATCGAAACGCGCTTCCTGGGTGCCCACGGCGAAAAGTCCGGACGCCGCTGGGGGTGCTAATGCATCCGCTTCCGCCGCAGAAGATGTCCCGCCTGTCCTGAGGCTTCCGGCGGCATATTCGCATGCGAATGGCACGAACCGCTTTCCCGTATTCCTGGTAGAAGACAACAACACGAAGAATGCGGATTCCGCCAGTACGTATGCCTACATGAACCAGGAAAATTACAAGGCGAAGAACTACGTCGGCTCGATCCGCGATTACTTCATAGACCAGTCGGGAGGACTATTCGTTCCGTCTTTCGACCTCTATATCGTCAAGGTCAGCGATTCTTTCCGGAATTATATCGGCGTGGAATATCAGCTGATCCAAAAGACGATTGCCGCGGTCTTGTCGAAATATCCGTCGTTCGATGCGGGTGCCTACGATTCCGATAATGATGGCGAGGTCGATGCCTTTGCGGTCCTGTATGCGGGGAGCATCGTCGAGTCGGGCGATTCTCACCTGGGCGGGTTCCAGTATGAACTTCGGTGGAACGCTTGCGGAAGGCTGAATGCCGGAAACGGGAAACGATTTAACAATTACTTTATTTTGAACCAGGTCGGTGATATCTTCGAGAGGTTTATCCACGAGTTCAGCCATACCATGGGACTCAGGGACCATTACTGCGTATGGAGCGACAGTTGCTACATAAGTTATTCCAATTCCGATACCCAGGCTCCGGGTGCGCACGCGTGGGACGTGATGGCGACCGGCATGTATAACGGGCAGAACAATCCTCCGAACTATAGCGCTTTCGAACGGAATTACATGGGCTGGCTCGAATACACGACTCTCGAAAAAGATTCCGAGGTGAAGACGCTCCCGCCGCTCGGTACGAGCAACTTTGCCTACCATGCGGGTGCGAGCAAAAACGAGTGGTTCGTGTTCGAGAACCGCCAGAAGGTCAAGTGGGACGCCGCCCTCCCGAACCATGGATTGCTCGTGTGGCATATCGACTACGATGCGAATTCGTGGACCGATGACAACCTCAACGATGTGCCGAGGCACCAGCGCGTGGATGTCGTGGAAGCGGGAAACCTGCGCGTGACGGACTACTACGACGGCTTTGCCTCTTCATCCTACGGCGGGTCGCACTTGAAGGATGACCCGTTCCCCGGAAGCCAGAACGTGACGAAACTTTCGCCCGTGCTTTCGTGGAAGAATGTGGAAGTGCTTCCGGGACTCTTCAATATAAAGGAACAGGACGACCTAGTGTGCTTTGCCGTAGACGGATCCGTCGCTGTCGGTAGCTGCGAACTTGCAAAAAGCTCGAGCAGTTTCGTGGTTTCTAGCAGCTCCGTAGCTTCGAGCAGTTCTGTGGAGAGTTCCAGCAGCGCCGTAATGAGTTCCTCGTCGAGTTCTTCTTTCCGGTGGCCGTGGCGCAGCAGTTCGTCGACGGACGTGGCTTCTTCTTCGGCTACGGAACGGATTGCCGCGGACGCCGTGCCGCACGTGGGTTTCGAGGTGCGCTACGAAGGCGGAATGCTGAATGTGCTTGCCCCGGTGGCGGGAGCGAAAAAGGTGCGGCTTTTTGACATGCAGGGGCACCTGGTCTTTGCGGAATCGTTTGATGGAATGTCGCATGGCGTAAACCTCCGTAAGTCGCGTTCGCTTGTTTCACGGAGCGGTTTCTTGATTGTGCGCGTGGATGCGGCAGGGAAATCGCTGGGCTATAGAATGGTAGGTATCCGATGAAACTGCTTGAGACAACGTTGCTTGTATCCGCTTTGTGCGTGACGGGTGCTTTCGCGCATCCGGCAAACCCCTTTGTAAAAAAGCATGTGCAGTCCGACGGCTCGACGCTGAGCGTGCGCACCTTGGGCGATGAACATTATCATTTTGTGCAGACCGCCGACGGGCTGCTCGTGGAACGCGATTCTGCGGGGGATTTCGTCTACGTCGGCAATGACGGCCTGCGTTCGGGAGTGAAGGCGAAGGACCCTGCGCTCCGCGATTCCCGCGAAACGGCTTTTGTCGCCGGTATTGACCAGGCGGCCGCCCGCGAGGCCTACAGGGCAAAAAAGGGAGAACGCTTCCGGAATCAGAACGTGGCATACGACGCTGTCGCGGCTGACTATTCCTACGATGCGACGGGTACCGCCGTCAAGCGCAAGCGCCCGCGTGCCGAAAACTGGGTGATGGGCGAGAGGTGGTTCCCCGTGCTGCTGGTCTCGACCCCGAAACAGGCTGCCGTCGATTCTGCAAGGATGTGGCGTTTTTTTAACGAGGAAGGCTATTCCGATAGCGAAGGGAACATCGGCAGCGTGCGCGATTTCTATCTGGAATCTTCCAACGGGAACTTCAGCCCGCATTTCGACATTTTCCCCATCACGATTTCGAAAGAGCTTGTACAGTATGTGAATTCGGCAAACGACTCGCTCTACGAAAACGAATTGACGAAGGAGGGGGTTGACCTGCTCGTGAAGCGTGCGGATTTCGACGTGGACAAGTACGTGTCGAACAAGAACAAGAAGCTGGTGGACGGCTTTATTTTCCTGTTCCCTGGCCGCGAAGAAGATGTCCTGGTCTACAGCGAGGACTTCTGGGCGCACCAGTTCTGGATGCAGGCCAATGGTTCGAACAACGTGTTCCGAGCTCCTTTCGGATACAAGCCGAACAACTTCGGCTATGTCTTTGACAAGTATCTCCTGATCGCCCAGCTCGAAGACGCCGACAACGATTTGTACAGGGCGGGCAACTTGAACAAGTTCGGCATCTTTGTCCATGAGTTTGCGCATGTGCTTGGGCTTATGGACCATTACGGGGTAAGGGATTCGGGCGAAGATGAACTGGGCGCCGCCTCCTACGACCTGATGTCGTTGGGAATGTATAATGAAAACGGACGGATCCCTGCAAAGTTCAATGCGTTCGAACGCGAGACGATGGGCTGGATGACGCTTTCGGAACTCACGACCGCGGATACGGGCGTAATCATGCTTGGCGATATCGACCAGGGCCAGGCGTATTCGGTCACGAACCCGTCCGACAAGGATGAATACTTTATTGTGGAATACCGCCCGGCAAAGGGATACGATACCGGCATTACGCATGGGCAGGACTACGCCTACAACGGGGTCTGGGTCTGGTATATCAAGTACGAACTGGAGGCCTGGGAAAACAACAATATCAACGGGATGGGCAATTTTAACCGCGTCGATATCAAGGCGCCGCTGCTGAGTGGAACATGGGGCTCCAAGACTTCCTATTCGCCGCTGGTCTACAAGTCGGGAACGGCCTCTCCGGTTCCGGGCGTGTTCAACTTCGTGAAGGCGGATGATTCGTTTGTATGTTTTACTCTGGATGCATCCGTCAAGGTCGCAAAATGCGAATCGCCGGTCCCGGCTTCGTCTGCGGGATCTTCGTCGTCGCAGTCCAGCAGCTCGGTGGAGGCCGTCTCCAGCAGTTCCGAGACGGTCAAGTCCAGTAGCTCGGCAGAAGCGGTTTCGTCGGCCACGTTTGCCGTGCAGACGCAGGTGCCTCCGCAATTCTCCATGTCGCTAGATGGCCGCCGCCTGGCCGTGAATGCCCGAACGGGCGGGACAAAGACGGTCCGCATATTCGACATGCAGGGAAACGAGGTGATGCGCTCCGCGTTTGCCGGGGAATCGGCCGTGATGGACCTTTCCGGACTCGGCAGGGGGCATTTCGCTATCATGGTTTCGGTTCGGGGAAAATCGCTCGGAATCCGGACTTTGCGGCTGAATTTTGATTAAAAAGCCCATCCCCTCTTGATAAAATATCCACGGAACTTGCCGAAATGACATTTAAATGCCCCTCAAAAAGGGGTATTTTTCTTTATGGTGTAGAATAAACAAAGAGGATGTTATGAAGAATTCCCAAATAGCCAAGGTTGTTTCGTGTGCGGCCATTTTTGCTGCACTTGCGGGCTCCGCTTTTGCGCAGAGCGGCCCGAACGACGAATGGAACGGCAAACCGCGCGTTTTCGGTGTGAACCGGCTTAACCCGCACGTGACCTCGATGCCCTACACTACGGTGCAGGAGGCCATCAAGGGCGACCGCCATGCATCCGAATGGTACCAGACGCTTTCGGGCAAGTGGAAATTCTACCACGTAGACAAGCCGAGCCAGCGCAACAACGACTTCTACAAGGACAACTACGACGTGTCCGGCTGGGACGAGATTCCTGTGCCGAGTTCCTGGCAGATTCTCGGCTACGACCACCCGATTTACACCAACGTGGTTTACCCGTGGGCGCAGAACAACCGCGTGTCCGCTCCGGGCGCCCCGACCGATTTTAACCCGGTGGGCCACTACCGCCGCACCTTCACCGTGCCCGACAAGTGGGCCGGCAAGCGCATCCGCCTGCATTTCGAGGGCGTGGAATCCGCATACTACGTGTGGGTGAACGGCAACTACGTGGGCTATTCCGAAGACTCCTTCACGGGTCACGAGTTCGATATCAACAAGTACCTGCGCAAGGGCGAGAACAACATTTCGGTGCAGGTGTTCCGCTGGTGCGACGGCTCCTGGCTCGAAGACCAGGACTTCATCCGCCTTTCGGGCATCATGCGTGACGTGTACATCTACGCCGTGCCCGAGGTCCATATTCAGGACTTCCAGATTGACGCAACGCTCACGAACAACTATACCGATGGCTTGCTGAAGACGACTGCCTGGATTTACAATTCCACGGGTTCCTCTTCGGGCGAATATACCGTCGAACTTTCGCTCTACAACGATGCCGGCAGCGAAGTGATTGCCCCGACGGCGCAGAAGGTCTCGGGTATCGGCGCGAACGGTGGCGAAAAGAGCGTGCATTTCGAAATCCCGTATGCCAAGCCGAACCGCTGGTCTGCAGAAACTCCGTACCTCTACACGGCGGTGCTCACCATCAAGGATAACGCGGGCAAGATTATCCAGGTCGAAAGCAACAAGATTGGTTTCCGCACGGTCGAAATCAAGAAGGACAACGGAGTCCCGCGCCTGCTGGTGAACGGCATGCCGGTGAAGTTCCACGGCGTGAACCGCCACGAACTCGACCCGGATAACGGACGCGCAGTGAACTACGAGCGCATGGAACAGGATATCATCCTGATGAAGCAGTTCAATATCAACGCTCTCCGCATGTCGCACTACCCGAACAACCCGGTAATGTACGACCTTTGCGACAAGTACGGTATTTACGTGATTGACGAGGCGAACGTGGAAAGCCACGGCGCAAACGGCGACCTGCCCAAGAGCAGCGATGACTGGCGCGCTCCGGTGGTGGACCGCCTGAACAGCATGGTGCAGCGCGACAAGAACCACCCGAGTATCATCCTGTGGTCGCTCGGCAACGAGGCCGGTAACGGCAATGTGTTTGCCTCCGAACGCCAGCGCGCCCACGAAATCGACTCCACCCGCTACGTGCACTACGAAGGCGACAACAACAATGCCGACGTGACGAGCCAGATGTACTGGGGCTACGACTATATCGCCGGTTACAAGGATGCGAACAAGCCGGTAATGCTCTGCGAATACGAACACGCCATGGGCAACTCCGTGGGCGACCTCCAGGAATACATGAACGCCTTCTACGGCAACCCGCGCGCCTTCGGTGGCTTCATCTGGGACTTCATTGACCAGGGCCTGCACCACAAGGGCACTCCGTACTGGGAATTCGGCGGCATGTGGGGTGACTGGCAGAACGACGACAACTTCTGCGCGAACGGCCTCGTGTTCCCGGATAGAAAGATTCAGCCCGAAATGTGGGAAGTCAAGTACCAGTATAGCCAGCTGCGCGTGAAGAACGTCGACGCCGCGAAGGGCAAGATCGAAATCGAGAGCCGCTACCTATTCAAGAACCTCGGCGACTTCCTCGATGCCTACTGGCAGATTCGCGAGAACGGCAAGGTTATCAAGGACGGCAAGCTGAGCGGCTCGCAGATGAATATCGGGCCTCTGCAGAAGAAGGAAGTGACCATCGAAATGCCGGATATCGAGACGACAATCGGTGCCGAGTACTTCCTGGATATCGATTTCCGCCTGAAGAAGGATGAACTCTGGGCCAAGGCGGGTCACAGCGTCGCCCATGAACAGTTCGGCATCAACCTGGGCCAGCTCTGGTCTACCGAAGTGGATATAAGCTCTTTGGATGGTCACAGGGTTTCTAGGGGGAGCGGCCTCACCATCGAAGGAACCGACTTCAAGATTACCTTCGACGAGAAGGCGGGTACGCTTGCGAGCTATGTTCTCGATGGCGATACCATCATCAAGAATGGCGGTATCCCGAACTTCTGGCGCGCCCCGACCGACAACGACAAGGGCTACAACATGGAACGTGGCCATGGCGAATGGCGCAAGGCGAGCAAGAACCGCTCCGTGACTTCCGAAGTCGACGAGGTATCTCCGCAGGAAACCCGGGTGACATTCAACTTCAGCTTCCCGGACGTGGGCAATTCCAAGATGAAGATGACCTACTACGTGTACGGCAGCGGCGATATCGTGGTGGAATACTCGTTTACTCCGGACGGCTCCAGGAGCTACATCCCGAACGTGGGTACGCTATTCACCGTGCCGGGCGGCTACGAGAAGGTTCGCTACTTCGGTCGCGGCCCCGACGAGAACTACATCGGTCGTAACCGCGGCAGCTTCATGGGCATCTACTCGACTCTCGTGGATTCCATGACGGTCATGTACATGGAAATCGGCGAAACGGGCCAGCGCACCGACGTGAAGTGGGCGACGCTCACCAACGAAAAATCGGGCAAGGGCGTGATGGTCGTGGGCTCCCCGCGCATGGAATTCAACGCGCAGCACTACACTCCGGAACAGCTTTCCGATACCAAGCTTCCGTGGGAACTCAAGCGCAACAAGGATATCACGATGCGTGTCGACCTGCGTCAGATGGGCCTCGGCGGCATCAACAGCTGGGGTGCGGAACCGCTCAACGAATATCGTCTGAACGCAAACCGCGAATACTCTCACAAGTTCCGCATTGCGCCTATCCGCAAGCAACTGAACGACCCGACCGAATACTCGCTGCTCGGTTTCCGCAACTTCGGTACGAACGACCTTCCGCCTGCACCGTATGGCCAGAAGGAAATTAAGGAGATTTACGAGAACCAGCCCGAGAAGGACGTGACGGAAACGGCCGATATCGGCCCGAGCGACAAGACCGACATTCCGCGCCGCCCCATGGTGTTGCTCCCCGAGAACGAACGCAACTACAGCGTGTTCGACATGCAGGGCCGCCTCGTGGCGAAATTCACGACCCACGGCGTCGAAGACCTCCGCGCGCTCACCAAGAACTCCGTCAAGCGCGCAGGCTCCTACCTCGTCCGCGGCAATGCAGGCTCCGTGTTCCGCATTATCGTGAAATAGGGAATTCCACACCCCAAAGCATAAACGCTCCGGTTTTGCCGGGGCGTTTGTCGTCATCCTCGCGACCATTCTCGTCATCCCCGCGATCTTTTTCGTCATCCTCGCGTAGGCGAGGATCTTTTTGCGTAAAGAAAAATTTTTTGGCATTTTTGGAACATTTTCCCGTTTCGGCCGTTTTTATGTATAGATAGGGGAACCCCTGTCCGCGAAGCGGTCGCTTTGCCGCGCAAAAGGACTATAAAATGGCTGAGAACAAAGCCGATTTGAAAAAAGAACCGAAGGCGCCCGTGCGTCGTAAGCACGATCCCTTCTTCCGTTACATCTATGCTGTCCCTGAGAATGCTCGTACCCTCCTGCGGCTTGCGCAGTACCGGAATCCTGAACTCCGCAGGATGCTTGCGTCAGTCGATATGCAGACCCTTGAACTCATTCCCGGTAACTACAGCAATGTGAAGGAGTGGGGCGAGGCGGACCTTGCCTTCAAGGCGAGTCTCAAGAACGGTCCCGAAATCTTCGTGGGTATTCTTCTTGAACATAAGTCCTACCGCAAGAAGGACGTGCTCTCGCAAATCTACCGCTATGTATTCGAGATCATGGTGAACAAGGGCTCGTCCGATTTCGGCTGGTATCCGACGAAGGCTATCATCATCTACAATGGCCAGAAGGACTGGGACCCTATGGCAGAATTTCGTGCGAAGTTCAGGGGCGAGTTCAACGGTCGCGAATTGCCTTTTGAATGCGTCCTTGTGAACCTTGCCGATATTCCCGACAGCAAGTGTTTTGCCGAAAAGAACATTGAAGCAGCCGTTGGTGCACTGGTGATGAAGTACGCGTTCAATGGTGAAAAGTTGAAAGGTGTCGTAAAACAAATTGTTCGGATGCTCTCGAAGATGGAAAATGAATCGAGGGCTACCCTTGTCGAAAAAATTGAATTATATTTGCAGAAAACCCTTCGCCTCGGCAATGGAAATGCAAGCATTTCCGCTGCTCTCGGCTTGAAGGTTTTTAGGAGAGTACATCGACGAAAACGTCGTAGAGGAGTTGCGTATGCGCATGAGTATAGGACAGGCACTGGGGATTGTTACTGCCGGCGACCGCCGCCGTGCTGCGGAGCGCAACGGCCTTCGTCGCGGTAAAAAGCTTGGAGCACAGAAAGAACGCGAAAAGAACGCCGCCCGTGAGGCTAGGATTGCGGAATACCTCCGTTCCATTGGCGTTCCTGCTGAAAAAGTGGACGCGGCTCTCGCCATCAAATGACAAAACCGTGAAATTGGGGATTGAACGCCCGGAAAACATTGGGTTTAATCCCCAATTTTATAATTTGTATGTAATCTAGAGCGCCGTTTGGGGTTCTAGGTGGGGATGAAAAACGCGAAAAAAAACAATTCAATCCCCAAAATGAACTTTTCCGCCGGACTTGCGGTTCGATTTTTTGATTTTCATGTTACTTTGTTCTGAAAACTGGGGATTGAAACCCGCAAAATAGCCCCGTTTAATCCCCAATTTTTGAAAAATCAGCGAAATCGCGCCTTGCTTGCGGCGCAAAAACGTTCCATTAATCAAAATTCTTGACTAATTTAACATCTAATATCATATTAGTCGAGAAAACTTGGGCCGGGCAGGCTGTCGGATGGCCGAAAAGCAGTCACGAGCCACGGATTCTCGATTTTACACTGCGGAAACAAGGGACTCCCGGGACGTTTATATTCAGCCCTTTACATACCGCTGCTTGCTGCTCTTTGGTTTTTCGGGGAGGGTCAGCTTCAGCGCGCCGCTTTCCAACAGCGGCTGGACAATGTGGCTCATGGTATAGAACTGTGACATTCCTGTAAAACCCTGCAACTCTGCCCGGCTTCTTGGTACGGAACAGAAGGCCAGAATGTCGGCGGGCTTGCCGGAATATTCGGGCTGGTTCACCGAGTTATATAGTGTTGCGTAGAACTCTCCATGACGAACGGAAAACTCGGCTGGAGGCAATCCCGCCTCTTGCATTTCCTTTTGTATGGTCGGGATGCCTGAGTAGCGGTTCTCGGTAATTTTTAGAATCTCGAGGATGTTTGCTAATACTGCGTTCCTTGTGTCCGGCCTGATTTTGCCAAGATTGCTTAGCGTGGTTTTCCCGTACAATCCTCCGCTGTTTATGACTTGTAGCCGGTTGTCGTACATTTCAATTCGAACGGGGGTGTTTTCGGAATAGACGCTATAATCGCGATGAACCAGCGCGTTCAGGACAACCTCGCGTACTGCGATAGACGGATATTCTTCTTTGTCTGTGCGTTTCCCGTTTTTGTCAATGACCGTCTTGTGACGGCTGTTCTTTTGGACGAACGAAATTGCATCTTCTAGCATTTGCGGGATGGTCCCGGTCAGCCTGGCGTTGTCGATAAACCTTTCGCCGGTCGCACCGAGGTCGCCCATTTCGTTGCCGGGAACCCGCACTGCGGTGATGCAGAGCTGGGGCAAAAAACCTTGCGGGTATTTTGAAAACGAAAGAATTCCTGCTACCGTGGGCGCACCGGAATGAATTACTCCCATTAGTTCCAAGATTTCTTCGCTGCTGACATTTTCGGAAAGATTCTTGCGCTCCCTCTTGCATAGCCGAACATAGTTTTCGACATCGGCCTTGTTTAGGGTGTCAAGAGGCGCTTCGGTAATGGCTCGGGCATCGTCGCGGATGTGTCTGCGAAACGCCTCGTAGCTGTACACTTCGTATTCGCTCATTGGCTCATCCGAATCGCCGACACGGACAAAGGAGCCTTTTGTCCGTCCCATGCCTTTGTAGAAGACAGGCCGGTGGAAAACCTCTATGCCAGGGATTTCTGCAGATACGATCTTTTTTTGGCCGATTGAACAAATTGTAAAAAGGGGGCGCACGCATGGCTCCATCTCTTTACTTTGTTCGTTAATGCAAAAGTTTGCCAACAAAAAGCAATAGTTTGCCAAGTTGTTGTTTGATTTTGCCAACTGTTTCGCGAAATTAACCAACTATTTGGCTAAATTTGCCAACTAGTTGGTAAAATTTGCCAACCATCATTGTCATCCCCGCGAAGGCGGGGATCTCCCTTCTAAATGACAAAACCGTGACAAAAGGGGTGTGATATATTCCACATTGGAATAAAAAATTTCGGCGGAAGTCCCCTTTTTTGCGAAAAAAATCTATAATTGTAACCATCCGAAACACCCCTAAAACGGCGATTTTGGTCGAAAAAAGCAATTTTTGCGTCTGCTCCAGGTTGTTATGACACAAAAATGACAAAAGTTTGACAAAACTATTGCTTTTCCGAAAAAAATTGTGTATATTAGGGAATGTAAACGAGTCGGACGCTCAATTTCGGGCCAGGACTCAAAAAAGTGTGTCACAAACAACAAGGAGTACACTATGAAGAAACAAGGTTTTACCCTCATTGAATTGATGGTCGTGATCGTGATCATGGGCATCCTCGCCGCCGTCGCAGTGCCTAAGCTGTTCGGCATGATCGCCAAGTCCAAGGCCTCTGAAGTCGGCCCCGCAGCTGGTACCTATGTGCATCTGCAGGACAGCTACTATGCTGAAATGAATGCTGTCGGCACCGGCACTCAGATTGGCTACAACGCCCCGGCTAGCAATACATTCACTTATGACGCTGCCACAGCAGGAACTTGGACTGCCACGTCAAAGAGTGATTTGAATGAGTGTGGAACGGGCTCTGTTTGGACAGTTACTTCTGCGCCTGCTTCTGGTGGAGTTTCTCATACGGCAACGACGCCTTCTGGCAAACCGGCTTGCGAAGCTCTCACGCCGTCCTTCACTCAGATTGGCGCTGCAACGCACAACTAATCTCTGCTGAAACATTGCAAAAAAGGAACCTGCCTCTCATGGCAGGTTCCTTTTGTTTAGATGACAATCGTATAATTACGTGCCGGCACCGATAGATGTGAACGAAGGCGTAAGGACACCGCAGCCATCACCTGTAACAGTTGCTTCGTGTTCCAAGCCACTAGATCCTGCCTGAGAAGCCACATTCCAAGAACCAGCGTTCAGCTGGCAATCGTTCAAAGCGGTTTCGCTATTCACAGCAGTGAATGTTGCTACGGCGCCAGACACTGTGACGTTGTAAGTAAACACCGTACTAGCGGGTTCCTTGTAACCGATCTGGGACTTGTCACCCACAGCATTCATCTCTGCGAAGTAAGAATCCTGCAGATGCACGTAGGTTCTTGCGAAAAAGCATCAAGAGGGAATAATCCTAACATTGCCCCTCTGTTTCGGATGGGCCGGAACAATCAACAACAATTCCACGGAGGATTATCCCATGCGTTTTTTCGATACGGCAATGCAGTATCTGGACAAAGAAAAATATAATCTCGCGCCGCTTTCGGTGCGGACATACTTCTGGAACCTGAAGAAAATAGCGGATTTCAAGCCCGACCTTCAGTGCGAGGATTTGAACGCCGATGTTGTGCAAGAATATAAGGTCTATCTGGTCAAGCGCGGGAACAGGGCGGTCACGATAAACAAGGCACTTTCGGTTTTCAGGAATTTTACGAACAAGATGTTCCAGGATGGTATACTGAAAGAAAATCCATTTGACAAGGTGAAAATTGGTCGTGTTTATTCTCGTCGCGGGTTCTTGACAAAAGGCGAACTTAAGAGGCTTTGCCTGAATTTCGAAGACCGCGGCATGTCTCTTACGCAAACGGAACAGGATGTCATGCGGGTGTTCTTGTTCAGTTGTTTTACCGGGCTGCGTTACAGCGATCTTCGTTCCCTCGATGCAAGCGAGATTTTTGATTGGAAAATCCGCAAGCAGATGCACAAAACGGGTGATCCGGTGTATATCCCCATTCCGGTGCAGGCAAGGCTCCTGCTTCCCACAGAGATGAAGGCAGGTAAGGTTTTCCGCGTTGTGGAGAATTCGCACTTCAACAGAACCCTGCGTAGTGCTGCGCAAAAACTCGGATACCACAAGCATATACATTGCCACCTTGCACGGCACACGTTTGCCACCACTTGCATAACGCTCGGAATACCCTTGCCAGTAACAAGTAAACTACTCGGCCACCGAAACCTGGAAACGACTTTAATTTATGCAAAATACGTAGATGCTTTCTTGGATAAAGAAATGAAAAAGTTTAACAAGCTCTAGTCACTTGTCGATGGTGTGACAATATTTTTCATCACGCTTTCGCACGAATGGAGATAGATTTGTTCATCCTTGTACCATAGAGTTAGCGAATCGTCTTTTGTAAAAGGCAAGTCGTGCATGTCTGTCACGAGGTGCGTTATCTCTTGCTCTCCGCACAGGTGGCGCACCCGCGACACCAGGGAATCTTTCTTGAAAAGGTATTCTGATGCCAAGAACTTGCGGACTTGCCACTTGAGTTTTTTCCATTCGGCATCGGTCGGTTGCGAGCCTAGGAAAACCATTTTTTCGCGGGCTTGCGATACATCCTTGTGACCCTTGAAAAAGATGCTCCCGACTTCGTACTGTTCGTCGTAATAGGCTCCCGATAGGAAGTGTATTCGCGGCAGTTTCCCGGCGTAATCCTTTACGGAGTAAAGGACCCTTCCGCGTTTTTCAATTTCGGGGAAAGGCGGAGCCTTTACGAACTGGTTCATTGCATGTTCTCTTTCTTTTTGTTCGCTATCACGGTGGTCGTAGTTGATTATGACGCAAATGCAAAGCAATATGGCCAGCGTCACTAAAGTAATAACTTTGCCGCCGGGTTTCTCCGCCTGTTGCGCCTGCACTATTATTCCCCAACAGACAATCGCCAAAATGAAAGCGAACGAAAAATTCTGCTTTGGGAAAATCTGATTTCCCCAGAGGATTTCAACGGAGCAAAGCAGCATGATGACGATGACGGCCTTTCGCCATTTCGGACAGACGGTATGCACAACTAGCGCAAGTGCCGCTGTCGCGGCAAAAAGCTCCTGTATGAAAGTCAGGTAGCTTTTGTACAGTTCCGGCAGGGATTGCCTATGCAAGAAGACAATCCAGTAAGCCGAAAAGGCGGTTGTAGCAATCCATGCGCAGACGGTCGCAGCGCGGACTTTTCCAGAGCAACTCTTTTCGCGGGTTGCATACAGTATGACTGCGGCAATTGCCCCGACGAGTATGAATGGGGAGTCTATCCAATATACGAATGTGATGGCAAAAAATATTTTGTCCCAAATGCTGAGAGGCTTGCTTTTGCGCAATTTTGTCGTATACAGGCGCATAGCAACAAAGGACTGTATAAGCACGGCTGAAACCTGGCAAAGCCAAAGAATGCGGAAGGTCTGGACTTGGAACAAGAAAATGTGGTGCGTGAACACCGATGCGATAAACCAGTAGATGGCTATTCCTGCAACAAAAGTTTGTGCCACGGCGAATTTTTTCAGTACCTTGTATTGGACGAACTTGGTTGATGCCAAAATGAAAAAAGTAAGATTCAAGGTGAGGTTTAACAGGAGCGTGTCTAACCCTTCCATGCTCCAGTCGATATAGACCCAGTCATCGGTATAGGCTGCCCAAGGAACCTTGCCGATAAGTATTGTCGCTGGGAGCAGAGCGGCTGCCGCTACAATGGGAAGCCTTGTCTTGTTGAAGTGGAAGAATAGCCATAGTGGGAGTCCCCATCCTGCAGTTAGAGGGTGTATCAATGAACCTGCAAGGAATATTGCGGGCGTTTTCCATTTGTTTTTGTCGAATAGGTGCGCAAGTCCCCAGAAACCGAAGCAAAGCGAAAGTGTACGGGCTACTGGGAATGCCTCGATATTTTTGATGGTATCCCATATATCGTTGCGAAACTCGCCGTAGGCATATGCCGAAAAAAAGAACAATGTTACAGGCAGGGCTAGCTGCGGACGGTGAAATTTTGTTGTCCATTTGTGGGTGAGCCAGGCGAAAGAGAGCGCCACCCCGCAGTGTGTCAGCAGCGTGAGCAGCAGTGCCGCCTTGTCTATGGGCAGCGATTTTATGAACAGAGCGTAAAGGGGCGAAAAGAGGCTGAACGCGTCCTGGTTCCCGAACATAAATGCGGGATCGTCGATGAACCGCCCCGGAAAGATCCTGTTGATTGCCTGCAGCGTATAGAGGATACTGTCTTGCTCGAAGCCGTCGAAATGGTTGACGCACAAGAAAAACAATACTGCCAGGGGTAAAAGGAATTTTACGGACAAGTTCATTTCCCCATCAAGAAGTAGTCGTACTGGATACTCCTTTCGCGAAGAAGGCTATCCAGAACCTGCTGGCCGTATGTCTCCAGCAGTGTGGGGGTGTCGGAAAACAGTGACCGACCTAGCCCCATGGAACGTCCTTCTACAGTGAAACCCATAGCTTCCAGCAGCGTTGGGAAAATGTCGAACGAGGAATACCTGCGTTGTTTTTGCGGAACGGGATGGGCCGGGTTCAGCATGAAGTTTGTCCAGTAGAGCGTATCGTCAGGCGGAATTTTTACCTTGGATGAAAGCGACGGCATGGCGTGGTCTCCCATGACCGCGATGACTGTGTTGCTGAACCATGGCCGTTGCTCGGCCCAGTCAAGGAATCTTGCCAGTTGGAATGATGCGCAGCGTAGAGATTTCGGCAGCACCCCTTGTGTGCCTGCAAACTGGGCTTGGCACGAGTCGTCTACAAACCCTGGCTGGTGCGTATCGACCGTAAGCATGTAGAACGCGAAGGGGTTACCCAGCAAAGCCAGACTGTCCAGTTCTTCGCGGACGAACCCGTACAGTTTGCGATCTTCGAACCCCCAGAAAACCTTGTAGTCGTCTGGAATTTTACCGGCTCCCTTGTAATGCTCGATGTCGTGGATTGTGACATTCCCGTGTACTCTCCAGAAGTCCCGCTTCTGTGTAAAATCACCGCTCGACCCCTGTGCGTACACCTGGTTGTAGCCTTGTTTTGCAAGAACATTCATGAGGCAATGTGCGTGTGGCAGGTAAGTCGGGAGCTTGCCGACGTATTCGTTTATCCCCATGGGCATGTTGAGGGGGATGCCGCAGAGTTTGCCCGTAATCCCCGCGATGGTCCAACTGGTGCCGGCTACGTTTACTCCGCCGGGAGCGAATCCCGATTGTCCAAATAGGCTGTCTATTTCAGGTGTGTACTGGCGGAAATTTGTCTCCATGGATTCGAGGAATATTACGAGCAGGTTCTTGGGCTGCCTGGTTGCTGTCACATTGATGGAATCGGGATGCGCGTAATGTTCCCGATACAGTTCTGAATCGACTGGCCGCTGGAATAATGCCTTGAAGGGCGCACTTGCGACAATGCCTGGAAGCACGAGCGAGATTACGGCGCAATAGAGGACGAAGGCTCCCGCAGCGATTTTTTGCCATCCCCAAAGGAAGTCTTTGAACCCGCCATTTTTTTTTGCCAAGAAAATCGATATCGCAATGAGAATGACTTCTATAATAAAGAACAAGGTTAATCCAGGTATAAGCGCTTTGTCGATGAACGACGATATGACGAACTCCTCTGCGCCCTCGTTTGCCCCGGCGAACACCGTGAAGAGGACCGCTTCGACATTCGAGAGCGGGAACGTGTCTATGGCCCAGGGGATGGTCTTGGAATATACCGCGCACAGGAACAGGCCGAGACAGGCGAAAATTCCCTGTATTAGGGCATGCTTTTTCTCGGGGGCGGAAATGCCGTCCTTGATTTTACCGAAAGACGAGAAATAACGGAACAAAAATGCCGTGTAGAGTGCGCCCACGTAGGGCGGCAGTAGGGGGAATATCCCGCCTATGAGTCCGCTGTCGAAGTTGTAGAACAGACAGTAGTGCAGTACCGGAACTACAGGAACCGCCACCAGCCGCAGCCTTCTGCTACGGACCAGAAATACCGCCAGAATGGCCGAAATGGCCGATGTGACAAAGAAGTTTATGGTATAGGTGTCCATTTACGGTTTCGGGAGGGGCATTATTCTGTTATGGAATATAGAAAAAGGTGGCTGAAATGCGAAAGCTGCGCTGGAGATTGTTAGATTTGAAAAAGGATAATTGCGAAATAAAAGGTCAAAACAATGGTAGATTTAAAACAAATTGATATGGGAAAAAACGATGCGAAACTGGATTCGCTGGAAAAATATTTTTATGATTGTGGACATATCCAAGAAATAAAAAAGCAAAACAAATTTTTTGTAATAGGAAGAAAAGGGGCTGGAAAGTCGGCGATTGCGTGCTATGCTAAGAAGCATATTGAAGAAAAAATGTATGTGGATATAATTAGCTTCAGAGACATCCCGACGCAATTGATGGAACAGTTTTACGATGACCGCTTTACAGCGTCAAATAAATATGTTGCCTTGTGGAATTTCATTCTTTCTGTAGAAATGTCGAAAATTCTTTTGGATTCAACGAAAGTAGAAAAAGGTGCAAGGGATAAAATTAAGTTCTTTTTAGAGCTAATTAATCCAACGCTTAAGGAAAATCCAAAAGATTATTTAAATAATGTGAAATTGTTAGGATGGAATGTTGGCGCTGGCGTGAGTACTCCTCTTGCATCGGTTAATGTTGGCGTGAAAAAGGAAACGCAGTATGCAGAGAAATACGTAAATGTCATAGATTATACAAATGATTTGACGAGTGAACTTGTGAGAGCGATTCCGTTAGAAGAAAATTTTCATCTTTTTTTTGACGAATTGGATGACAATTACCAAGATGAAGAAAACTATAAAAATATGATAATTGCCTTATTTAAGGCGTCCATGGATCTTAATTCAAAATTTTTAAATCAAGAAAAGAAAGCGAGTGTTGTGATTTTGTTGAGAGATGATATATATGAAAAATTAGCATATGCAGACAAAAATAAATGGCGAGACTTTGGGATTTTTTTGAATTGGACACCTTCAAAAACACGTCAGTGGTATGAACAGGAACTTTTTAAAATAGCAAATGAACGTATCGGAGCAAGCATAGATGGCGTTGCACAAAGGGAAGTTAACTATTGGAATAAGATTTTTATAACAGAGAACATATCGGCAGATACTAACGCGTTTGATTTTATTATATCAAGAACTTTTTTTAGGCCTAGAGATATTATTCAATATGTAAAGTCTGCGTTAGAAGTGGCGGTTAGTCAAAATAAAAGTATTATTGATAAATATGTTATTGAAGAAACTGATTTGAAATATGGTGAGTGGTTTAAAGGAGAACTTGTAGATGAATTGTTTCCTGTAATACCTGAAATCCAAGAAATATTCAACGTGCTTAAGATAAATTACAAATACGTTTTTTTTAAAAAGGATATAGAAAACATTTTTAGTCGGCATAAATTAACAACAAAATATTCAATATCTGAATTATTGCAGATACTATATGATTATAGTATTGTTGGACAATTTATGGATACGAAGTATCCTGTGTTCAAATATCGTAATCCAGGTATTTCATTGAATGAAGAAAACAAACTATGCCTTCATTATGGTTTAAGGTGTGGCCTTGGGTTCTCGTTTAGAAAAGATTATAAAAAAGGAAAAACAAAAGAATCTCCGAAATTTGATAGAAAAAATGTAAAGCAGATTTTGGGAAAGGGTTCTTTTTTTTACAAGCTTTCGAGGTGAACCCCAATAACCATAAAGGTTTCCCTTGATACAAACCAATCGTAGAATAAAGTTATGTCTTTCTTAAACGGCGTTAATTCAAAATATTTCTTTGATTCCCTTATAGCCTTGCTAAAAAACAAGTGGTTGCCTTTTGTTTTGGGAATACCGCTATTTTTCTGTTTGCATCATTATGAGGGGATTATTGGTGACGCACGTTTGTATTTGTTGCAAGTCATACACAGATGGCAACCAGAGCGTTTTATAAATGATCCGCCATTTATGTTTGGAAATCAAGATAGTTATAGTGTGTTTACCATAATCTACGATTTAATTCTCTCACATTTTTCTATTGATAGGGGAACATTTTTTTTTACATTGTTTGGTCATTCGCTTTTCCTGTTTGCCATATTTGTATTTATCTACTATTTTACAAAAACAACTCGGACAAGATTATGGTTTGTGCCTTTGTTGTTTGCCTTTATTGTTTATTCGGGAGACAACATGCCAAACGATCATGTTTTCTTCTGGACGTATATAGAAAAGTTTAATACCTCTAGATTATTTTCTTTGGCAATTGCAATTTTAGGATTGGGAACTCTTTTTGCTGCAAAAAAATATATTAGTTTGATTCTGTTTCTGATTGGGACCGCTATTCATCCAATAACTGCTGGCTGGTGTTTGCCCTTGTGGTTATTTCTGTATTATCCTAAAACTCGCGTTCCTGTTGTAATATTTGCATTGCTATTTCCTTTGACTTTTCTATTACATAAAGGAGTGTTTGATATTTATCCCGATGATTGGGGTAATTGTACCCATGATCATCCAGTTACTTATTTAATGCTGTGGCGAGAAGTCGTTGCCGTCTTGTTTTTTGGAATTGTTGTGCCTAAATTCACCAAGAATGAAATTCTTTTGAAATATGCAAAAGCGTGCTTTGGAGTGTTGTTTATTGGTTTCTATTGGTCTGCAACGGGGGTGGCGGCAAAACATATTTTTCTTTATCAAGTGCAAACATGGCGTATTGAATGGTTGTTTTTTATTTTGGCATTGCCTTTTTTTGCGTATTTGGTGTACGAACAAATTGCTCTAGTTCGCCATAAAAAGTTCAATTTGGGTGGAATTCAATTGACGACTCAACATGCGTCGCTTGCTTTGGTTGGTTATGCAATTTTTATGATCGCTCCTTGTAGTGGAGCTATTGTTATGTCTTTGGTTTTACTGTTAATTCCCGAAAAGAAATTGAATTTGAATATTTTGATGTTCGTGCTATCTGCTTTATGTTTTTTGTCGGCTGGAGAACAGGGACTAATTGAAAATATACTTTTGGGAACTATAGATTTTAAATTGTTTAACTTGACTGATTTGTACAGAAGTGTAGACAATTTAATCTTTTTACAATTTTTGTGGGTTTTGGGAATTATTTTTGCGATAGTATTAAAGATTGCCAACAAACACGAGAGTCCGTTTATGCTGTTGTGTTTTGCGGTAGTCTTATTGATTTATGCAGCGTTTCCTCAATTTCAGTTGTTGCCAGTGGCTTTACTTGCCTTTGTACTTTTTTATAAAAAACGTATAAAACTTTGGCTGTTTATCCCAATTTTACTTTTGTGTATAGGGGATTGTCTTTTTAATACGGAATTACGAGAAACAAATGCTTTATTCGGATTCCCCAAAAAGATTTTGAATACTATGTTTTATGCTTTTTTTGTTGCTGTTGGATTTAGCTTGTTTCTTTTTAATATTTCAAGTCTTTTCCGCAAGTTTCTTTTGATTGTAATTTCTTTCATATTAACAGCCTTTGCGTATGTAGATTATGACAAAAGGAATGAAGAACTCAAACAAGCAGAATCTCAAATAGGGTTGTTCAGAGACGATACTATTTTTCCGCAGATTAAAAACAGAGGAAAATTGTTTTATTATGTGACAGGAAATTATGTGGATGATTCGAGAATGCAATTCTGGACAGGGTCTTATTTTGGCGAAACAACTCCGGTGGGAGAACCTCTTTTTCAAGGGCAGTTCGAAGAAGAGCGAAAACGTCTCAACTATATTTTCTTTAAGGAACAGCGCGGTTTTATTGCCAAACGAGGTGATTGGCGTAGATTTGTTAAAGATTCGCTATCGCAAAAAGATATTCTTCTTGACAGAGTAGATTTTCTTTGCTCCATTGGAGAAATTTCTCATTTGGTGTCTAGCTTTAGATTGCGAGAGTACCAAAAATTAGATTCTCTTTCTATAAATATGTCAGAAACCATTTATTTGTATGGGTGTCCAAATGCAAAAGACTAGAGATTCTATTTTTGATATAATGAAAGGTATAGCAATTATTTCTGTTGTTGTTATACATTCTTGTCCTCCTTGGCAATTGTATCACTTGCTAAGTTTTTTTCATGTTCCTCTTTTCTTTGTTATATCGGGATACTTTTCCAAAGAGAAGCGGTTTTCTGAAGTTTTTTTGAATCGTGTAACAAAGCTTCTTATCCCTTTAGTATTTACAAGCCTTGTGATGTTGCTTGTTGTGAGTCTCTTAGATGCCGTATGCGGTACGCATTCGATAGATGTTGCTGTAAAATCATTGCTGCTGGGAACTGCTTCGTGGACAATGCCACCAGGGGAGGTTTATATTCTGAGTGCGGGGCCTTTGTGGTTTTTGTGGGCGCTTGTTTTTGTTAGCGTTTATTGGTCTTTTTTTCAGAGGGTAAATAACGAACTTTTGCGAGGAGTGCTGGTGCTGGTTTTTGCGATGGCTGCGAACCTATCCAAGTCATATTTTACGCTGCCATTTTCTATTCAGGCTTCTTTTGGTGCATTAGGTTTTTTTTATGCAGGTTTTCTGGTTAAAAAATATGGCTTGCTGGAGAACGTATTGGGTAAGAAGATTTCTATTGTGTGTCTGATAGCCTTTGTTTATTGTGTTGGCTTCTCAAATATTGATGTGAATTTGTGTGCTTACGGGGCTTTGTATGTGCCGGAGGTTCTTGCCGTTTTGGCCGTATTTTTTGCCTTGCATGCGATTGTCACCAAATATAGGACTGAATCCAGACTTTGGTCATTGCTAAATTTTGTTGGCAGATATAGCCTGGTTGCGTTTTGTGTTCATTCGATTGATCAAAATATCTTTGTATACTGGCTTCCATATAAGATATGGGCGTCTTTTGAAGGCGATTTTCAAACTAATTGCGCGATTTTGTTGCGGATTATGCTTGTTATTTTTACAACATGGCTTGTATCTAAAAACAAGTTCTTATGTAAAAAGGTATTTTTTATTGAGTAACAAGGAGTTCTTATGTCTTGTTTTTTGATTACTGGTGGTGCGGGCTTCTTTGGCTCCATCTTAAAAAAACAACTTCTATCAGAAGGCCACAGGTGCGTAAGCATAGACCTGTGCCCGGATGCAGATTCGCATGAAAATCTTGTCAGCGTGCGGGGGGATATTCGCGACAAGGAACTCGTGGAAAAACTTTTTAACGAAAATCAATTTGAAGCGGTGTTTCATCTTGCAGCAATGCTTGCCCATGACCGCAAACGGATAAACGACCTCTGGACGTCTAATGTCGAGGGAACTGAAATCATTGCTGATACATGTATTCGGCATAATGTAAAAAAGCTGGTGTTTACGTCGTCCAACTGCTTGTGGGCAAAAAATTTTGATTCTCCGGTTACCGAAGAAGAAATCCCGAATCCGATTGAAATTTACGGTAAATCGAAACTGGAGGGTGAAAAGATTCTATTTGCAAAGAAAGATAAACTGGATTCTGTGATTTTCCGTTGCCCGACGATTATGGATGAAGGTCGTTTAGGCTTGCTATCCATTTTGTTTGAATTTATTGATGAAAATCGCAAGCTTTGGATGGTTGGCGATGGCAATAATCGCTATCAGTTTATCTATGCAAAGGATTTGGCGAATGCCTGCGAACTTGCGCTTGGTTATCAGGGTACAACGGTGTTCAACATCGGTTCCGACAATGTAAAGACCTTTAATGAAGTTTATAGTTATGTAATTCAGCATGGTGAATCCAAATCTAAGTTGGCGCATTTCCCGAAATGGTTTATTATTCCATGCATGAAGTTGGCCAGTAAATTGGGAATTTCTCCGCTTGGCCCATATCAGTATAAGATGATTGCGTCTACGTTTGTTTTTGACACGTCAAAGATTAAACGTGAACTTGGCTTTAAGCCTACAAAAACAAATGAAGAAATGCTTTTGAGGGCTTATGAGTTTTACCACCAGAATCGTAGGGCTATTGAACATCGGACAAATGTTTCGGCACATAATGAGTGTGCCGATATGGGGATTATCAGGTTGTTGAAATGGCTTTCGTAGAATTGTTGAAAATTGCGGTTTCCAATAAACAAAATATCGTAGGGCAATTCTTACGGTATTTTGTGACGGGGGGCCTTGCCTTTATAGTAGATTTTGGTGTTTTTTCATTGACACTCTACTATTTTGATGTCCATTATTTGGTCGCAAACTTAATAGGTCTTATGGCTGGCAATGTGGTGAACTATCTGCTTTCTCTAGGCTGGGTTTTTAGTGCAGAAAAGAGAAAGATGGAAAAGCATCGAATGCTTGAAATAACGGTGTTTGTGATTATAAGCCTTGTTGGCATGGGCTTGAATGAATTGCTTATGTTGTTAATGGTGGGTTTTGCTGATCTTAATGAAATGTTCTCAAAGGTTATGTCGGCAGGTGTGGTGCTTGTATATAATTTCTTGGCGAGAAAGTTTATATTATTTAAGAAAAATAAGAGGTAGTTTATGGGTTGCGAAAAAAACAAAATCGCTGTTATCGCTGGTGCGGGCCCGGCTGGGCTTACCGCTGCGCTGGAACTCTTGCGCACGACCGGCGTAAAGCCCGTCATTTTTGAGGCCGAGGATGTAATTGGGGGCATTTCCCGTACGGCGCGTTACAACGGCAACCGCATGGATATCGGCGGGCACCGCTTCTTCAGCAAGAGCGATACCGTGATGGACTGGTGGCAGGGAATACTCCCGCTGCAGGGCGCCGCCAGTAAGGACGACATTGCCATCGGGCGCAATGTACCGCTCACGGAAGGCGGTCCCGACCCCGAGAAGACGGACTACGTGATGCTCTGCCGCAGCCGCCTCAGCCGAATCCTCTTCTTGCGTAAGCTTTTCGACTACCCGGTTTCGCTGAATGGCGATACCATCCGTAACCTCGGCCTTTGGCGCATGTTCAAGATTGGCATGAGCTACATCAAGGTGCAACTTTTGCCCGCCCGCAAGGAGAAGAGCCTCGAAGATTTCATGATCAACCGCTTCGGCGTGGAACTCTACCGCACGTTCTTCCGCGACTACACCGAGAAGGTGTGGGGCGTGCCGTGCAGCAAGATTAGCCCAGACTGGGGTGGTCAGCGCATCAAGGGGCTTTCCATCACGAAGACTGTGGTGCATGCCGTGAAGCAGATTTTCGCAAAGCCCACCGACATCCGCCAGAAGAATACCGAGACGAGTCTCATTGGGCAGTTCCTTTATCCGAAATTCGGACCCGGCCAGCTGTGGGAAACGGTTGCCGAGAAGGTGAGGGAGATGGGCGGCGAAATCCGCATGAACTCGAAGGTCGTGGGCGTGAACCGCTCGGCTGACGGATTGCATGTCGAGTGTGTCGTGGTGGAAAGTATGGGCTCAGATGGTGTTGTTGCGCGCGAAACTGTCTCGTGTGACTACTTCCTCAGCACCATGCCTGTCAAGGATCTTGTCGCTGCGATGGACAACGAGAGGACTCCCGTGCCTGCCGATGTCAGGCGCGTCGCCGATGGCCTTGTGTACCGCGACTTCATTACCGTGGGTCTATTGCTCGACAAATTGCTCATCAAAAATCCGGCAAAGCCAGGCACTCCCGAAAGTAAGCTCAAGTTCGTGGCCGACAACTGGATCTACGTGCAGGAATCCGACGTGAAGCTCGGCCGCATCCAGATTTTCAACAATTGGAGCCCTTACCTGGTCGCCGACCCCGAGAAGGTGTGGATAGGCCTCGAGTACTTTGCTACCGAAGGCGACGAGATGTGGCGCATGCCCGACGCGGACTTTATCAAGTTTGCCATCGCTGAACTTGACAAGATTGATGTGGCAAGGCCCGATGACGTGCGCGACTCCGTGGTGTTCCACATCAAGAAGGCGTATCCGGCCTACTTTGGTACCTACGGAGAGTTTAACAAGATTCGCGAATACGTAGACCCGATAGATAATTTGTTCTTGATGGGCCGTAACGGCATGCATAAGTACAACAACATGGACCACAGCATGCTTGCCGCCATGGAAGTCGTGAAGTGCATCCGCGAAGGTTCAACCGACAAGACTGCCCTCTGGAACGTGAACAGCGAAGAAGAATACCACGAAGGGAAAAAAGGGTAGATTTCAAGGAAAGGCCGGGAATAACAAATTTGGCCAATTTTAGTCGGGTTCGTCACCTTTTAGAAAAAGAGATCTTTTAATATTACGTGAATGCTAACGGATGGTCTTAAAAGTATTTGTGCGATTATGGGGTGCTTTCATATGGGAGAATGGTTACTTGTTGTATTTAAATTTATGATGAATGTCGTTCTTTTCAAATTCAAAGATGGGGTCATCTTTAGTGCCGAAAAGGTAGATTGACTCGCAATGCGCGAAATAGCGGACGAATTTTGAAAGCGCTTTGTCGTAATCCTTATCATTTGTTGAAAAAGGAACCATTAAATGTGGCATGATGTTGTGAATCATTCTGTATTTTGTAAAGAAATGGTTCCCATCCTTGGATTCTTCTTCCCATTCGTAGCCGAATCCGGAAAACCAGTTGTAGAACAGCATTATTTGTTCGCGGGTACTAAGTTGTGCCCGAAGGATTTTTAGAAGATTTGTCTTTTCGTCTGGTGGTAGGTATTTCTCGTCTTCGTTGGCTACTGTTTTAACCATCAAAAATAGATGGCGGTAATAATTGTCAAGATCATCGAAATGGCCGAAGAAGGGTGGCTGCGATATAAAGAATTTCCGGTATTGAAATAATGTTTGGATTATATTGTTCATTTCTTGTGATTCGGTGCTTTTAATTTTTCCTTTGAATATTTTCTTTATTGTGCTTGAAAAAGATTTTATGTTGCCGTCGGTTAATGCTTGGTAAATTGCGTTTCGCATGCCATAGTTGAAAATTTCATCGTCTATTCCAAAATAATAAATGCTGTATGCTCGCTGAACTCTTTGTATCGCTTTTTGATTTGGCGCAAGAACCCCGAGAATGTCGTAAGTGAGGGTAAACTCTATTAGGTGATGAAGAAAAATCTGGCGTCCGTTTTTCTCAATTGTTTCTTCTTCGGGGCGTTTTAGCAAGCGGAAATTAGAATTTTTTGTACTGTATATGTTTTGTATCCATTTGAGTTCTTTGATATTTTCTCGGTGTATCGCGAGCATCTCGTAGAACCGTGATATTGCTTGTTGTTTCCTGTTCTCTCGAATCATCTCCTCATTCGCTTTAAATTGTACCCAAAAGGCTGCGAAAGTAATAAGCGCTGCGGCAATCGCGATAAAGGGGTTCATTATTCCGAATGTATCGCCAATGACTCCTGTACTAGAATCAAAAGTGGAAAAACCAGTAAACCGCCACAGCGTTATAACGGCAAAAATCGTTGCGGTCAGAGCAAGTAGCGCGAGAACGGCTAGAAAAGGATTGTCTTTTATCCAATGGAAAAACTTCATCATATTTTCTCGTTGGTTTTTTTTAACAAAAAAAGATTCTACGTACGAAATTTTTTACGGCTATGTAATCAGCATTGGGCAAGTACGTGGAGCCGCTCTTTTGCTGCGCCTCGCAAAGCAACTTTAAGGAGTCGATGCCTGTTTCTTTTGAATCTTCATTTTTTTAATGAATATTTACGAAAGTTTCGCCTTTCTTTGTTAACCTATATTTTTGCTTGGGGCTTTTGGGAGAAGCTGGATTGGTCATTTCTACAAGATTTAGTGCTATGGCGGGTTTTATATACGAACTGAGCAGAGTCGGACGGTGCTTTAGATTCAAGGCTGTCAATATTTCTTTTATTGACATCGGGGATGCAAGAACGTTCAATAGATTCTGTACTTGTTCGGTTACTTGTTCGGTTACTTGTTCGGTAGCTTGTTCGGTAGCTTGTTCGGTTGCTTGTCTCCAAATGGTGACCTTAAAATCTCCGTCTTGCTCAAATAGGGGCTTTTTCAGGCCATGCTGTAGGCAAAGTTTTACGATTTCCCCGGTGCCGGTTCCAGCCTTTTCTATGAACCCCGAACGCTGCAGGGGTTCTGCAATCAATGGGTTGTTGGGGTGCGATTTGTGGGGCTTGTAAAGCTGTTGCGTGGTCAATTCATATGGCAACTGTCCTGGATTCCAAATCTCGAGACGGTTTTTGAACAGCATCACTTGTACGCTGGCGTTGCTTGTGTAGTCTCGGTGGCATATTGCGTTGACAATTGCTTCGCGTACGGCTTCGCCGGGTAATTCGGGCTTTGTCGGCACGGAAGCACTTTTGGCTCTTGTGCCAATCCACATGTTGATGCGGCTCATGACGAAACTTGTCGCCTGGTCTACAAGTTGGAAAATATCTCCCTTGTAAATCTGTAACGACGGGATGGGCTTTTCGATTTCGTTGCCGTAAAATTGCATACACTTGACTTCAGACGATATGAAAAATTTTTGCGGCTTTTTCCCAAAAAGGAGAATGGCGGCGTTTGTCAAGTGCCCAGATTCGTCCATCAGACTCAGGTGCGTTAGCAGGTCCGTTGCGGATATGTTTTCTTTAAATTTGAAGTTTCTTTTTTGCTTGGATAACTCGATAAAAGATTTGATTTTATCGACGCTTATGTCTTTTATTGTCGCTTCGTTGTCCTTGGCTTGATCAAAGGGGACTAGGCGGAACAATTCTTTTTCTTCAAGATAGAGGGCTAGCGATTTGTAAACGGCGGCCTTCAATTCTTCGTAATTGTCGAAGGTCCTGCGAACAACATCTGCCTCTACCTTTTGAATAAAGGTTTTCTCCTTGGCCTGCCGTTTAGAAGAATCTCTCTTTATGTAGATAAGACAGTCTTTGTGTAGTTTGTGGGCGAGGTTGTATTCCTGTTCCGTTGGGGAAAGCCCAGCCTTGTTTTGGAAGCCATATTCGTCACCAAAAATGCCAAGGTAGATATCGCTCTTTTCAACTTCTTTCAGATACACTGTTGAAGTCGAACGCCCCGTTGCAGGGTAATCTTCAAAAATGAACGGTACAAAGAATTTCGATAGTATGGGATCATCCATTAAATAGTCGAAAAGCTGCTTGCGCTCTTCGGCAAACTCCTTCTGGACGCTGCTTATGAAAATTCTTTTCTTTGGCATGGGCTTTCCTCAATGGAAATATACATTCTGTGGGGGCGTTTAGGCAATAGGGGCTAGGTGGGGGTGGCTTTTCTTTAATTTATTGATTCGGAATATTTTTTGAATAGAAATATGAAAATAGCGTCTAACAAGCATAATATAAAGTAGCGGCTAAACCAGTTTTCGTATTTGGGATTCGACGAGAGCAATTTGCTTAATGGTGGAGTGTTGTCTTGATAGGACAACAAGTTGTGTGCACACCGATTTCTATGGGAATACATGCTTTCAAAGCAGTCTTTTAAGCAATTGTTTTTCTCGGAAGAATTTAGATTGTCTTTGTTTGCGAAAATTGTTTTGCCTTTGATGATTTGATTGGTCGTTATATTTGAAGAAAAATTTTCAAAGAATGATAAATCTTTAGGGAACCAATCCTTAAAAACGGACGTATTGAATAATTGGTTGCAGGTATCTTTTGTTATGGTGAGAATACTTAATCGGTCATTGTCTTCTATTTCAAATGAGTTGTTCTTTCTTGTACAATCAATCAAATCATTCAAAATCTTGCATTTTGATTTATAGTCGGAACATTCACCATAGTCTTGATTTTTCAAAAAGGAATATCTGAATTCATAATCGGCAGATGCCAGTTCCCAAAGGATGCATTTGCACTTTTGCTCGCCCGCTCCAGTAAGCTTTAGAAACGTGGTTTGCGTTATATATTCACTTAAAGAACAAGCCCTGATGTCATTTTTCAAAAAGGAGCAAGATACAACAGCATCTTCCAAGATGTTCGAAATAGGAGAAAGAATGAACTTATCGTGAATACTCATCTCATGTATTCCCTGTATATCTCTATAGATTTAGATACCCTTAATCGCAGATATTTCAAGGCTGAAGGGGTCTTTTTATGTAAAGTACCAGTACTGGAATCATTTTTTATTTCGTTAACGGAGTCTTCTAATTTTTCTTTTAATGATGCGACATCGTTATCATTAATATGTTTATCTTCGAAAATGGAATAGAATACTAGGCCGAACAAATAAATGTCACAATCTATAATAGACGTGAATGTTTTTCCATTAAAGTTTAGTTTGTTTATATCTTGTTTTAAAGATTCGATTCTGTGTTTTAAGGAATCGTTGAATGGCGTAAACATATCATTTGCGTTTTGACTTATACAATGGTCAATAAAATCGTTATAGTATTTCTCTTCCTTTTTTCCATAATTTTTTAAAAGATTGCTGGCGTTCTCATTTTTTTTGTATTGGCTATCTAAAGACAGGTATCTGACGAAATCTATTCGTTCTCTTTTCTTGTCTTTTTCCACAATAATATTTTTTATGCAATCTGGATCAAAAAATTGTTCCATACCTTCTTTTAAGAAGTAGAGGGATCGTCTTGTTTCCAAAGATGAAAGTTTTTTCCCAGATTCGTTAATATTCTTAAAAACAGATGAAAAATATTTTTGAGGATTGTCTTCAGGAATTAAATATGAAAAACCTAAATAGTTGTTTTCGAAAAAATCTTCCGCTAAGTTAAGATTTGTAATTGTGTCATAATCAGATAAATCGGATGATAAGATTTGTTCCTTTGAGGATCCTTTTTTTAACAACTCATTGAAAGTCCACCCTAAAATTGGAGCATCGTTATCAGAGTCTGAAACGTCGTCATTCTCGTTCGCTAATGGAACTGTATTCTCAAATGAGAATTTGTCTAATTTTGGATATTTTCCTAAAAAAGAGAGTAGCAAACTGGAAAGGCGTTGTTGACCATCTATAATTAAATCCTGTCCTTCATAATTTCCAATTGTAATGGATGGAACAAAAAGATTATCTTTGAAAGACTGTATGAGTTTTAGAACATCGTCTTTATTCCATACAAATGTTCTTTGGTATTCTGGCAATACAATCTTTTTTGATAAGACCAATTCTATCCAATACTTAAGAGAATATTCGCCATAGTAGGTTCGGTTGCTCATATTATGCTCCTTAGTATCTTTACAAGCTCGCCAAGAACTTCAAATCTTCCGAGCAAATCACAACAAAATCCGATAATCCATAATATTTATTAATTGCGTATTTTACGCCATTGTTTTTTAGTACTTTTTCCACTTCTGCGACGGTTTCCTGTTCGCCAATTCTATTGCAGTCGTCGATGATTATGCAGAATGTTTCGGCAAGGTTGTTTTTTGCAAGATGAATTATTTGTGAACGGGAATAATGCTCGGAACCAAAGGGGCCATCGACAAGGATGAAGTCAAATTTCTGGTTCTCAAATGCAGTCTTAACGCCTTGATAGGTTCTAGTTTTATAGCCGTTATAGTCGACCATTTCTAGTGGCAAAATTTTTACGTTTATCGGGTAAGCGTTGTGGGTGTCCTCGCGCGTAAATTCTACCCATTCGTCATCGTGTTCTACGGTGATTGCGGGGACATTGTAAAATGCGGTGTATTGGTGGACCATTCGGGATGTCTGTCCAAGTCCGAATTCCAGGAGATTTGTGAAATTGTGGTGTTCGAAAATGCGGAACAATGTGAGCAAGAATGTGTATTCGACAGCCCATCTTCCCGGGTAGAAACTCTTATATTTCAGCCATTCTGAATTTTGTATGGCGTTGGAAAAGGTTGTTGCCGCAAGGGATTCTTGTGCCATTCTGTTTTGCAGGTTTTGACTTTCCAAAATTGCACGAATCCCGCTTTTGTCAAGATAGAATTCCCTTATTTTATCCCTTAATCCCATTATACAACCTCAAAATTTAAGACAGAGCTTCCTTGTGAATCGGGAATGTTTACGCCTGTTTTGAAAAAATCGTCAAAAACAACTTCAAAATGTCCTACGTTACGGAGCCAGTCGGATACTCCAAAATTTGTAGCACAATGCAGGTTGACGTCATAGCTACCTTGGTTGAGCATCATTTGCGGAATCTTTATAACGAGTTCTTTTTTGTTGTAATCTAGAGCCTTTTGGAAAATCTTGGAACTAAGCCAAGCGACTCTATGGCTGTTTTCGTTGTTAATTCCGATGTCTATATAAGATTCGGTGACTCCGTCGAGGGATTTGTTGATGTCAAATGCGATTTTGACGAAAACTTCTTGGCCGACTTGGAATGTGCTTGTGACGTTCCCCGAAGAATCTGTATATTGCAATTTTTTGATTTTTAAAATTCCATTGCCATATCGCTGATTGCTTTGGTTGAAATCTGTTTGACCGATATTTTGGTTTTGTGTCAAATATTCATCAACAATTTCGTTAACATTCCCGGTATTGCGAATCATCCCGTTTTCGAGCAACATGCCGGTCTTACACAAATTCTTCACCGCGCCCATATTATGGCTCACGAACAGCACGGTTCTGCCTTCACCGCGGCTGACGTCCTGCATCTTGCCGATGGCTTTCTTTTGGAATTCAGCATCGCCCACGGCCAACACTTCATCCACTACGAGAATTTCGGGTTCCAGGTGTGCCGCGATGGCGAATCCGAGGCGTACGGTCATGCCGCTGCTGTAGCGTTTTACGGGGGTGTCCAGGTAGCGTTCGCAGCCGCTGAAGTCTACGATTTCGTCGAGCTTGCGGGTAATCTCGGCGCGGCTCATGCCCATGATGGCACCGTTCATGTAGATGTTTTCGCGGCCGGTCATCTCGGGGTGGAATCCGGTGCCCACTTCGAGGAGGCTCGCGATGCGGCCCCGTGCGCGGATGGTGTCCCCCTCGAGGACCATGCGCACTAAGGCAACGAAGTTGCCAAGTGCTGTCCGCCCGGTGGTGGGGGCGGTCACGCGGCTCAGCAACTTGAGGAGCGTGCTCTTGCCGGCGCCGTTCCTGCCGATGATTCCCACGACGTCGCCCTGTTCCACCTTGAAGTTGATGTCCTTCAGGGCCCACACGTATTCGCTTGCGCCCTTGTGCGCGCGGTCGTTGACTTCGCCCACCTTGAGGTAGGGGTCCTCGCGGCGCAGAACCTTGGTCTGCCAGAACCTGTTGAGGTCGTGGCTGAGCGTCCCGGTGCTCACTAGCCCCAGGCGGTACTGCTTGCTGATGTTCTCGAAAACCCTATGAGCGAGTGTCACGGCCAAGCTTGCTTGGACATGACCGAGCGATGAGGGTTTCTGCAACTCGATGGCGGTCATCTTGTTGAGTAATATAGATTAAAAGGGACTGCCGGGAACTTGATTTTGAAAAAATGCGCGAAAAACGCGCATTTTTTGCTGTCCCGGCAGGTCCCTTATAAAATTGGTATTGCGAAGATTTACCTTGATTTTTGTAAAAACGTATTTTTTATTACGAAATACGTGATTTTTGTTGAAAATTTTGTATATTATAGTATGCAACTGGTGATTTTTTATGAAAAACAGCAAAATTCGCATACTATCCCTTTCCATTGAACATCTAAAGAATGTCCAGTATGGAAGTTTTGACTTTCAGCAAGATGTTTTACCTGCGAAGGCTTTTGATCAGTCGTCCGTTATTGGCTTCTATGGGCAGAACGGGTCCGGCAAGACTACCGTGATCCAGGCGTTGGGTCTGTTCAAACAGATTGCTATGGGGCAACCCCTGTGGACCGATATGGAAAAGTGCATAAATCTCGATAGCAACAAGGCAACCATATCTATAAAATTTTTAATAAAGTTCGACGACGGAAAATCCTATCACGTCCTTTATTCAGGCACTATTGCGAAGAGAGCTACTTACAAGGTAGGTTGCGCGTTTGCTGCGGAGAAACTTTCTGTCGCGTCAGAAGTTGCAGGGAAAATCCCTGGACGGATGACGAATTTATTCTCGTACGAATTGAATTTTGATGACAAACCAAACTTTACGCCGAAAGCTCGCTACGACAGCATTGTAAAAGGTCAGGAGAAAAAGATCCAGGCGTCTGTTGCAATGAGAATTTCCCAGGAGAAAAAAACGTCCTTGTTGTTTTCGCCAGATTTCTTTGCTTTGCTGAAAGATTCGGAAGAAACGGAAATGATTGAGATTGTGCAGGCTATCAATAGTTACGCAAATTTTAATCTTTTTACGATAACGGGGGTGCATTCTGGTCTTATTAGTATGGATGCCGTGATACCTCTGTCCGTAAAGTACCGGCATAAGGATGCTACCGCCATAGGCGATATCCCTATCGGACAACAGGGACCAATAACGGTAAACGAGCAAATTTTTGATTTGACCGAAAGCGTGTTGGCGTCGATGGCGGATGTCCTTGGCGCCTTGGTCCCGGGTTTATCTATTGAGCCGATGATATACGGAAGGGAGCTTATGAACGATGGCTCCATGGGTGTTCGATACGAACTGGTTTCTGTTCGTCAGGACAAACGGCTCCCGATTAGATATGAATCCGAAGGCGTTCGCAAGATTTTATCTGTTTTAAATCTTATCATCGCCATGTATAACAATGATTCTTTTTGTGTGGCAATAGATGAACTTGATGCGGGGGTTTTCGAAGTACTGCTTGGAGATTTGCTGAAGGTCATAATGGAAAGCGGGAAGGGGCAGCTTGTGTTCACTTCGCACAATCTGCGTCCGCTAGAAATTTTGGACAAACAGAACATTGTTTTCACGACGACCAATCCCGAAAACAGGTACATCCATTTGAAGAATATTCGCCCGACGAATAATCTTAGGGATTGCTACATTCGTGCGCTAAATATTGGCGGGCAAGATGAGCCCCTGGCTACAGAAACGAAATTCCATCTTATTCGTCGCGCATTGAGAAATTCTGGGGTTAAGGATGGCTAACATTAAGAAAAAGGTATTGCTGTTCTTGGTTGAAGGAATTTCGGATGAGATTTCTTTTGAAGGCTTGTGGGAATCATTTTTTGAGAATAATGAGGTGCGGGTCTACGTCCTTCGCTGCGATATTACCACGCAAGATTTTTCATCGCCAGCAACCATCTTGTCAAAACTCAAGCAACCCATAGATAGGTTTCTTAATTCGACAAAATTAAAGAAGGATGATATTCAGAAAATAGTGCATCTTATAGATACGGATGGTGCGTTTGTCCCTGAAAGTTGCGTAGAACAAAAAAGTGGCGACGAGCAGATTTGTTACACAGACGAAAAAATATTGACATCGAATCCTGATGGGATCAAGCAGCGAAATGCTCGAAAGACGGCTGTGGTGAAAAGATTGTTTTCAACTACACAAATTTATAAGGGAATCCCGTACGAGATCTATTACTTGTCGCGAAACTTGGAACACGTTTTGCATAACAAGGCCGAAAGTTTGTCTGATGCCGAAAAGAAAGATTTGTCAAATAAGTTTGACGAAATGTATGCGGGGCGTCTTTCTGACTTTCTCGCTTTTATAAGCAGTTCAGATTTTGCGGTGAAGATGGATTATAGGGATTCCTGGAATTTTATCATGGAATCAACAAATTCGTTGCATCGCCATAGCAACATTCATTTGCTGTTTGAACACTGAAAATAGAGATGCTCAAAGACGAACTTTGGGCAATTTTTTGTAGTTGCTTTTAGGGTAGTTTTTCCTGATTTCGTGTTAGGCGGCGATTTTGTACCGCGGCAACCCGGCCCCGGCTTGCCGGGGAAACGCCCTAAGATTTTAATAAAAATTGTGGTGGTCGTTGACTTGACGCCGTAGGCGTCAAAACCTGTTGAGGTCGTGGCTGAGCGTCCCGGTGCTCACTAGCCCCAGGCGGTACTGCTTGCTGATGTTCTCGAAAACCCTATGAGCGAGCGTCGCGACCACGCTTGCGTGGGCATGACCGAGCGATGAGGGTTTCTGCAACTCGATGGCGGTAGTCATTATGTAAGTAATATAGATTATCAGCGTGTCGCGGGGTGTGATGCAGGCCAAAAATGCGCGAAATTGCGGCATTCGAGGCCCGGTGAAAAAAATCGGAAACCTATTGACAATGATGCCCTAAAAAATTATATTAGTGCTCAAGTGAGTAGATGGTGCTTGCGAAAACCGTTTGAAGACCCGCAATTTCAAGCTTGTTTGCGGGAAGGAGTGAAAGATGAAGGAAACGGATATATTGACGTTTATACTAATATCTTGTATATTTGTTAGTATGATTGTCAATAACAAAGAAAAGATACTAATGGACCTTCTCTTGGAAAAGGGAGGGCGGATTACAGCGAAAGAGGCTTCTCTTGCCGGTATCCATAGAATGTTTCTGAAACAGCTTGCCGATGCCGGGCAAATCGTAAGGGCTGCGCGAGGGGTGTATCAGTTGGCAACAGTCCAAGAAGATGAACTCCTGGACTTGCAACATCGCTGCCCGACGGGCATCTTTTCATGCGAAACAGCTTTGTTTCTGCATTCTCTGATTGAACGCGCTCCGTTTGTGTGGACGATGACATTTAAGGGGTTTTACCATTCGCCCTCTTTAGCGAAAAATGGAATTGTGGTTAAGCATTCATCGAAAAATCTTTATCCTCTTGAAATTGTAGAAGTCAAGACGCCTTTGGGCAATCTTGTTCGCACCTATTCTGCCGAAAGAACCTTGTGCGAAATCATGACGGCCAAAGTTGCGGCCGATATCCAAACAATAACCTATGCAATTAAAACGTACGTCGGCCGTAAAGAAAAGAATATTCCGAAACTGATGCAACTTGCAAAGACTTTTCATGTAGAAAAAAAACTCAGAGCGTATTTAGAGGTGCTGCTGTGATATGAGAAAAAAAACTTTGAATCGCTAAGGAGATGCTGGATTTGACGGAGATTTCTCGGCTCTTTGAGCCCCTTTAATTATACCGAATTTGGTACAATAAAAAATTGCCTTTCCTCAATGGAATCGATCGGAGAGAATAAATTGCTGAAATTAACCTGTGCAAAAAATGCACAGGTTCGTATGGAGGGCAGATGGGCAACTAGTTCCATTTGGGAACTGGTTCGAATCAGCAATTTGCATTTTTTGCAAATTGCTTGAGAGTAATTCAGTGTGTAAGGAATCCTTACTAACTTAGAAAGCGGACCGGTTTGTTGTTTTTAACGACAAAATTTCACAAATAGAGGCTTTGAAAAATTGAGTCTAACAACGGATTGTTTAAACAATTCTTGGGGGACTTCTTGAGGGACATCTTGAGGGACAGGTCGCCAAATAATCTGCCCTTCGGGATGCCGTCCACCACTAATATTCCGGGTTCTGGCCACGGCCGAGCGATATGGCCGAATTTGGCCAATTTTTGTCTTTAAGTATTGACAATGACGTGTTCCGGAATTATATTTAATGGTGAACAAATGTTCTAGTGCTCAAAATTTCAAAAAAACGCCGCGGTTTCATGCTTGTCCGCAGGGAGGTGATGATGAAGAAAAGTCCTGTAAATGGTTGCTTTACCCCCCAAAAGAATATATATTTATTTGAAAAGTTGTTAAACTTAACAAAAATTGTTGATTTTGACGATAAAATGAATATATCGGAATGGATACATAGTAGAGAAATCCGTGGCAAGGCGACTTTCTCGATTGACGACGTAAAGGGCGCTTTTGCGGAACGCCCTTCCAAGAGCATAAATACGGAATTGTCGCGTCAGGTGTCTCGAGGCCGAGTGCAATCTGTTTATCGCGGATTCTATGTCATTGTTCCGGTCCAGTATCAGCTGAAGGGAGTGGTTCCTCCCGCATATTATGTTGACGGCCTTATGGATTATGTCGGCAAACCCTATTATATGGGATTGTTGTCTGCGGCGGCCTTGCACGGGGCTACACACCAGCGGGCTATGAAGACGCAAGTAATGACCGTCGTGCCGCGAATCAAGGCGTCTGGCAAGAATTCCCTGCTCGATTGGAACTACCGACAAGAGATTCCTGAAACGTTTGTTATGAAAAAGAATGCTGAGATAGGAACGCTGCGCTTTTCGGGGCCGGAGTTGACCGCAGTAGATCTTGTGCAGTTTGCGTCACATGTTGGCGGTTATCAGCGTGTGGCCACGGTGCTGGCAGAACTCATGGATTCTGTGGACATGGGGAGGGTCGGCGAACTCTTGCCGTTCACAACTGTTGCGACCGTTCAGCGACTAGGCTACTTGCTTGAATGTGTGCTTTCGCGGCAAGACCAAGCCGATGCACTATTTCAGGTCTTGAAGATGCAAGGTTTCTGGAATAGCATCTTGTTGAACAACGACCAAGACAGGCGGGAAGAGGCTCCGGCAAACCGCTGGCATGTAAACGGCAATATCGACATCGAGGTGGACGACCTATGATAGATCGGGCTTCGATAATGGCTTGGGCTGAACATGCCCCGTGGACAGACCCTGCGATGGTTGAACAGGACCTGATTATTTGTCGTGCTCTTGTGGATATTTTCAGTGACGATTTTTTGAAAAATGAATTGGCGTTTCGAGGAGGGACGGCTTTACATAAACTTTATTTGCAACCGCAGCCTCGCTATAGTGAAGATATCGACTTGGTGCAAATAAATCCGGGACCGATAAAGCCTATTCTTTTTCGGCTTGGCGAGGTTCTAGACTGGATGCCGGATCGGGTTACGAAACCCAAGCGCTATAACAATACGGTGCTTTTTCGGATGGAATCCGAGGTCCCTCCGGTTCTGCCGATTCGTTTGAAAATAGAAATAAATTGCTTTGAGCATTTCAATATTCTTGGCTTACGCAACATGCCGTTCAGTGTGGATAGTAATTGGTTTAGAGGCGACTGCGAAATTACGACTTATGCGTTTGAAGAATTGCTCGGAACGAAACTCCGCGCCCTGTACCAGCGCAAGAAGGGGCGCGATTTGTTTGACCTGCAGGCCGCGCTCGATAAGGGTTCTGTAGATGTACAAAAAGTTATGGAGTGCTACAATCGGTATATGGATTTTTCTGTAGAAAAGCCGCCTAGCTACAAGCAATTCATGCAGAACATGGAACTGAAAATGCAGGACCCTGAATTTCTGGGCGATACCGAACTGCTACTGCGGCCCGATGCGGACAAATTTGAGCCGGAACGTGCTTTCAAGATGGTTCAGGAAATTTTTATAGAAAGACTTCCCGGTCGGAGACGGTGATGTCTCTTAGAAAAGAGGTTGTCAAGGAATATTTGACAACCTCTCGGCACGGAGCAATTCTTGGGAAAATCAGTATGTAAGAAATCCTTACTAACTGAAAATGGCGAAGGCCGCGGGCATGCCTTACCAGACGCTCATCAATTCCATCATCCACCGTTACGTGACGGGCGGCATCGTGTTCAAAGTCGCGGTGTAAAAAGGTGAAATTCCTTGAAAAATCGCCCATTTTTTAGCAATATCGCGCACTATTGGCGTTTTTTCACAAAATAAAGAACTTCGTGGTTTTATTGAAAAGTGCCAAAAAGTATTGCCAAAAGCGATTGAAAAGTGTGTATTTTTATAGTAAAAAGTGATTGAAAAATGCTGTACCGGAAGATTCAAAGGCGACGTGATTCAATCGATGATGGAAAACAAAAGTTTCTGCAATAACGGATGTCAAGTTCCCGTTGATTGAGTCTTCGACCAAGAACTTGCTGAAACTATATCTCAACGATGTCCCCAGCATTAATCTTGGGGCGGTTTATGAAACTGTCGTTGCACAAGAACTGAAGGCTCATGGGAAGAAACTCTTTTATTACGATAATCGGCACAAGGGCGAAGTGGACTTCTTGATAGACGATTTTGATTCGCTGTCCGTTGTCCCGATAGAGGTGAAGTCTGGCAGGGATTATAGGATTCATAGCGCTATTGATAATTTGCTTGCCGCAAATGAGAACGCAAAAGGAATCGTGCTGTCCAATAGCTCCAAGGTGGTGCAGAAAGGTTCGGTGCTGTATTTGCCGATATATTTTGTGATGTTCCTTTAAAGGGGTCGAATTCGACCCTTTTGGGGTTAAACCCCTAGAATCACCGACTCTTTTTTACATTTATAACTATCATAAAAAGCGTTTTTATCGCTATTTTTTACGATAATCATTCTTTTTGTGATAATTATTGTGTATATTTATAATCATGTGGAACGAAATGACGACACCCTCTATTTTGAGGGAAATGGGAGCAAGACTCAAGGAATACCGTCTGCGGAAGGGCTTGATGCAATCTGAACTGGCGGAGTCCGCTGGTGTTGGCGTCGGCACAATTGCCAAGATGGAACGCGGGGGTGCCGTGTCTGTACAAATCCTATTGAGCGTGCTGCGTTCTCTTGGCTTGCTCGAAAATCTAGAGCAGTTCCTGCCGGAACCTCCCGTGAGCCCACTCCTGTTGCGCAGGCTGCAGGACGGCAAGATCCAGCGTATCAAACGGAGCAAGGCCAAATGAGCGAACTTGTCGTAAACGTGCACTTGTGGGGCTCGCCTGTCGGTGCGCTTTCGTGGGATGCGTCGCGGGGTATCGCCTATTTCGAATATGAGCCAGCCTTTGTCCGCAATCCGTTGCCGGTATCCCCTATAAAGATGCCCGTGACGAAGGGCGTTTTCTCTTTTGCCGAGAATAGGAATGACTGCTTTCGCGGGCTCCCCGGGCTTATTGCGGATTCGCTCCCGGATAGGTTCGGCGACCAGATTATTTCGGAATGGTTCCAGACCATGGGCCGTCCGCTAGAGACGGTGACACCGCTGGAACGCCTGTGCTATGTCGGCAAGCGTTCTATGGGCGCCTTGGAGTTTGAACCCAGCTTGCCGACACCAGGGCTTGACGAATCCACGGAAATACTTGTGGATAATCTCGTAAAGCTGGCCGAGAGCGTTTTTCGGGACCGCGAAAAATTTAGGGAAAAACTTGTGCAGCAGGACAAGACTTTGTACGACATCCTGCGAGTCGGCACTTCTGCCGGAGGAGCAAAGCCAAAGGCGATTATTGCGTACAACGAATCTACGGGCGAAGTGCGCAGTGGCCAGGTTCCTGCGCCAAAAGGGTTCGGCTATTGGCTGCTCAAGTTCGACGGCGTAAGCTACCGCGAACACGACAGCATCACCGAAATTCCTCGCGGGATAGGGAACGTCGAATACGCGTACTACAAGATGGCGCTACGGGCCGGAATCCGCATGAGCGAAAGCCGCATTCTAGAAGATAGCAGCGGTTGCCACTTTGTGACCAGACGTTTCGACCGCACGGACGAAGGTTCCAAACTGCACATGCAGACGCTTGCCGCCTTGACTCACCTGGACCGTGACGCTCGCCATTCCTACGAGGACGCTTTTGCCGCTATGCGCAAACTCGGGCTCGACGCCAAGGCCGACGAGGAAGTGTTCCGCTACATGGTTTTCAACGTTTTGGCAAAGAACAATGACGACCACACCAAGAACATATCTTTCCTGATGGACGAATACGGAACCTGGAAATTGGCACCCGCATACGATCTGTGCTATGCCAACAACCTACGGAGCCGCTGGATAAATCGCCACCAGATGTCCGTGAACATGAAACAGGAAAATATCACGCGCGACGATCTCAAGGCGGTAGCGGAACGCATCGGAATCCGCAAGTACGCGGGAATTATAGACCAAGTCGAAAACGCGGTCGCTTGTTGGAACGAGATTGCGAAGGACTGCGGTGTTCGCGAGAACCATCGCGAAGAGATTGCGCGGGAATTGCTTACACCGTATCCATGAACGTTCTCTGTATCTTGTTGAACACGACAACGCCGAGTGCGAGGATGAAGGCGGCGAAGCCAGCGGTGTAGCCGAGGGCTGCCCAGCTGAATTCGCCCACGCCGAGCATGCCGAACTTGAACGTTTCCATGATGCTGGTGAGCGGGTTCGCCTGCATGAGCATTTTGAGGCGCGGGTTCTCGATGGTACTGAGCGGGTAGATTACGGGCGTTGCGTACATCCAAAGCTGCACGATAAAGCTCAGTAAAAACGTGAGGTCGCGGTACTTGGTGGTGAGGCTGCTGAACAGCACGCCGAATCCGAGGGCGAGCGCAGCGATGAGCAGTATGAGCACCGGCGTGAGCAGTGCGTATAAATTAGGATGCACAGGCGCGTCCGTAAAAATCAGGTAGTACGCAAATACCAGGAAAAATAGCCCCATCTGGATGCTGAGTCGCACGAGGTTGCTCGTGACGGTGGCGAGCGGCACCACGAGGCGCGGAAAATACACCTTGCCGAACATGTTCGCGTTTTCGATGAAGGTTTTGCTCGTCTGGTTCAGGCATTCCGAAAAATAGGTCCACAGGCAAATGCCTGCGAGGTAAAAGAGCGGCTGCGGCAATCCGTCTGTCGATATTTTTGCAATGCCGCCGAACACGACCATGAACATGACGGTGGTCATGATGGGTTGAATGAAAAACCACAGCGGGCCGAGAATAGTTTGTTTGTACCAAGTGACAATGTCGCGCTTGACGAACATACGGTACAAATCGCGGTACTGCCAGATTTCGCCGAAGTCTACCGAGAGCAGGCTCGATTTCGGCTTGATGACTGTGGTCCATTCGCTTGTCTGTGCCGCGGCCATTTGCTTTCCCTAGAACGTCCGCTCGCGCACCACGTATTGCGGCGATTGGTTGATGCTGATGTAGATGCGGCCCACGTATTCGCCGATAAGCCCGAGCAATAGCATGATCATGCCACCCACAAACAGCAGGGTGGCGAGCATGCTTGTGTAACCTACGGGAATTTCGGGATTGAGGAATTTCTGGTAAACGACGTAGAGGCCTGCGACAAAGCCGACGAGGGCGCAGATAACGCCGATAAAGGTAGCGGCACGTAGCGGCTTGACGGAGAATGCGGTAAAGCCGTTAATCCATAGCCCGATTAGGCCTGCGATGGTGTAGCCCGATTCGCCTTCGATGCGGCGGCGGTGACCGACGGCGACGTTCCCCAGGTTCTTGGTCGCTCGGAACACGAGCCCGCTGATATAGGCGAAGGGGTGGGGGTAGCGCACGATTTCATCGACGATGAACTTGCGCATAATGAAGAAACTGGTGGTGCGAAGCGTCTTGGGCTGGCCGATAATCGCTTCGGCCATTTTCTTGTTGACCCACGTGCCAAAGCGGCGGAAGAGGTGCTGTGCGGAGTGTTCGTAGTAGCCGTAAACAACGTCGTAGCCTTCTTCTAGTTTGTCTACAAGCTTGAAACTTTCGCTGGCGGGGGTCTGTCCGTCGTCATCGAGGCTGATGATGTAGTCGCCGGTGGCCTGCCCGTAGCCTGCCATAAGGGCGCAATGTTGCCCGAAGTTTTTCGCAAGGCAAATTCCCTTGATGTGGCTGTCGTTTGCGGCGAGGCGCTTGATGACTTGCCATACGCCGTCGGGGCTGCAGTCGTTCACCAGCACGATTTCGTAGTCGGTGCCGGGGCGCGTCGCGACGGTATCGCGGATTTCTTGCACCACGGTCTCGATGGTGTTTTCGCTGCGGTAACAGGGAATTACGAATGAGAGTTTCATCTAAAACCTCTGCTGGACGGATTCCCACTTGTTACTTTGTGCGGACTTCGCGGCGGCCTGCATCATGGCGAGGCCTTCGAGCGAGGTCTTGATGCCGCAAACGTACTGGCTTGTAAAGCTTCCGGTTTCAAAGTATTGCTTGAGACAGTCGGCGATGTCCTTGTAGTAGTTTGCGAAGGCTTCGATAAAGCCTGCGGGGTGGCCCGCCTTGAAGCGGTTGTAGCGCTGCTGGTTCGCAATTTTCACGTCGCCGGTGCGGTCGCGCAGGCTCACGTTGCCGCGCAGGTCGCAGGTCTTGAGCGTCTCGGGTTCCAGCTGGAACCATTCGGCGCTGCCCTCGCTGCCGTACACGCGGATGCGCAGCCCGTTGCGGTTGCCGAGCGCCGTCTTGCTGAACCATACCTGGGCGCGCATGTTGTTCGTGTACTGCGCCAAGGCGCCCACGTTGTCCACGATTTGCGGGAAGAGCCCGAAGGTGGCCTGGTCAGCGACGATGCGTTCAGGGCGCTCGCCGGTCAAAAAGAAAATCATGTTGTGCAGATGGCTCCCGAGGTCCAAGGAAATCTTGGGAATCACGGTATCCTTGAGGCGCCAGGCCTGTGGCTTGGGCGGCTCGTTGTGGGAGCCCAAGCGCATGAAGCCTTCTTGCGGCATTTCTACCTGCACCTGCTGGATTTTGCCGAGCTTTCCGTCGGCGATAAACTGCTTGAGTTCGCGCACCATCGGGTAGCCGGTGTAGTTGTACGTGGTGCAGAAGAAACCTTTCGTGTCGGTGACGGCCTTCGCGATGGCTTCGCCTTCCGCGACGCTCGTGGCGAGGGACTTCTCGCAAATCACGGGGAACCCTGCGTTCAGCGCGTCGATCACGATGTCCTTGTGATAGTCTGTCGGTGCGAGCACAACGACTGCGTCGAGCTTGCCCTTTTCGGCTTGCAAGAGTTCGCGGTAGTTTGCGTAGGTGCGGTCGGCAACGACGCCCCAGGTGCGTGCTGTTTCGCTGTTCGTTTCGGCGTGGGTGCTGAATGCGCCCGCTACGAGCTCGAAGTGCCCGTCCATCTGGCTTGCCGCCTTGTGGACTTCGCCGATGGCCGAGTTGATACCGCCACCGATAAACGCAATCTGGTAAGGTTCCTTTTTCATGCTTTTAATATAATTCATTCCACCACGATATGTGCAAGATTCGTCATGCGGGCGATCTTGTTTTCCATCTCTTCGGGGCTCCGGAACTTGAAGAACACGATTCCCGCCTTGTAGGTGAGCCTGTCGGCGATGCGTTCGCCGGGCTTGTACCACAGGAATTTTTCGACGATGTTGCCTTGAATTTCGGGCGCAAAAGTGACGTCGCGGACAGTGCTGCCGTTTGCGATGTCGGGCCCTGCCATTATGCAGTGGCGCAGCCAGTAACCTTGCGTAGGCACGTCGGCAATGCCGGAAATGTCCTCGCCGGTTTCGGCCATCACGATGAATTTCGGGTAGTCGATGCTTGTCGCGTACTTCACGAACTTGATGTATAAATCTCCGGGCGGGCGGCGACAGATTTCGATGATGACGGGCGTGCCGTCAGGTTTCTCGATGTATTGGATATGCAGAATGCCATCGACCAGGTTAAGTTCGCGCGCGATGCGTTCGCTGTAGTCGCGGAGTTTCGCGAGAGTCTCGCTGCCCGATGTGCTCGGCGAGTTTGCTCCGCTCACTAGGTACTTGTTGACAAAGTATTGCTCGTTGTCCGAGAAGGCGAATGCGACCTTGCCTTTCACCAGCATGGCGGAAAATCCGTGGTTTGAACCTTGCACGAATTCTTCGGCTACGATGTGGTCTTGCCGTGTGCGGCAGCAGGCATCCTTGTAGGCTTCACGTGCTTCTTCGGGGGTGCTTGCACGGTGGATTCCCTTGCCACCGGTGAGGTCGACCGGCTTGACGATGATGGGGAAGGTGAGGTTCGCGATGGCTGCGTCGAAGTTGGCGCAATTATCGGCCGCAAAATCCGTGCCGGTGACGGGAACAGTAATTGCACGCGGGGTCGGAATGCCGAGTCGCGTGGCAAGGGCGCGGTACTTGTCCTTGTGGTGAATTTCAAGGCTTGTCGTGTAACTGTCGTGGCCGGGCAATCCGAGTTTTTCACAGACGTAGACGGTGCTGAGCAGCGCAAAATCGTTGCATCCGGAACAGACCGCCTGCACGTCCTCGCTCTTGGCGAGTTTAAACATCGCATCTTTGTCGCTGAAATCCGCGAATACCGTCTTGTCGGCGTAGGGGTGACCGAGGCCGTCGCGGTTGTTGCCCGTGGTTATCACGTACCAGCCCAGCGCCTGCGCGGCCTGGATTAGCGGAATTTCTGCGTGGCTGCCCCCGAGGAGCAGCATTTTCTTTTTGAAACTCATGGTATGGACAATATATCTTTTTTACGCCTGAAAAATATATATTTTCTGCATCATGAAGATCCCCTTCAACAAGCCGCCTTTCGTGGGGCTAGAACTTGACTACGTGAAACAGGCCGTCGAGAGCGGCCGTATTTGCGGTGACGGTACCTACAACCTGCTGTGCCACGAGTGGCTCGAGAAACACACCGGCACGGCGAAGGCGCTCCTTACCACGAGCTGCACGCATGCGCTCGAGATGTCGGCCAGGCTCTGCGACATCGGGCCCGGCGACGAGGTGATTATGCCCTCGTTCACGTTTGTCTCCACTGCCGACGCGTTTGTTTCGCAGGGAGCCAAGTGCGTGTTCGTGGACATCCGCCCCGATACGATGAACCTGGACGAGAACCTGGTCGAGGCGGCTATTACCGAGAAGACGAAGGCGATTGTGCCGGTGCACTACGCGGGCGTGGCCTGCGAGATGGACAAGATAAACGAGATTGCGAAACGCCATAATTTGTTCGTGGTGGAAGATGCCGCGCAGGGCATGATGGCCACCTACAAGGGCAAGGCGCTTGGTACGCTCGGGGACTTCGGCTGCTACAGCTACCACGAAACCAAGAACTACAGCATGGGCGAGGGCGGCGCGTTACTGATAAACGATAAAAAGTTCTGCGACCGTGCCGAGATTATCCGCGAGAAGGGTACAAACCGCTGCCAGTTCCACAGGGGCGAAGTCGACAAGTATACCTGGGTGGAACTCGGGTCGAGTTACCTGCCGAGCGAGCTCAATGCCGCATACCTCTATGCGGAACTGGAATGCGCCGACGAGATTTACGACAACCGCATGGCGAGCTGGAATATGTACCGCGAACTGCTTGCGCCGCTTGCCGCGAAGGGCCTGTTCGAACTGCCGTACATTCCGGAACACTGCACGCACAACGCGCACATGTTCTACCTGAAGGTCGAAGACCTGCAGACGCGAACGGCGCTCCTCAAGCACCTGGTCTACAACGGTATCCTCGCGGTGTTCCACTACGTGCCGCTGCATAGTTCGCCTGCGGGTCAGCGCTATGGCCGTTTTGCCGGCGAAGACAAGTTCACCACCCGCGAAAGCAATCGCCTGCTGCGTTTGCCCATGTTCTACGGCCTAAAAATCGAAGACATTGAATTTGTCTGCAAGAAAGTCGCGGAATTCTTCGGCGTTCAATTATAGGACTCTGTTTGTTGTAATCGCAAATAGTGAAATTACTATTACAGCACGGTTCTGCCTTCACCGCGGCCAAACTTGCTTGGACATAAAGGGGCTGCCGGGAGGGCTGTTCAAAAAATTGTCGCGAACCTATTGACAATGATGCCCTGAGAAATTATATTTAGTGCACAAGTGAGTAGACGATACTCGCGAAAAAAAATTGAAGACCCGCAATTTCAAGCCTGTTTGCGGGGAGGAGTGAATGATGAATGAAAAAGAGGCGTTGCTTGTCAAGAAGCCTAGAATTCCCCTTATAAGACCTGCTCAAGTCGCGGATGTAACATCATTCGCGGGGCAAAAAAGATTGAATTAAACTTGACAGGGATTTGTAAATTATGTATATTATAAATATAGAGATGAAGGTGCGGTTTGATACGGAGAAAGCTCTCGTGGTCAAGCAGAAGCATAACATCGATATGGAATCAGTAAGGCAAGAAATCCTTGCGGGCCGGTTTATCACTAGGATGGTTAATAACCAAACAGAACATAAGGGTCAAAGGATGTTTCTTGTTCTTGTTGATGGGTATGTTCATTGCGTTCCGTTTATTGAGGAAAACGATGGAACATATTTTCTCAAAACAGCTTTCAAAAGCCGTTTGTATCAGAGGAGGTTAGAAAATGGCGAACTCGAAATTTATAGATGAGCCGATTGATGACGAAGAACGCGCTTTGATGGAAGCGGTGGAAAATGACGAAACAGTTCCGCTTTCGCACGAGGAGGAAGAACGGATTCGGGCTGACATTATGTCTGCTTCGGCGAAGAACATCACTATTCGTATGCAGCTTGATGACCTGAATGGCATCAAGAAAATGGCAAAGGCTGCTGGCATGCCGTACCAGACGCTCATCAATTCCATCATCCACCGTTACGTGACGGGTGGTATCGTATTCAAGGTCGCGGTGTAGGTTAATCACCACTTGCTATCGATTTCTTTCAAAAATTTCTTGTCGTTTCCGTGAAAGCATGTTTCGTAAAAATCGGGTTCGTTTTTCTTTAGCCAGCGTACTTTTTCCTTCATTCCCTTTCGAATGTGCGAAATGTCAAGATGTGAATATTTCTCAATGGCGTGGGCGATATCTAGGATGTCGGGCCCGCAAAAACATGCGTCGTAATTGACATAGTCTATGAAACCAAATCGGTCTTCTTCAACCTTCAGTTTTTCTTTGTAAGAAATAAAGACGTAATCGTCCTTGAACAGATGGTTTAGCTTCGCCATTTTGTATTGGATATCGACAACGCCCGATGTCTTGAGGAAACCCGTCATATACCAAAGCGTGCGACTATGAATTTTTATGTAGTCTTCGGGCAGGTCCTCTGCTACGATTTTTGTCGGATAGCGTCCGTGTGAGTACAGGAATTTATTCTCGGTGTCCAGGATTTTCCGAAATCCTTTCCCGAATTTGCCATATGTGTAGATGAATGAATTGATGCGCGGCTTCCTTCCCATAATTTGCTCCTTTGCTTTTTTTGCACTAGCAAGAATAAATCTATACTCGGCGTAATCCTGCTGTCAAGGGCTCGGACTTTCCTGTTTTTTTTTATAAAAAATAATGTACCTATTGCATTTATTAAAATTTTAATGTATATTATAGGTGTGGTAAAATGATGAGGTGGTAGGTGCAAGTAGTATATGCAGACAAAGAATTAGCTCGCTGCGCGGGCGACAGGGCCTATGCTGTGCGAAAGTTGGGGCAACGACGGGCGGATGTTTATTCGGTAAGAATAGACGCCTTGCTTCGAGCTGTTGATTTGGATTCATTGAAATATGTGGCGGGGCGTTTTCATGAATTGGTTGGCGACCGTGCGGGGCAATGGGCGTGCGATTTAGATCATCCGTATCGGCTTATATTCAAGCCGGTTTTAAATAGTGACGGGAATATCGTCGGATTGATTGTGGAACAAACTGTTTCTATCTTAGAAATTGTAGATTATCATAAGTAGGAGCTCTTATGCAGGTTTTTAGATGTGACGAATTGGCTGTTGTGGTGCCTCCTGGGCGGCATCTTGCTGAAAAACTTGAAGAAATGGGCCTAGATGCGAATGACTTGGCTGCTCGCATGGGTTACACGCCCAAGGCGGTGAATGATATTTTGCAAGGCAATTGCCGCATTATGCCGGAAGTCGCAATTATGTTGGAGATGGTTACAGAAATCCCAGCTTCGTTTTGGCTGCGTAGCCAAATTGCTTATGATGAATACCTTTCACGCGAACGAGTCAAGGCTTCGCTTTCGGACCAGCCTCTCTGGAGAAAGTCTTTTCCCGAAGAACTTGGCGTGCGCGACTGGGTACGGCGCGGTAAAAACGAGGCTGACGACAAATCGGGCCTTTCGCTCCTCAAGTTCTTCGCGGTGGCGTCTCCGCAGGCGTGGGACAGTTACTACAAGGATGCCCGCCTGAAGGTCGCCTTCCGCATTTCGCTCGCCGATGTCAAGGACCCGTATGCCATGTCGGCATGGATTCGTCGGGGCGAAATCCTTTCGGACCAGGACCCGATGGAAAAGCTGGGGCAGCCCGCGGTCCGCAAGAACCTGAAGGCGGCGCTCCCCGAAATCATCGCATTTGCGGCGGCCAACAAGGTTCGCCCGAAGAGCAAGAAGCGCATTACCTACTGGACGCCCGAGGCGGAAGTGGTTGACGACTGCATGACTGGCCTGCAGGCGCTGTGCCGCAAAATCGGTATCCGCGTGCTGTTTGTGCAGAACTTCAAGAGTTCGCCGGTTCACGGGATGTACCGCTGGTACAAGGACGTTCCCCTAATCCAGCTGCACGACCGCTTCGAGAAGCGCGCGACGATGTGGTTCACGTTCTTCCACGAGCTGGCGCACGTGCTTTACCACGGCAAGAAGGGGATTTGTCTGCAAAACATCGAAATCACGCACAACTATCCCGAAAAAGAGGACGAGGCGAACGCCTTCGCACAAAAATGCATGGTGGATGCGGGCTTTAAGGTATAGTGGCACGGCAACGCTTCCAAATGTGCTCCGTTTTGCCTATTTTGGGCGTTGTCCATGGACAACTTGTAAATAAAAACATCGTTCCCTGCCAGCTTTTTTGACATATATTATGTTAGATTAATGCTGTATGGCATAGTTTTCTTAACGTGAGGATGTTATGGAAAAACGCTGGTTTGGAATTCTTGTAACGCTCCCCCTGTTATCGGGAGGCTCTTTCGCTTTGGCGGCAGACTACGTCCCCCCCGCAACGGCGGTCTCGAAAATCAACAGCTACCGCGGCTATTCGGAACTGACCTCGGCCGCTTCCGGCATGGATATCGACCAGTACACCTACAACATGACCACGTGGCAAATCAGCAACGGCGGTTTTTACAAGGCGATGGCCGACAAGTACAAGAGTGCATACACCGGCGGGCAAAAGTCGGAATGGCGCTCCAAGGACGGCGGCGACCTCGGCACCATCGACAACAACGCGACTATCCAGGAAATGCGCCTGCTGGCGGTGCGCTACAAGGAAACAACGAACAGTAATTACAAGGCGACCTTCAAGTCGAGCTTCAACAAGGCATTGAACTTTATCCTCACCATGCAACGTTCCACGGGAGGCCTCCCGCAGGTTTGGCCCAAGCGCGGCAACTACAGCGACCACGTGACGCTCAACGACAACGCGATGGTGCGCGCGATGGTCACGATGATGGATATCGCGAACAGGACTTCGCCCTTCGACAGCGACATCATCGACGATGCGACCCGGAACAAGATGAAGTCCGCCCTCGACAAGGCTGTCGACTACCTGCTCAAGGCGCAGATTGTGAACAACGGAAACTTGACGGTATGGTGCGCCCAGCACGACACGGCAAACTATGCGCCGCGCCCCGCACGCGCCTACGAACTGGAATCCAAGTCGGGCAGCGAATCCGCCGGCGTGGTATGGTTCCTGATGAACTGGCCCGAACAAACCGAAGCCATCCAGAAGGCGGTCAAGGGCGCAATCGCCTGGTACAAGAAGACCCGCGTCGTGGGGCTCTACTTCAATAAGAAGGCGGGGACTTTCGAGCAGCGCGACGGAAACGTGCTGTGGTACCGCTTCTACGAGGTGAACAACGACAACTACTTCTTCTGCGACCGCGACGGCGCAAGCACCAAGACGCAGGACTTCACCAAGATTAGCGAGGAACGCCGCACGGGTTACCAGTGGGCAGGCGACTACGGTTCCGCCCTGCTGAGCGCAGAATCGGCATACCTCGCGGCACTCGAAAAGCTGCAGGGAACCTACGTGGAACCGCCCCCGCCGGCGGCCATGTGCGGGAGCGATTCCTGCAAGGTGTTTATCGACGGCGTGAACTTTGTTGAAATCGACGGCGTGAAGGAATCGAGCAACACGGGATTCGTGGGCGAAGGCTACGCGAACGTAGCCAACGCGACGGGAAGTTTCGTGACCTACGGCGTGACGGCAAAAGCCGAGGGCAAGTACACGCTCTATATCAGCTTTGCGAACGGCGGGAGCGCAGAACGCGGGTTCAGCGTTACTGCAGACGACAGGACGCTCATCGAAAGCGGGAACATGGAATCGACCGGCGGCTGGACCACCTGGAAAACGCAATCCGTCGAGGTGGAACTGCCCGCGGGCTACAGCGAACTCAAGTTCACGAGCCTCTCGAAAGACGGCATGGCGAATATCGATTACATCGGCTGGATGAACGAGGACCTGCTCGTGGGCAAGGTCGATGTGGGCGATACCAGCACGACTCCGGGCGACACCACGGAGTTTATTGGGAAGCGCGACATGCGCCGCTCCGCAGTCGGGGCTCCCGCGGACCGCTACTTCGTGGACTTCGGCACCCACGGCAACAGCGCGGGCGTGTACCTTAGGCGCGGCAACGGCAAGGTGTTCCGAGTAAACGGCGTGGCGAGGTAATCATGAACAGGTTTGCAGTTTGCACATTCCTCGCTCTTGCGGTGAGCGCATCCGCAGTCGAAAAAAAGAAAATCGATTTCGTGGTCGGTGTCGATGGCGATTTCAAGGCGGCTGTTGCTGCTGCCAGCAAGTCGGGCGCATCTGCCAGCAACCGCTTCGTCATCTTCGTGCCCGATGGCGAATACGACATCACCAAGCTTACGGGCGACAGCCACGGGAAATCGACCGTGAGCGCCTCGTACCTCTCGATTATCGGGCAGAGCCTCGAAAAGACGATCATCGCGAACACGACCGACACCGAGGGCATAAGCCTCACGGCGACAATATACTTCCCGAAAAACAACGAGATGTACATGCAGGACATCACCCTGCAGAACAAGGGCACATACAACTCCGGCAACGCGGCGCGCCAGGTGGCCCTGCAGCAGAACGAGGGCGACAAGTTTATCTACAAGAACGTGCGCCTTTTAAGCGGTCAGGATACCTACTACACCAAGAAGGGCCGCACCTACTGGGAAGGCGGCGAAATCGACGGCACGGTGGACTTCATCTGCGGTGGCGGCGACGTGTTCTTCGAAGGCACCAAGCTCGTGATGACACGAAACGGCGGCTACATCACTGCATCGCAAAATCCGGGTGACTGGGGCTACGTCTTCAACAACGCGACCATCACGGTAAGCAACAACAGTTTCAACGGCACTTTCTACCTGGGGCGTTCCTGGGGCCACGCAAAGACGGTCTTCCTGAACACAAAAATGATTGCGCAGCCCAAGGGCGAAGGCTGGGGGCCCGACATGAATTCCGCCCCGCAGGTTTTTGGCGAATACAACAGCAAGGACGGCAACGGCAACGCTGTGAACACGAGCCAGCGCAAGACGTATTTCAATGGCGGCAAGGACGCCTCGACCGCGACCACGCTCAAGACGGTGTGGAACGCAAGCGATGCCGCGAAGTACACGCTCCAAAACGTGCTCAAGGGTAGCGACAACTGGGATCCGACCAAGTTGACCGCGCAGGTGAACGCTCCGAAAATTGCGCAGGAAGGCGCCGAAATTACATGGGCCGACGATAACAACGCACGCGCATGGGTTATTTTCGTGAACGGCAAGTACAAGGCCAACGTGATTACTCCGAGCTTCTCGCTCGAAGGCATCGCGGTGGGCTCGAAGATTACGGTGCGTGCGGCCAACAGCATGGGCGGTCTCGGCGCATACTCCAACGAAGTCATGACTATTGACGCGAACGCCACCTACTACAAGGTGACGCTTGGCGACGCCATCGGTGGCAAGGTCAGCACAAACCTCAGCGGCGACAAGGTCATGGAAGGCAAGACGGCGACATTCACCGCCACTCCCAACTCCGGCTGGAAATTCGCCGGCTGGAGCGGCAAGAGCGCCGCGGGTATCGACGCGAGCAAACCGCAGGCAAGCATTACCGCTGCAGGCGACATCGAACTTACGCCCTCGTTCATCGGCGATGGCTCGGGCAAGTTCCAGGCCGAAGAGGGCGTTATCGAGAATGCCGTCAACGAGAGTAGCAACGCGGGTTTCGCGGGTGCGGGCTACGTGAACTTCGGCACGGGAACATCGAGCGTGAAGGTGCCGGTTTATGCTGACGGGGCCGGCGAATACAAACTTACCCTGACATACGCGAACGGGAGCAATGCGGCCCGCAGCCTTTCCATCAAGGGCGATGCGAGCGAATCGCAGGAGGTCGAATTCGCGACGACCGGCAACTGGACCACCTACGTGACGAAGGACGTTTCCATCATGCTGCCGTTTGGCGCTAGCACCATCACATTCGCGACCGTGGGCGGAAACGACGGCCCGAACCTCGACCAGCTGGAACTGACCGCAGTGAACGTGACGAAGCCCGACACCTCCGACACGACGACAGCAATCGGTGGACTCGCTAGCGGCCTCGCGGAGCCGCGCCTGGAATACTCGCCCGCAACCCGCGTGCAGGTTTTCAGTGCGACCGGCAAGCTGGTGCGTGAAAGCATCGGCCGCGCGGCAATCAGCACGAGCGGCCTCCCCCGCGGGATATACATCGTAAAGGTGCGCGCCGGCTCCCGCAACATGCAAAAAGCAATCCGAATTGAGTGATTTCCCTGAAAATGGGGATTAAATGGTCAAAGAAACTTCATTTAATCCCCAAAAATGTCAAAATCGACTTATTCCCCGAACACGAGCTTTATGTACAACTTAAATAGAGTCTCGCCCCAGAGGTACATGAAGGGTGCGGCCACCGCGAGGAACGGCCCGAAGGGAATCTGTCCCGAGGTTTCGGCGGCATCCTGGCCAGCGGCATTGCGACGAGCGGCAATCTTGCCGTAGGGGACCATCACGACGATGCCGAGGATCGCGGCCACGATTAGCGTCTCGACCGCGCCCGTCACGCCCATCAGTGCGCCGTAGCCCGCGAGGAGCTTTACGTCGCCGAAGCCCATGGCTTCCTTCTTCAGAAGTTTCGTCGCGCACCAACCCACCAGGTAGAGTCCGCCGCCCGCGACCACCGCCCCGACCAGGCTCTGGAGCGGAGCGACACCGCCGGGGATAATCGAAATCAAAAGGCCAGCGACAATCCCGCCCACCGAGATGGAATCGGGAATCAGTTTGTACTTGCAGTCGACCGCACATACCGGGTACGCCCCGAGCAAAAGCCAAAACATCGCAAATGCCGACGCCCACACCGCGGGTTCAGTGACCGGCGCCGTGAAAAAAGAGGCCGATACCGGCACACCGCCCACTACCGCGACGGCAGCAAACAGCGCAATCGCACCCAGCAAGCCGCACAGCGCCTCCCCAATCGGGTAGATGACGCTGATGGGCTGGTGGCAGCAGGCGCTCTTCCCGCGTAGCCATAGCCACCCCACGATAGGCAGGTTGTAGCGGATGGGGATGTGCTTCTTGCACAGCGGACAGTGGCTCGGCGGGTTGATGAGCGAAATCCCGCGGGGCATGCGGTAAACAATCACGTTGTAGAAGCTCCCGACGCACGCGCCGAAGGCAAAAAACACCAAAAGCCAGTACCAGAGGGGGATTTCTTCCATAAAAGCCTCAAAAACCTACATAGTAGAATATATAAACAAAGATAGGCGTTTGTTTTTTCGAATTAAAAAGATAAATTTAAAAATGCAGGACGCCCCCATAGGCGCCCCGTTATTTCGTGTCTAATGAGGAATCCGATATGCGATTGAGAAATTCTTGCCTGATTCTAGCCTTGGCGGCATGCCTTGTGGCCCTATTCGCCTGTTCAAGGGAATCTTCCATTGTGGAAAACGTCCGGCTCAGGAACAACCATTCCATCGTATTCGCCTTTGATCACCCCTTCGAGAATGCCGAAGCTTTCGCGGATTCTATTACGACGATGACCCTCCCGGCCGATTCCGTCGCGGACACGATTACGGTGACGGTCGGCGATTCCGTCTACTTTATGGGATTCCTGCCTCTCTACGCCGACAAGATTTACAGGTTCGAATGGATCTTTGGCGACAGCGTCGTCACGAGCGAGAACACCGTGGCGCAAAGTTGGGCCTACGATAGCGCCGGCGTCTATTTCCCCATTTTCCGCGCGATTGACGGTAACAACGCCATAGATACGGCGGGTATCCACAGGAGGCCGCTCTATGTCCGTGTCATCGATACGCCTCCCATGCTCTACGTCCCGCGCGATACGGTGAAGGCGCGTCACAAGAAGGCCGCGAATTTCAATATCTGGGCGGCCGATTCCTTCGGCACCGTGGTCGAAGTCAAGGTCGATATCGATGGCCCGGGCAAGGATTCCGCCAAGGTCTGGGATACAAAGAAGGTCAAGGGGAGCGACAGCCTCGCCATCTCGATTCCCTACAAGAAGGATTACGTCGACTCGCTCGGGAACCAGACGGTCTATGTCATCGCGGTGGACGACGACGGCAACGAGACCCTCGATACGGTCTACCTGCATTTCAACCAGTTGCCCACGATTGAACTGTTGCAGCCGCTGGACGGCGGCCGCTTCAGCAGCAAGGAACGTTTCGCCTTCTACTACCGCGCCGAAGACCAGGACAACCCGGGCTCGCTCCGTTACTACATCCGCGTGGCGAAGAGCCCCGACGGACGCAACCCGCCCATCTTTACCGACCCCGAGGAATACCTTGTCGCACGCGATATCGCCGAGAAGAGCTTCGAGATTGTCGATACGACAGGCAAGAACCTGATTGGCCTCTCCGGCATCCTCTACTGGGATGTCTGGGTGACCGACGGCTACGATACGGTTGTCGCGAAGCATGTCGACGACGGCGGGAAGTCGAGACCGTGGAAGTTCTTCCTCGGGAACCTCGACAATACGAACGGAAACTTCAACGGCTATGCGAAATACCAGAGCTGGCACCATCATTCGGGAATCCGCATCGCCATGGAAGATACGCTCGGGAACTTCTTCTACGGTACCACGAAGGAGAGCGGCTACTACAGCATGAACGTCCCCCCGGGATCTTATGACGTCTACGCCATCGATACCACGAACTACAGGTTCGACCGCGCAAGCCTCAAGGACAGGATTGTCATCGCCGACGATACCACCGAACTCCCGACGCTTACGCTCAAGGATACGGCGGCGCCCGTCATCGTCTTCAATAAGAAACTGGATACTATCCGCGTGCGCGACTACCAGTTCGCGTTCAGGCTCTACGACTTCGGTTCGCAGGTCGATTCCGCGAAAGCCTGGCTTGACGGGGTGGAAACCGAGGCGTCTTACTTTACGGTGAACAGCTGGACGAAGAATGTCGAAAACCTTGCGGACGGGGAACATTCCCTCGCTCTCGTGGTCAAGGATAGCGCGGGGCTAGTCTCGGATACGACCAAGCTGAACTTTATGGTCCGCGCTTCGAATATAACGCTTACGGTGGATGACAAGGCGACTTCGATGATCAACCTCCTCCATTCGTTCACGTTCAAGGCGAAGGTCGAAAACGCCCTCCCGATGCCGGATAGCGTCACGTGGGAATCGAATGTCGAAAACGCGTCGGTATTCCGTACCGAGATTGACGACAGCGTGGCGACCTTGGTCCTTGACAAGACGATGCTGCCGGGTGACATCCGTATAGGGGCCTTCTACGAAATGGTGGCAAGGACGGATGACGGAGTCGTTACGAACAAGGTGCGCTTCGGCTTCTTCAATGACGGCCCTGTCGTCTATTTCGAATCCCCGACGAACGATACAAACGTTTCCGTGAACGATGTCATCTCCTATAAGCTTTTTGCGGATGGCAACAACAGCGATTCCGGAGACAAGTTCTTTACGCTCAGCTGGATTTGCGCCGGCGGCACTCCGTGCCCGACGGACGACCGTCTGGAAGGCGATATTTCGTGGTCGGCTCCCGGAACCAAGAAACTTATCGTGAAAATCGAGAATTCCGCACTCGTACAGCGAGCGGATACGCTGCTTGTGAACGTAATCCCCGATCCGCCTACAATCCAGGTGACGTCGGAATCCATGGACAATCGCCACAAGATCAATTCGTCTGTGGAACTCAGGGTGAACGCAAGCGACAGGTTCGGGACCATCGCGAAGATCGAATGGGGCTGCTCCAACGGAACCATAGTCGCCTTCGACTACGACACCACTTTTGCGACCCCGCAGCAGTCGCTCTCGAATCTTCCCATTTCCGTCCAGATGCCGGGAATCGCGTCCGAAAACTACAAGTGCATTGTCAGGGCGACCGACGACGACGGCGAAACGGCCAACGATACGGCATACTTCAGGGTGCTGCTGGATCTCCCGTACGTCTCGCTCAACATCACGAACCAGACGCTCACCATCAAGGACCAGGTGCAGCTTGGATTCGTTGCGATGGATACCCTCGGTGAAATTGTGGGCTACGAATTGGCCTGCGACAGTGTCCGCGCGAACCTGAAAAACGGCTGGACGAGTTTTGCAAAGAATACGACCCCGACCGTCACGATGCCGCCCGAGGCGTGCAACTGGTACTGCGCCATCCGCGTCACCGACGACGACAATAACCAGGCGAGCGATACGGCGGTATTCAATGTGCTGCAGGACCCGCCGACAGTCCAGGTGCTGGGCAATTACACCGTCACCATCAAGGATACTCTCGGGCTCGACGCCATGGCGAGCGACCTTTATGGGCGAATCGTGCTCTACGAATGGGGATGCGGTTCTGCCGATGCGCAGAATATCGGGTTCACCTACTCCAGCGCGACTTCCCCGCAGTATTCGGCCTCCATGCCTGCTACGGCCCAGAACGGCTACAAGTGCATTATCCGCGTTACCGACGACGACGGCAATACCTCGCGCGATACGACCCTGATCGATATCATCCTTGCGCCTCCGACCGTTGTTGTCGCAAACGAGTCGGCTGTCGTCCGCGAGGGCTACAACATCGTGCTGGGCGCCACGGCCTACGACTATCCCGACTTCCCGGGCTTCATCGAGAAGCGGGAATGGAGCTGCGGGACGCCTTCCGAAATCGCGAATAACTGGAAGACTGTTTCTCAGTACGATACGGTCTGGAAGGCACCCGCCGCGACGGCGACCTTCTACTGTGTTGCGCGCGCCACGGACAACGATGGAAACATGGCGATGGATACGATGAGGATCCAGTATTCTACCGAGCTTCCCGTCATTTCCGTGAAGGACGAGGAAATCTACGTGACGGCGGGCGACCTCTTTGAACTCAATGCCACGGTCAACAACGTTTGGCAGGGCATCAGCTGGTTCACCTGGGAATGCTTCGACCAGAAAAAGGATACTTCGCTCGAAGCGAACGTCACGCGGTATGATTACTACAAGAACGGGTCCAGTTTCTATGATTTCCGGCCCGGCGAATACACGGTGGACGGCAGGGACCTGTACTGCGTCGTCAGCGCCGAGGAATCGAGTACCAAGGCGGTGTTTAGCGATACGACCTTTGTCCGTATCATCAAGCAGTCGCCCGTGGGCGTGATTACCGCGGCCGATACGGTGTATCTCTGGAGCGGCGACGAATCCTTCGATAGCGGTGAATCCTACTACTTCTACGATACTTCGTGGGGCGGCAAGAAATCGACACTCGGTACGATCGGCGACGAGAACCATCAGGACTTCTGGTGGAGCTTCAGCAATGTCGATGGCAACTACTACCAGGGCAACCATGACGGTTCTCTCGATACCAATATCGCCGAATTCAACTCCGCGTTCATCCGCAGTTCCAGGGAAAATTCGCTCACCATCTGCCTCGACTACCGCGATAGCACGTCGGCGCATCCGAACCAGGCGTTCTTCTCCAGACACCGTGCCGAAGAAGTCTGCCGCAAGGTCTACTTCCGCAAGGCATGGCGGAATCTCGCCACGAGCGATACGGTTCTCGAGACGAGCAAGATGACGACTCCGCCGGTTATTGCCGTGGCGGGCGCAAAACCTGTCGTGGCCTACCTCTCCGGCGCGAAGGCGGTCACGACGAAGTATCTCGACGGAAGCACCTGGAAATCCATCAGTACGGCCGGAATTTCAGTTGCAGATTCCATCGTTTCCCTCAAGCTCAAGTCTGGCGGGAGCGACCTCTATCTCGCGGTCCTCACAAGCGCGGGTAACCTCTCCGTCTACAGGTCTGCGAACGGAACTTCGACCTGGGCCTCCGTGGGCGATGCCATCGAAGAGGCCTCCATCATGGCGCTCGATTGCCATCCCACTTCCGGGTACCCGCTCGTAAGCTACCTCAAGACAACTACGAATGCAACGATGTACAGCCGCTGGGACGGCTCTGCATGGGTCACGGCCGACGTAAGCGTCCCCACATACCGGACGTTCACGACTTCGAATTGCCGCACGGAACACCGCAGGACCGTCTGCGATACCACATACACGAACCATCCGCTGAAGATGCGCGAACAGCAGGTCGCCTATATGCAGAACGGCATGCTCGCGTTCGTCTTTGTCGATACGACGTCGGCTTACCAGGCCTACTACACCTTGTACGGCAGTGATTACGCCTTGAAGAAGAATTCCGAGAAGATCGAACAGAACATGAACGGAATCAACCTCGTGGCCGATGGGAACACGCTCTATCTGGGATTCCTGAACCGCAATACCGAATCGTACGGACCTTACGTGTACAAGGGAAGCGCAAACACATCCTCCATCACATGGAACAAGTCGGGAGTGTTCGGACAATCCATCCACGAAGGCATCTTGGCATACCATATCAAGCTTGCCGCCTTCGACAATAAGCTTTACGCGATTATCGACGACAAGGGCAAACCCTCGCTCGCGCAGAGCCACGTGTTCTACCTCGACGGAAGCACGTGGAAGCTCATGGGCGAAAACGAGTTGCCCTACTTCAAGACTGTATTCTACAACAGCAAGCACTACTATCTCCGCGGCTCGGTTCCCGATATCGCAGTTGCAAGCGACGGAAAGGTCTTCATTTCCATGCTGGCCTGGGAAAATGCGGGCGGTAGAGGTGTCAACTTCGGCCCCATCGTCATGAAGTATGTGGCCGATTCATGGACGGTTCATTGATGAATATCGAAATAGCAGCAATCTGCGATGCCGCCACCGCGAACGGAATCGGCGGCAGGCTCAATATCCTCGGGGCGTTCGACAGGGCGTTCCCTCCGCAGTTCCCCTTTGTCATTCCGCAGTGTGCGGCGGCTTTCCGCATCCGCTACCAGCGTTCCGAGGCGGGAATCCACAACCTGAAGCTTTCCATCGAGGACGTGTGCGGGCACCCGATAGTGCCCGTCATGGAATCGAAGATTCCATTCGAGCCCGTCGCCGACGGTCTCGACACGGCCGCGATAAACCTTGTCCTCAACATGCAGCGCCTTCAGATTGCGCGCCCCGACAAGTATATCGTGCGCCTCCTTATCGATGACGAAGAAATTTCCTATCTCCCGCTCTACATTCTCGAAGACCCGAGGGCGCGCAGGGCGGCAGAATCCGGCGGCGAAATCAAGAACTGATGCGGCGTATCCTTTCCATCTTCCCGGCTCTTGCGCTAGGGCTTTATGCCTGTAGCGGTATCAACGACAGCTGGGAAGTCAAGGGCGGCGGCTACATTAAGTACAAAATAAATGGCGAGAAAAGCAGGACTGTCGAGCTTGCTCCCGATGACGTGGAAATCCCCTTCATCCATAATAGCCATCACTATCTGTTTCTAAGGACGCAGATCGAAGAGAGCGCTGACGGTGACCAGTTTTCCATCATGGTCAATTCGCCGGTCCTCGGGGATAACCACCCCGTACAGGGGCAGTATTCCTGGTTCGTTGCCGAAAATTCCGAAAAGGGAAGCATCGACGCGGGGCGCAGCACGCTTCACTTTGACCAGAAGGACGATTCCACCTGGACCGCCAACCTCGACCTCTATGCGGTAGATTGCCGCGGCGGCCATTGCGAGGATTCGCTCCCTGCATTGCACATTACGGGGCGGTTGCGTTACTGGATTCCCAAGGAAGATCGCTGACTCCTCGAAAAAACACGAATTTCGGCAATATGTCGCGAGAATTGTGCGCCTTTATCCCTTGACAAACTCAATGCAAGTTTCTACTATTGGGCTACCTTAATGGTCGATTAGCTCAGTTGGTTAGAGCGCTACCTTGACATGGTAGAGGTCACAGATTCGAGTTCTGTATCGACCACTAAATAAAAAAAGACCCCGCTGATGCGGGGTCTTTTTCGTACACAAAGAAGAATTACTTCTTGCCCTTCTTGGCAGCAGCCTTCTTGGCAGCGACAGAAGCCTTGAGGGCGGCGCCGGCCTTGAAGCCAACAGTCTTGGAAGCCTTGATCTTGATCTTTTCACCGGTGAGCGGGTTGCGGCCGTCACGGGCAGCGCGTTCCTTCACAGCGAAGGTGCCGAAGCCGATGAGCTGGACGTTGCCGTCCTTCTTGACACCAGCGGCGATACCGTCGAGAACGGCGTCAACAGCGCGGGCAGCAGCAGCCTTGGATTCAATGCCAGCTTCCTTGTTGGCGAGGATGGCGTCGATGAGTTCTTGTTTGTTCATTTTATAACTCCTTGAGTTGTTGAGATTAATTGTATGGTGATATTATACCTTTTTTTTTCACATGTGGAAAACTTTTTTTGAAAAAAGTGTCTTTTTCTGAGCCCTTTAAAATCAAGCCTCGGGCGGTGGTTCGACCTCGCTCGCGTTGGCCGTTTCCGATATCTCGTGGAACTTTTTCAGGTACACGAGGCAGATGCATGTGAAGGGTATCGCGACAAGTAAGCCTAAGAAGCCCAACAACTTACCCCATATGGAAAGGGAGAGGAGGATGCCCACGGGAGGCAAGTCCATCGACTTCCCGACGATGTGCGGCACGAGGAAGAAGTCTTCGATAACCTGGATGACGAGGTAGATGGATGCGATGATGATGGCCACTTCCCAGAAGGGAAGCCCCGTGTTGAGGGCGTGGACGACCGCCAGTAGCAGTGCGAGCGGGATGGTGGTGAGCTGCATGTAGGGAATCATGTTGAGCGCTCCGGAGAAAAGCCCGAAGGCGACTCCCATGGGCAGTCCCATGATGCCGAACGCGATGGCGTAGAGAATCCCGACCAGCAGTGCCACTAGGGCCTGGGCGCGGAAATAGTTGCCCATGAATTTGTCTGTTTCACTTGCGAACAAACTAGCCTGCTTGCGGAAACGTTTCGGGAATGTCAGCAAAAGGCCGTTGCGCAGCTTGTGCATGTCGAGCATGATGAACACGAGATACATGAAAATGATGGCGGCGCTCGAGAACCACACGATCACGGAACCCGTATAGGAAAGCACGCCCCATGCGCCGGGCAGGACCTTCGATGCGATGCTCTGGACTTCGCTCCAGAAATCCATGTGTTGCATGGCCGCTGCTAGTTTGTCCCAAGAAATCATGGAACGCACGGTCTCCCACAAGTTGGCGGGGAGTACGTCGTTCAGGCGTGAAGACCATTCGGAGTCCGTAAACATCCTTGCAATCAATGTCCCGAGCGTCTGGACTTCGCGCACGATTTGCGGAATGAAAACCCTCCCGACTCCGAAAAGAATCAGGGCGAAGGCGAGCAGCACGATGATGACCGCAATGACGCGCTTCTTGACCAGTTTCTGTAGTTTGTTTACAATCGGGTCGACGATGTAGGCGATGAGGAAAGCGGCAATGAACGGAAAGAGCACTCCGCGCAAGTAATAGACAAGGCCCAATGCGACGATTACACCGAGACTGCAGAGCACGAACCGCATGACGCGATCCAGATTCCAATACCTAGTCATGTTTTCTCCTGTGTTACGACTGTTTTCCCTTGGCTTTCTTAATATATATAATAAAGGCAACAAGGAGTAGGGCGAGGAGTGCTGCGCCTGCAAGCATTCCCTTTTCGAAATCGCGGTTCACGCCCCGGAGTCGAATCCTGGAGACGCTGATTTCGTCTGGAATCCCGCGCATCACTCCGCTGCCGCAGACGACTTCGAGGTAGGCGCTCCTGTGCAGGTGCGAAAGTCCGTCGTCTTCTTCGAGGCCCATCGCCGAAAGCCACCAGGGAGCGGTGCGGAATGCGGAAGTCGGGACCTTGACGGATGCCGGCGCGCGTCCGGCCTGCACGTCCTGTGTCAGGACGCGCAGGGATTCGCGGCCAGACCGCGAATAGACCGGATCCTCGGTCAGGACGCGCAGCGAAACCGAACGCATCCTCCGTGTCGAAAATGTCACTTCGAGGGAATCGAATTTCGAAAGGTCGAACAGTCCCGTGGGCCTGTTGTCAATGGATTTCAGGTTGAACTCCAGACCCACTGCCGGGAATGCGACGCCCGAACGCACGTTCACCTCGACGTCGAGTTGCGAATCCGACACTGAAAGCGTGGCCGTCGAGGAACCTCCCTGCGCCCTGTCCGTAAGTTCGTAGAATTCGAAGTGGCTCTGCGGGAATACCGTCAGTTCGGAATCCCTGCAATGCAGGAAAGCGAAAGTCCATGCCGCGAATGCCACGGCGAACACAGCAAAGACGATTGCCTTCGTCCTAGTTCTCATCTGCCTTGGACCCGTGGCGCCGTCCGACGGCGATGATGACGATGACGAGGAAGGCGAACAGTACGATGCCGAAGTAGAAATTGCTCACCCCGCTTGCGGAAATGCCGTAGAGGACAACCGAGAATTCCGCGCCGCGAGCCTGTTCCCAGCCGGGCGCGATTTCCACGCGGGCGACGGATTCCTGGTGCCGTTTGTTGAATTTCGGGTCGACGCCCGCATTGCCGTACCAGAAATCCGGAGTGTAGAGTTCTTCCATCGGGAGGGCAATCTTCTGGCGGCCCGCCCTTACGGGAACTTCCTTCAGCAGGAGCTTGAAGGTCTCTGACTTGCCGATATCCGTCACGTCGGGATCGAACGTCCACATCTTCAGCAGCAGTTGCGTCGTTCCCGTCGCTTCCAGGTCGAGGAATATGGTGTCGACGAAAGTCCAGTTGCGGTAGTCCTTGTTGCCTTCTGGATCGAAGTTCCAGAGCAGGCCGCACCAGGCGGGGGCAGCCGTATCCGCCCCGAGAGTGCAGGTGAACTTTGCGGTAGAATCCTTGATGGAAAGCGCAGCTTCGGAGGATCCGCCGTCGGACTTGTCGTCGTATTTGTCGAAAGCGGTACCTTCGGGTGCCGGGAAGACGACTTCGGAAAAGTTCCTGTCTGGAAGGAGGAAGTAGATGGCGAGAATTGCGATTGCCACAACCGCCAGGACGGCGTATGTCTTTTTCATTTTATTCGAAAATTTTCTTCAGGTGGAGGTTGTACGGTATTTCGTCCAAGGGGTCGACCTCGGGCATTTTCTCTCCAAACCACTTGTTTATGAGCGCGTCGAGCGCGCGGATAAAGAAGAAATGATGCTTCCCGTTTCCGCCGGGTTTCTGGAAGGGAGCATCGAGCGTGCGCTTCAGGATGGTAAGCATCTGCGAAGGCGGCAGGTGGAACATCTTGCAGCAGGTCGTCACCTTGCCGGGAATCCCGTAGTCGGGGATGTTCCCGTCCACGAGCGGTTCGCCGTGGTCGATGCAGCAGGCACCCGTCATGTCGGGGTCGGGCACGTTCTTCGCCTTGAGCGCGTTGTACCACATTTCGCGAGAACGGTCGGGCATGTCCCCGCGCAGGGCCATCGTCTGGTCGCACGGAAAAAATGTCGAAAAGCATTTGGGGCAGATGCGAAGGTCGAGATGGCCGATTTTCGACTGCACCACTTCGGATTTGCAAAAAGGACATGAACTCATATAGCGCAATATAACAATTTGTATATTTGCGATATGGCTAAAGTTGTACAGATTACCGCTGAAAATTTTGAAACCGAGGTCATGCAGGCCTCCGAGACCCGCGCCGTCGCGGTGCTTTTCTCCTCTGCCGAATACCCCGACTGCGCCCCCTACTCCCAGCTGATGGGGCAGCTCTCGACCAGCATGGACTTCACCCTCGGGGTGGTCAGTTGCGATGACCGCGAGAACATGCAGCTCATCCAGATGTTCCGTGTGCGCTCGGTGCCCGAAGTCCACGTGGTCGACAAGGGCCAGATTGCGGACGTCATTGCGGGGGTTCTCCCCGAAGCCGACCTCAAGAAACGACTCGAGAAGTTCTTCGTCTCGGACGAGGCCCGGTTCCAGACGGCGCTCGAAGACGCGATTGCCCAGAAGAATTTTGACCAGGCGCTCCCGATGCTCGAGGAAGCCCTTTCGAAGACTCCCGACGACAAGAAACTGCAGCTGCTGTGGGCGAAGGCGAGCCTCGGCATGGGCGATACCGAGAAGGCGAAGGAAGTGCTCCAGAAGTTTAACGAGGCCGACGACCAGTACCGCGAGGCGAAATCCCTGCTGGAACTCCTCGACTTCCACGCCGAAGCCGCGAAGAAGGATGTCCAGGGCAAGGAAGCTGTTGTGTATCACGAGGCCTGCAAGCTTGCCTGCGCCGAAGATTTCGAAAGCGCGCTCCAGGCGTTCCTTAACTTGTTTGTAGAATCGCCCGAATGGAACGACGGTGCCGCAAAGAAGGCGATGCTTACCTTGTTCGGAGTTCTCGGCCCCAAGCACGAACTCACGTGGAAATACCGCGCCAAGCTCAATACGATGATGTTTATCTAGCGATCGTCGGTTGCGGCCCTTGATTTTTTTTGTATTTTGGGATTGGGAGAAGAAAAGATGAAAGGGTTCAGGTTTGCATTGTTTTCGGCTGCCGTGCTTTGCCTCACGGCATTTGCGGCAGCGTTCTCGGGCATGTCTTGCCCGGGCGGTACGTTCCGTGGGTGTGAGGAACGGCAAGATTCCATTTCCGCGTCCCGCGTGCCCGATTCGCTCCGCGCCACCCTGCAGCAGAAGCTCGATAGCGATACCGGCCTCGTATTCTGGGGCGTGCAGAAATACAGCGACGCCTTAGCTGTCAAAAAATATAGGAATGGCTTTATTGACGCCTGGTTCCACGATACAATTTCGACGGAATGGAAAAACGCCTTCCTCTCATGGTACAACGAACAGAGAGATGCGGCGCTCCATAAGCTGGAATCCGCTCCCGAAGACCTGAAACAGGCCTACATCAATGCGAGCGGCAACACAATCTATGTCTTGGTCCAGTCGACCTATGTCGTCAAGAAAGTCTACGACCGCAAGACCCGAACCTGGATAGATCCACGCGAGGGGGCGGAGACGGTTGTCCGGTACAGCCTTGTCCACCAGGGTCCCGTTGTCGAGACGGACCCTCCAGGGCTATTTGCCGAAATTTCTCTGGAAAATGTCCATCCGAAGTTAGAAAGGATTTTTTTCGAAGACGGACATTCGAGAATTATTGACGAAAACCAGTTCAGGTCGATAGATTCCATTGCAAAGCTGCCGGGTTATTACTTGCCGAACCGGTTCTTGCTCGAAATGACCAAGGATATGTCCCCGGTTTACAAGCGGAAGATTCTCGATGCGCTAGGCGCGGGCGACCGCGATGCTGTCCGGGAAAACATGGAAAAGCTGGACGAATTCCTGAAATACGCCGACGGCAAGTTCTTCTATTCGTGGCCCAGCCCGTTGACCTGCAGCACCAAACAACTGATGGGCGGCTACCTGCACACCTTCGAAGACGGGCTCGACTGCAAGGAAAATGGCAGCATGGACGAATCAGAACGGATTATCTTCGTGCTGCTGCAGGACTCCCTCAAGGCGATGAAAAACTCGGGCGAACTGGAAAAGGAACTGGCGAAGCATAGCGCAAGCGACCGTGCGTTCTGGCGCGTACTCGTCGCGACGCTCGAGACAAGGGACAGGGAAAAACGGAACGAAATCGTGCTGGCAAACGTCGACAGCATCAAGAAAATCGAGCAGCGCGACTTTGTTGTCAACAGTTTCTACAAGGGCATGGGCGTCGGCTGGAACATACAGATGGGCATGGGCCTCGGGTTCACCTTCGGACTCGGTGATACGCGCGACTTTTTCCCGAGCGAAGGCTCGTTTGACATCACCCTCGAATTTTTCCCGGGCGCCTTTGGCGGCGGCTACAACGGCCGGTTCCTTTCTTCAAAAAATTTCGACGAAAACAAGTTCCAGAGCGTATTCCTGCTGGATCTTTATATGGGCTACCGCACGTTCTCCACGCCGTATGTGGAAAATCGCATCTATGCGGGCCCGACGCTCCTGTTCAGCGACCTCATGGAAAAGGGTGACCAGGAACCCCTTGAATCCCATTTCGGGGTCGGTTTCCATTTCGGGACGGCGTTCGACTTCTACTTCACGAAATACCAGGAGAAGGGCCAGCTGCGCCTTGGACTCCGGCTGTTCGCGAGTATCAGCAACTATTACACCGATGTCGTGAAAGGGAGCGATGGCGGGACGCTTACGCTCACGCTCACGCCCCTGTTGCAGTATTACGAATTAAGGGAGAAGAAATATGGGGAAAGGTAGAATGATGTTCAGGCATGTTCTTGTGACGGTCGGTGTGCTTGTCGTCTGTGCGACGGCCCAGAGCGAATGGGGCTGGGGAAGCGGACTTTCTACGCCCAAGGCCGACGAAAAGGAGGCCCGGGAGCAGGTGGAAATACCCTACTTCGACCAGGAAATCGGCACGCGGCTTCTTGCCGGGCAGTTTTCCCTTATCGCGAACGTCGACTACGTGCGCAATAGCCTGGTGCGTTCCCTGAATGTCTACAACACGCCGTTTGGCCGCCTTGCGTATTTCGGCTATGCCAACCAGGATTTTTACGACAGCGTCTATGTCTACCTCGATAGCGAAGCCTGGGAAGCTGACCTGAAAAAACTATCGCCCGGCGATGCCGCCTTTGTCCGCACTATCGTCTATTACTGCTTTACCGGAATACAGACCCCGCGCTACGTGCAGATTCAGCTGGGCAAAATTGAGAATGAACAACAGCGTGAATTCCTGGAAGAGTTTTTCCGCGCCAAGAGCGAGCATGAGGTCTTGCACGCAAACCACTGGGAGATGTTCATCGGGATTGCCGGTAATTTCTTTAGCAATGGCGCCAACGACAAGCTCCGCCCCGGTCCCGCGTTCGATCTCGGATTCGGGTATTGCGCATTCGGGAAATACTGCGCCGAATTCCGCATCGGGAGCATCGTCGTCGTGAACCCCTACAAGGAAGATATCGTGCAGTCGGGGGTCACCTACTACAAGGAGGAAATTTCCTACACCGCCGTCGAGGCGCTGTTCCGTGCGAAAGTCATCTATTCGTATTCCTACGACCTTTCCGTGTTCGGCGGCCTCAGGCTCCATGCCATCGAGTTCGACACCGAGGAAGGAAAATACTACAAGGAGCAGGGACTCAAGGATATGAAAAACGGGTATTCGTATGGGTTCACTACGGGAATATCGGGGGCCAAGTATTTCGGCAGGGACGGGGGGGCGATACCGAACGTGTTTGGGCTTGGCGCCCGCATCGGGGTGGCAAACTTCGGCGACAATATCTTCGACATTGACGGCTACAACTGGTACGGCGGAATCGACCTCATCGTGCGATTCGGGACGCACTGGAGATAGACGGTCGAATTTTGTAAACAAAATTTTCTTGTCTTTTTCGGAACATTTTCCGGTTTCAATCGTTCTTGTATATAGATAGGGGATAATCTCCTGTTCGCGATACGGGCGCGTACCCGTGTAAAACGGAAAAAGTTTTTTATGCGAACAAGACAGAATGAAACAAGAAAGATCGCTAGACGCAAGCATGATCCGTTCTTCCGCTATGTCTATGCGGTTCCGGGAAATGCTCGAACCCTCCTGCAGCTCGCGCAACACGGAAATCCTGATTTATGCAACATGCTATCTGCCGTGGATTTGTCGAGCATGGAACTTATACCCGGCAGCTTCAGCAATGTTCGTGAGTGGGGTGAGGCGGACCTTGCTTTCAAGGCGCGGACCAAGGGCGGTCCGGAAGTCTTTGTGGGAATATTGCTTGAACATAAATCCTATCGCAAAGGCGACGTACTCTCGCAAATCTATCGATATGTATTCGAGGTTATGGTAAACAAGGGGGCGACAGACTTTAGCTGGCTTCCTACCAAGGTCATTATAATATACAACGGTCAGGGCGCTTGGGACCCGGTTGCAGATTTTCGGGCAAAGTATGGAAACCAACTAGGAGGAAAGGAACTGCCGTTTGATTGCGTGCTCGTGAATCTGGCCAATATTCCCGACAGCCATTGTTTTGCAGAAAAGAATGTTGAGGCCGCCATTGGGACAATTGTGATGAAATACGCTTTTGACGGGGAAAAACTAAAAAAATTAGGTGACAAGCTGGTCCCGCTACTCTATAAGATGGAAGTAGGGGCGAGGGCTACCCTTGCTGAAAAAATAGAGTTATATTTAGGAGAGTTCCTTGATGAAGACATTGTGCAGGAGTTGAAAATGCGAATGAGTATCGGACAAGCCCTGGGAATAGTGACTGCTGGAGATCGTCGTCGAGCTGCAGAACGTGCAGGGCGTCGAGCAGGCATGAAAAAGGGGATGGAGAAAGGAATGGAGAAAGGGATGGAGAAAGGGATGGAGAAAGGAATGGAGAAGGAACGATCTAGAAATGAAGCCGTTAATGCCAAAAGGGTAGAGTTCCTTCGCTCCCATAAAGTGCCGGAGGCGCTGATTTCGGCCATGCTCGCCATCAAGTGAAGAACGGCTTTAACGCTTGTAAAATGCTGGCTGTTTTTCATAAAATGTAAAATTATTGTTGCGAATCGGGACTTTTGAGGATCCCAAATATGCTTAAAATGCCTCAAAAAGGCAAAATGTGCGCAAAAACGCAGAAAAACGCCTGTTTTTAAATATTTTGAAACATTTCGCAGAAAAAAAGCTATTTTAAACTAGACGGGACCCGGGTGGGCCCCGCTTCGTGGTGTATGCCACGGTGTTTTGCGTATGGACGGAATGTGATCGGTATGGGAAAATTTGTTGTAGACAAGCGCTCGGCATGCGATACCCGCAAGCGGGGTTTCACCCTCATGGAACTCATGGTGTATATCGCCATCGTGGGTATCGTGGTTATTGTTGCCGGTCAAGCATTTAGCAACTCGACCAAGATGCGCATCCGCACGCAGAGCATGCTCAAGGCATCCGAGGTGGCCGAGAACGTGGCAACCCTGTTCAAGACCGACGTGGCGCAGATGGGGGCCAAGAGTTCCCTCGAAAGCAACGCCACCGATGGGAGCGACGATACTTTTAGTGGCGTGTACGACTCTGTCTACATGTACCCGAAGGTCGATGGCGACCCCGACGACAAGGTGGAAGACCTGTCTTCGTTCGAGTTCGTCCCGACAAGTCCGGCGCCAAACACGAATCTGGAACAGTTCAAGATGCGCCGCTTGCGCTATGACTCCGATGGCAAGTACGAAGCCGTGGAAGAGGTTTCGTGGATTCTGGAGGGGAAAGTGCTCAAGCGGCGTTGCCTGGTTATTGACGGCAGTGCCGGCGACGACTGTGCGCCGAAAGGTTCATCCGGTACGGATCTCGACAATTTCACGGTCGAAATGGCTACAGATGTAGATTCCTTCAAGGTTTTGCCGGCGATTCCCTGGCATAAAGCAGACGACGTAACGGAAGGAGAAGACGAATACCTCGTGTTCCCGGACGAATCGGGAGAATTCAAGTTTGTCTATCGCTACGATGCCGCGAAGCATATCCAGCCTCTTTTCGTGGGGGCGGGCGGCAAGAATGTCATCTTGAAAAAATTCGCCTCGAATTACAAGGACGACGACGACCCGGCTGCATCTACGGAAAAGGACCTGAACGAGGTATACGCGTTCAAGAACACTTCACCCGATGCAAGCTGGAAAAACCTTTGCGGGGACAGCCCTATCCACCTAGGCGCAGATACTACATACGAACTGAGCTTCAACGTATATCCGGAACCCGGGGCCGAAAATGCCATCAAGTCGTTCGTCGTAAACAGGGACCACATGGCGGTCGGGTTTAGGAATGTCGAGGGCGAGCCGATTGCGGGCCTTGACGATTTCGCTTTTTACCCGCCTTTGGAAGACGACGCGAAAGACATCGAGCGGAAGGTTCGTTTTTCGCTCAAGTCCCCGATCAGCGCCTGTATTGCGTTCACGTTCTCCTTTTATAGCCCTGTCGCAGCGTCTGCACCTATCGTGTTTTCGAACCTGAAGTTACGCGTAGCCGAAAGTTCCGTTTATAAGTTCGACCCAAATACGACTTCCGTATCGACCAAGTACAAAAAGAATGTCAAGGCTTTCCAGTTGCGGCTTCAGGTGAAGCGGAACGGAGAATCGGGCGAAGCGATTCTCGTGATTCCCACCCCGAGCAACGGTCCTACCGACTAGGAGGAATTATGTTCTTCAATGAAAGACACACAACACGTTATTCTCGCGCAAGCGAGAATCTTGCTCTAAAGTCAGGCGTCTCGCTTGTTACCGTACTCCTCTTTATGTTGGTGGCAACCATCGCTGCTACAGCGACCTACAAGTGGCTTACCAGCGAAGGTCGTTCCAGCGCAAGCCGCATGCAGCAAAACGAGGCATACCAGAGCGCACTTGCGGGTATCGAGAGCGCCCGCAGCTGGATGACATATAACGCAAACGAGACCGGTGCAATTATCAAGCAGTACAAGGATGGCAAAAACGCACCCGTTAAACTGACCGACCGCCTGGCCGCCTTTGTGCGCGCAGGCCAACATTTCGATGTTTATCTTGTCGGCGTGAACACCGAAAAATCGACGTACAAGCTGAAACTTCTTTCCGAGGGAACGGCGCGCAACAGCGGAGCCAAGCATAGCGAAATTGCAATCTTGAATGTGAAGGGCCTGTACCAGGTGACAAAGCCTATCAAGGAAAAGCATTTCAAGTCGAATTTTGAATACGCTTATTTCGGCGGTTCTATCCTTTACGAAGGATCCAACGATGTGACATCGATGGTGGTGAACGGAAACTGGGACAAGAACCCTCCGAAAACAACCAGCGGCGACTTTATCGTTACGGGTAATGCGAACCTTTCAGGTAACAGAATCGATGTCGCCAAAACTACATGTATCGGCGGCACACTAAACACGACGAACGGCATTACGACCAAGGATTTCTATGTGGCGGGCAAGGCGAAAAACTTCACTGGCGTAATCAGCGGCGACGCATACTTTGACGGCAATTTGGAAATGTCGTCTGCCTGCGGCGATTTGGACTTTCAGGTCCTTGGCAACATGACCGTAAACGCCACGGTCAACTTTGACCAGTGCAATACGCGCGTGGTGAAGGGGAATACCTGCGTTCTCGAGAACGGACAGATAAAGACGAATGGAAACAGCGTGAAACTCGAGGGTGGAGCATGGATGGAGGCAGATTTCCCAATCTGGAAGGACGCCGACGACAACTACAATCAGTCCGAGAACTTTGTCGTGGGTACGGACGAGAACACGAAGGTCTATATCAAGTCCGGGCACCCGTGGACAGAATATAGAGATTTGAGAAGCGACAGGGTGTATACCGAAGACACTGAGCATCCGAGGCAGTGCCTGGCGGGGTTGAGCGTTTGGGGACAGCAGCAAATATGCTGGGGAACTCTCGACAACCAGGAGCACGCGAAATTTTGGAACAACGAATCCGACATTCCCATATACACTACAGATAGGGCATCGAAAGAGGACCTTTATTACATCTATTACATGGAACCCGGCCATACGGACGTTTCTTTTGGCAGCTACAGCGACCCCGACTGGAAATGGTGTACGGAATTTTCAAAGGGATGGCGCTGGTGGAGCGAAAGTTTCTGCAGCAAATATAATTCGAATACAATAATGAACGGATATTTCATAAACTTCCCGGAAAAGACAAAGAATTATGTATTTACTAATTCCGCACACACCAAGGACTGCGATGGCATAGGCTGCTACAACCACCACAAGACTAATGTAGCAGGCAAGGGATGGTACCGTTATCTTAATTATAATGACAATGGTACGGAAATAATCGGTTCACCTTATTGTGGATTGGCATCGGACAAGACCTGGAGACCGACATGCGGTGTAAAGCCCTGGTTCACGATGAAGGGAAAATTTATGCCGTGGGTCAACACCAAGCCCGACGACATGACCTGTGCAGAATCCGTCAAGGAACACTGCTTCAGCGTTTGGGAAGAGGCCCCCGGCTGCGATGGCGCAAAATTCGTGGTGAGAGACCAGCTGAAAACCGGCTATGATTCATTCAAGAACTTTGCCAACAAGGCTCCCTGCGCCAAATCCATTGCAGAACTGGACGACAATGCCAAGAACAACTATAATGTATCCAACGATAGCGAAACTTCACTAAAGAAATGCTACGAAAAGGCCCTTGCCCACGACGCAACCGTCGATAACGAAAACGACAAGCAACTGTACAACGGGTATCTGGTGATATCGCTTGCCGATGCAAAGTTGTTCAAAAACCCGAGCGGAAGCATGATGGGCAAGTACATCTTTGTCATCGATTCCGACCATAGCAACGACGCGATGAAACTTCCGCCGACAGCGACAAGCAACGACTACGTGTTTATCTATTTCCCGAAAGGTTTCTACAAGACGGCCAACAGTCAGATTTACCTTGAAGGAAGCGGTCTATTCAACTACTTTATATTCTCCGACGGTACAATCGAGGGCATTCAGGGGAAGAACAACACTTTGTCCGGAACAATTTATCTGAAGGCGTCTACCTGCGCAAAAGTCAACCACATGTGGACCTCGAACCTGGTCTACAATCCAGACCTAATGAGCGACATGGTAGGCAACGGCATCGTTTGCGACGCAAACGCAGCCACTTGCGGAGGCACGAGCGCTACGCCGGGGTCTTCTTCCAGCGTGGTGTCGGTCGAATACACGTCCGGCGGATCGGACGACTATTACATTTCAGTAGCACCACAACTTTCGATTTCGCTCGAATCGCAGTACAAGAACAACGAGAACATAGACAACAAATCGCAGACATCCGATATCGACGGATCGTTCATCGTGCTCCCGAGAATCATCTACATCACGAAAGACGCGAAAGGGAAGCTTGCCGATTACTATAACCTTGTACCGCTCAATGCGATTGCTCCCGTGGGCAGTTCCAGCCCCATTTCGGGTGAATCGGTCGCATGCGAGGGAGGCATTCCCACGTCGGGCAAGCTCACGGCAACAGGCTCACTGACCGAAGGCGAATTTACCTGCGAAGCAACCGCAACTGTAAACGGCAAAACAGGGTCCCTGCAAAAGAAGGTCCCGTTCTGGGTGGTCGTTTCCGGCGAAGGCGGCAACCCGGCGGTATCGTTTACCAAGTCTTCCGAGGAACTCGCCATCGGCAACGAGACCGCAGTCGAGCTCGGTTGGGAAAAGACAACCGGAGCCGGGGTCGAATGCAAGGTGGTTGTTTCTGCAACGGACTATGCACCCGAATGGAACATTTCCTCTGCGGCAGGCGTTTCGCAGAACGGCAACGAATTCACCGTCACGTTCAACACGTCGAACGAGACTCCCATGAAAATTTTCGATGTACAAAACGTCAGTTCGAGCGACGGCTCTGTCCTGTTCCTGATAAAGGATGCCGAAGGGTGCACGCCAGGAAACAAGCAAGTCGAAATCATCTACAACACGAACAGCATCACCGTCGAACGCAAAGGGCTCGCCGAATACTGCAGCGGTGCGGGTGCGGGCAACGCCGCCTGCAGTCCGGGCGGAGATTACTACAAGATGATTCAGTCCAACTGGCCCGACTGTAGCGTAGGTAGCGAAATCTGGGTGGGTGCGAACGGGACCAACTGTTCTACAATCAGCGACAACAACAAGTGGAGTTGCGGGGTCACTGGTGAAGTTTCCCTCGTATCGCCCTCCACCCCAATCGGTTGCCAAGTCGTTATTCCCTCCACAAACAATTCGGCGACGGGACCGTTTGTGCCCAACGATACGGTGACTCTCTATGCCGGACTCAAGGCTATCCCGCAGACATTCGAATTACACTACAATGTCACCGGGGACCTTTCGGATAACGAGACCATCTACATGTTCGTAGAAAACAAGTTACGCAATACTTGCACCTACGGCGACTTCAAGGATGCCGGTCGTAGGGCGGAAAAATGCAAAATTAGTGTTTACCGCGGAGACTTCGTGAGGCTTGCATTCGGTTCTGATCCGGCAAATAGTGCCGACCCGCCGAGTACGTTCAATTACTGGATGTGCGCTGAAGGCGCCGACTGTGAATCTAGCGATCCGGACCTTAATTCCAGTTACGGAGTCTTGGTCACGGGATCGAATACCGTTGAAGCCCATTTTGGCGAAAAGGACAAACATTGTTTCTTTGACGAGTTCAAGGACGAAAACCACTACGACCGTGCGTCCGTGGCGTGCGATGAATCGAACCCGCTTTACTGCATCGAAACATGCGATGGGGTTTGCAGCACCGTCTCGAATGGAGAAACCAAGTGGCGCCTGTTCGAGGGTTCCATGGAAAATATCGATTATTCCGATGGGAGGATTTCCCTCAAGTACAAGGCAACGCGCGGCAAGCGTGAGGCGGAAAAGGCTACTGTCAGGGCTGTCGTGATGAGTACTGCGCAGGCGGGCAAGGACGGCGTTCTCAAAGCCCAGTTCCAGGTACCGTTCGAAGGTCTCAGTACGGGCGATATTGCAAAGGCAACGGTAAAGAATTCGGGCTTCATACTGCGATCCGACGCGACCAAGTCAAGTTTCTTGATGCTGAACGTATTCGCGACAACAAACGGCACGCTGAAAGCAAGGCTGTGCGTTAACGGGGACGACAACAGGTGCAAGACACAGACCTTTGCAAATCTCCGGACAATTACCGCCACAGATATCATCATGATGTCGGCAGAACTCACTACGGTCAAAGGAAACAGCCAGCTCAATGTGAAAGTATGGCCCGGCACATGGGCTACAGATTCGGACGCCGACGAGGTGTCGTTTACCCTGGAGGAAGGGACGATTCCCGGAATCACCGCAACAGCGCCGAACGAATACGTTGGCTATTCTCTCGCCGACCCGAGTTTCAAGTTGTACGGCATCGGCTGGAAGAGTAACACATACAATGCACAGTGCTGGGACACCTATCCGACAATCAGCTGTTCCTTCAAGGCGGCTTATACGGGTGGAATCGTGCCGCTAGACGAATTCGTAGAACCCTGGACCGGATTCTCCGCCTGGTACAACGAAGCCCATGCAAATAGCTGCATTCCGGTTTACTACTACAATGGCGACGATGCCGCCGGATGTGTAACGAGCATCAGCGGAACCGACTACAAACGGTGCGGAACAAGCTACCGGTTTACAGAACCTGGCGCTCATGGTTATTCAAATCTTGAACGCAGGGAGGTAAAAACAGCCAAGGCCGGAGTAGAGAACTGTTCTGTCGTGGGCCCCGCTGCCGCTTGGGCGAATCAGGGCGTTGCGGCTCACTGCGGTGCATTCTGGGTCGGCGAAATGAGGGAGTGTTCGCAGCACATAACGTTCGAATATACGGCAAGCGATGCAGAAGGCCTTTTCTACGGAGTCGCAGACGTGGCAAACGTACGCGATGCCGACCTTAAGGTAATCCTTGATAACCCCGCAGGGGATGAGGTTGAAATCTTCCTTTATAGCGTCAATACGGACAACATGTATACCTACGGGGCAAGCCAGCATATCTACAGCCTCCCCTACAAGACAACAAGCAACGGAACCGTCACGATTCCGGTAAAGAACCTGTCGAACGTGGAAGGTTTCGACCCTGAACGCGTCGGGGGAGTCTACGTGAAGTCGAGCGGCTCCGCAAGGGCTACGTCGATAATGAGTTCCTGCCCGTATGTCATCAATATCAACAGCTGTTCGGCTGCGTACGACAAGCCTGCCGCGAAGTGGAAGGTATCAACAGTCGTGAGCAACTACACGCACGCAAAAAAGATAGAGGTTCGCGAAACATCCAGTTACATCACAGACGGCACGGCCGAATGCGACGAGTCCTCGGCCTGCACATGGTCTGGAATCAGCGGACGTGTCGGAACTAACGTCCTCCCGATTACGGATGCAAATCCGTACGTAGGTTCCGGAGTGCGTTCCTATGGATTTGCCGTTACGCTTACGACAGACGACGACAAAACATTGACTTGCGAAACAAACCCCGTGGAAATATCCGGCGTCGAAGCGCTCTGTAAAGGCCTGAGCGGGGCTACAACTATCAAGCAGGGCGCAGGCCTCCCGGTATTCAGCTACGGTATTTCCAACTGTCCGGACACCCACTGCGGCTACAAGGTTATATTGAGCGATGGTGCTGGCACGGAGGTTGTTGCGGCGACCGAAAGCGGCAACGGCTCCTGGGTCACAGATGCAAACGCTGCCAACAAGGAGACCGCGCTTGAAGTGGGAGAATACCATTTCATTCTCCAGAGTACGGATAATCCGGCATCGTTCACCAGCTGTAATTCGGCTACGTTCAACGTGACGAGTTCTGCGGTAACAGGGAGCTGCGACATTACTGGAGATTTGTATCCGGGACGGGCATTGACATTGAACGTATCGTCAATTTCGGGCGACGTAAGCAACAGCGGAAGCGACATGACGTGGACGCTGACGGACGGTGGTTCGAACACAGTCACAAGGACAATTAAGTGCAGTCCGAGCAACTGCTGGGACAATACGATTACAGCTCCGGCTGCCGGCGATTACACCTACACACTTACGTTTGGCGGTAAAAGCGTGTGCTCGGGCAACGTCACGATTGTCGATGAAAACGATGAGGTCGCAGCAACTTGCGACAATGTTTCAGGTTATCCAGGAATGACTGTGGAAAATTTTGTAACGATGTCTAATCTGGGCAACATAAACAACAACACTCCGCGAGTCGTGAAAATAAACAATAACCAGGTCGGATCGAGCAACAACTGCAACAAAGATTACTGTGAACCCCTGACGATGACTGCCCCCAATACAACAGGCGAATACACCTATTACATGTATTTCAACAATCTGGAAAAATGCCACGGAACATTGACGGTCAACCCGAAGTTGACTTGCTCGGTGGACAAGACCAGCCTGACACTCGGAGAGAATTTCACCTTTACGGCGTCTTATGGAGGAGCTTGCCATAACTCGACATTTACCGGCAGCGGCGTTTCTCATACTAATTGCCAGATGAGCTATACCATTACGCCAACAGCAGCGGGCACTCAACCCTATAATTTCTCCGTTACGGGAGGTTCTATAGGCACGGCTTCTTGCGAGACCATAAATATCGAAGTAGGCGAAGCCTCGCCGACAGCGACATGCCCGACCGGAACTATCAACGCAGAACCCGGAACGACAATACAGTTTACACCGACCATAACAGGATGCAGTTCCGGCTGTAATTATACCGTGGATTGGCTCGAAGGCTCTACCACGAAAAAGAGTGTAACAAATTACGGTTACACTTCCGGGCAGATTTCGTTTACGGGCGATGCCGCGGGCGGAAACAATACGTACCGCTTCACCATAGAGAACAAGAAAACTTCGGACAATAGCGCTGATTGCGAGATTACGGTAAACTACCAGAGACCTACGTATAACTGTCCTACAGATAAGGAAGAAGCTGTTGGCGCAACAGTCGCAGTAACCCCAACCAGCGTCACAAACTGCACGCAGGGATGTGGCTACAAGGTGACAAAGGGCAGTTCGACAGGAACGGAAGTCATCGGACCAGGTACCGGGTACACATCCGGTGCCCTGGGAAGCGGCTTTACCGGCGAATCGACCGCACAGACCGTTACCTACTACGTGACGCTCAGCAACCCCGCTGGCGATGGAACGCCGTGCGACTTTGATGTGAAGTATAAAACGGGAGGATCAAGCACCGTAATTTCCGCAACTTGTCCTTCTATTTCCACTTACCCATTGAAAACTACTGCTTGGGGCATAACGACAACGGGAAATGACGCTCTGACATCCGACGTGACACGAGATGTATATATTGGTAGTGACAAGGTTGGATCTAAAGATTGTGGCAAATACCACTGTCCAAATATGGATGACTATGCTCCAACACAAGGAGTTGGTACTTACACATATTATCTGAAAGTTGGTTCTGATGAACTTTGCCATGGGACATATGAAATAAAGAACCCAATTGTATGTTCGGCGCAACCTGCAGGTATCAACATAGGGAACTCGTTTACAGCTAAGGCTTCGTGGGCAAGTGGTGTTGATGGAAATCCTGAAGATTGTAGTCTGAGTGGCAATGGAGTACCTTCTGGTGGCGATTGCTACAACGATCCAAGCAAGTTCAATACAAATCTTTCAATTTCTCCTGTAGCTGTAGGCGATTTTGATTATGTCTATTCCGTTAAATTGAAAAATAACGAAAAGACTACGGGACCGTTTACATGTAAATGGTCGGTAACAGTTGCCATGACGGCGTGTAACCCTCCGACGGGATGCTCGAGCCCTGTAACCTCAGGTACATTTGCGTCTGATGGAAGATGTTATTATGCAACATCCGTGAACTATATAAACCTTCAGAACTCATATACCGTAAATGGAACAACTCTATCGGGGTATAAGGCTTCTGGAGATATGCCTGCAAAGCGAGATGGAGGCTATTACATTAAAACACAAAGTGGCGATAACTATGGATCAAATGTGACTTTAGGAGCTCGTCTTTGTAATTAGAATAGATCTTTTATCGCTTTCCATAAGATCTTATGTGATCTGCTTCGACATATAGGTTTACCCATCCTGAAAGCACAGTTTAATTCAACAAAAAAGCGGTCGTTCACTTGGAACGAGCCGCTTTCGCTAAAAATAAGATTGTGCGACAATAACGGTTACGGTGGGAGAGCCTTCTCTTTACCCAACAAACAATCAAAGCCCCAGGACACATGTCCGGGGGCTTTTGCTTTAATGAAGGAGTGGGTTAAAGTTCGCTAGGGGATTCCTTGGCCTTTTCCGCTGCGATCTTTCGGGCTTTTTCGATTAGGTCGGCTGGCGCACCAAGTGACTCTAGAATATCGATTGCCTCAGCACGGCCCTCGGCCAACCCTTCGGCACGGGCGTGCTTCTTTTCCACGTACATTTCGTATAGGCGGTCGCTCATGTTCATTGCCTCGCTTACCAGGAACTCTTCGGTAAATATACTCAATTTGGCCTTCTCCTGCAAGCGGGCGAACAGCGAACCTTCGGGCACGGGAACGGGATTTTCTTCGTTCAGGCCGTCGATCACCCGGAGCCACTGTGCCAGCATGCTGCTGTCGGAACTGTAGCCCCCCTTCAGGAACTTGGGGATTTCCACAAGGGTGATGGTCTGCTTCTTGAAAAATTCGTCGTTCTCCTGGTTCTTGAGCCGGATGCTGTGCCGGTAGTTCCTGGATTCGGGGAACCCGTCGAACATCTGGAGACTGATGAGGTTCAGGTTCCGCAGCCAGTAGCTTTCGCCGTGGGCCTTGCTTGCCACGGTATGCTTTGCGACATAGTACACGAGCCTGTCGCTGTAGGTGTCGTCTTCCTTGTGCTGTACTTCTAGCACGATGCGCTCGAGGTATTCGTTTTCGATGACCACGTCCGAGATGACCTTCTTGCTCAGGGCGCCTTCTACTGCCGTATTTACGAAGGTGAGTTTGTCAATGCAGTCGCCTCCGTCCAGCTTGAGTATGGCGTTGAGGAAGCTTGCCGTGAACTCCATGTTTTCGGGGGTGCCGAATAGGAGCTTGAATATGGTGTCGTTGTAGATGTAGGCGAATTTGTATCGCTTTCGGTATTTGGCGATGCAAGCGGCAGTGTCGCCTCCGGTCTTGTGGGTCTCGCTGATGTCGTGCAGCATTTCGGCATACTGTTCTTTGGTCATTTCGTATTTCTCTTGTTTCCGGGAACGCGCCCGCGATGGCAGATAGAGAGAAAATCCCCTATCTATATACAAGAACGGTCGAAACTGGCAAATGTTCCAAAATGAGCCAAATAAATTTTGTTTACGTGCATTTTTTACATTGCGGAAACAAAAAGATCCCCGACCAGGTCGGGGATGACAATAGAGCTACGCTGTGGCCAGTTCTTTCGCGGCTTGCCGTTTCAGCTTGACCACTTCCTGCTTTGGGAGCTTGGTAACACGGACAATTTTGTCAACAGAATCGCCTTCGGCAAGCATCGCGAGGGCTATTTCGTTTGCCTTGTCTTCGCCGCCCTGCAAGTAGGAACCCTGTTTTTCGTAGATAATGTTCGTCATCCCGTCAACCTCGTTCAGGAGAATTTCGTCGGTGTACCCCACTAAAGATACATCTTTCATAAAGTCCTTGTCAAGCAGTTTCTTCAGCTTTTCCTCAGGGATGTCCTTTTCTTCAAGAACATCGCGGAACAAACGCAGCATCTCGGCCCTATCGGTCGCTTCGCGCTTGCACGGTGAGGTGCGCCTGTCGATGGCGAAGAACTTCTCGATTTCGACCAGATAGATATCCAGCTTATTGTAGAAAATGCACCGGTTGCGCACGATTTGCGCATGGTGCAGGTAGGTGTCCGGTTCCTTCGGGAACTGGTTCTCGGTCAAAAGCGAGAGCACGTAGATGTGCGGCAACTTGTAGTTCTGCGACTTCTTGACAGTCCGCGAGTTATGCGTCCGGCGAGTCGATTTCCTTCTTGAGTTCAAGGACGGTAGACTGGGGAAGACCCGTATTGCGGGCCACCATTTCGATAGGAAGTCCGTCCAGAAGGAAGTTCTTTGCGACTTCCTTCTTCGCTTTCCGGGCCGCACCGTATTCCCAGTACGACTTGTCGATGTCTTTCATGATGTTGCTGAGCATATACCTTGCACTAAAATTACACAATTTTACCTCGTTTTGCAATACCCTGAACACGGGGTCACCAGCGAATTCGCTGAAATCAGCCTCGCGATTGAGGGTGTCGATGGCGCGGAGCCACTGGGCGATGCGACTGCGGTCGCCGGCGAATTGCTCAGCATGCTTCAGGAACTTGTTCACCTCGATGAGTGTCACGGTTTGCCGTTCGAAATACACGCGCTGTTCCTGATTGCGCAACTGTACCGTGTGGAGGTAGTTCGGCGAACCCTTGAAAGCGTCAAAGAACTGAAAACTTACTACGTGCAGGTTCTCTAGAGGGGTAAAGTCGCCCGGTTTCTCCATGCTGCCTGTAAGGCGCGCCACGTAGAGAACTAGGCGGTCGCTGTACAGCGAATCGTTGTTCTCGTGCTGGACGTCGATGGAAATGCGGTCGCGGGGCACGCCGTTACCGCGGTCGTTGGTCAAAAGCAAATCGGGCTCGATGCCGCGGTACCCAAGTTCGCCAGGGACATACGGGTTCATGAGTTGCGGATTTTCGATGCGGTCCGAACCCACGAGATTCAGCGCCGCGTTGATGAGGTCGGTAGTGAGCGTCAAGTTCTTCTCGCTGGCGAGAATCTTCTTAATGCATCCGTCGTTGTAGAAATAGACGTTGCGGTGTTCGTATTCCTTGACGATTGTATCGACATCCTGTCCGTTGTCGTTTGCGGCCTTGAGTTTCTTGAGAAAGATTGCGAATTCCTCTCTTGTCATTTTATTCCGTTAAATGCGGGAACGCCCCCGCGATGGCGGATAGAGACTCCCCTATCTATATACAAGAACGATTGAAACCGGAAAATGTTCCAAAATGAGCGAAAATTTTTTTCTTTACATGCGCAAGCCTTTTCTGGGAATAAAAAAACGGCATCCGTGAGGATGCCGCAAACTCGCAGAGAATCTAAGTATTAGAGTCTTGTCTTGAAAGTCCTGTTTCCGACCTTCACGATGTACACGCCCTTCGCGCCGGTGTACACTTTCTGGACATAGCCGAGACCACGCGTTTCGCGGACCTTGTGGCCGAGGCTGTTGAATACGGAGATTTCCAGGCCCTGTGCGCCAGAAACTTCGATGTAGTTGTCGGCGGTCCTGTAGACGGCGACTGCGGCGAGGCTTGCCGGATCGGCAGCGATTGCTGTGGTAGAGGAAGAACTCTGCGTCCACGGTCCCCAGTGATGGCCCGAAGACGAGGAGGATTCCGGATTGGCGGCGCTGCTGGAAGATGCCGGCGGTTCGACGCTAGAAGAAGACGGCGGGGGAGTTGCGCCTCCGGAAATCACGATTTCGCCTGCGTTCGGCACGGCGTCGAAGTACACATAGCCGCCGTCAATCTTGGATTCAAGCTTGGCGCCCGCCTGTGTCACCTCGGCCTTGGAGCCGTCGTACTTGACCTTCAGGCTAAGAGGGTAGTCGTACTTGGAAATGTTGTCGGCGATGCTGTGGGTGAGCTTGACGGTGATGTTTCCACCGCTGCTGCTAGCTTCGGCCTTCGATGCCTTGCGTTCCTTGAGATACATGGCGACATGGCCCATCGGGGCTACCCAGATGTCCTTATCGTTCTGCTGGGCCCACTTGAGGGCTCCATCGATGGCGTTGATATCCGTCGGCGAGTAGTTGGCGTTGCCATTTTGCTTGCCCTGGAAACCGTGGGTGAGGAATGCCGCCCAGCCGTTGCTTTGGATAACTTTCTGCATTCTGCCGGTAAAGTCGTTCGTGCTCTTGAGCTGGCCTTCGGCACCGGTCATGGTGGCGGGAACCTGAGCCCAGTTGGAGGGACCGTCCTTGCCCATTTCATCGGCCATGCCCTTCCAGCTGCCGTTGCAGATACGGCCAACGATGTAGTTCTGGAGAACGGCGCTTTCGTTAGGCACGTTGCAGTTCGGGTAGGCGACCGTGATGACGCCGTACTTTTGGTTGATTTTGCCTTCGATGGACTTTTTCGAAGAGGCTTCTTCGCCGCTCATGTTATTGCCGTGGCTATTGCTGTGGCTTGCAATTTCGTGCCCTTCGTCGGCCAGGCCCTGGAATCCGCTCCAGTTGGGGTTCCAGTTCACCACCACGTTGAAGGTAGCCTTGTAGCCATACTTCTTGAACATCGGACCAGCGTCGGTCACGTGGCTCGGAGCGCCATCATCGAAAGTAAACGAAGCGGCGCCCTTGCGGAAGCCCGACCAGGTTGCGATTTCGACACTCTGCGCGAACGCGGAACCCACCGCGAACAACCCAACCGCAGATGCGGCAAAGAGAACCTTTTTCATAAAATATACTCCATAATCATGTTTTATACCATTAAATTATCTTTTTGCCGGGTTGATTGCTTATGGGGCGGGGTGTTTCCGTTGTATAGGTTAGCAACGCGAAAATGGCGAATTTAGGCCGGAAAAAGCGTTTTTTGAGGGTGTTGTTAAAATTTTACAGGGGGTGCGGGGTGGTTCGCCTCGCGTTTTCTATCATTATGCACATGATTTTCGACGATATTGTGAACGACGCCTACGAGGAACGCGAATACCCGGCCCTTTTGGCCCTGGCGCGCGAATGGGAGGTCGCGCGCCCTTTTGACGGTCTGCGCGTGCTGGTGGCGACACCGGTTTTTAGGAATACGCTGCTACAGTACCGTGCGCTTATCGCGGGCGGGGCGGATCTTGTCGTGGGTGTGGCCGGCGGTATGCCTTGCGACCCGGGTATCGTGGAAACCTTGCGCGAAAATGGAATTCCCGTAATCGGGTTGCAAGAGGCCCTCGAGATGGAGGTCCGTTGCGCGGAGTCGGGTGATTGCGCGTTCGACCTGGTGCTGGATTGCGCGGGCCAGTTTGCGGCATGCCATCCGCGGTTCGGGTTTGTGGAACTCACGCGCAGCGGCGTGCAGTTTTATGAGAAGAGCGAACACCAGGTGTATGTGGCCGACAGCGGGATAGTGAAACGCATCGAGACCTGCCTCGGGACGGGCGAGGGCTACGTGCGGGCGCTTGCGCAACTTGGGTACGATTTTTACGACGGCAAGAAGTTTGTCGTGTTCGGGAGCGGAAAGGTGGGGCAGGGCATTGTGTTGCAGCTGTTGCGCTCCGGTGCCGATGTCCATGTGGTCACGGACTGCTCGCGAGGCACAAACCCGTTTCTCGATGCAAACGGCGTGCCGGTCACGGACTGCAATGACGTGAATGCGGTTGCTGCCCTCGTGCGCGGTGCCGACTTCGTGGTGACTGCGACCGGCGTGAAGGGTGCGCTTGACCGCCCGCAGGTCGTGGAAGCTTTGCTCGCCTCGGGTGCCGTGCTTGCCAACATGGGCGTTGAGGACGAATACGGGCCGGGCGTTCCGGCTAGTCGCGTGCTCGCCGAAAAGAAACCGCTGAACTTTATTCTGGAAGAACCGACGCATCTCAAGTACATCGATGCGTCGCTCGCGCTGCATGCCGCCCTCGGGGAACAGCTCGTGCGCGAAGCCGCCGCAAATAAAAAGGCAGGCCCTCAGGACCCGCCAAGTGAATTGGAACAGCGCATTCTCTCGATGACTATGCAAGATGGCGTTATAGGCGCAGAAATCGCCGAGATGATGGGCTGGTAGATATTACTTCTCTTTTTCGAGTTTGATGAAGAACTTCTTCGTCTCGCGGGCGACGATACCACTTAGTAGAATCAGTGCCACGAGGTTCGGGAAGGCCATGAGCCCGTTGAAGATGTCGGCGCTCGTCCACACGGCGCTCACCGTGAGGTAGGGGCCGATGAACACCGCAGCCACGTAAACCCAGCGGTAGGCGAGGATGGCGTTCTTCTTGCCGCGCCCGATGAGGTATTCCAGGCAGCGCTCGGAGTAGTATGCCCACCCGAGGATGGTGGTGAACGCGAAGAACACGAGTGCCACGGTAAGGATGTACGGGGCGATGGTCGAGCCGCCCGGGAAGTTCGTAAGCCCGCGGCAGAACGCTTCCATGGTGATGTTCACGCCCTGGAGCCCAAGTTCCGGAGTCCAAGCGCCGGTGACTACGATGGCAAGGCCCGTCATGGAGCAGATGACGATCGTGTCGATGAACGTACCCGTCATGCACACAAGACCCTGACGCACGGGTTCTTTTGTCTTGGCGGCGGCAGCGGCGATAGGTGCCGAACCGAGGCCCGCCTCGTTACTGAAGATACCGCGGGCGATACCCTTCTGCATCGCGATGAAGATGGTGCCTACCACGCCGCCGGTGACCGCGCTCGGGTTGAATGCCGCCTGGATGATTGTCTCGATGGCGCCCGAAAGCTTCGAGAAGTTGAATCCCAGGATGAGCAGGCAGAAGAGAATGTAGAAGATGGCCATGAACGGCACGATGTAGAGGGAAACCTTCGCGATGCGTTTTAAGCCACCGATGATGACGCAGGCGGTGAAGCCCGCGCAGAGCAGGCCCGCGATGGCCGTGGAGTAAGAGACCGAGTTGCCGGCGAGGTTGATGAATTCGCTGGTGGGGATGACTGTCGCGACCGCCGAGGTAATGCCGTTCACCTGCGTGATGGTGCCGATGCCGAGCAGGCCCGCAAGCACGCCGAACACCGCGAACAGTACGGCAAGCCACTTGAAATTGAGCCCGAAGCGTTCCTTGATGCCGGTCTCGATGTAGTAGAAGGGGCCGCCCAGGACCTTGCCGTCGCTGTCGACCTTGCGGTACTTGACCGCGAGCAGGCCTTCGGAGTACTTGGTCGCCATGCCGAAGAACGCGGCGACTTCCATCCAGAAGAGAGCGCCCGGGCCGCCAGTGCCGATGGCGGTCGCGACACCCACGATGTTACCCGTGCCGACCGTTGCGGCAAGTGCGGTGCAGAGAGCCGCAAAACTAGAGACCTCGCCTTCGCCTTCCTTTTCACTGTGCGTCATGTAGCGAAGCGCGTTGGCGAGATTGGTCACCTGCAGCACGCCGAGGCGGCTCGTGAGCAAAATTCCCACGAACAGGATTACGACGATGAGCGGGATTCCCCACACGTAACCGTCGATGGTGTCGAGAATAGCGTTTAAAGTCTCCATCTGAAACTCCCTAATGTTGAATGGCTTGTACGCAAGTCGCGTGCCGTAACTCGTTGATGGGCAAAAAGATATAAAATTTCCCGCCTGTTGACATTCTATCCATGCTAACTGTCGTGCGTATACGCCTTTTCGGTTCATCAAAAGATATTTTATAGGTGTTGTTGGTGGGATACAACAAGGAGTATGAAGATGTTTGGTTATGGTTTTAGGCGTGTAGCCTGTTCTGTTCTTGCTGCAACCGCACTTTCGGCAGTGAGTTCCTTCGCCGTCACGAGCCAGTTCCGCGGCGTAAACTGGGCGGACAAGCGTGACAATTTCGTGTCTGACGTGCTGGTGCTTTCGGGCATGAGCCTTTCGGACAATTACCAGTCGGCATCCGTAGTGGCGGACCGCGTTATCGGGCAGTTCCAGGAACTGTTCGGCACGAACAGCGTGCGAATTCCGGTGAACGAACCCACGGTTCTCAAGTTCTGGGATACCTACACGGGTGTTATCGACATGGGCCTTTCTAAGGGCCGCATCGTGATGGGCTACTGGGGCCCCGCGCAGCCTTCTGGCCCCAAGAACATGAATGACTGGTGGAGCATGTGGGCAAAAATCGTCGAAAAATACGGCGACCACCCGAACGCCTACTTTGAAATCTTCAACGAGCCGCACATGTACAGCAAGGACGAGTTGCGCAATCTGTATGCCCAGTGGCTGAGCAAGTTCCCTGATGTCCCGCGTGACCATATTCTGCTCGACGGCTCGGGCCTTGCATGGAACGTGCCTGACATTGCCGACGACCCGCGTTTCGAGGGCTGCCTTTTCGCGGTGCACGAATACACCTTTTGGAACATGAGCATCACCACTGAGCAGGGCTGGAAGAACAGCTTCAAGGGCAAGGTGGGCAAGTATGCCGACCGCACCGTGTGTACGGAATGGGGCGGTGCCATGAGCCCTGGCGACAAGGCTGGCGTGCATTACGACTACATGGACTATAATTCTACTCCGACGAATTACTTTATGGCCTACATTCGCGGCATGTCGGACCAGTTGCGCGAATGGGAGATGGGTAGCTTCTACTGGCCGGGGCTTCGCGACGGCGACTGGTACAGCATGACCAAGCGCACCGGCGAAGGCGCGAACATCAAGCTCGAAATCGTGAACCAGTCGGGCGTGGACCGTATGAAGATGGCTTGGGCCGATACGGTCGAGACGACTCCGCTCGTGCGCGAAGCGTATAACGGCGAACCTGCGGCGATTCCGGGTATAATCGAGGCGGAGAATTACGACAAGGGCGGTAACCGCTTCAGCTTCTACGACAAGGATGCTGCCAACAAGGGCGAGACCTACCGCGAAGACGCCGTGGATGTCGTTCCCCTGGAGGGCGCCACCTGCAACGACTCTGCCTGCAAGGGCTATGCCGTCGGGTACACGGAAGCGGGCGAGTGGCTCGAATACAGCGTGAAGGTCGCTACAAGCGGCAAGTACGCCATCCGTGCGAATGTGGCGACTGCATCCGAGACTTCGAAAATCCAACTGTTTGTCGACGGCGAGGCGATTGGCGATACGGTGACTTTCGAGAAGGTCGATACCACATGGAATGTGTACAAGGAAGTCGATATCGGTGTCGCGAACCTTACTGCTGGCGAACATATCCTGAAACTTGCCATTGCAGGTAGCTATGTGAACGTGGACTGGCTCAAGTTCTGCGAAGGCGAGGCCTGCGAGGCGCCTACAGGAATCCGTGAAATCATGCCCGCGTCCGTTACCAAGACTTCGGCCCCGCGCCTCCGCAAGCAGGGTGGCCAGCTGTTTGTCGAAAGGAACGGCGTGCGCTTTGACTTGACGGGCCACCGCATCAAGTAAGGGACGGGCTTGTTCCCGCTTTTCGACCGGTTTGGCGTGATGTAATTTTTTCTATCTTTGTATTCGTATGAATACGAAGATTTATTACACGCTTACTGACGAGTCGCCGTTCTTGGCGACTCAATCTTTGCTCCCCATCGTTCGCGGTTTTGCAAAGGCCGCCGATATCGATGTGGAAACCAAGAACATCTCGCTGCCGGGCCGCATTCTGGCCGCTTTTGGCAAGGCGAGCGACGACCTAGACTTTTTGGGTAAGCTTACGCTTGAACCGGATGCAAACATCATCAAGCTCCCGAACATTTCGGCGTCTGTGCCGCAGCTCAAGGCCGCCATCGCCGAACTCCAGAAGAACGGCTTTGACGTGCCCGACTATCCGGACGCTCCGGCGAACGACGAAGAAAAGGCAATCCGCGCGAAGTACGACAAGGTGAAGGGTTCTGCTGTGAACCCGGTGCTCCGCCAGGGCAACTCCGACCGCCGCGCCCCCAAGGCGGTGAAGAACTTCGCCCGTAACAACCCGCACAGCAACGGCAACTGGAACACTTCTGTAAAGACGCATGTGGCAAGCATGCAGGCCGACGACTTTTATGGCAACGAAAAGTCCATCACCATGGCCGATGCCGACACGTTCAAGATTGAATTTGTTAATGAAGCAGGCGAAGTCACTGAACTCCGCGCCGCAAAGCCGCTCCTGAAGGGCGAAATCATTGACGCGACCGTGATGCGCATGGCCTCGCTCGAAAAGTTTATCGCCAATGCGATGGCCGAGGCGAAGGCGCAGGGCCTGCTGTTCTCCGTGCACCTGAAGGCCACGATGATGAAGGTCTCTGACCCGGTGCTGTTCGGTGCGTTCGTGCGCGTGTTCTTCAAGGACGTGTTCACGAAGTACGCCGACCTGTTCAAGGAACTCGGGATTGACGCGAACAACGGCCTGGGCGACTTGTACAAGCGTCTCGAAGGCAATGCGAAGGAAGCAGAAGTCAAGGCCGCTATCGATGCGGCACTCGCCGCTGGCCCGGATCTCGCGATGGTCGATTCTGCCAAGGGCGTTACGAATTTGCATGTGCCGAGCGACGTGATTATCGACGCCTCGATGCCTGCGATGATCCGCAATTCCGGCTGCATGTGGAACAAGGAAGGCAAGTTGCAAGAAGTTGTCGCTTGCATTCCGGACCGCTGCTACGCCGGCATTTACGACGAAACGATAGAATTCTGCAAGCAGAACGGCGCATTCGACCCGAAGACGATGGGTACCGTGCCGAACGTGGGCCTCATGGCTCAGGGCGCCGAAGAATACGGCAGCCACGACAAGACTTTCGTTGCAAAGGGCAAGGGCGTCATTCGTGCCGTGAACAGCAAGGGCGAAGTCCTCTTGCAGCAGAATGTTGAAGCGGGTGACATTTTCCGCATGTGCCAGGCGAAAGACGCTCCGGTGCGCGACTGGGTGAAACTCGCCGTCACGCGCGCCCGCCTCAGCAACACGCCCGCAATTTTCTGGCTGGACCCGGAACGTGCCCATGACCGCGAAATCCAGAAAAAGGTCGAAGCCTACTTGCCGGAACATGATTTGAACGGCCTCGACATCAAGATTATGAGCCCGCGCAAGGCCATTGTGGAAACCATGAAGCGCGCGAAGGCCGGCCTTGATACCATCGGCGTCACGGGCAACGTGATGCGCGACTACCTCACGGACCTTTTCCCGATTCTCGAAGTCGGAACATCCGCCAAGATGCTCAGCATCGTGCCGCTTATGGCGGGCGGTGGCCTCTACGAAACGGGTGCAGGTGGATCCGCCCCCAAGCAGGTGCAGCAGTTCCTCGCCGAAAACTACCTCCGCTGGGATTCCCTCGGTGAATACTTCGCACTGGTGCCCGCCTTCGAGCAAGTCGCGCTGAAGGACGGCAACAAGAAGGCGAAAGTCCTCGCCGACACGCTCGACGAAGCGAACGGCAAGATTCTCGAATTCAACCGCACGCCGGCCCGCAAGATTGGCGAACTCGACAACCGCGGCTCACACTTCTACCTGGCCCTCTACTGGTCGCAGGCTCTCGCCGCCCAGAAGGACGACGCGGAACTTGCCAAGAAGTTCGCCCCGGTTGCGAAGGCCCTCGCTGAAAACGAGCAGAAGATTGTCGCCGCATTTGCCGCCGAACAGGGCAAGCCTGCCGATATCGGTGGTTACTACCTGCCGAAGGCCGAACTTCTCAAGAAGTGGATGCGCCCTGTCACAGAATTTAACGAAGTCATTGACGGCCTGTAGTCCACGGACGCAAAAAAATATATGTTTAGCCTTAGAACCGGAGGCTGGATATGAAAGCTCTGTTGAAAAATTCGCTGTCGGCTGCGGCCACTGCCGCTGCAGTTCTGTTCTTTGTCTCTTGCACGTCTGACCTGCCTCCGCAGGTCATTACGGCGAACGGGGACTCCTATTCCGAAAAGGAGTTCGAGTCGCTCAAGAATGCCGGGCTTGTCGACGAGATGGGGAATGTCATCGATACGACGCTCACCAGGAAAGTATCCAGTTCTTCGACTGCAACGGAGGCGAAATCTTCAGGATCCAAAGCTTCCAGCTCCTCGACTGCGGCAAGTTCAGCATCCGAAAACGTGAGCTCCTCATCCGGGGATGTGAGCTCGGATTCCGAACCCGTAGAATCCAGTTCGTCCGAAGAAGAGGAGGATGACGAAGAATCCTCTTCCTCGGTTGCCGAGGAAAGTTCCAGTTCGTATGAGGCCGTTTTTGGTTCCGGCGTGGTCGGTGAATCGATAATCGCGAAAGACGGGGTCATCAGCATCGGGACCGATGCCATGGTCGAGGTCGACGATGAAAACAAGGATGCGCTGGATGCTGCGAAGGCAGCCCTTGACGAAGGGAAGGACTTGCCGGATGGTTTCGGCAACCTGGGTGTCGAAACGACCTTCGAGGATTTCAATTACGAAGCTTTCATCGAAAATGCCTTTTTCTGCTTGACCGAGGACGATTCCTGGCTCGAAATTTCGAGGTCGGAACTGGCCAAAAATATCCCGCATTTCAAAAATGGGGCGGATTTGGGCCCGCTGGAGGGCTTCGCCGTCCGGTTTGCGGATGCCTGCAAGGCAGTTGTTTCGCTAGGGGAATAGTGGACGGGTGGGGCCGGTCGGCCTGTTTCCCCCGAAAAAAGATGATTTGACGCTCCATTTTTTGTTCCGGGGCGTTTTTTCTATGTATATTAAAATAGTAGTCTATTCGGCTGTTTTTTGTAAGTTGGAATGGAAATGAATACGATGGTATTGAACATCTTTGTGGCCGTATCCTTGGTTCTCTTGTGTATGAACATCTGGACGACCAACAGGCTGTTGCGTCGCGATGCCACGGCGAGGTGGCTGGGGGCTAGCGGAGTTTTTGCCACCGTTTGTGTTGTCACCTACTTTGTGACAGTCTTTACGGATTCGGTTTCGGTCTTCGCCTGGATGACGACCGTGCATCTGATTGCCGTTGCCATTGGTTTGTTCTGCGCATGGGTGTTCTCGTACCGCTATGTGAGGCTTGAATCTTTCCGTATTATAAAGATTATTTCCAGAATCCTTGTTGCGCTGGTTGCGGTAGACATCATCGTTCTGTTGATAAATCCCTTCAAGAATATTGTCTTGGAGTTTGCGCTCCGCACTCCGGAATCCCTTTTTTCCAAGTTTATCTATGCGGCGCAATATCCGCTGTACTACATGCACATGGCGATCGCCTACCTGCTTATCGTCGGTGTCCTGCTTCTCCTTGGACATGGGCTTGCCATGGTCCCGAAAGAATTCGGGAGGCAGTTCCTGTACACGATGATTGCGCTGGCTTTTGTCCTCGTGTTTAATATTGTATCGGTCTTTGTCCAGGACAACAAGAACTTCTTGAATTATTCCATAGGCCTTTATTCCATCCTTCCGGTTATCATGTATGTGTTCGCGTATAAGTTCTCGGACTATATCAAGATTGACTACTTCAAGGATAGCGTGTTCGAGAATGTATCGCAATCCATTGTCCTGTTCGATTTCCGCGGCGAGATGGTGATGTGCAATTCCAAGGCCGTCCGGCTATTTTCGATGATTGACTTCTCGAAGAAGCCGTTGCGCAAGGAGTTCGAAAAGATCTGCAACATAGTGATTGTGGGCGAAAAGGATATCGATACGGCGTCGCTGCAGTGCTTTGTGCGTCAGTCTTCGGGACGGATTCCGCTGCGTTGCGATTTCCGCAGGCTCAAGAACGAACATGGCGCACTTGTCGGCTACCTGTATGTGTTTGCGGATATCGGCCTCGAAACAGATCCCGTGACGGGCTATCAGGAATGGGATGGATTCAAAAACTTTGTCTTGGAAAATTCAGAGACGTTTGCCCTGCCTCTGACTGTCATCGTTTCCGACATCAATAACCTTTCGGTGGTCAACAGTGTCGGTGGCCGCACCCGTGGTGACCAGATGCTCAAGGCTTTCGCCCATCTCCTGCGAAAAGAATTTGTCGAAAATTCTTACTTTGTCCGTGGCGAGGGGGCGAACCTTGTTGTCCTTGCCTATAACCGTTCGAAGGAGACGGTCGCCAAGGCCATGGAATCCGTGAGTGCCGCATTCGGGGGACAATTCCTCTATGCGACGGAACAGGTCCTGGATTTTCAGACAGGAATCCTGCAGGCTATCGAGACGGCGTCCAAAGTCCTGAGGCAAAAGAAGCTTCTGGATACGGATTCCAAGCATTCCGAGATCCTGGAAACGCTCAAGCAGGCTTTGCTCAAGAACGACAGCCGTTTCGAAGAGCATGTCGCGAAGATGCAAAAATTCTGCGATGCGCTGGCGCCTCGTCTCGACCTGACCGAAAGGCAGCTGAGTGACTTGAAGCTGCTTTGCACCTTGCACGATGTGGGCAAGGTGGCCATCCCTGTCGAAATCCTGCAGAAACCCGCGAAGCTGACTCGCGAGGAATATCGCCTGGTGCAGTCGCATGTGGAAAAGGGCTACCAGATTGCCAAGAGTTCCAAGGAATTTGTCGGTATTGCCGACTATGTGCGGCACCATCATGAACGCTGGGACGGAATCGGCTATCCTGACGGCATCAGCCGCGAAAGCATTCCGCTCCTTTCAAGGATTATCGCGGTTCTCGATTCCTATGATGCTATGACGAGTCCGCGCCCCTACCGTGCCGTGATGCCGAAGGAATACGCGCTCAACGAGCTGCGCTCCTGTGCGGGAACCCAGTTCGATCCGACAGTTGTTGCCGAGTTCCTGCAGGTGCTTTCGGAAGAAACCGAGGATGCCGGGACTGAAAAGAAAGCGGCCGAGTCTTCGCAGGCGCCGTCGGCTTCCAATGTCCATGTGCCTTCCGCAGAGGCGCTCGCTTCGATGAAGGATGTCGTGCAGAAGATGGACAAGCGGGCCCCCTGCATTCACCGCGTGCAGTTCTGCCGTTGCATTGTCGATGCTGGCAACAAGATTGTGTCGGTAGACGAAAACTTCGAGGGCATGACTGGGTATTCTCGCGAGGATATCCGTCAGATGAATTTGAGCCTGGAATCCCTGATTCCGCCGGAAGATTTGACGGAATACCTTTGTGCGACTGCCGATCTTGCCGCGAAGGAACAGGTCGCCTATTTCGAACACCGCCTGCGCTGCAGAAACGGTTCTGTCCTGTTCGTGTTCGGTGCGTACAAGGTGTTTTACGATTCCGCTTCGCGAGAGAACCGTTGCGAGGTGATTATAGCCGATAGCTCCAGCACGACTGCCATGACGATGATGGCCCGTGACGAACAGGTGAAGGCGGCTCGACAGTTGCGCCAGTGGGAAGATACCTATCGCAAGGATTCCCTGACGGGGCTGTTGAACCGGTCGGCCTTCCAGAGCGATGTGGAAGAAAAGTTGCTCGACAGCGAGACCAAGGTGATGCTCCTGATGATAGATGTCGATAATTTCAAGAAGTACAACGACACCTATGGCCACCGCGCGGGAGACGAATACCTTGTCTTTGTGGCAAATACGGTCCGCGGTTCCTTGCGCGATAGCGACCTGGCTTGCCGTATGGGCGGTGACGAGTTTGCCGCAGCGCTCTTCTTCAAGAAGGAGAACGATACGGAATTCATGCATTCGCGCGCTCGCCAGATTTTTGACCGGATATCGAATAAGTTGGCGGCGGCAGAACACCCGACCGGGCTTTCGATGGGCGCGGTCGTTGCCGAGCACGAAAATATGACGTTCAAGCAGGTCTACGAGGCTTCCGACAAGGCCCTGTACAAGTCGAAGAAGGATGGCCGCGGCAGGCTGTCTGTCGAATCCGCGACCCTGTCGTAAGTCAAAATTCATAGTCCAAGTTGGAATGTAGGCGCGTCTAATTTTGCGCCTTTTTCGCGGGTTGCTTGTGATATACGGCAAAAAACGCTTTTTGGGGCGGCATGGACGATGAAAAAAAACGAATTTTTTATTTATTTTAGCACGAAAAAAGGTGGCAATATGAAGAATATACGTACGAAGTTTGCCCTAGTCGCTGCGCTCGCCCTGGTGGTGGGTGCGGGTCAGTCCTTTGCCGCGTGGGACGGCAAGTCCATGGAAAAACCGGAAATCCAGAAGATTGACGGCAAGGTTTTTTACCTTATCGGTAACGAGGCGAACCTTGCATGGTTTGCTGATTCCGTTAACAAAAATAAGGGGACTATTGCATTGAACGCGAAATTGGTCCAGTCGCTTGACCTGGCCGAAAAACTCTTTATGCCGATTGCCGCAGGGAAGGGCGATACGCAATTTGGCGGCGTGTTCGATGGTGACGGATTCACGATATCCAATCTTTATATTGATGCGGCGAAAATAGGCGAAATCCCTAATCCGAACTGCGATACCTCGAAATCGTACTGTAACTCTCAAAATCCTGGGTTTATTGCCGTGCTAGGCGGAGGTGGCGTTGTCAAAAATTTGAATCTGGAAAACGTGTATATTACGGCATCGACCAATGCAGGCGAAATATTGGATGTCGCAAACCCGATTTCGGTGGGAGGAATAGTAGGCTGGCAGACGGGTGGTTCCATCGAGGGATGCTTTGTTTCGGGCAAGATCTTTACAAGTGGAGCTGGCAATGCCGTTGGTGGTGTTGTAGGAACAGCGCGAGGAGGCTCGATTAGAAATACTTTGAGTACGGTTTCTGTGTATGCTAGCGGGAATTCGACATATGTGGGAGGCATAGTAGGGTTTGTCAGAGGGGCGACAAGTATCGAATACAGTGCGTACGATGGAGCCGCGCTCATAAATAACGGTGACGGAAAGCGGGGAGGCATCCTGGGCAATTTTGAAATTGGAACGGCTAAGGTCGAGATTGCCTATTTCGATGGAGATGTTGTCTCGGAGGGTATTGGTGCCAAGACGGATTCGCTCGAGGTGGATGGCACGACGGTGAGTGAAGAAGAACTGAATGTCGGCAAGGTTACGTGCGCGTTGAACGGTGGCGAACTTAAGGATGGTGCCTGCGATAAGGATGGCGTGTGGTCGGTTGGCGAAACCCACATTGTCGTGAACGGCGTGTCGCGTAACGAGAGCGGTGCGCTCATGTTCGAAGTCAAGTTCGATGCTAATGGCGGCGTGTTCCGCGATGGCGACAAGACAAGCAAGCTTTTGAAGGTCGGCGACAAGATTACGGCCACAGAAATTATCCCGCCGACCCGCGGTGATACCGTATTTGCGGGCTGGGCTCTTGCCAAGGATGCTGAAACTCCGGACGAGGACCTTGGCGCTGCCGACAGGGCGAAAACGGTTTATGCCGTGTGGAAGAAAATGTTTACCGTCAAGTTCGATGCGAACGGAGGGACCTTCCCGGATGAATCTACGGAAAAGTCGAAGGTTGTCGCGGATGGCGCTGCCATAGACGTGAGTGGTTTCGATGTCCCACAGACCTACACCTCCGAAGAAGAAGTCAAGTACTACTTCTCGGGCTGGGCTCTCGAAGCCGATGCCGAGGCTGCCCTCGAAACGCTTGGCTCTGCAACCGATAACGTGACGCTTTATGCGGTATGGACGGAAGCTCCGACATTCACGGTCACCTACGATACGCGCGGATTCGGCGTGACTGTCGATTACGTGCAGGAAGGTGAAACGACGACTCTGCCCGAGACTCCGAAGGCGGATGGCTACAAGTTTGTCGGCTGGTTTACCGATTTCACATTTGCGGAAGGTTCCGAATTCGACTCCGAAACGCCGATTGCAGAAAATGTTGTCGCATATGCCAAGTGGGACATCGTTGAATATGAAATTGTCTATATCATGGGCAAGGGCGCGAACAACGAGGCGAACCCGGTTTCTTATACGGTCGAAACGCCGACCATCAAGTTGCAGCCGCCCACCAAGAAGGGCTACCACTTTGACGGCTGGTACTACGATGCGGATTTTGTGAATACGGCGACGCAGATTACCGAAGGCTCCACGGGAAAGGTGAAGTTGTATGCAAAGTGGGAAATCAAGACGTTTACGGTCACCTACATGGCTGGCGAATTTGCCCTGGAAATCGTGGAGCCCGATGTCAAGGCCTACGGCGATACGATCAAGCTCAAGGAAGCCTCGTTTACCCGCTACGGCTACCTGCAGGACGGCTGGTCCACGAAGGATGGCGGCAAGAAGAAATACGACCTTGGTGCCGAATATGCCGCCGATGCGGATGTCGCCCTTTTCCCGCACTGGGTAAAGGACCCGACTGCTATTCCTGTCGTAGCGAAGGCGGCCGCACGCTTCGGTGTCGTGGCGAACGGAAGGACTCTTGAACTTTCCGGCGTGCGCTCCGGTACGCCTGTCGCCGTGTTCGATATGCGCGGGCATGTCGTGGCGAAGGCTACGGCAAGTGCGGGCTTGTTCAGCATGGGGACGTTTGTGCCGGGAATGTACCTGGTTCGCGTGGGTAGCGAAAGCCGTCGCGTGCTAGTGCGCTAGCTTGAATTTGAAATACCCTGCAATCTGTAGCGGATGGTTGAATGTGCCATCCGCCATTTTCTTTTGCAGATCCTCGTCGGAGAGTTCGAGAGACTCGATGTCCTCGGTGCTGTCGAAATGCGTGCTGCCGCTCTTGACGACGCCGTCAATGAATACCACGTGAAATACGCCGCGGTGCCTGTCCGGATTCACCGGGAACTTGCCGAGGTAGCGGATTGCCTTGCCTTCGTCATCCTCGCTATACGATACTTGGCAACTTGTTGCCATAGTAGAGTTATCCTCTTTGGGGAGCAGGCGAGGATCTATGCAGTACCCGCATTCTTCCTGCAGTTCGCGGAGCGCGGCCTGTTCCGGCGTTTCGCCCTTGTCGATGATGCCCGCGGGGAATTCGAGCGCGATTTTTCCGGTGCCGTGGCGGTACTGTTCTGTCATGACCCACTTGCCTTCTGCGGTACGCGCGAGAATCAGCACCCAGTCGGGTTGCCATAGCGTGTAGAAGTCGTCGATGACCTTGCCGTTCGGGAGTTCGCAGGTTTCCTTCGCGACCTTGAGCCAGGGGGCGTCTACCAGGTATTCCGTCTTGAGCAGTTTCCAGGGGTTCATCGCTATCCTTCCAGCTTGTTCTTCAGGTAGTGCCTTGCGGTCCACGTGAAATATAATATGTCGGCGATTACAAGTGCCACGGCGCAGGTGAAAAATACCTGCTGGTGCATGCCGAAATGCCCCGCCATGGAGCCGCCCGCTAAAATGCCCGCCCCGATACCGATGTCCCAGCCGCTCAGGTACGTGCTGTTCGCGGTACCGCGCTGGTCGTGGCGGGCGAGGTTCACGCACATCGTCTGGTAGCCGGGGAAAATTAGCCCGAGGCTTGTACCGATGAGGAATGCCGATGCGAAGAAGGTGACAGGCGAGTGGCTAAAGGCGAGCAGGAAGTACGCGACGATGTTGAGCGTCATGCCGGTGCCAACCAAGTGAATCAAGTAGCCGCGGTCAATCAGGCGCCCGGTCATAACGCGGTTCAAGATGAGTCCTGCCGCGATGAGCGCGTAGAACCAGCCGGAACCTCCGATGCCCAGTTCTTTCGCGTAGAGCGCGATGTAGTTCGTGACGGGCCCGTAGGCGAACCCCACGAAGATGAAGTTCACGAACTGCGGGATGGCGCGCGTGAGGAAGAACCGGTCGAGCGAAAGCGGCGCGTGCGGCTTTTTCTCCTTGCGGGGAACGTTCAGGGTCTGCACGAGAACGAGCCCGATGATGCACAGCGCGATGGAAATGATAAACACGATGGTGTCGCCGAAGGCCTCGTACAGGAACATACCCGTCATCGGGCCGGTCGCGAACGCGAGATTCACGCTAATCCCGAAATAACCGATGCCTTCCCCGCGGCGGCTTGCGGGGAGCGCGTCGATGGCCACCGTGTTGCTTGCGGTACTCGAAATCCCGAAGAAGAGTCCGTGTGCAAAGCGCACTGCGGCTAGTATCGGCAGGAATGCCACCGTCTTGTAGCCCAAGAAACATGCGGTAAACGCGAAGAACGTCCAGAAGTACAGCGGCTTGCGGGAAAGCGTATCCACGAGGAAACCCGCGAAGGGCCTGCAGGCGAGTGCCCCGATGGTGTAGAGCGAGATGATGAACCCAGCGGTTGCGTTGTCGGTCTGGAACTTCTCGATAATGTAGAGCGGCAGAATCGGCAGCAGCTGGTAAAAGCTGAAGAACAGCAGAAAGTTCGCGGCGGCGACCGTCACGAAGTTGCGTGTCCAGAGAGCTGGCTTTTGGGTTGCATCCGTCATATCAAATATCCCGGAGGCCAAAGATAGAAATTACTTCCCGAATAAAATCTTTCTTAAAAACGGCTGGTCCGGATTATTTCGTAAATCATTTGTCAAGGTCCGCCCACATCTCGTTCATATCCGTATAGCGCTTGGTCTTCGGGTCTGCTTCTAGTCGCTTTGCTTCTTCGATTGTGTCTAGGAGTTCGCCGGAACGTTTCGGGTATTTCACTTCAAAGGGGAGGCCTTGCTGTAGCACCACCTGCCGCAGGAACATAGAAATCGCCTGAGACATAGAAAGCCCCAGCCCCTCAAGGAGCTTGTTGGCCTGGCTGCTCAGCTCGGAGTCGATGCGGAAATTTTTAGCTATGGTGCTCATGAACATAAATATACCTCATTTTGATTGCAAAAGCAAGTGAATGATTGTGTATTCTTGCGAATGCTATCAGAGTTGTGCTTTCTGAAGTCTTTTATGCTACACATTTGTGCATTATAATATAATTTTAGGAGTGGGATTTGTCAATAGGCTTGAGTATTTTTTTGAGGAAAAGGTTATATTCAGATTAGAGGTATTTTATGGGACTTTTAGATTCGTTCTTAAATAAGCGTATTGGACCGGTATTCTTAAAAGAATCAAGTGACTCTGAAAATTTCATTGTGAAAATGAATTCTTTACTGACAAATGCTACCGGTAGTATTAAAGAAAAAATTGAAGAACAAATAAAATATGCCGAAGCTGGTTTGCTTGGTGAAAAGCAGATTGCTTTTGAGTTGAAGAACAGTGGAATAGACATGTATGTTCTTCACGATATCTATCTTGAAAAGGGTGATTTGTCGGCGCAGATTGATTTTTTGCTGATTACAAGACGGCATCTCTATGTTATAGAATGTAAGAATCTATTTGGAAATATTGAAATTGATGCAAAAGGCAATTTTATCCGACATATGAATTTTGGCAAGGCGTACAAGAAGGAAGGCCTTTATTCGCCAATTACGCAAAATCAGCGCCACTTGAATGTTTTGAAAGAAGTCCGTCGAGAGGTGAAAACTGGTAGTTTTTTGGGCTTATCTGAAAAAATATTTGATAATACTTTTGCAGAAAATTATCAGTCAATTGTTGTCCTTGCGAATCCTAAGACGGTGTTGAACAATAAGAACGCGCCCAAAGAAATTAAGAGCAGGGTTATTCGTGCCGATCAGCTAGTAGCTTTTATCAAAGCGAAAGATGACGCTTCGAAGGATGTTTGTTGGACTGATGCTGATATGCGTGAAACGATTCAGTATTTCCTTGACAAGAGCCTTCCCAATAAATCGGATTATTCGAAAAAGTACGAAGAGATGCTTGCTGAATGCAAAACTCAAGAGGCAAAGCGCGTTCTAGAAAAGAAAACTGAATCTGCCGAAAAAGATGGGACGTCAAAGACTTGTCCTCGTTGTGGAAAAGCCTTGGTTTTGCGGATTGCTAAAAAAGGGGAGAACGCTGGCAACCAATTCTGGGGATGCAGCGGTTATCCAAAATGCAGGTTTATTGAAAAAGCGTGATTCACTCCTCAGGATGACGCTTCGAGCTATTTCCTCTCCAGCATCACGATGGTTTCGAGGTGCGGTGTTCTCGTACATATTGGCTCCGACAAGGGCGGTCAATGGGTACTTGCCTAGAATCCCAAAAGGATTAATTAGTTTTTTTTCTTGATTCCTTTGCTTGATTACATACTAAGAGCGGCCAAAATAAGCTGCCGGTATGTAAACGGCAAAATGCGTTTCTCTCTGTTACATACCAGAATGTGGAAAATTGCATTTTGGTATGTAATAACGGGACGTAAATCGGATTGGAAAGCGGGGAAACGGCCTAGTTGTATGCCTTGGAGTGCGAAATCTGCCTTGGTAGGGCTTTTTTAGTGGCAGGTTTACATACCAAATGTCCCCCAAAGGCTTTCTAGTATGTAAGGCCCAAAAAGCATTTTGCTCAATTACATACTAAAAGAGGTGGAAAGGCCTGTTTGGTATGTAATTTAGGAACAAAATATTGCCGAAAGCCCGCTATAGGCGATTGATTCGGCGTTCCACGCCTCAGGATGACGCTTTGCGTCATTTCTTTTCGAGCATCACGATGGTTTCGAGGTGCGGGGTGCCGGGGAACAGGTCGAGCGGCTGCACTTCGCGCACGCGGTAGCCGTAGCGTTCCCATTCCTTGAGCGAGGCGGGAATTTCGTCGGTGCCGCAGAACACGTGGCATACGCGGATTGGCTTTCTCATCGCGAGTGCGTGAATCACGCCCGGTTCGCAGCCCTTGCGCGGCGGGTCCAGCAGGATTTTTTCCGGTTCGTTCACGATCGGCCGCGGCAGTCGCGTCTGCACGAACATTTCGTCGATTTTACCTGCGATAAAGCGGTAGTTTTTCTTCAGGTGCTTTGCGGAAGCCTTCGCGCAGTCGATGGACGGGCCTTCCCATTCCACGCCCAGAACGTCCTTGGCGGCTTCGCCGAGCGCAAAACTGAACAGGCCGTAACCGCAGTACAAATCCAGGAAGTGGTCTTCCTTGCCGAGGCTGAGCATGCGGCTCGCCGCCTTGATGAGGTTGTGAATCTGGCTTTCGTTAATTTGGCTGAATCCCGTGACGGGGTAACGCAGGCTAAAGTGCCCGAGATTCAGGCTAAGTTCGCGCGGGCCGTAGAGTTGCTTGAAGTTCAGGCCTTCGGTGGGGCGCTTGGCTTCGAGGTAGTAATCCGATTCGGTCGTGTCCACGTAGGCATGCGCCGCGGTCACGTGGAAGGGCGATTTTTGCAGTGCGTCGGCAATCAGCTTGAGCTTGCGCACGATGCTCGCGTCAATCTTCTTGATGTTGAAAATCACCACGCGGTACTGGTACGTGCCGCGGATAATTATCCAGTTGAGCGCGTAGGCGAGCGGCTTGTACGCGGGCGTAATCAGCTTCTCGAACAGGAAGTCGTAAATCTTGTTGTGTTCCTCGGGCTCGAGCATGGATTCCTGGCGGTCAAACTGCAGATTGCCCGGCTGCATGTACACGCGGCGCTTGCTCGTGGTGCGGTACCCGCGGTGCATGGGGCTTGCAATTATCTTCTGCGGGTTGCCGGCAAGGCGGTTCACGTCCCAGAATTCCTGGATGGCGTCGTTCTTGACCTTCAGCTCGTCCCTGTAGTCAAGCATGGCGAGCGATTCGCCGTGGAGGGAGTCGGCCTCCTTGGTGTAGCCCGGAATCTGGTGTGCGATGGCTTGTTCGAAAAACATGATTGCCTCCATGTCGGCCGTTTTTACAGGGGCAAATTTAGAAAAAATAGAATCCCTAATCATCGTCTTTTCGGCAACGGACGGGGCGCCCGGTATTCTTACTATTACCATGGATAAAATATTTATGGAGACATTTCCTGTACTCGGCTTGCTGCTCCTCTTGCACCTCTTGTTTGGGCTCCTCTAGCTTGGATCGACAGGCCCATGATATCGGATAGGCTTCCACGGCGTAATAGAGAGTATCGCCCGTTAATGCTGATTTGATGGACTCTTCAGTGCTGCTCCAAAAACTCACTAAATCTCTGAAAACCGCGTCATAAAAGTCACCTATTGCATTTTGGCATCGAACATCGACATCGCAGTCAGTGGTATCTTGTGGATACGCTTTGGCGATGTCTTCCCGCCGGATTATCTGGAATTCCGCGTAAAGGTCTGGTGTTATGAGTGATTTGATTAGGGAAACAAATTCTTCTTCGTTGGGCACGTGCCATCCATCAGGACAAATCCCCTGCACCACGTCAGGTAACTTACCCCTGCAACTGTTGTCTTTGCCACAGTCCAACGGGTTATCCGCATCGGTTGCGAATTTTACGGAATCGATCGCAGCAGTCCATTTGTAAAAGCAGCCGAACGCGTAATCACTTCTGCACCCAAATTTGCCCCTCATGCTCGGATAGCTTACGGAGTCTTTGTAGGCAAGGTTCTCGGCCATCCATATCTGCGAGTTTATTTCGATGGTCCTGTAAACATGCCCGTCCCGAGGGTCGGTCATGGATCCGACCAAATCCTTTGGCGTCTTCCATTTGCCTGACCTGCAGATAAAATAGCGGTCGTAGTTGCGTATATTGTCGTGGAAATCTATCTGGGAGGAATCCTCGAGAATGTTGATTACCCGGACGGTATCTTCGAGAGCCTTGACGCATCGGCCCAATTCCTTTTCGGCGGGCGAGAGCGGACGCCAAATGGTCTCGTCAAAAATATAGAGGCTGTCGGTGATATCACCCTTCTTTATCGCCCCATCGGTAGTATCCTTCCAGCCGTAGGTATCCTTCTCGAAGTCGTTCGCTATGTTCCATGCGCCACTTCTGCATATAAAGTATACGGAGGCGTTTTTGCTCTTCTTGTTTGCGTTTTTCTGTACTTCGCCTTCACGCTTTGCGTTGCAGCTGCCGAGCCTAAAGTTATTGTACCAGAAGTTGTTTACGTACTTTTCGAATGCGGGGATGTCGGCCGATATTTCCCAACCGGCGATGTTTTTGCCGATGGCCTTGAGGCTGTCGTTCTTGTTTGTTTCGAAGGCCCAATCCGCAATGACGGTTGCAGCCGCGCTGTCATTCCAGGTGCCGTCTTCTTCAATGTCAGATGCGTAGTTGGCCAGGCGCTCGCTGAAGTCGGCTTCATCAAGGTCTCCCTGCATCAGCACGCTAATTGCGAGGAGCGCGGCGCTGCCGTCGCTCTCCCCGAAAATGTTCAGGTCTTCGGAGTTGGCGAATTCACCCTCGATTCCGAACGATGCCAGTACTTCCCGCTCTGCCCGTTCCTTTGCGGTGGCGACATCCATGGAATCGGTCGCTGCCAGGTAGACGGAGCGCTCGTATTCCAGGTGCGTAAGCAGGTTTACGTTCGCCACCTCGCGTTTACTCAGATCTATAATGGCGTAAAGGGTAATCGGCGATTGCGATTTTTTGCCGGAGACTTCGTTCCGGTAGAACCCGTTTGCCTTCAGGAGCGCAAATGGGGATGCCTGCTTCGCGACCTTTACCGAGAATTCGCCCTTGTCGTTCTTTGTCTTGCCCTCGTAGCTGTTGCCTGTCTGGGAAAGAGTCTTTTCGTCGAGCTCCTGTATCGTGATGCTGGAGCCGTGCAGGAACGGCCCCTTTTGCGTTACGCCCGAGATAGTCTTGTCGGTGACGGCGATGACTTCCTGGTCCTCGACGGAGCCGCCGGCCGATTTTTCGGCGTTGCTACAGGCAGCAAGGAAGTATGCGGGCAGGAATGCCGTGGCGAGAATTGTGCAGAGTCTATTCATCTTTTACTCCCTTGCTGGAGGGTGGATCCTGTATAAAACCTTCTTTGTGCATATCGCTTAGCGGGAACAGCTGCATGTTCAGGCGGTAAACTTCTTCGGTCCTTGCGCTCTCGGTGGCGATTGCCACGATGCGCCTGCGGCACTCGGCCAGTTCCTCTACAATCTGGCCGTACGCCTCGCGGGTGATGCCCAGCGTGAGGCCCGTGATGTTGCGGCCCTGTGCGGGGTCGTTCTTGAGCGCATCCGTGGCGAGTTCCGCCATTTGCACCTGCAGGTCGTGCGCAATGGCCTTCTGCACGGTCTTGCTCGCGCTGTTGCGGGCTTCGCTCCCCATGCGGAGCGAGCGGTCGGCCTGCCGGTAGTTCCCTTGCGCGTCCTGGGTGAGGTAGCCCGCCTCCTGCAGGAATTCCAGAATCTCGCGGACTTCGCCAGTTTTTACGCGGTAGCGGGTGGCCCTCGAAATCTCCTTCGGGTTCGCTCCGTCCATGCAGGGAGCAAGTTCGCGGATAAGCGAGTTCTTCCAGGACTTGAAAAACTGGTATTCCTCCGCGGTAATCGGCTTTACCTTGTGAACGCGCGCCAGTTCGGCGATGCTCTCGAGAATTTCTTTCTTGTCGCTTTCACTTTTCGCGTTATCCAAGGCCACCAGCTTGCAGAAGAACGTGGATTCGAATCCGGCGAGCCCCATGGCTTGTGCCACCTGCGGAGCCGTGCGTTCGCCCAGGTTTTTCTTGCCTTCGCAGACGTATTGCAAGAATACGGGGGACTTGATGCCGGCGCTCTCGGCAAAGGAGGCCCACGAGAGGGCCTTGCGGGCCTTCTGCTCTTCGTAGAAATCTCGGATGCATTCCCGGTAATTGATGTACTCGATGACGGGTCTCATGGTTTCAAATATACACTGTGAAAAGTTATTTTGCAATAGTTAGAATATAAAAAACTTTAAAATTTTTATAAAATCACAATATTTTGCATATTTTGATAAAAATTTCTATTAAATTGGAATATATATCGCTGCGAAGGCTGGCTTTGGAAACAAAAAAAGACCCCTCGAACGAGGGGTCCTAGAGCGGCGGACCGGGATCGAACCGGCAACCATTAGCTTGGAAGGCTAAGGCTCTACCATTGAGCTACCGCCGCAACAAGCCCAATTATACAAAAATCGGGCGTTTTTTAAAGGGTTTTGCCGAAAGATATTTGATTTTTACAAAAAACTTGCTAAATTTTCGCCCACATTAACAATCATACCCAAGGAGTATACTTGTTCCCTAATCCGCGCGATCGCCGCATGCCCAACCGTCCCAGCGATGGGACCCGTACCAACGAAGATATCCATATCTCCCCGATTCGTCTTGTGAAGGAAGATGGCGAGGCCATCATCATCGAGACGAGCAAGGCATTGCAGATGGCAAAGGACGCCGGACTGGACCTGGTGGAAGTGTCTCCGAATGCAAAACCGCCCGTATGCCGCATCATCAACTACGGCAAGTACAAGTTCGAGCAGGTCAAGAAGGCCAAGGCTGCTAAGGCCAAGCAGCACGTGGTGAAGCTGAAAGAAATCAAGATGCACCCGAAGACTGCCGAGAACGACTACCAGTACAGGATCAAGCAGGCGGCCGAGTTCTTGCAGGACGGTATGAAGGTCAAGCTTATCATGCAGTTCCGTGGGCGCGAGATGGCGCACATGGACTACGGCAAGCGCCTGATGGAACGCGCCAAGGAAGACCTGGCTCCATTCGGCGATTTGGAAATGGACTCCAGGGTGGAAGGCAACACAATGCTTTCTATCTACGGTCCTAAACGTGGTGCGGGTTCTGCCAAAAAGCAGGACCAGGCGCCAAAGCCCGCAACCGAGCCAAAGGCAGCAGGTGAGGCTTCAACTTAATAACCGAAGAGGTAAAAATGCCTAAGATGAAAACACACAGCGGTGCTAAGAAGCGCTTCCGCGTGACGGGTTCCGGCCACGTCAAGTTCAAGCGCGCTGGTATGCGCCACATTCAAGCCAAGATGACCACTAAGCGTAAGCGCAACCTTCGTAAGGGTGCACTCGTCAAGAAGGTCGATACCTATCACGTCAAGCGTCTGCTTGTAGTAGCATAAGGAGAGTAAGAATGCCACGCGCTAAAACCAGAGTTCCTTCCCGCGAACGCCGCAAAAACATCCTCAAGGCCGCCAAGGGTTTCTATGGCCGTCGCAAGTCGAACCTTCGCCTTGCCATTGACGCCGTAGCCCACGCCGGTCAGTATGCCTACGCCCACCGCCGTGACAAGAAGGGTGACTTCCGCTCTCTGTGGATCACTCGCTTGAACGCAGCAGTCCGCGAACATGGCATCAGCTACAGCCAGTTTATCTTCAAGCTTTCCAAGTCGGGCATCCAGCTGAACCGCAAGGTCCTCGCTGACATGGCCGTCGCCGATCCTGAAGCTTTCGCCAAGGTCGTGGAAGTCGTGAAGGCTGCCTAATAGCTGCATCTTTACGCGAGAAATTCGCCCTGCTCCTAACCGAGCGGGGCGTTTTTTTTAGTGCCGGAACATTTCCCTTTGCAGGAGCTTCATCTGGTTGCTCAGCTGGGTCCATTCCGCGTTCCACTGTTGTTGCAGCAGGGCGCACTTTTTTTCGAGCCTTTCGATGACGATGGCCTGCGCCGCGGCTGGGCCGGCGAATTGCGGGTGGGCGGAGGCGACAATTTGGTAACAGCGCGTGGCGGTTTGCTTATATTGGTTCATCAGCGTGGCGATGTTTCGTATCCTAACGGCTGCGCTGTTGCTTAGCAGGCGGCTGCTCCGTTGCCAGAGAATCTCTATCTTGTCGATCAGGTTCCCGAAAAAGAGCACGGAACTTTGGGCGTTTTCCGTTTTCAGCTGCACGGCGAGGATTGACGAGGCGTATTGGTCTGCTTCCAGGATGCAGCCTGCGAACGCTTCCAGTTCTTGAAACAATATCCATGCGGATTGTCGCTTGTTGCAGTCCTGCTCGAATTCCTTTAGGAGCTTGTCCCTTTGCTGGTCGTGGCTTTGCTGGTCTTTTGCCAGCTTTTTCCTCATGCGCCAAATCAATAGCCCGGCGACAATTCCTCCTGCCACCGCTCCGACGAGCGCCGCCGAAAAAAGATTCCATATGATTTCGTTCGTAGCCAAAAAAGCTTGCATTCCATAACGCCAAATTGTTAATTTGGTCGCAAATATAGATAAAGGTAAATTCCGGTGTCAATTCTTTTGGAGGCTATAACAAAAAGGTATTTGTTTGTAAGAATCTTGACATCTGTTTTTAATGCCGTGTCTGGATGTCCTGGCCCAAATCTAATCCCGGAATCTGAATTTCCAGTTCCCTGGCCTGTGCCATGCGCTTTTTCGCGAATTCCGTTGCGATGTCGGAATCCGCGTTCATGATGCGGTGGTTTGCCATCTTCATGAATTTTTCGACGCGGGCGATGTCTGCTCGGGTCCTTTCGCTGCAGTAGGTTTCTGCCATGCGTTCGAAGATATATTCTTCTGCGGCTTTGGACAGGTGGATCATGTCATCGGCATAAAAGCGGTAGTCGCGCAGTTCGTCCATCACGATTTCGTAACTCGGGAAGTAACTGACTGAATTCGCGGACGCCTGCATGCCGGCTATTGCCTTTTCTACCGCGAGTTGCAGCGTCGCCTTCGAAAGGGTGTTGCCGTGCGCGCCGTCGCCCGTGTGCCTGAGCGGCGATACGGTTAATACGATATGCGGGTTGCGCCCCGCAATCGTGCGTAAACTCACGACAATCCCGCGAATCGATTCTGCCGCTTCTTCTACCGTAATCATCCTGTGTTCGAAAATGCGCGGGTCCTGCCGGTGGCAGTTTGAGACTGCGCAGCCGCGGATGTTCCCGCTACCTGAGAGCGCGTCCTTGAGGAAGTACACGAGCGCGGTGCCGAGCGTGATAAATACGACATCGGCCTTTTGCAGAAACTCGCGCGTGCGGGTCGCGGCCTCGTTCATCTTCGCGATGCATTCTTCGCGTGTCGCGCCCGAGAGCGAACCGTGCGCATCCCAGCTGTGCCAAAGCTTGTCGCTACGGGTGTCCTGGAAAACATCCCCTTCTCCGAAAACTTTTCCTTCGGCGATGGCCTTGATTTGCCGCTCGATGGATGCCGGGTTGTAGACTGTCCCGAACGGGTTCGCGAATACGTCAAACTTGCGTGCCGCAAACTGTGCCGATATTTTGTCTGCGAAGCACGACCCGAAAAAAGCCAAGTGGCTCGTGTAGTCGATGTTGAAGCTTGCTGCGGGGGTGTCTACTTTGGTGAAGAAGTCCATGGTGATAATATAGTCATTAGTCGCGGGATGCGCGACAATCCCGAACCTTCCTCGCGGGTGAAACCTTGAAAAATATTGTAGAAAAGTATAATTTTTAATAAAAATTCTAAAAATTGCTTAAATTCTACATGAAAACACAAAAAAAATATTGTAAAACTATTGACTTTTTCAAAAATAGAGTATATATTTAATCCCAGAACGGCTCGTACGGCTAGCCTCGAACAATAAAAGAGTCTTGTGCAACCGATACGGCCGATGTTAGGAGGAACAATGAAAGATATTCTCGAATATACGGACTACCGCCTGTATATTGCGGACTATTACGCCGACAGAAAGGCAAAATCCGCGTTCACCTGGCCGGAGTTCGCGAATGCGGCGGGGTTCTCTTCGCCGGTCTACCTGAAATACGTAAGCGAGGGACGCTACAACTTGAGTGACGAGGCTGCAGTTCGCGTTGCACAGGCGATGAAGCTTGCGGATTTCGAACAGGGATATTTTTGCGAGATGGTTCGCTTTGACCATGCGAAGAATGACGCCGAGAAAAAGGCCGCGTTCAACAGGATGCTCGCGATTGCCGATGCCCACAAGGCGAAAATTTTGGAGGGGGATTCCTTCCGCTTCTTCAGTGACTGGAAGAATCCGGTCATCCGCGAACTTGCTCCCGCCATGCCGGGGGCCAAGCCCTTGGCACTTGCGCATGCATGCCGCCCGAAGGTGAGTGCCGCCGAGGTGAGCGAGACGCTCAGGTTCCTCGTGAATGCGGAACTGCTCCAGAAAGACGAAGACGGCAATTACCGTCAGACCGAGAAGTCTGTGACGACGGGCCCGATGAATGCGACTCCGGTTGCCGTGCGCGGGCTGCATCGCCAGATGGGTGAAATCGCTCTCGAGGCTATCGAGGGCGTGTCTCAGGACGATCGGAACTTTTCGGGCCTCACGCTCGGTGTCACGCGCGGCGCCTACGAAGAAATTGTCAAGGAAATCGCGGAATTCCGCAAGAGGGTTGTCGCGATTGCCACGCGGGACAACGAAACGGATGAAGTCTATCGTATGAACATCCAATTCTTCCCGATGACGAATAAAGGTTTAAATAAAAAAGGTTAGGAGGATACCATGAATTACGTAAAAATGAGCAGAAAGTTTGTCTGCAGCGTGGCGATGCCGCTCGCCTTGATGTCCGCGGCATGCTCCGGCGACAAGCCGACGGCGGGTGGTTCTGCCGAAGAGACGGGAATCTATGCTTTCGAGGGGTCGGTGTCTGGCCGTGCGGCGCGTCTTGCGCAGATGCCTGAAAATACGGATTTGCTCGAATGGACTAGTGGCGCCGAAGATGGCGCTGTCATTAGGTTGTCTGAACTGGATTCGGTGACCCTGGATACGACGGGCACGTTCTATTACACTCTCTGTATGAACTCGTCGGGAGAATTCAGTTTTGACAGCGTCGCGCTGCGTAGTCCGTATGTGATGCTTGAGCTTGCCCCGTATGTGGAAAGCGAATGGTGGCAATGGGATGGAAACTGGTCGTTTGCAGAATATGATTCGCTCGGCGAGCGCTACACGGTTACGTATAGCGTAATTGTGGACTTGCGGAAAGCGAAAAATATCGACATCAACGTGATGACTTATCTAGAATCATCGCGCATACGGAACCTGGTAAATCAGGGTAAGACATTTGAAACTGCGAAACAGCAGGCAGATGGCGAAATCCTTGAGACGCTCGGCATGTATGGAGAACCGTTTGTGTTCGACAAGAGTGATTATGTCGAAAGTCGGAATAGTCTGATCGCCATGAATTTCCTGAGTGACTTTATGTGGGATTGGAACTGCGTTGCGCCCCCGTCCGAAATGGCAAATGCCTTTGCGGCGACGGGGACGCTCTCCCAGGTCGATTCGGTGCGCGACTTTTTCGCGAACGAGATTTACAACTGGAGTAAGTATGGCCGAACGAGCGATAGCGAGGGGGCTCTCCTGGGTGAATTTATGGCTGGCCTTTATGAACTGGGTGAATGTACCGAAGAACGCGAAGGCTTTATGGAGCGGGTGACAGTCAACGATGCCGATATGAATATTTCCTGTGGTTCTGGCAGATGGACATACAAGAAAATTTTTATGCAATCGAACGCTGTGAATGCGGCCTTTGACGTGATGACGGATGCTCGTGACGGGCGGACGTACAAGACTGTTACCTATAGCCTCAAGTATGAAGACCAGACTTGGCTGGCGGAAGATCTTGTCTTCAATTCTACTGACGGGCTCTACGCCTTGGCCCAGGCGTTTGACTTGCCGGATTCTGTTGTGATGCTTACGCCCGAAGAATGCAGAGAAACGTATGACAATCATGCCTATTGCGATGCGGTTGGTATAAGCGACTACGCCATAGACTATAAACGGCTTGGCCAGGCGATAGATTCTGTCATGGCCGCGACGGGGACATCCCAGTATCGGGGAATATGTCCGGAGGGGTGGCATCTCCCGTGGGGTGATGAATGGAGCAATCTGTTGGAATGGATAAACGAAAAATTGGGTGAAGAAGACAGGGACTATATGTGGGGTGACGACTATTTGGCGAGGGCCGGATTCGAGGGAACCTATTCTGGAGAAAAAAGAGAATATGTGGTCAGGCTTGATTCTCGCTATGACGATTACTATAGGGAATGGGAATATGAAAAGGATGAAAAATGGGCGACCTTGATAAGCTTCGGAGTAGGCGGCTGGAATATCATGTCGAATTCTCCGGATCGTTCGTTCCGAGTCCGTTGCGTGAAGGACTAGGCACTCTCTTGTTAGGAGGAAAGGGGAGGAGAACAGGAAGGCGGGCGAAAGCCCACCTTTTTGTGTTATATATCACGCGCGGGTGTCGTTTTGGGGCGAATCGCATTCCAAGTTGGAATAAAAATGGGGTCGCAATCGGGTCTGCCCTATACTATATTGAATAAGATGTTCCCATTGTTTCTACTAGTCGCATTCCTCGCGCCTGTCGCTTTCGCGCAGGACGTGTTCATTACCGTCGACCAGTTCGGGTACCGCCCCGATGCAAAGAAGGTCGCCGTATTGCGTAGCCCCGAGGTGGGTTACGATGCGTCGCTCTCGTATACTCCGGGTGATGTGATGGAGGTCGTGGACAGCGCGACCACGAAGGTCGTATTTTCCGGAGCACCGGTCGCTTTCCAGGAGGGTGCAATCGATACCGCCTCGGGCGATAAAATCTGGTGGTTCGATTTCTCGCAGCTCAATACGCCGGGTACTTACTTTATCCGTGACAAGGCGGATAACCTGAAGCAGTCTTTTTACTTCCGCATCCGGGACGACGTGTACAACGATATCTTGAAGGCGGCGATGCGCATGATGTTCTACCAGCGCGTAGGCATGGCGAAAGAGGAAAAGTATGCGGGCAAGGACTGGGCCGATGATGTGAACCACGCGCAGGACAAGACGGCCCGCCTGTTTACGGACAGCACGAATGCCGCGACGGAACGTGACGTGAGTGGCGGGTGGTTCGATGCGGGCGACTTCAACAAGTACACCATCTGGAACGGCAACTACATCGAGACGCTTCTGCGCGCCTACATGGACGTGCCACGTGCATTTACCGACGACTACAACATTCCCGAATCGGGCAACGGGATTCCCGATGTTCTCGACGAGGTGAAGTGGGGAATGGATCACCTGCTCCGCATGCAGAATGCTGATGGCTCGGTGCTCTCGGTGGTTGACGAGGACCACGTATCGCCCCCTTCGGCGGCGACGGGCCGCAGTTACTACGGCGCCCCCAACGCGATGTCCGCTTACTCTGCGGCGAAGGCGTTCGCGCTCGGTTCCATTGTGGCGGGCAAGCGCGGGAACACCGAATATGCGGCGACGCTCAAGGATGCCGCCCAGCGTGCCTACAAGTGGGCCGAGGCTCACCCGGATTCCATGTTCTACAACAACAAGGCGGAATACGGCACCAAGGACCTTGCGGCAGGCCAGCAGGAAATCGATACCAACTACACGACGGGTGCACGCTTCGCGGTGAAGGTGGCATCGGACTTCGCGATGTACGAACTCACCGGCGATGCGAAATACCTCGGGCGTTTCGAGGCGACTCCCGATAGCCTGCCCCTGATGCGGCAGTACGGCAGCTGGGCGCTCGACCAGTACCGCGTTGCGCACGACCTGCTCTATCTGCAGTACCTGGGCTACAAGGATGCGGATGCCGACGTGAAGGGAATCGTGCAGGAACGCTTCGTCTCGATTTTTGGACAAAGTAAGTATATTGCGGCGGGCCTGGGGGATGACGGCTACCGTTCCTACATCCGCGATTACAACTGGGGTTCCAATTCGGCGAAGGCTTCGAGCGGGCTTTTGTTCGGCAAGATGGCGGCCTACGAAGGCGCGACCTCTGCAGAGGCGCTCACATGGCACGATGCCGCGGAAGATTACCTGCACTACCTGCACGGCGTGAACCCGTTCGGCATGGTGTATCTCTCGAACATGGGTGGCTACGGTGCAGGCAAGAGCGTCACCAAGTTCTATCACGGATGGTTTACGGGCGACAATCCCGCTCCGGGCTACGTGACGGGTGGCGCGAACTCCCGCTATGCGTGGGCGGCCTGCTGCAAGCAGTACGATGCCGACAATTCTGCGAAGGGTTGCGGGAGTGCCGCGAACAACGCGCTCTGCTATGCGGTATCGCTCCCGGTCGGGGAACCGCACGCAAAGATGTACGCGAACATCAACGAGGGCTGGCCCATCGATTCCTGGGAACTCACGGAACCCTCTCTCGGGTACCAGACTGCGTATATCCGGCTCATCTCGCGATTCGTGAAGCAGAAGGGCGTGGATATCGGGGAAAAGTTCGGGAGCGGCTCGACGGATGCCGTGAAGCCTGTCGCCGCGCCGGCAGTGAACCTGAATGTAGCGCTCGCGGGCAATACCCTTGAGGTCGTGAGTTCGGGCGACATTCGCGAAATCCGCCTGTTCGACGTGAACAATCGCGAAACCCTGCGCTGGAATGGGAATGCCCGCCGCGTTTCGCTGGATATTTCCACGCTGAAGCCGGGAGTGTATGCTGTGAGGGCGGTTTCGGGCGCAAAAACGGTGACTCGCCTGGTGCTCAGGCGGTAGCCGCGCCGAAATATTGTATCTTTAAGGGACATGTTCCGCTTGTGAACGAAGGAATTGATTATGAAACCTGGTAAGACCGAACTTCGCCTGAACGCTGAAATCGAGAAACGCGGTGCGCTTTTTGCCGTACTGCTCGACCCCGATACATCCGACGAGGCCGCGTTCGTGAAGGCGGGTGCGATGGCCGCCGAGAACGGTGCCGACCTGCTCCTGGTGGGCGGTTCTTACCTGGGCAACTTCACGCTTCCCAAGCAGGTGGCAGCCCTCAAGGCCAACGTGGACCTGCCCGTGGTGCTTTTCCCGGGTGGCGCTTCGCAGGTCGTTCCCGGTTTCGACGCGATGCTCTTCATGACCCTCGTGAGCGGCCGCAACCCGAACTACCTCATCGACGAGCAGGTGCGTGGAGGCGCGCTCGTGCGTGCACTCAACATGGAAGCCATCCCGACGGCATATCAGCTCATCAACAGCGGCAAGCGTACCACCGTGGAATACATCAGCGGGACCATGCCTGTGCCCGCGAACAAGCCCAAGCTCAGCATGGTGAACTCCATCGCGGCAGAACTCATGGGTATGCGCTATGTGTACCTGGAAGCAGGCAGCGGCGCCGAAGAGCCCGTGCCCGTGGAGCACATCGCTTATACCCGTAAGGCCACCGAGATGACCATCATCACCGGCGGTGGAATCAAGGACCCGCAGACGGCCGCCATCCGCGTGGCCGCAGGCGCGAACATCATCGTGACCGGCACGCTCTGGGAAAAGGTCGAAGACCCGGCGCTTTTGAAAGAGTTTGCTTCGGCAATTCACGTGAAGGGCTAAAAAACTTCGTAATACTTCGTTGCCCCCGACCTCACGTACGCTTAGTACGCTACGGTCGGTAAGGCGCCTCGTCTTACTCGCTTTTGAGCCTTTCAGAAAAACTCATCATTTTACTTCGTTGCCCCCGACTTTAAATGCTGTCATCCTCGGTGCATAGCGGAGGGGATCCATACATTTCTATACCCTCACTTTTTCTCCCTAGCGCGGGCTGTGCAAACTCAACCCGGATTTTGTATATTTTATCTGTTGTATGCAAATATCGGAAAAAATATTTAAAGCGGTCGAGTTTTTTAAAAAGAAGGATTTGTGGGCGAAAATAGCCTTTACCATAATCTTTCTTTCGTATTTGTCTTGTATTCGCGCATGTTTTAATCCTGATCCAATGGCAGCGGATACTTTTCCTATTTATGAAAATGGAGATAAAAATCTAAAGCAATGTGAATTGGATGGCAAGAAGCTTTTTCTAGAACAAGAGTTTCAGAACAATTCCTTTTGGTATAACTTTTTTGTTGATTCTAGGGCTTATCATGTTTGGCATCTCCAATACCAGGACGATGATAACATTAAGAAAAATATTTTGACATATAAATTTGCGCCCAGCAGTGGAGGTATTGGTGGGGGTGTTGTTCAAGGAACGGGTATTGGAATTGATGAACGGCAAGATTCTATCGTTTTTTTTTATGATGCTGAACCACTAGATGGCTTTACAATTGAGGTTAGCCCGTTTAGCGACAAAGTTGTGATTCAGAAAGTGCCCCTTAATCGGGAAATTGGCGATGCGCGCTGCTTTAAGAGGTGGTCCAATTGATTAAGAAATTGATGGATAAGCTCTTTACCTTGACCGCGTTTATTTCTGCGGTGTGCTTGACCGTTCATTATACGCCGGCAGCCTTGATAAAAGGGACCTATAGCTTTTGGTCGGACAACGTTGTATATTTGTTATTCCCTTTAATGACGTTGATTTCGGCTGTTTTGTTGTTGCTTGATTTGTTCTCGCTGAAAATAGAGATTGTCCAAAGAAAGGTTTGGATGATTTTTGCGGCAGTTGGTGTTATTCCGATTATGCCTTTTGCCTTGTTTGGATTCTGCGCTTTTATATTAGACTTAGGTTATTCTTTTATACTCCGCTTGTTTTAGAAAGGGTATCTTTTTTCCAAAAAATAGAGTATATATAAAAGCATATACTCGAGGTGTTTATGGACAAAAGGTTCACTTTCGCGTTTGCGCTTGCCTTCGCGGCAGTGCAGTCGTTCGGTGCCGTGTATTACGTGGCAACCGACGGAAGCGACAGTGCGGCGGGCACAAAGGACAAGCCCTTTGCGACGCTCAACAAGGCAAACAAGGTGGTGGCCGCGGGCGATACCGTGTGGATTCGCGGCGGCATCTACGACCTGCACGATACCGTCTATGTCCCGAGATACAAGATGACTGCTGCCATCCATTTGACTGCAAGCGGCGAAAGCGACGACAACCGCATTCATTACTTTGCCTATCCGGGAGAACGTCCGATTTTCGATGCGACCAATCTCCCGCCCCGATGCCATCGATGTCGCGGTTCCGCCAAAGACAAAGCTTTCCTCGCTGCCAGAATCGCAAAGGCTTTCGTTGCATTATTTCTCGGACAGGCGGCATACCATTGGCGTGCGCACTATTAGTGAAAACAAGAATTCCTTCAAAATTTACGATATAGAAAAAACAGTCGTTGACGTTGTCTCTAACCGGAACAAGGTGGGAATCGAAGAGACCAAGGAAATCCTGACCAATTACCTTGCAAGGCAAGACCGGAACATAAATAAACTCTATCGCTATGCAGAAAAACTTTCGTGCCTGAAAATCCTGAAGATTTATCTGGAGGTTCTTGTATGAATGTCCAGTTAAGATTATTGAACAAGTCAGGGCGTATTTCAAGCCCATTGCGGAAAAAGAGAGCTGTTTTTTTTCACAATCTATAGCATTTCTCGCAAAAAGTGAGTCTTTTATGTCTGAATTCATTTATATTTCAGATGAATGCCTGATTTTAGCAAATTCTTATTTTTTGATTTGGAATATAATCCCGGAACACAGAAAGTTCGGGAATATGGCTATATATTGGGTGAAGAGGAAGTTCGAGCGACAAGCCCGGCAAAATTAGAAGAAGCTTCAGATAAGGCTGAGTTTATCGTTGGACACTATATATTAAATCATGATGCGCCAATACTTAGGCAATATTTTTCTATAGATTTTCCGAATATTAAGGTTCTTGATACTTTGATGCTGTCTTCATTGCTGTTCCCTCGCAAACCCTATCATAGGTTGCGCAAGGAGTATCTACACAGCGAAGATGAAACATCAAATCCTCTACAAGATGCGAGGCTCTGCAAAAAATTATTAGAAGATTGCATCGAAAAATGGAAAATTCTTCCATGGCAACTTCAATGTTTGTTGTTTTTATTTCTGCAGAATGAACCTGGATTTGCGCCTTTTTTTAGTCTTGTTGACATCTCTGAACGGAACGAACTTCGTTCAAAACAATTAGAAATACAGAAATGGTTTCAAAGTCAATACGAAAAAAATATTTGCCTAAATCAAAATTTTGAAAACGAATGGACTGCTTATCGCATCGAATGGTGTTTTCTTCTAATGTTATTCTGCGAAGATGGCCCTACCGACTATATTCCGCATTGGGTTCGCTATCAATATCCTCATCTTGAAGGAATTCTTCGTCGTCGACGCCTTATTCCCTGTGATAATCCGCAATGCCCTTATTGCTCCGAGCAACTAAGCTCCACCAAACAATTAAAGAAATGGTTTGGCTTCAAAGAGTTCCGCTCCTTCAATAAAACGGAGAAGATTCCTTTACAACAACAGGTTGTAGAATCGGCGATGCGAGGGGATTCTTTATTAGCCGTGTTCCAGACGGGTGGAGGAAAGTCTATGACTTTCCAATTACCGGCTCTTATCGCCGGTAATCAAATTGGGGCTTTGACGGTCGTTATTTCTCCTATTGTTGCCTTAATGAAGGACCAAGTGGACGTTCTGACAAAACGTTTTGGAATTGAACGGGCCGCATACATAAATTCCAATCTTTCGCCACTTGAACGGAAGAGTACAATTAAGGCGATTATGGAGAACGAGAAGGATCTTCTCTATATTTCTCCGGAAGCGCTTCGTTCCAATACGATTTTCAAATTATTGAAATATCGTCGTATTGACAGGTTTGTTATTGACGAGGCGCATTGTTTTAGTGCCTGGGGACAGGACTTTCGTGTAGATTATCTTTATCTTGCTGATTTTATAAAGGATCTTGAAGAAGAAAAGAAATTGGAATCTCATATTCCTATAAGCTGTTTTACAGCTACCGCCAAGCAGGACGTCGTTGACGATATTTGCGGTTACTTCAAGAAAAGGATGAATTTAGAGTTAAAAAAGTTCGTAAGCACTGCCGCACGAACAAATCTTGATTATTCAGTGATTAATGCTTCAAAGGATTTTCATGAACGCGGTAAGGAATTAGTCAATCTGTTGAGACAGTATGATGGTCCCAAGATTATATACGCATCTACGGTGAAGACGACAGAAAAGTTGGCAGAGGGGCTGAAAGAATATGGTTTTAAAAGTGGCTGCTATAACGGACAGATGGATGCTGATGTCAAAATGGAAATTCAGGAGAAGTTCCAAAATGAAAGTATTGATACTATAGTTGCTACGACAGCTTTCGGAATGGGTGTTGACAAGGATAATGTTGAATTAGTTGCTCATTATGAGATTTCTAGTACGCTAGAAAATTATGTGCAGGAAGCTGGCCGTGCAGGCAGAAAAAAGGACATGAACGCTTTCTGTGTAGCCTTGTATAATTCAAAAGATTTGGATACTAATTTTCAAATATTGCAACAGTCAAAATTATCCGAAAAAGAAATAGGCGATATCTGGCGCGTTCTCAAAAAACAAAGCGAGAAACGCGATCGTCTTGTTATGTCTGCATTAGAAATCGCAGATAAATGCGGCTGGACAGAGCAAACAGAAAATACGAGTGGCTTGGAAACCAAAGTCAAGCATGCGATTATGCTTCTTGAAGACCAAGGTTTCTTGAAAAGGTTGCGGAACCAAACGCAAATGTTCGGGTCATCGATTGCCATTGAAACTGTTGCACAGGTCCGAAGTGCTTTGGATAGTCCAAATGTTGACAAACAGGGGACTATAGAAAACATTGCTTTCAGGATAATGCGACATATCATTACAAAAAGATGGACAAAAACTCCTGAATGTGCGCTCGATGATATTACAGTGAATTTGGGTATTGAACGTAAAGATGCGAATGAGGCCTTACGCCTTTTACGTAGCAAGCATCTTCTGGATCAGCGCAATGACTGGAGTGCAAAAATTCAGAGGATGGGAACATTCAACAGCAAACGAATGCTTGCTCGAGCGAAAGACTTACAGGAAATCCTATTAAAGAATTGCGAAGGACATTCTGTAGGAGAATTTTTCCCGTTAAATTTAACAAAGGTCAATGCTGCTAGAGGCGAATCTGAAACTGGAACGGAAACTAGAAAGTGTTTGCAGATAATGCGCGGCATGTTACGTTACTGGGCTCATGAGAGCATCGCAGAAATTCATCTAGTTGAAGCCGGGCACCAGTTGTATCAGGTTGAATTCTTGACGGAAATCGAGAAAGTACATAAAAACCTTAGCGACAATTGGGAATGTTTTGAAAAAATTATTGACGTTCTGCTGATTATGCAGAAAGAGCAAGAGAATAAGAAAGATAATTCCTCTAGCGATGCAGTTTGGTTCTCTGTCGATACGCTTATTTTGAGAATTTTTGGAGCGAAAGAAGTCGAAAACCTTGCAAGACAGGCTCAATTTGAATTTGCTTTACTTTTCTTACATCTGATAGGCGCTATAACTCTAGAAAATGGTTTGATGGTGTTCTATACCGGCCTAGTTTTAGATATAAACTCCGAAAATAGAAGTAGGCCGTTTAGTGAACGTGATTTCCAGAAGTTGCATGATTTTTATGAGAATAAAGCCGAAGCAATCCACATTGTTGGCAAGTATGCCGAGATGATGCTTCAAAATAAGTCTGCTGCGCAAGAATTGCTGAATGATTATTTTACCTTGAATATCCAGCAATTCCGGCAGAAATATATGATGACCGCTGATGAAAGAGATGCTGTTTCTGTCAATATGCGCGAACGTATAAATGCAGTAAATAAGGAACAGCGGGCTATTATAAATAGTCCTGCGCGCCATATTTTGGTCGGTGCTGGCCCAGGATCTGGAAAAACTCATATGCTTGTGCATAAGGCCGCCTCTTTGCTTTGGCTGGAGGAAATTCAACCTAATTCTCTGTTGATTCTAACTTTTACCCGTTCAGCTTGTAGAGAACTCCGGAAAAGATTGAACGATTTAGCAAAAGGCCTTGCGCATGGAGTCGCCATTACGACATTCCATTCACTGGCATTCTCCATTCTTGGAATTCAGGGCTCTAAAAAGGATTTCAAGAAGAAAGGTGAGTGTGAAAAGAAAGGCGAAGAAATAATCAATAAGGCAGCGGAGGTTATTGAATCTGGTGAAGACGTCGGAATCGGAACATTGGGGGTGATTCTTGTAGATGAGTTCCAAGACCTTTCCGAATCGGAATACCGGATGCTCAAAGCTCTTTATGACTACGGAGATAAACCTCCAAGACTGATAGCCGTCGGAGATGATGACCAGAGTATCTTTGAATTTCGAGGCAGCTCGTCCGAATTTTTTAGGAAATTCTCCTCGGAATTTGCGAATACTAAGGAATTTTATTTGACCAACAACTATCGATCAGCAGTCAATATAGTTCGCGCAAATGAAGAAATCCTGAGTTATCTAGATTATCGCGTTAAAGATGGAAGAAGGCAAAATAGTGTATGCCTTGAAAATGGGGTGTTGGAATATTATGAAGAATACGACCGTATGCGCGGCGCTTTTGCTGCGGCAAAAATTTTAGTAGAAAAATGCAAAAAGGATAATGGTTCTGCGTGTATTCTCAGCCCAGAAAATGCAGAAGCATTCTTGGCGGCGGCAAAACTGGAGGAACTAGGAGTTGATTGCCGAATTATAAAAGGTCAAGATAGAGAAAAATGCCCTGTTGATTCTGTCCGTGAAATTGTAGGATTCAAGCAGATTGTTGAAACAGATCAGGAGATTGTCAAGAAACCTTGGACTATTGAACAGTTTAAACGAATAGCAGAAAGATATAAACGACATCACAAAGGTGAAAGTTCGTTTGAATTGTTGAATGCTGTTGTTAATGATTTTGTGGATTGTGAAGATGAGGTCACTTTAGGAGGCTTTGAGCAATATCTGAATGATGTTTCTTACGCTGATTTGAGTAAGAAAGGGGATTTGCAGATTAATGTCGGAACAATGCATAGTTCCAAAGGGCTTGAATGGGATCATGTTATATTGAATTTAGGGGATTGGAAGCCAGAGAGTCAAGAACAGTTCCGTTTGCTTTATGTCGCGGCAACCCGTGCAAAAAAATCTCTTACCATTTTAGGCAATGAAAGGGGTCTCCCAAGTTCCTGGATTAGAAATTTCAAGAAAATGGGAAAAGTTGGAGAATGTAGTATTCCTCAAATAATTCATGTAGAAACTGGATTAGGCGATTTGAATTTAGGGAATATTCTTGTAAATGAAAAGAACAAGAATAGGACGCGGTATTTGCAAGAGAAATTTACAACCCTTCCTCTTGGAACAGAAATTGATATTGGATTCAGCCGCGAATTCCAGTGTTATAATACGAATTACAATGGAAGATTCATAGCCGCATTTTCCAGTAACTTTATTAATGATTATCTTAAAAATCTCCAGAAGAATCTTTACAAGCCACAAAAAGCGACGCTGCTACAGGTTTGCAGCTGGCAAGATGATTTTGGACAAGAAATTTGGGTTCCTTTGTTAAGGGTGGAATTCACAAAAACCAGTTAATGGACAAACATAACCAATTGTGAAACTGCTAATTGCATGTCGGTGGCAAGAATGTCAAGGACAAATGCTGTGATTGAAAGATCAAAATGAGGTGCGCTAAAACGTAGAAAATATGTCCCTATAATGGATTGGCGATTACTCGTGTTGGCGCCCCTGAAAAAACGATTGTTGGAAGGTGAATTAGCCATGCTATTCTCGAGTCTTTTTTATCGCCGACAAAATTCAAAAAGTGGCGATAAATCGGCGATAAAATTGAAAAATGGCGATAAATCGGCGGTAAAGTGGCGATAAACCTGAAAAACGGCGAAAAAAACGGCGATAAATCCCGAAAGCGGCGATAAAAACGTCTCCAACGGAGCGAATAAGAATAGGACATATTCCTTGAAGAAGTGACTTAAAGTGGTCGAATTTGACCATTTTAGAGAATGTAGCTGATATTTATACCCCATATTTGCAAACATGGGAAAAACTACTATTTGAATTATTGGAAAAACTCTATGTCCACAATACTCCTTTCCATCAAACCTGAATACGTTCACAAGATTCTCGAAGGCTCAAAGAAATATGAGTTTCGCAGAAGTGTCGCCAAACGCAAGGTGGACCGTATTTTGATTTATTCAACCGCTCCTGAAATGAAGGTCGTTGCGATGGTTGAAGTCCTTGGTGTGATAAAGGATTCTCCGAAAAAGCTTTGGGAAAAGACTCGCGCCCATGCAGGGATTTCTCGCCCGAAGTTCATGGATTACTATGCCAACAGGTCGGTGGCTTACGCTTACCAATTAGGCGAACTGCAAAAATTTGAAACTCCCAAGACACTTGCCGAATATGGCATTACAGCTGCTCCGCAGTCATTCGTGTATATTGAAGGGTAAACTTTTTCCGCAACCAGCTGGTCGAAAATGTCCCTATAAATGTCCCTGTAAAAAGCGGGCGGCCGCCCGAACTGGCTCCAATTCTCTCTTTTTTTTCGAAAATTTTTGCGATTGTCATAATATGACACTGGCAGAATGTATCTTTATTCGCAGGTACACTCTTTCTAGGAGGCTTGAGATGAAAAAGATGCTGTTTTTCCTGATTGTGGCGATATTCCCCGCCCTTGCTATGGCATCGCCTTTCGGTCTAAAGATGGGCATGACGATTAAGGATATTGCCAAGGAGTGCGAAGGCAAACCCGAGTTCGTAAAAAATGATGCCTACCTGATCAAACCAAAGAAAAGTCATCCGTCATTTGAGCATTATATTGTATATGTTGACAAAAATAAGGGCTTATACCAGATTAAAGCAATTTCTTCAGATATCAATACGAATGACTACGGAACGGAATTGCAGACTTCCTTCAACGCCACAAAGGACCGTATTGCAAAGAAATACGGGGAACCTTTGATCCGCGATGAAATCGACCCGGGTTCTGTTTTTCATGATGCGAGCTACTGGATGTACACCTTAAAGGGCGGCGCGCGTACTCTGGCTGCCATTTGGGGGCAAGGAGAAAAACTCGATGATAGTCTTGACATGGTTGTCCTTGAATGTTCCGCAAGTGAGCGATCCACCCGCCAGGGCTATTTAGTCCTTTATTATTACTTCAAGAACGCGGAAAAGATTGAAGACGAACAGGATTCGGTGTTCTAGGAAAAGCAATTTGGCAAACAGTGCTTGCCTGATTTGATGAGGCACCAGGAATTAGGGAAAGAGACGCGACTTGCTATTGGAATGCAAAAAATATATATTGTCTCTAAAACAGGAGAATATGTAATGAGAACGCCAAGTAAAGAATTTATGGGGTGCCTAGAAAATAGTGCTGCCTACCAGTATATTCTCCACACGAAAAAGCCTGATTTTTCGAAATTAAACGATATGTGCAAGGAGTTTGAAAAGTCTATCCTTGAAGCGCAAGAAATTGACCGAAAAAAAATAGAGGAGGCTCTCGGCAAATGATCGTTGAGTTTTCCGTTTATGATACTCCAGCTTTTTCCGTAGAACATTTATTTGAGTCCCCAGAAAACCAGATCCTTATAGAAAAATTTAATGTTTCGAACGATGCTCTAGGGCTGGAGGTCTATTTAAAGAAACAGTCTGTCGTGGATGAAACTAACAAGATGAGTAGGACTTATCTTGTCAAGGACAAGGTTACGGGGGAGCTGGTTGGTTATTTTTCGCTCAAAACTGGATTGATAACACTGCAGGTTTTCGAGGATGCTTTTGAATCAATCCCGGCGATTGAACTTGCGAATTTTGCTGTGAATGATGCTTACCGAAGGAACCACCCGGGAATTAAGCGCATAGGGTATTATATTTTTCTCTCTTTTGTTCGCCCCTTGGCAGAATCTGTCGGCAAGCTCATAGGTGTTAATGCCTTGTATATTTATGCGTTGCCTCAAGAGAAATTGATACAGCACTATACGACTATGGGCTTTTCAAGGCTGCCTCCGGAGCAGGAGGCGTTCGTTCAGAACCACGTTAAGCCCAAATACGACGAAAACTGCATTTTCATGTACCAGACATTGTAGTCTTTTTCCCCTTTCCCCTCCTTGTAGGAATGTAAACTTTTTTCTATATTTGCGTTCCTACGGAACGCATTTAGTGCGGCTCGGCAATGCCAACACAAGTGTTGGCGCTGCACTCGCCTTTTACTAAATTTGTGCCCCGAAAATTAAGTTCCGCGCGGTAATGGCCGGCGGAAAGGAGCCAAGTATGAGCAAGGATTTGAAGGAACAGGCGCTCGAATACCATTCCATGGGCAAGCCCGGCAAGATCGAAATCGTGCCGACCAAGCCGCACAGCACCCAGACGGACTTGGGCCTCGCTTACACTCCGGGCGTTGCCGCCCCCTGCCTCGAAATCGAGAAGGACAATAACCTGGCCTACGAATACACGGGCAAGGGCAACCTGGTCGCGGTGATTTCTAACGGCACTGCGGTGCTCGGGCTCGGTGACATCGGCGCTCTCGCGGGCAAGCCGGTGATGGAAGGCAAGGCGCTCCTGTTCAAGATTTACGCGGGCATCGACGTATTTGACATCGAAATCAACGAGAAGGACCCGAAGAAGTTCATCGAAATCGTGAAGGGTATCGCCCCGACGTTCGGCGGCATCAACCTGGAAGATATCAAGGCTCCGGAATGCTTCGAGATCGAGAACACGCTGAAGGCGGAACTCGACATCCCCGTGATGCACGATGACCAGCACGGTACGGCCATCATTTCTTCGGCGGGCCTCCTGAATGCCATCGAGGTTGCGGGCAAGAGCATCCGCGACGTGAAGATGGTGGTGAACGGTGCCGGCGCTGCCGCCTGCGCCTGCACCCGCTTGTACCTGTCGCTCGGCCTCAGGAAAGAAAACCTGGTGATGTGCGACAGCAAGGGCGTTATCCGCAAGGACCGCAAGGGCCTTACCGAGGCGAAGGCTTTCTTTGCGACTGACCGCACCGACATCGAGACTCTTGAAGATGCCATGAAGGGCGCCGACGTGTTCGTTGGCCTCTCGAAGGGCAACATTCTGACCCGCGAGATGGTGCGCAGCATGGCCGACCAGCCGATTGTTTTCGCGCTCGCGAACCCGACTCCCGAAATCAGCTATGAAGAGGCGATGGCGAGCCGTGGCGACCTGATTTTTGCGACGGGCCGCAGCGACTACCCGAACCAGGTGAACAACGTCATCGGTTTCCCGTACATTTTCCGCGGGGCGCTGGACGTGCGCGCGACCTGCATCAACGAGCACATGAAGCATGCGGCCGTGCGTGCGATTGCGGCACTTGCGCACCAGCCGGTGCCCGACGTGGTGAACATTGCCTACAACGCGCAGCGCTTTACCTTCGGCAAGGAATACTTGATTCCGAAGCCGCTTGACCCGCGCCTGCTTACGGAAGTTTCTATCGCCGTCGCGAAGGCGGCCATCGAGAGTGGGGTGGCCCGCAAGCCGATTACCGACTGGGATGCCTATTACGACAAGCTTCGCGACATGATGGGCTACGACAACAAGCTTATCCGCCAGTTCAGCGATACGGCCCGCAGCAACCCGAAGCGCGTGGTGTTCGCCGAGAGCAACCTGAACATGCTCAAGGCTGCCGTGCAGGCGAAGGTGGAAGGCGTTGCACACCCGATTGTGCTCGGCAACCCGGAACGCATCCAGATTATCGCCCAGCGCGAACAGCTCGACCTTACGGGCATCAAGATTGTGAACCCGCGCTCGCCCGAGGAATTCGAACGCCGCCGCAAGTACGCGACGATTTACGCCGAGGAGAACGGCCGCAATGGCGTGACGCTCGACGAGGCCCGCGACGACATGTTCGAACCGAACCATTTTGGCATGATGATGGTCAAGACGGGCGATGCTGACGCGTTCATTACGGGCGGCTACTCCAAGTACAGCGAGACGATTGAACTTGCGAAGGAAATCATCGGCATCCGCGAGGAATACAAGCACTTCGGTGCAATGCATATCCTGAGCACGCGCAAGGGAACGTTCTTCCTGGCCGATACGCTCGTGAACCGCGACCCCGATGCCGAAACGCTCGTGGATGTCGTGAAGCTCACACACGACGCGGTGCGGTTCTTCGCTCACGAACCGGTGATGGCGATGCTCAGCTACGCGAACTTCGGCAGTGACAAGGAAGCGGCCCGCGGTACGGCAAACAAGGCCCGCGATGCGGTGAAGATGATTCACGAGCAGTTCCCGGACTACATGATCGATGGCGAAATGCAGGTGAACGTGGCGCTCGACAAGCAGCTGCGCGATACCAAGTACCCGTTCAACAAGCTCAAGGGCCAGACGGTCAACACGCTTATTTTCCCGTGCCTCTCTTCTGCAAATACGACCTGCAAGATGCTCCTCGAGATGGGTGTGGGCGAATCCATCGGCCCCGTGCAGATGGGCCTGAACAAGCCAGTGCATTTCACCGACTCCGACGCCTCCGTGCACGATATCTTCAACCTGACGGTCGCCGCCGTGATCGACGCGATTGTGCAGGAGAAGAAGGACGAGGAAAAGAGCCGCAAGAAGTTCGACAAGATGTGGTAATCACGTCTTGTAATGCTGAAAATACGACAAAAGGCGCCGCGAGTGAATCGCGGCGTCTGTCTTTTTGTGAATAGAATGATTGCGGGTGGGGCGATAAAGCGTTTTTGCAAACGAAATTGGCAAGTGTAATGATATTAAATTGTTTGTAAAATTAAACATAAGCAGATGTGTTGTTGAGGTCGTTTTATTCTTAATAAATTGTATAAAGCGTTATAAACAAAATAACGTAACGGTTGATATTTTGTGAATAAACTATGGAATGGTGATTTTTTTTGCATTTACTTTTTTATTACTTTATTGTGTTTTTTAATAAATTATTTAGACAAATTTGTATGTAAGAACTATATTTTGGGGTTGAGTGATATAATTGGGTTTAGATGCCATTGTATTACTTTTATTTAAATTGTTTCTCTCAAAAAAGAAGGATAAGTATGAGAACAACAAAATTGAATGGCATAATGCTTGCTATGGTGCTTGCTGGGCAGGTGCATGCTATTTCGGTAGATTTCTATGACGAACAGCAAAATAACTCGTCTATGACGGGGATTCGTCTTAGGATTAACAATGATTCGAACGCTCCGATTGCGAATGCAAAGGTCCGTTACTACTTCCACAGGTCTTCTTCGGCTCCGTATGCTGTTGATAGCTACTATATTGCCGGTGCAACAATGACTGTGAACGACGTGAATTCCGAACTCGCGTACGTTGAACTGTCGGTGCCGTCTGTTCCTGTGGGATACTATCCGGATATGGCCGGTTTTAGTTTGGCACTCCATGATGAATCCTGGGGTGCCTGGAATAAGGGCTTGGATTACAGCTATCAGCTGACATCAACGATGCTCGAGAATGCTAAGGTTGTCCTGCTTTCGGGCGACGATGTGATTTTCGGTGAGGCCCCCGATGCAGTTGTTGTCCCTGAAACGGGAAAACTCAAGATTTCTGGCATCAGGTTCTCTGAAAATGCTTGGATTGAAATCAAGAACGTCGGTAATGTAGATGCTGTTCTGGCTGATCACCAACTTGTCAATACGAACGGTGATGTGTTTGCGCTTGGAACAGGAACCCTTGCTGCAGGCGAAGTCCTTCGTGTTTGCGAAAATCAGGCCGCATGTGCTAACTTCACAAACGCTCTTGTTGTCCCGAATTTCGGCTGGGATGACGTTGGTGAAGCTATCCTGAAGAAGGATGCTTCTATGGTTTCGTACGTCGCTTGGGGTGAAGCTGGCGCAAACGCCTCCGATGCTAGCAATGCTGGCCTGTGGAATGACCCGATGGATTATTTCCACGCCGAGGAACAGGCGCAGGTTTATGGGGTGAGCTATACCAAAAATACGTTCTTCCGTCTCAAGGCCAAAAAGTCTGGAGCAAAGATGGAAGACTGGTTTAGCTTTACGAGCAACGACAACCCTGTGGAATCTGCTTCGTCTCCGAATCCCATCAAGCTGTCTGCCAATAAGCCAGTTATTAAGTATATCCCTGGCGATAACGGTATCCTCTTTAGCTGGGTGCCTGTAGAGAATACGGAATCGTACAGAATTGTCATTTTCGATGCGAATCAGAATGTTGTTTACGATGAAGTGACTCAGGAAACCGCAGTGTCCGTGCCTCTTGCTCAAGGTAATTATTCATGGGCTGTCTATGGCAGTGATTCGTTTGATGATGATTCTCGTTGCCCTGAAGTGAATGGAGCGATTAGTTGCCATATCTTAGAACATATAGGGATCGAACAAGCTAATATCAATACCAACATTTATAAAAAGTTGGATGTAGAAAAAATTGCTGCAAGGCGTGATACGAGGTTGCTTGATTTGGCTTGGTTGAATGATACTCCCAAACATTCTTGGGATAAGCCTAATCTTGATGCAGTGAATTACGATACCCATGAAGCGAATAGGTGCTGGGCTGTCGCGATTGAGCTGATGAACCACTACTATGGTGGAAATCTGACTCAAGACGAAATTGTTTTCAAGGCGAAATTTAAGAAAGATGAACCATTGCTGTCTGCTCTTGATATGGATGGTGGCAAAATGGCTGTTGATCCTGTAACGAAGCAATTGATTCTTGATCCGGTGAGCGGAGATCCGATTGGTGATCTCCCTGAAACAATGAAGTGGGCTTTGAAGGTGAATCGTTTGAACTATGGTGCAGGAGCCCCGTCCTATGCGACTGTGAAAAATGCGATTGATAATAACAAATTAGTCTATGTTGGTATTCCTCAACATGCGATGGTAATCTATGGTTATGTTGGGGATGCAAGTAACTATGCGTTCTATTATGCATTTGTTTCGAATAATGGAGACTTTGGTAATTCCTTGTACAAGGATACCCCGATTACGGAATACTTTATCCCGGATGTCCAATATGGAAATGTGCAAATGTCCGATTACCGCGTCGGCTATGATTCTGACGGCGATGGTATCACGAATTTTGATGAAGCGGTGAGGTTTGAGACGGATCCGAGCAGCGCTGATACGGATAATGACGGTATCGAAGACAAGAGGGAAATATTCAAATATACGTGGAAGGCGAATGACTATTGTTCCAATTGTGGTCCTTTGAGTGATATTCAAGCCACGGCAGACAAGAACAAGAATGATGTTCGTGCAGAGCGTGATCCGGACGATGATGGCGACGGGATTGAAGATGGCCTGAAGGGTAAAGATATGGTGATTACGATGGACGTTCCGGGTGATTACACCATTTTCGGACGCGAATACGTGACCATCAATGACAATGCAAAGTGCTATGATACCCCGTACGAGAGTAATTCTTATTGCAGTCTGGCTTCTGGCGACGAGAATAAGTTTGCGTACAATATCTCGTACAGGCCGATTACCATTGGCGCTCGCGCTCATGTCGGCAATGTTGATTTCTATAATATGCCGTTCAACTCGGCGTTCCCGGGAGAACACAGGACGTCTATGTTGCGCAATTCCTCTGTTGTTCATGGTGACGTGAACATATATGGCGTATCTATCGAGTATCTGAATCAGCATAGGGAGGAATATAAGGCTATTGGCGATATGGATGCATTCCTCAATACGGTTGATCCGACGGAATACCTTTCCAGGCAGAATAATGCTGTGGTTGAAGGCTCCGTGAATATGAAGAAGCAAAGTGATTGGAAGCAAGAATACACCTACGCATATTCTAGCGATATGCCCGAGATTCCTGATTCTAAGGTGAAGGTTGTCCGTAATGGCGAAACCTACCACCTGAAGGATGGCGACGAGTTCTACACCCTCCGTGTGGAAAGCGGTGCTACCCTGATTGTCGAACCGGGTGAAATGTTTGTTTCCCACTTGCTCCAGATTGAACCGAATTCTAACATCCGTTTTGCCGAGCCGGGCAAGGGCACCGTTCTCCATACGAACGGAAGCATCATCTGGCGCAGCTACAACAGCGAGCCCGCAAGCAATACCCAGTACTGGACGAACGTGGCCAAGGGCTTCAAACTGGCTCACCATTCTTCTAAGGCTGTTTATTTTGAAGGCATGTGGGCCGGAACCATCTTTGCTCCGAAGTCAAAGATTATCATGGGCCAGACTGTCAAGACTATTTATGGCCGTATCCTTGGTCGTGATGTTGTTGTCCATCAGTTTGCGAAAATCTTCCGCGTTGATTTTGCTCCGACTGACGTGATGCAGATTGCTTACCTTGCGGATTAATTATAGGAGGAATTTATCATGAATACATTAGTAAAAATTGCTACCGTATCGTCCTTTCTCGCCGCATCCGCTTTTGCGGAAGAATCCTTTGGCGGCATCGGCGTGGTTTACCGCCTTGCAGGTGACGGAGCCGAAATCCAGGAAGTGATTCCGGGCTCTCCTGCCGCAGAGACCAAGATTCAGGCTGGAGATGTGATTGTCGCTGTTGATGGCGAATCTATTGCCGGCAAGAAGTCTGCAGCGGTCAAGGCTGCCCTTCGCGGAATAGAGAACAAGCCCGTTGTGCTCACCTACGTAAGCGAAGGCGACACGCTCATGGAAACGCTCCGTCGCGTGAAGCTCACGGTCAAGGATCTGAATTCTGTGGCCGAAGCGGAACAGGCCGACAAGAAACTGCTCGCTGTCCTCGAAAACGGCAAGGTAATCGGTGATTCGGATGCCACTTCGGATGCGATCCTCGAAGGTGTCTATGTCGATAACCTTCAGATTCCTGCCCAGAGCGAGGACAAGCAGGTGAAAGAAGGAAGCGCCAAGCTCAGCTACTTTACGCGTAGCGTAATCCGCGTCAAGCTCGAATACGCCGGCGCCTTCACGGTGTCGGTGACGGATTCGAAGGGCAATGTGCTCAAGTCGTTCGAAGAGACGGCGGGCCATGCCGGCGTGAATACCATCGTCTGGGACGGCTCCCTGATTCCGGATGGTCGTTACGTTGTTTCCGTCGAACATAACGGAACGGTCAGCGGCAAGAACATCTTGCTTAAGTAGTTGTTTATTCCATTGGGGTTAGTAAATATCCCCCGCGGCGTTCGCTGCGGGGGATTTCCACACATCCAAAGGATTTTTGTCTGGCTAGAACACTCCAACCTTGCCAGGCAATAAATTTACTTCAGAATGACCTTCTGCACGAGCTGCTGGCTGCCCTGGCGAACGATGAGCATCGCCACGCCGCGGTAGGTGCTGCGCAGTTCAACTGCGTTCGCGCCCTTGCTTGTGCTGAAGCTCTGCTGAGCGATGACTTCGCCCTTGGTGTTCAGGAGCATCGCCTTGGCCATGCCGGCGGAGGTGGTGCTGAACGAGGCGGTCACGAGGCCCGGCTGCACGTTCACGAACATCTTGGACGTTGCGGCGACTGCTGCGGGCTTGATGGCGCTGGTGCCGCTGATGGGGACGACCTTGGCGGTTGCGATACCTTCGGCCTGCGGTTTCTTGTCGAAGTCGTCGATGATTTCGGTAGAACCGTCGGCCTTGATGCCCTTGATGTAGTCAAAGACGATGGTGCCGGTGACCTGCGTGCCGTAGAGGTTCAGGCCGATGGCGTTTGTGGAGTTGAGGTCGGTCGGCTTGGTGCGGAAGTCATCCCACTTGATCTGGAAGGTCTGGAACTTGGATCCGTCGAGTTCCTTGTCGGCCTGTTCCATAACGGGCGCGTCGAACCATGCCCAGCTGCTGCCGGTCATCATGAAGAGGTCCATGGAAGTCCAGCCGTATTCGCCGCAGCCGTCGCCTGCGCCGGTGCAACCGCCCGCGGTGGTGACGGAGCCCTTCAGGCTGATTTCGATGCCGACATACTTGGAAAGGTCGGTGTTCGAACCGGAAAGGTTGATACGGAGCGTACCCACTTCGCTGGAGTCGGAGGTTAAGGTTTTGTAAGTGAGCTCGGCACCCTTGCCTTCGCCTTCAGGAATGTCGGGGTTCTGGTTGACAATGGAATCAATGCTGTTGCCCGGGAGAGCGGCCAGGCCGTATGCTTCACGCATGGCGTTCAAAGTTTCAAAGTCGGTAATGTCGCCCACGTTGCCGCCGAACTTGTTCACCTGGCGGCGGATAATGGTGAAGTTGCCGTCGCCTTCGTCACCGGTATCCCACACGCAAGGAACGAGACCGTTCTTCTTGGCTGCGGCGACCGTGTAGCCGTACCAGGCGGCACGGGCCTTCAGGTGGGCCTTCAGGTTGTCGCCGGTGAGGGAGAAACGCTTGACTGCGCCCATTTCGCCGATCACGACCGGGATTCCCTTGTCGTAGAAGCGGCTCTTGAGTCCGCCGAACAGCTGGTCGATGGAATTCTTGGAACCGAGGGCGGAACCGGAACAGGTGTGTGCGGCGTCGTTGCCCGGAGTCTGGTCTTCCCAGTAGTAGAACATCTTGCCCCAGTCTTCGTCACCGCCGGTCATGAGCGAGAACTGATACGGGTAGAAGTGGACTTCGGCCATTGTGTAGCCGTCGCCAGCCGGGTCGGTCGGGTACATGGAGGCGAGAAGCGGAGACTTGTCAATTTCGGTACGCGGGGCCTGCACGACTACGATACGGGTGGCGTTGTTGCCGCCGGTAGAGCGCACGGCCTTGAGGCATGCTTCGTGATAGCTCTTGAGAACCTGCATACGGGTTTCGTCAAATGCCCACTGGCCGTTGTCCGCACCGCCGTTCCACGGGTCGTTCACGCCCGGTTCGTTGGCGGATGCGAAAATCAGGTGTTCGTCGTAGGCGGCGAATTTGGTGGCGATCTGCTTCCAGTAGCTTTCCTGCTTGGCGGCAACTGTTGCTGCAGAAATAGTCACTTCGCCAGTCTTGTCGAAGCCCTTGCCGTCGAACACGTGGTCTTCGAGCCAGCCGCCATCCCAGTGGCTGTTCAAGATGGCGTACATGCCGTTGTTGATGACGAGGTCGACGACGGTCTTGACGGAATCGAGCCAGCCGGCGTTAATGGTGCCGTTAGAAGCGTGGCTGTCCCACGCGCAGGGGATACGCACGGTGTTGAAACCGGCATCCTTGATGGCCTTCACGTAGGCGGCGTCCGGGAAGGGGTTGCCCCAGTCGGTCGGGTTCTTGGGTACTTCCATGGTATTACCGATGTTGTAGCCGAGACCAATCATGGGGAAGATTTCGGTCGCCTTTGGGAGAGCGAATGCTGCCGTGCTGGCGAGAGAGAGCGCGCCGAACACGATTCCAAACTTTCCGATACCAAACATTTTGACTCCTTATATGGTATGTGCGGGCATGGCTTGCCCAGCTATTGTTTTCCTTGAAATTAGATTCTGTGGGTGCGTTTTAAAAGAAAAATGTGCATCCGCACGTTTTTTGCGGTGTAGAACACTCAACGGGGCGTTCAAGGCTTAAATTGCCGTTTCTGGTCGAAAATCGGCAATTTTGCCAAAAAAAATTATTTCACCTGCACACGGAGTGTCTGCGAACCGCTACGGGCGATATACACGCCCTGACGGAGCCCGCGCAGGTCCATTTCGCTATGGCCACTTGCGATTTTCGCGCTGGACACACGCACCATGTTGCCGTTCAGGTCGAACAGGCGGATGGCTGCGTTCGAGCGGAGCGTGCTTCCGTCGCGTACGAGATTCGCGTTGACGTGACTGCCCGCGAGAACGTCTGGCGATATTCCTGTCCAGCCGCATTCCGGAATCATCGCATCGCAGGGGGAGATTCCCGAACTGCTCGAAACAGGCGCGATTGCGGAACTGCTCGACGGCGGAGTGACTGTGCTGCTGCTCGATGTCGGCTCCGTGCCACCGCCGGTAATGAAGTCTTCCACGTGCGTCACGCCCGTGTTCACATAGTTGCCGAGGTTATACACGCTGCGCATCGCGTTGATGACGTCGGTTTCGAGCACCTTGCCCACAGGGCTGCTCTGGCGACGGATGTAGGCCATGTTGTCGTAGCCGGAATTGCTCTCGTTGCCCATGTCCCAGAGAATGGGGGTGAGGCCGTACTGTTTGGCCGCGCTCACCACGTCCTTGTGCCACTGCACGCGGCCCTGTTTGTGGAGGTTCAAGTCTGAACCGCTAAGTTCCGGAGAACGAACGTTTGCACCGAATTCACCGACAATCACCGGATAGCCCTTGTCCACGTAATTCGTCTTCATCTTGGCGAACTGTTCCTGCGGATGGGTGATGCTTGCAAGTTTGGAATCGATGGAACCTGCCCACGCATTGTAGCCCGCGTTGCGCTTGGGCTCGCTTGCCTTCTGGTAATTACCGTAGTAGTACTGCGGCATAATGGGCTCGCTCGCACCCCAGTTCTGTTCGCTGGTCATGAGCGTGTACTGGTACGGGTCGTAGTAGTGCACCTCGAACATCAGATAGCCTGTTACCTTGTCCTTAGGGAACGTGCTTACGGGCGCGTTCGCGACAGATTTGTCGATGTCGGTGTTGAGACCCTGAATAATCAAGGTGCGTGTTTCGTTGTTTCCGCCGGTGGCGCGCACTGCGTCGATAAACGTCTGGTAGTAGTGCATCAGCGTGCTTACGTGCTGGGCCGTCCAGGGGTCCACATTCGGGCCGGGTTCGTTTGCGCCCGCGAAAATCAAGCGCTCGTTGTAGTTCTTGAATTTGTTCGCAATCTGCGTCCAGTACGTCTTCATCTTGTTGTCAACAGTCGAGTTGACGCTCGTGCCGATGTTTGTCTGGAACCAGCCGCCTTCACCCTCGTGGTGGATGTTCAAAATCGTGTAGAGGCCCGCGCGCATCGCATAGTCGACGACCGTCTTCACGGAATCGAGCCAGGTTTCTGTGACCTTGCCGCCGCTCGTGTGGCTGTCCCAGGCGCAGGGAATGCGTACCGTGTTGAAGCCTGCCGCCTTGACGGAATCAAGCAATGCCTGCGTGGGGAAGGGGTTGCCCCATGCGGTCGGGTTGTTCGGCACTTCCATTGAGTTGCCGATGTTGAACCCCATGCCCATGTTGGCCTGGACCTGCTTTGCGGTGGGGAGCGCCGCCGTTGCAGAGATTGCGCCCGCGATGGCGAAAATGGCTGTTTTTGCGAGAATTTGCTTCATTTGGATTCCTCTGAAAGTAACCCTAATACCACTACACGCCTCAAATGTATATTGAAAATGGCAGGAGTGCGCGAAAAATTGACGGCCCTGCCCAAATACTATTGAATGATTTGCAACAAAGTGTAAATGGAAATTTACGGTTGCAGGTGAAAAATTGGTTTTTTTCGCTCAAAAAGCGATATTTCAACTTGGAGCGGCGGGCTGCAACTTCTATATTATCCCCAAATAATTGGAGAATCGCATGAAACGATCCATTGTCATTACCGGCGGCGCTGGCTTTATCGGGAGCCATGTAGTTCGCCTGTTCGTGAACAAGTACCCGGAATACAAGATTATCAACCTCGATAAGCTTACCTATGCGGGCAACCTCGCGAACCTCAAGGACATAGAGGACAAGCCGAACTACAAGTTCGTAAAGATGGACATCTGCGACTTTGACGCGTTCTACAAGCTCATGCAGGACGAACATGTCGACGGTATCATCCACCTGGCGGCAGAAAGCCACGTGGACCGTTCCATCAAGGACCCGTTCACCTTCGCGAAAACCAACGTGATGGGAACTTTGAGCCTGTTGCAGGCCGCGAAACTCTACTGGGAAAGCCTCCCCGAAAAGTACGAAGGCAAGCGCTTCTACCACATCTC
>DJXN01000013.1:261292-261652 GCA_002449765.1 Fibrobacter sp. UBA7003
GCTTCTACCACATCTCTACCGATGAAGTCTATGGCGCTCTCAAGATGAACCACCCGGAAGGCATTACGCCCCCGTTTACCACGACGGCCTCCAGCTCCGAACATCATCTGGCCTACGGCGACGATTTCTTCTACGAGACCACGAAGTACACGCCGCATAGCCCGTATTCTGCATCCAAGGCGGGCTCCGACCACTTTGTGCGCGCGTTCCACGACACCTACGGCATGCCGACGATTGTCACGAACTGCAGCAACAACTACGGTCCGTACCAGTTCCCCGAAAAGCTCATCCCGCTTTTCATCAACAACATCCGCCACAAGAAGCCGCTGCCGGTTTACGGCAAGGGCGAGAACGTGCGCG
>DJXN01000013.1:261714-264727 GCA_002449765.1 Fibrobacter sp. UBA7003
GGCGAGAACGTGCGCGACTGGCTCTTCGTGGAAGACCACGCCCGCGCCATCGACGTGATTTTCCATAACGGCAAAATTGCCGAAACCTACAACATCGGCGGGTTCAACGAATGGAAGAACATCGACATCATCAAGGTCGTGATTAAAACTGTCGATAAGTTGCTCGGCCGCGCGGAAGGCGAGGACATGAACCTCATCACCTACGTGACGGACCGCCTGGGCCACGACGCGCGCTACGCCATCGACTCCACCAAGCTCCAGAAGGAACTGGGCTGGGAACCGAGCCTGCAGTTCGAGGAAGGCATCGAGAAGACGGTGCGCTGGTACCTCGACAACCAGGAATGGCTCGACAACATCACGAGCGGCGACTACGAAAAGTATTACGAAAAAATGTACGGGAACAGATAATGGGAAAGTTTAACTTTATCAAAACCTCTATCGAGGGCGTGACGATTATCGAGCCGACGGTCTTTGGCGACCAGCGCGGCTACTTCATGGAAACCTACAACAAGGGCGAATTTGACGCTGCCGGCCTCAATATGGTCTTCGTGCAGGACAACGAATCCAAGAGCAAGAAGGGCGTACTCCGCGGCCTCCACTTCCAGAAGAAGAATCCGCAGGGAAAGCTCGTGCGCGTGATTGACGGTGAAGTCTTTGACGTGGCTGTGGACCTGCGCAAGGGTAGCCCGACGTTCGGCAAGTGGGAAGGTGTTACGCTCTCTGCCGAGAACAAGAAGCAGTTCTACATTCCCGAAGGCTTTGCGCATGGGTTTGTGGTCCTCAGCGAAACAGCGACATTTGTTTACAAGTGCACCCGCCTCTACGACCCGAAGGACGAAGGCGGCCTCATGTGGAACGACCCCGAAATCGGCATCAAGTGGCCGGTGGGCAATGGCTTTGAACCGCTTCTCTCCGAAAAGGACACGAAGAACCCGCCGCTCAATGACCTGGGCTTCGCGTTTGAAGTGTAATTCCTTTTGTCATGCCCGCGCAGGCGGGCATCTCTTATGATATAATTTTCTAATTTAAGAGCAATGAAGCATATTTTAGTTGTCTGTACGGGAAATATTTGCCGTAGCCCCACGGGAGAATACCTTTTGAAAAAGGAACTCGGTGAGGGTTTTGAAGTCATGAGCGCCGGGCTTGGCGCCTTGGTGGATCATCCTGCGCACGAAATCAGCCAGAAGATCGCTCTTGAACATGGTATTGATATGAGCGCGCACCGTGCTCGCCAAATAAACCTGGATATCCTCAAGTGGGCGGATCTTGTCCTGGTTATGGAAAATGGGCACAAGGCGGAACTTTTGCGCCGCTATCCGGCCCTTGGAGACAAGGTCCATCGTTATGGCGAGGCTCAGCAGGTCGATGTCCCCGACCCCTACCGTAGGCCCGAAAGTGCTTTTGTGTTGGCTTGGAACTTTATTTCTAAACTGACCCCTTATTGGGTCGAGAAGATTAAACAGAGCGAGGCTCAATAATGAAAAAATTGAATCTTTTGCTTGCTGCCGGTGTTGCCCTCGTCATGGGCGGCTGCTCGCTGGGCCCCCACATGCGAATGTCGGTGCCGGAAGGTGATGCGGAAGGATCCGCCGAATACAACGGCATCAAGGTGGTTGTCCACTCTATCGAAAACGGTGATTTTGGCACGGGCACGGCTGCTGCCGGTGATTCTGCAAAGTCGGATTTCGGCGAGCTTGCAGAACTGATTGTGGATTCCCTGCCGAGTCTTGAATACCGCATCGGTCCTCTGGACATGGTCCAGGTGGTCGTTTGGGAACACCCGGAACTCACGTCCCCGATGGGCCAGTACCAGCCTGCCGGCCAGCGCGTGACGACCGATGGCACGCTATTCTACCCCTATGCTGGCGAGATTAAGGCCGCGGGTCTTACGGCGCAGGAACTTCGTGCCGAAATCACGAAGCGCCTTTCCGACAAGATTTTGAACGATCCGCAGGTTGATGTACGCGTGACGGGCTACAACAGCCTCAAGGCGTTTATCTCCGGAGCCGTGAACAAACCGGGCTACGTTTCCTTTAACGAACTGCCGATGACTATCCCCGCTGCGATTGCGAGCGTGGGTGGATTTGCCGATGAGGCAGACCCCTCCGGAATGCAACTGCGCCGTGGAGACAAGGTCTATAGCATCAACTACCTTGATGCATTCAAGGCGAACCTCCCGCTCGACAAGATTCTCCTCAAGCCCGATGACCAGATTTTTATTCCGGCCCTCAGCGAGACCCAGAAGGAGAACCGCGTGTTCGTGATGGGCGAAGTTGCGAGGACTGGCGCCGTGAACGTGAACCAGGGCAAGCTCTCGCTCGTCGAGGCATTGGCTGCGGCTGGTGGCCTGCAGACGACATATGCGTCTTCTAAGTCTATTTATGTTATCCGTAACACTTCGGAAAAGCAGATTGACGTGTACCACCTGAATGCGAAGAACGCGATGGCGCTCGCGATGGCCGAACGCTTCAACCTGAATTCGCGTGACGTTGTCTATGTCGATGCTTCCGATCTTGGAACGTGGAACCGTCTCGTGAATTTGATCTTGCCTACGGCATCGATCATAAACTACGGGGCTAGCACGACTCGTAACATTGAGCTGATTTCTAGAGATGGGTGGTAATAGATATGATTAACCTTATCCTTTGTGGTGGTTCGGGCACGCGCCTCTGGCCCGTGAGCCGTTCCCTGATGCCCAAGCAGTTTGCCCCGCTCTTTGACGGGCAGTCCCTGTTCCGCAAGACGGTTGTCACGAACGCCGCCGTCTGCGAGTCGCAGTTCATCGTCTCCAACGCCGACCAGTTCTTCCTCGCGAAGGACCAGCTCGAAGTCGAAGGCATGACCGGCAGCAAGTTCCTGCTGGAACCCGTGGGCCGCAACACTGCGCCCGCGATTGCGCTTGCCTGCCTTACCATGGATCCGGAAACCATCGTGCTCGTGTCCCCGTCGGACCACGTAATCCGCAAGAAGGACGAGTACAAGAAGGTTCTCCTCCGTGCGCAGGAACTCGCCG
>DJXN01000011.1:0-86888 GCA_002449765.1 Fibrobacter sp. UBA7003
GTCCAACTTTTTGGGTTCAGCTCATCCGCCGGGGTTTTTCATTGCACCGAAGGTGCCCGCGAAGACACTTGTTCATCGCCTACGCTTGAGTAAGCGCGAGGCATGCAGTGCTTGCCGAAGTTTTTTACTTATTTCGAGTGTCAGGAGGGTCTTAGGGAGGGACCACCCTCCCTAATCGTATCTTAGCGAGGGCCCACAGCAAAACGCAGGCTGCAATCGGGACGAGTATGTTCCACGGTCCGTGGTAGCGGATGCTCCCGGGAATATTCATCCAGATATAGACGAACACGATGTGGGCGGTGTAGATGTCGATGCTGCAGCGGCCCATTGCGTTCGTGGGCCTGAAGTCCAGCAGGTTCGGCCACTTACGGACGATGGCGCAGATGCCGAGCATAAAGACAAAGAAGTTTGCGAAACGGAGCGGCCCCACGTGGACCTTGCTCGTGAACGCTTCTGCGGGAAGCGGGAGCGCGATAAACTGGTGCGACCACAGGAAGCAGAAGACGAGCGCTATGACGATGGCCGGCGAAAGTGAGCGGACCAGGGCGACGGTACGCGGGTGACCGGCGGATTCGTCCTTGCGTGCGAGCTTCCACCAGGCGGCGACGGCCGTTCCCGAAAAGTAGACGCATTGCCAGGCGAAGGGGTCGAAGTCCCCGTGGTGGATCCACTGCGGGAAGGCTGAATTGACCAGGTCGCGGAGCCCGAACTGTGCGGCAATCCAGACGGCAAGCGACGGAAGCCAGAGCGCGAAAACTTCGCGCTTGCGTTTTGCCTTCAGGAACAGCGGCATGGCGACGGGACCGAGCATGAGGAAGATGACATAGAGCGGCAGAACGTCGAGCCATTCGGGTGTGTTTACGAGCGTAAGGCTCCAGAAGCTACCTGCGACGGGGTGCCCGTAGATGGACTTGAACAGCGTGGCGGTCTGCGGCATTATGGCAAGCCCGGCGATGGCGAGGGCTGCAAGCGTTGCGATGTGGTAGCGCCAGGTCTTGAAGGCGCGGGCGAACATCCAGCGCTGGCCCGGGTCCTTTGCGCTTTTGCTTGCGGCGGCGAGCAGCCCCACGAATCCGGAGAGGAAAAAAAAGCCTTCGGCCGCACTGAAGAAGCCGAAGCACTGGTAAAGGTAATAGGAGATGGGCCTTCCGAAATGGTCGAGGGTCATCTGCAGGAGCAGCAGGCCGCGGATGGAATCTAGTGCCCTTATCCTCACGGATTATCCCGTGGCGTTGCGCCTGCCGGAGGCTAGAAGCTCGCCTTTGCGCTGATACCCATCGCGAAGTCGGTCTCGATCTGGTCGGCGAAGTTGTAGCCACCCCAGAACACGAGTTCGGTCTTCATTGTGGGATAGAGGTAGAGGTTCAGGCCGAGGTAATGGTAGTCGTCGTCCTCCTTTTCGAGGTCCTTGTTGTGGTATTCGTAGCCCACGCCCATGCTGAACTTCTTGTGGATGATGAAACTGGGTTCGATGGCGAACATCATCTGGTCTTCGGTGAAAATCTGCACGTCGGCATCGTAGCGGTCGTCGGCCAGGGCCACGAAGAAGCTAGCTCCCAGGTTGAAGAAGTCGTAGTTGAAGCTCGGTTCGACGAGGAAGGAGTGGACCCCCTTGCCCTTGTAGGGGTGGATTCCCCATACGGCGTAGACCCCGTAGTTCATGTTCTCGAGGCTCTTGGTGTAGTCGACTTCGAGACCGAACACGTAGGTGTGGCTGCGGCCCATGTCCTTGCCGAATACCCAGTCGACGCTCGGGGTGAGCACGAGGTGCTGGTCCACGTGGTTGACGAGCGGGTAGGAATAGGTGGCGAAGAGCGCCGCGGAATGTTCGTTGTTCTCGGAAGCGCCGAAGTAGACCTTGCCCGAGCCGTACTTTTCGTTGCCGACTTCGATACCGGCACCGCGCAGGTTCTGTTCGCGGACGATGACGGCGTAGCGGGCGGGGTCGCGCCAGTAGTAGTAGTTGAAGGCGCCTGCGCTATAGGTGAGGTCGCCGAACACGAGGCCGATGTCGTGGGTGATGTCCCAGCGGAGCTCGACACCGTCGAAATTGAATTCGGTGTACTTGCCGCCGTCGCCCATAGCGGTCGAGTGCGCGTAGAAGTGGCGCCTGGTTTCGGAGGCTTGGTAGTTGCCCAGGGTGTCCTGGTAGCTCGTGTGGGTGTTCGCTTTGACGGTCACGGAAACGTTCTCGTCCATGTTCGCCTTGGCGGAAAGGTCGATGTCCTGGTTTGCGGCGTTGATGGGGCTGAAATGCTCGTCGAAATAGCTACCGTAGTCAAAGTTGACGGATCCGTGCAGTTCGACATCAACGGCGAGCGCGAAGCTTGCGGACATGAGGGCGATGGGCAGAATGAGTTTGCGCATAAAATCCTTCTAAAAAAGTTTCTTGGCAAAAGATAGAAATATATCTTTGAAAAACCCAATGTCCAGAAGCCGTTTGTTTTGTATTTTTGTGGATATTTAGGAGCTTTATGAAATTTCGCAGATTCTTTTTTGCAATGGGTGTCCTTGCGTTCCTTTGTGCGCAGGCGTTCGCGCTGACCGCCGACGAGGCCATGGAAAAGTCGAAAACCTGGTTCAAGTCGGGCAAGGCGTGGAAACTCGAGTTCCAGGTGCAGATGTTCTATTCGGAATCTCCCGACATCGTAAGCCAGAAGGGAAAGCTTCTGGTGGCCGACGGGGACCGCTTCACGCTCGATGTCGCTGGAATCAAGTTCTATAGCGATGGCGAGAGCATGTGGCAGTACAACCCGGAACAGAAGCAGGTGCTCATCAAGGCGATTGAGGACCTGTCGTCGGCGTTCCACCCGTCGGAGCTCCTGTTCAAGTATCTTGGCTGCAAGGCGCGCGAACTGAAGGAAGCCGAGTTCAACAAGCAGAAACTCTGGGTGCTGAAGCTCGACCCGTCCAAGTACGCGGGGCAGTTCGACCAGATGGAAGTCTGGCTTTCGCAGAAGGATTTTTCGCCGGTGAGGCTCTTTACGGTCGACCCGTCCGGGAACGCGACCTGGTACAACATTATGAACCTGAAGGTGGTGAAGCAGGTTTCGCCCGATGACTTCAGGTACAAGCCCGTAAAGGGCGTCGACGAAATCGACATGAGGTGATGATGGATGTGAACTTGTACAAGGCGCTGCGGCGTTCTCTTGCTGCCGTGACGCTGGCCTCGGCCGGTGCCCTCGCCGCAAACCAGACGCTTTTCAGCAACTGGACCTATTCTGTCGCTCCCGGCGGAACGGATGGCGCCCTGTGGGTGTTTTCCCGCGGAAACGTGAATAGCGGCGTGACGCTTCTGAGTCTCAAGGTGTCGGCTTCGGGACAGGTCCAGGTGGACGATGCCGTCCAGGATGCGGTCTCGGATTCCACGACGGCTGTCCAGGACGGAATCTTTATCGATGTCAATGCGGAACGCAGGCGCATCCCGGTCGCATCTGCCGGCAGGCTCGGGACCGTATTCCCGATGTATGGGCTCAAGCGCGACAGCAGCTTCCTTCAGCCGAAGGGGTTCATCTCGGTTCGCGGGATCGGGAACGTTGTCGAGACTCCGCTGGAACTTCCGGTAGCGGCGGAAGATGTCGAATCGGCGATGGACTATGCCGTGAGCGGGCTTGCCTTCGATTCCTCGAGTTCGACATTGTGGATTGCCCGCGGGATCCTGGGGCTTACGGGCTACAACATTTCGAAGGGGGCGAACGACCCGAAGGAGTTCCGGCTGATTTTTGACCGAGATTCCAAATCGCTCGATACGCTCAAGCTGAACGCGACGAAGGATATCTCGAAATATACGGAGGTGCTCGATGTCGCCATGGATAACGATGCGGGAGACCTGTGGCTTGCGACTTCGCGCGGACTCTGGAAAATGGCCCGTGACGGCAAGCTCTCGCTTGCTTCCAAAGCGCTCGATACCATGCGGGTGACGGGTGTCTGGGTCGGGGGCTCGCCGCTGCAGGTGATTGCGGAAACGCAGTCGAAGGGCAAGGATCCGGTCGTGGGTGCGCTCTGGCGCAAGAAGGCCGGCGCCTCCGGTGACTTTGCGAAGATCCCGTTCCTTGACCTTGACGGCAAGGCCCAGAAAAAGGATGTCTATGACAATGCCGACTACACGGTGAGCGACATCGCGTTTGTCGGAAGCATGGCGTTCGTTGGCGTCCGGACGGTGGGCGGCTCCGTTAGCGGGTTGCTGAAGCTCGATTCCCTTGGATTCCGGGCCTACGAAGTCGACGAGGACGAACTCGCCTGGCTTTACGGGTTCGAGATGGGCGTCACCGACCGTGACGTGGTTATCTGGTCGGTTACTTCGTTCCCGCTGGCGAAGGGGATGACGGGGCTTGCTGTCGCTGCGGACGGGAACGGCGTCTCCGTTTCGGCCGATACGGGCAAAACCTGGACTCCGGTCCTGAACCGAGCCAAGCTGGGCGGCGACCTGGGGACGGTGCGTATGGTGCCTTCGGTCATCACGGCGGGCTCGGAATCGCTTGTTTCGTACAAGGTAAGCAAGGACTCGAAGATTACCATCGAGGTGTTCAGCTACGACATGCGGAAGGTGCGCAAGATCGTGAAGTCGGCTCCGCGCTTTGCGGACAAGTCTCGCAGTACGAATGCGAGGGAAGACGTGTGGGACGGCCTTGACGACTACGGCAATCCCTGCACCATGGGCGTCTATTACGTGCGCGTGAAGGACAATCATGGGCATGTGGGCTGGGGCAAGGTCATGTCGCTCGGAGGGGGTCGCTGATGCTTATGCGTAAGATTTCCCTTGGTGCCTTGTTTGCCCTTGCCCTGTTTGCGTCTTCGGCTGTCGCTGGAGTCGTGGACAAGAAGGCTGCGCTTGGCGGCTACGACGGATTCGTGGAACGCATGGGGGCGGGAACCCGCGAACTCGGCCGCGGCAATACGGGTTCTGCGGATACATCTGCCATGCCCGGTGCCTATTGGAACCCGGCCATTCTCGGATTCCGGCAGAATTTCAATTACACGCTCAATGCAGAACGCCGCAGCCTGGACCGCACGGGCGGTTCGCTCGGGCTTGAAACCTCCGTCGGAAACCGCATGGGGATTGGCTTTGCCATGCTCTACCGCGGCGATATCGATTTCGAGGTGATTGACGAGGATGACCAGACTCTTGGATCGGCGACCCCGTTCTTCTCGATGATGTATCTCGGGTTCTCCTTCAGGGCAACGCGTCGGGATGCCTTTGGCGTGTCGCTTTCGTTTGGCTATGACAACATGGACATCGCGGAGTATTATGATGACCTGGACATGACCGACGGGTTCACGAGTCCGATGGCGCTCAATTTCGGGTGGCTTCGCCAGTGGAACGAAAAGTGGTCGTCGTCCGTCGTCATCCGGAATATCAGCTTTAGCAAGAACCTTTCGGCGCGCTGGACTCGCAGCCCGAGTTCCGATAACCGCATCCCGTCGACGGAGGGCGTGCGCCCCAAGGTGCTGCAGGTAGGCCTTGGCTACCGTTCTAAAATCATGGGCAAGCCCGTGTATGCATGGATGGAAGCGCTTGACTACCAGGTGGCGGATACGCTTCTCGTGTTCGACCCGCAGCATCACGTGTGGACGGGCCGTGTGGGTTTCGAATGCGAAATCATTCCCGCGGGAACCGTGCGTATCGGCATGGATGATTTGAATGCGATGCTTGGCCTCGGATACAAGTTCGATGTGCGCATAGGCAAGAAACGCTACCTGTTCGACGTGAACTATGCCTTGACTTACGAATCTAGCGCCGGGCTCTTTAATCCGCTGAGCTTCGGCGTGAGGGGATTTATCCCGTGATAAGCTCGCTGTCGGTCCGGAACGTTCGAAGCCTGTCTGGAGGCGCTTCCGATTTTCGCGAGTTCGCCTTTTCGCATGGGGTGAACGTTATCCATGGGCCAAACGGCTGTGGCAAAACGACTGTGCTTGAGGCTGTGCACCTGCTTTTGCAGGGGTTCTCGTTCCGGGCGCGGGACCTGAAGGAACTGATTGCCTGGAATGCCGACGAGATGATTTTACGCGGGTCGTTCTATGACGAATCCCACGAATGGAACCGTGCGTTGCAGGTGGGAAATGCCGGAACGGTCGTAAAGGAAAACGGCTCGCCGCTTCGAACGGCGTCGTCTTTTTTCGGGAAGATGCCCGCGGTAATCATGCAGCCGTCCGATATCGAACTTTTGCGCGGTGCGCCCGAAGTGCGCAGGCGTTGGCTCGATGAAATCCTCTGCTTCCGTTCGGCGGCGAACGCAAGCGTGCTGCGCAACTACAAGCGCGTGCTTCAGCAGAGGAACCAGTGGCTCAGGCAGTTCAAGAAGGATGGGAATGCGGTCGGAGGTGAAGACCTTTTCCAGGTGCTGACGGGCCAGCTGGTGGAACTCGGGGCGAAACTCTGGTCGATACGGCTGGAACTTTCCAAGGAAATTTCTCCCATCATCACGGGTTACTACAGGCGCCTTTCCGGTGGTGTAGACGAGATTACCTGCGATTACAAGAGCTCGATTCTTAGGGAATTCGATGCGTCCGGAATCCCGAACGAAGATATGCTGAAGAATGCCTTCGCGGAAAAGCTTGCGGGGCTTGAACTTGTAGAAAAACTGCAGGGAATCACGATGTCGGGACCTCACAAGGATGATCTCGCGCTTTGCGCCTCGGGATACGAGATGCGTTCGGTGGGATCGCAGGGACAATGCCGTTCGGCGGCTATCGCCATGCGTTTTGCCGCGGTCGATGTTGCTTCCCGCTATCTCGCGAAGCCGGTCCTTTTGCTGGACGATATCTTCGCGGAACTCGACGTGAACCGCCGCGATGCGGTCGCCGCGCTTGTTCGCGAGAAGGATTGCCAGGTGCTGATTGCCACCCCGCAGTTCGAGGAACTGCCTTTTAAGGCGGATTCGGAAATTTCTTTAAGCGACTAGGGAGGAGTTCCTCCTCCCTAAGACCCTCCCTAAAACAAAAATAAAGGCCGCCTTGCAGCGGTCTTTGTTTTGAATTTGGAAAGGTTCGCGCGAACTTTTTTACTTCTTCAGCAGGTCACGGATTTCGGTGAGGAGCTTCTCTTCGGCGCTCGGCTCAGGAGGGGCCGGAGGAGCAGCCGGGGCTTCTTCCTTCTTGCGCATGTTCTGCATGAATCCGAGGAACTTCTTCATCACGATGAACACCACGATGGCGACGATGAGGAAGTCGATGATGCCGCCGATGAAGTTGCCGTACGGGATGGTCACGCCGTTAGCGGTGGTGTAGGCGAGAGCCTTGAGGCCTTCGCCCGCGTCCTTGCCACCGGCCATGGAGATGATGGCCGTGACACTCGGCATCACGATGTCGTTCACGAAGGAGGTGACGATTTTACCGAATGCGCCGCCGATGATAACACCGATGGCCATGTCGACGATGTTGCCCTTGAACGCGAAGGCCTTGAACTCTTCGAGAAGGGACGATGCTTTACCTTTGATACCCATGTGGGCTCCTTTTGTTGATGTTGCTTTTGAAAAAATAGTATTGTCGTGCAGTTTGGCAAGGCATTTTCTAAATTGTGTGCGCTATGTCATGGTTGTTTCTGGCTTTCGCCTCGGCTGTTTTTTTGGGCCTTTATGATCTTGCGAAGAAAAAATCGGTGCAGGACAATGCCGTCCGCCCGGTTCTCTGCCTCTGTAGCGCCTTTTACGCCCTGTTCATGCTCCCGCTCCTGCCCCTGGGCTTCTGCGAGCCGCTTTCGCTGCACGACCACCTGCTGCTGATGGCGAAGGCGGTCATCGTGGGCCTTAGCTGGCTCTTTACCTACAATGCTATCGCGCATATGCCGCTTTCGATTTCGACCACGATACGCGCACTGGCCCCGCTCTTTACCATCATGATTGCGGTAGGCTTCATGGGCGAACGCCCCTTCCCGCTCCAGTGGGTGGGGATTGCCGTCTGCATTTTTTCCTACATCGGGCTGAGCCTTGCGGGCAGGAAGGAGATGGGACATTTCTTCAGCAATGGCTGGGTGGTGTCGATGCTCATCGGGACGATCCTTGCCAGTTGCAGCGGGGTCTACGACAAGTTTATCTTGCAGCGAATGAACTTCGAGCCGATGACGGTGCAGGTGTGGTTCAGTATCTACATGCTTGGGGTCCAGTTCATCACGACCGCCTTCACATGGTACCCGACCCGTAAAAAGACGACCCCGTTCCAGTTCCGCTGGAGCTTTATCGCTGTGGCAGCCCTGTTGATTGTTGCGGACCGCTGCTATTTCCTCGCCGTAAGCCACGAGGGAGCCCTCATTTCGATCATCACGGTGCTCAGGCGTTCGAGCGTGTTCATCAGCTTCCTGGCGGGAATTCTCATTTTCCGTGAAAGGAAGAGCAAGCTCAAGTTCGTTGCGCTTCTGGGCGTGGTGCTCGGGCTCTGCCTCATCTCCCTTGGCAAGGGTTAGAAAATTTTTTTATAATGCATGGCATGAAAAAGATTGGCATTACGGGTGGCATCGGTGCTGGGAAGTCCTTCCTGGGCAAGATGCTTGTGGCGCGCGGGTTCCGCGTGCTCGATGCCGATATCGCCGTCCATGAACTCTATGCGCACGACAAGGACCTCCGCGACAAACTTGCAAAAGCATTCGGGAAGGAATGCCTAACGGAAGACGGAGTGGACCGGCGGTTCCTTTCGAATGTCGTATTCAAGGACGCACAGGCGCGTGAACGCCTCGAAAACGTTGTCTATCCGTTCTTGGCGCGAAAGGTTACGGATTTTTTCGGATCGCCTGCGGAATCCATGAACGAAAAATATCGGTTCGTGGAGGCGGCTGTCCTTTCTCGTGCGCCTGCGATAGTCGAAATGCTCGATGAAGTCTGGATTGTGGAGGCTGCCGAGGAAATTCGCCTGGAGAGGCTCGCGACCCGCGGAATGACGCGTGAAGAAGCCTTGCGCCGCATAGACAATCAGCGCGGGCTTTTTGAACCCGCGCGGTTTAATGGCAAAGTTGTCCGCATTATTGAGGACAAAAGCGTTATCGATTCCCTTTTGAAATAGCGCCTTTTAGATTGAAGTAGCGGATGCTGCCGTCGCGTAGGGTCTTTTCGACTTGGACAGCTCCGTTCTTGAATATAAGCCTGTTTCCTGCGGCGCGAATCTTGGCGCCCGGCTTCGTGACGGCGATGGCGTCGAGGTCGTAGGGCTCGGGCTTGGAGGCTCCGACTTCGTAAACCTTGCCTGTTGCGGCAATCGCCTGCAGGGAACCTGCGAGGTAGGCGAAGGGGGCGTTCCAGTTGATGGCCACTTCGTTTGTCGCATAGCTGCAGGAATTGTCGTAGTAGGATTTTGCTGGCGCGTCGGCATCGATGTGGCTCTTGGCGCAGTCGTTTGCAGAGGAATTCGGGCCGCCCACGAGCATCCCGGGGACAGGCATTTCGATCGTATCTCCCTCGCTCGGGCGGTGGTGCGGGTGCAAGACCTGATTTATGCCCCACCCCGTGAGGTACGAGATATCGAGCGGGTTTCTGCCGAGGAGGTAGTCGAGGATGCCCTGCGCCGCGTCGAGGTATTTCTTTTCCTTGCTCAGGATGTAGGCGTGGATGAGCACCATTCCCTTGTTCGCCACTACGCTGTTGGAACCCCAGTAAAAGTCCGCGTTGTCGATGGCAAGGCCGTAGCCGTTGTCGGGCATGTCGATATAGCTGTCGGCAAGCGTGAAAATCAGGTTTCTCGAAGAATCCACCTCCGCTTCGCCAAAGAGGTGCGGATTCGTGGCGATGGTGAATGCGGCGAGCGCATATACGGTCTGCCAGGCGGGAAGCTTGCTGCGTTGCTTCGAGATGGGATTGCGTTCGACATCCTCGAGCGCGACCGGGTTGCCGGTGATGCGGTAGAGTTCGGCGGAGCCCCAGATTTTTTCGTCGATGGCGTTGCCGTCGCTGTAGGTGCCTGTTCCCACGTCGCTAGGCTGGGAGTAGTAGACGCGGGGATTTTCCGTGGCCCACCAGCGGGCTCCGGCGGCGGCCTTGGCACATTTTTCTGCAAATTCGGGGTCGAAGGGCTTGTAGATGTCGGCTGCGAGCGCGGTTACGCCTACGAAATCCCAAGTCGCAGTGACGCTCTTACCGATGGCATAGCGCTGCTTGACCACTTTTTCGGGGAGCACCATGCCGGCGAACTGCTTCGTGGTAAGCTTGTGGAATACGCCTCCGTCGCTGTCCTGCATCGTAAGCATCCATTCAATATTCCAGCGGATTTCGTCGAGGATGTCGGGAACGTCGTTCTTGCTTTCGGGGATGTTCAGGTCCAGGGTGTCGAAATAGTCTTTGTTATGCTGGTAGAGTTGCAGCAGGGTGTAGGTGGAAATGCCGGAGTTCACGATATACTTGCCGTAGTCGCCTGCATCGTACCATCCTTTGGCTCCGTTGAATGTGGAGGTGAGGTCCGTCCGCCCGGTAGAAGGGTGGTACATGACTGCCGTATCCGGGGTTCCCATGGCACGTGCGTACTTGCCTGCGAATTCTTCGGTGAGCTCCGTGGAGGAACGCTGGAAGTAGAAAAACTTGAGCGAAGCCTTGGTGACGCCTTCCAGGGCGTTGTCGCTGATGATAATCGGGTGCCCGATTGCTTCTCCGTCGAGGTAGGCCTGGTAGGTTCCCGGCGTCGTGAGTTCGGAGAAGTTTACGAGGGAGGCCTCTTCGTTGGCGCTTTCCCATAGGATGGCGTCGGGTGCGGTCACGGTCAATGCGGTTTTCCCGTCCGCATCCTTGAAAATGATTTCTTTGCCTGCGGCATCCGTGACGGCGATGTGCTTGGGGCCGTTGGTCAAGAAGCCGACCTGGTTCTGGTAGGCCGTTGCTGCGAAAGCCGTTGTTGCGGCAAGCATCGAAGTGAGAAGAATTTTATTTGAATCCATACATCCATACCTTGGTTTGTCCTAAAATTAAATCCCTCTCGAAGTGCAGGGAATGTTTTTCTCGAGCAAAAGTGTTTTCGCTTGAAAACAAAATGAGTTTTGTTTACGGGGGTGTCCGGAAAGTGTTGAAATGTATTGTAAGGACCCTTGCGATTTGAAGAAAAATGTTATAGGAAACTCTCTTTTTTTGCAAAATTTTGGGGAATTGTGGACATCTTATCCATGCAAACTCCTTTATTAGGGTGAAAAATCGGGCTTTTAGGGGGTATTTTTGGGTAAGGGATGATATTGTTGGTGTAAAAACGGGAAAAAGAGGAAATTATGGGAACGAAGTCGTTACTATCCTTCTGTTTGGTGATGTCGGGCATGTCTCTTGCCGCGACGCAGGCAACCTTCTACGTGTCCCCTTCGGGCAACGATTCGAACAAGGGTACGGAAGCCGAACCCTTCAAGACGATTACGCAGGCCCAAAAGGCCGTGCGCGCCATTAACGGCACCATGACCGGCGACATCGAGGTGATTCTCCGCGAAGGCACCTACGCGCTCCCCGCAACCATTGCATTTGATGAACGCGACGGCGGTAAGGACGGCCACTACGTGCGTTATAAAGCCTACGAAGGCGAACGCCCGCTGATTACCGGCGGTATGCCCATTACGGGCTGGACTCTGCACGACGAAGCGAAAAACATCTGGAAAGCCGAAGGCGTGGAAGGCCGATTCCGCCAGCTTTACGTGAACAACCGCAAGGCGGTTCGTGCTTGCTTCCCCAACGTGATTGATGCAAAAGAAAAAGGCAACGGCGGTTTCGACCACGATTTCGTGCGCCTCACGAAGGTGGACTCTACGGGCCGCGCCTTCGATGTCTCTGCCGACTACGTCAAGAATATCAAGAACATCGAAGATGTCGAAATTCACTTGATGATTGCCTGGTCCGAAAACATCCTGCGTCTTGAAAAAGCCCAGGTGAACGGTGGTACCGCAAAGCTCATTCCCAAGGATCCTGAACGTACCAAACTGTTCCACCGCGCTTACCCGATGCTCGGTACCGCTTTTGCGAGTAATCCGCCCAAGCAACAGGTTTTCTATCTCGAAAATTCCTACGACTTGATTGACGCTCCGGGTGAATGGTACCTGGACGAAAAGAATCAAACGCTTTATTACAAGCCCCGTGAAGGCGAAAGCATGGCGACTGCCCACGTGGTTGCTCCCCGCCTCAATACCTTGTTCAGCGTCTTGGGTAAGGATACCAAGAACAAGGTGGGCTACATGAGTTTCGAAGGCCTGACCTTCGCCCATTCCAACTTTACACGCCCTAGCGAAGAAGGCTTCCTGGATTTGCAGGCGGCAAACTTCAACGTAGACGTGCTTCCGGATCCAAGTCGCGGAAACTGGGAAAAGCTGAATAGTAACAAGTATTTGCTGTGGCGCCCCGATGCGGCGTTCCGCGTTGAAAATGCGCATCATTTCTTGGTGCAGGGTAACGTGTTCTCGCAGATTGCGGCTACGGGCCTGGACTTTGTCTCTGGTACCAACGACGACATGATTCAGGGCAACGCCTTCTTCGAAATCGGTGCAGCGGGCATTATGCTCGGCAAGTTCTATCAGGACTCCACGACCGAAATCCACATCGCCTATAATCCCAGCGACAAGGACGAAATCAGCACCCGCGATACGGTCAAGAATAACCTGGTCACCAACGTGACGAATGAGCATCAGGGTGCCGTGGGTATTGGCGCCGGTTACCCCCGCTATGTGGTGATCGAGCATAACGAAGTCTCTTATACCTACTACTCCGGCATTTCCATCGGTTTTGGCTGGACAAAGGCTCAGACCGCCATGACCAACAACCATGTGAACTGGAACGAAATTCACCATATTGCCCGCCTGCTTTGCGACTCCGGCCCGATTTACACGCTGAGTAACCAGGGCACCGGTAGCGAAATCCAGCACAACTATATCCATGACAATGGAACCTCCAAGTGGGCCGACTACTGGAACGTGCCTATTTACCTGGACGAAGGCTCCAGCGGCTTTACCGTGAAAGAAAACGTGTTCAAGAATTCCCCTGCAGGTGTGGGCCAGAATCAGGCGGGGCAGAATAATCTCCAGCAGTCCAACAACTATTACAGCGACGAAGTCGTGAACAACGCCGGTATCGAAAAGGAATTCCGCTACATCCGTGACATCAAGGATATTCCTGTGGCGGACTTCAGCAACACCGTGACGCAGGCCGCGTTCAAGGCCGTGATGAGTGTTCCGGGTATTGTGCAGGCCGAAGACTACGATGTGGGTGGTCAGAGCGTTTCGTATAGCGACAAGGACTTCGTGAACGAGGGCAACACCTACCGCGAAGACGGCGTGGACGTGGTGGGATTCGGTTGTGCCGATTCCGCGATGACGCAGAACTGCATGGGTTATGCCATCGGTTACACGCAGGCGGGCGAATGGCTTGAATACAGCGTGAATGTTGTTACGGCAAGCAAGTACGTGTTCCGTGCAAACGTGGCGACCGGGCTTGAAGGCGGCAGCTTCCGCCTGTTCCTTGACGGCAAGGCCGTTACCGATACGATTCCTGTGCCGCAGGGCGAAGACTGGAATACCTATGCCACAATCGACGGCGAGACAAGCGAACTTGCTAAGGGCGATCATGTGCTCAGAATCCAGTTCACCGGCAGCTACGTGAATTTGGACTGGATAAAGTTCGCGCTCACTCCCGAGGAACTTGCTCCCGTCCGTCAGGTTTCCGGAATGCGCCTGGGCCTCGGTGAACGCGGCTACGACGTGTTCGGCATGGATGGCAAGTTCGTCTGCCGCATCGAGGGCGCAGAGGCGCTGGGCGGCATCAAGTCGGCACTCAAGATGAAGGGCGTGAATCCCGGCATCTATGTGGTCCGCGGTCTTACAAGCCACAGGAGCGTCAAGGTCAACACCGTAAGATAGGGGTCTTTGTATGGTCCCTCTTTACCATGAGTATTCGAGGTTCAGACGCCAAGTGTTGAACCCCGCGTCATACACACCTAAAACTTTATCACTATGGGTGCGTATGGATAGGAGCAGTAGCTGGTACTGGATGGTGAAGTGCCTGTAGAACTCGGCGCCGAAGCCTAGATATTCCATGAAGTCCCAGTCTATAATGGAGTAGAAGTCGCTCTTATCCAATCCGTTGTTTATGCTCTCTTTGTAGATGTATGCGTAAATGGGCTTGCGAATATGGGGGCTGATGCTTGCGAATGGCCGGACGATGTCGTTGTTGGACGGAATGGCAAAACGGAACTGTGCCGGAATTTCCAGCATGTAACGATAGAGCTCCAGGGTGGAGTTGTCCCAACGGTCTGGAAACTCGTATTTAGCGTGGTGGAAGATAAAGTTGAGGCCAGTCTGAAAGGACAGCCAGCGATATATGTCAAAACCGACAAGGAAGCCTATGTCAAATCCGTAATGGTCGGCAAATATCCCGCCATGCTTGGCTTTGGCTCCGTCAATGAAGTTTTCGGAGTACATATCCAGTGCGAGCGATATGCCCATGAAAAGAGGGAGCGTTTCTTTTTCTTGTTTCGCCTCTTGCTTGATGGAGACCTCTTCTTCGACGAGCTCGCCGAAATCAATGGGCCCTGTCTGCATGTCCTCCTTGGCTTGGTTGGGTGGTTGTTCTGGTTCTGATTCCGGTTTTGAATCTGGTACTATTTCTTTTTCCCAGTCATCTTCAAGGTCGGTTGCCGAATGGCCCGGTGCGGGGATTTCTCCAGTTTGAGAAAATGCTGTAGAAATAAGTCCCAGGGTAATTATGAAGGTGAAAATTTTTCGCATGGGAAAACCTTATTCGCCAGTAAGAATGATGACTAGCAAACCGCCGATGATAGCGATCCCCCCTAGGATAAACCATAGGTTAGAATTCCCTTCGGCCTTTACATTTTGGTTGTCTGGAGCATAGTCGCCTCTGTGGCGGATTCCCACGATCTTGTTGCCTACGACAAGCAGCCCGAGGACATCAGTCTTTTTGCTCCAGAGGTTGGTGCGATCCTTGTCGTTGGGCTTGTACTCCTTCATGTCTTTTGCGGACTTGTAGAGGTGTGCCCTGTAGTTGTAGACAAGCTCTAGCGTGTCGCCATGGATTTCGGTGAATACGGGAGTCCCGAGTGTTGGGGCGATATTGTGGATGTTGGGGTCGGTTTGAATTTTTTTCAGGTCGTCATCGTCGATCCAGTTTTCCCGCAGTCCGTAGGTATGCGCGCAACCGGCAAGAAATGCTGCCGCGAGAATCAGTAAGCTGCTGACAAGGCGTTTCATGAGGGCTCCTTTGTTAATCTCGGAGTCCGTCTCACCTAGGGGCGCTTTCAATAACCACAAAAAAGGCGTGGAATCGTCCGCGCCCGTCGTAGTTGAGGTAACGACCAAGTAAACCTTTAGCAAAACAAACGCAAACAACCCACACCACTGGGGTGCGAGTGTCTGCTCTTTTCTCTTGCTTCGAAAGTTTTGGTCGTTTTTCAACTACAAGAATAAGAGCGAACTCAAAATTATGTCATTGTAAATATATCTAAAACAAGTCACAAAGTCAATAGCGCATTGATAAAAAGTCAACGAGAATTGGCCTTTTGGATGCCTTTTTCGCCGTTTTTTGGGGTAGTTTTAGGTTGGATGTTAAAAAAGGAGAACGTATGAAATCCTTTGGTGTAATGTTTGGCGCTCTCGCTTGCGTGGCGACTCTCGCTTTCGCGTCGACGGACAACCCGCTTACCCTCTGGTACAACAGCGATGCGGCGGGCGAATTCACGAACGCCCTCCCCATCGGGAACGGCTACATGGGCGGCATCATTTACGGTGGCGTCACGAAGGATATTATCGGCCTGAACGAGAGTACGGTATGGTCGGGCGGCCCGGGCGACAACAACAAGCAGGGCGCGGCAAGCCACCTGAAAGATGCCCGCGACGCCATGTTCCGCGGGGACTACCGCACGGCGGAATCCATCGTTTCTAACTACATGATTGGCCCTGGCCCGGCGAGTTTCCAGCCGGTGGGCGACCTCGTGATTACCACGTCGCATTCGGGGGCCACGAATTACCGCCGCGAACTGGACCTCAAGACGGCCATCGCGAAAACGACCTATACGAGCGGGGGAGTCAAGTACACCCGCGAATACTTTGCGAGCTATCCGGACCACGTGATTGTTGTTCGTTTGTCTGCAGACAAGTCGGGTTCGGTGAGTTTCGGGGCGACCATGACGACTCCGCATCGCAACAACAAGATGTCGAATAGCGGGAACACGCTCATTTACGACGTGACGGTCAATTCCATCAAGTTCCAGAACCGCCTGAACGTGGTGGCCGATGGCGGTACGGTCTCTGTCTCGAACGGGAACATCAATGTGCAGGGCGCGAATTCCGCAATGCTCGTGCTCACGATTGCGACAAACTTCAAATCGTATAATGACGTGAGCGGTGACCCGGGCGCCATTGCGGCCGATATCATGAGCAAGGTGAAGGGCAAGTCTTACGACGACCTGCTCACTGCGCACCTGAAGGATTACCAAACGATCTTCAACCGCGTGAAAATTGACCTGGGCCCTGCCGACAACAGTGCGGGCGACATTACCAGCACCCGCGTGAAGAATTTCAATTCCACGAACGACCCCTCGCTCGTAGAACTGCATTACCAGTATGGTCGTTACCTGCTGATTGCGAGTTCGCGCAAGGGCGGCCAGCCTGCAAACCTGCAGGGCATCTGGAACAAGGACACGAACCCGGTTTGGGGCAGCAAGTACACGACCAACATCAACCTCGAAATGAACTACTGGCCGGTAGAGACGGCGAACCTCGGCGAATGCGTGTGGCCGCTGATTGACAAGATCAAGAGCATGGTCCCGCAGGGAGAAAAGACCGCGAAGGTGCACTGGGGCGTAGACGAAGGCTGGGTGGAACACCACAATACCGACCTCTGGAACCGTACCGCCCCGATTGACGGCGCATGGGGCTTGTGGCCCTCTGGCGCAGGCTGGCTCAGCACGCACCTCTGGGAACATTTCCTGTTCAACCCGACTGACAAGGCTTACTTGCAGGACGTCTACTCCACCATGAAGGGGGCTGCGCTCTTCTTCGTGAACAGCCTTGTGGAAGAACCTGAAACCGGCCACAAGTACCTGGTGACGGCTCCGAGCGATTCTCCGGAAAACGACCACGGCGGTTACAACGTCTGCTTTGGCCCCACGATGGACAACCAGATTATTCGCGACGTGCTGAACTACACGATTGAGGCCTCCAAGATTCTCGGCGTTGACGAGGATGTTCGTGCCAAGATGGAAGCGACTGTCAAGCGCTTGCCGCCGACAAAGACGGGCAAGTACGGCCAGATTACGGAATGGTTGCAGGACTGGGACGACCCGAACAACAAGAACCGCCATATTTCGCACCTGTACGGCCTTTTCCCGAGCGCGCAGATTACGCCCGAAGAAACTCCCGACCTGATCAAGGGTGCGGGCGTTACGCTGAAGCAGCGCGGCGACGATGCGACCGGTTGGTCTCTCGCATGGAAAATCAACTTCTGGGCCCGCATGCACGATGGCGATCACGCATACACGATGATCCGCATGCTCCTCACGCCAAACAAGACTTACAACAACCTCTTCGATGCGCATCCGCCGTTCCAGATTGACGGCAACTTCGGTGCGGTCTCGGGCGTGAACGAGATGCTTATGCAGAGCCATAACGGCAGAATCAACTTGTTGCCGGCATTGCCTTCGCAGTGGAAAGACGGTAGCATCAAGGGCATTCGTGCCCGCGGCGGTTTCGAGATTGATTCCATGGCCTGGAAGGGCGGCAAGCTCACGTATGTCGCCATCAAGTCCGATGTGGGCCAGACGCTCAACCTGGTGAACGGCTCCAACAAGTTCACGACCACGACGGTTCCGGGCAAGGTTTACGAATTCGATGGTAACCTCAAGCTCACGAACCAGCCGTTCGAACCGGTAACGGTTCCGGGCAAGATTCAGGCCGAAAGCTACATCGCGATGGACGGCGTGCAGATTGAGGATGACGAATCGGGCGAGCCGAACCTTGGCTGGATCAACGACGGTGATTTCAGCGAATACCTGGTAAAGGTCCCGACTGCAGGCGCCTACACGCTTACGGCCCGCGTGGCATCTGCCGCCGAAGCGAAATCTACCGTTACGGTGGTTGATTCTACTGGCAAGGTGCTTGCGACGTTTACGGTAGACCCCGAAAAGACGAAGGGCTGGAACGACTGGTATGAAACTTCGACGACAATCGCGCTAGAAAAGGGCGAGCAGAAACTCCGTTTCAATTACTCCGGCGAAAGCACTTACCTCTTGAATTTTGACTGGTTCAGCATTGCGAAGGGGACGGATGCGGTACCGGCGACGCGCCGGGTTGCCACGACGCTTGATGTGCGTCCGGTGCGGATGGCGCGAGCGCCCGTGGCTCTGATGGTGCAGTCGAACGGGGATTTCGAAGTGCGCCTGTATACGGCTAACGGGAATCTGGTCGCAAAAAGCCGGGGTAGCGGTGATGGGCTTGTTGAATTCGGCAAGAATGGTCGTCTGCTCCAGGGCACCTACATTGCTGTCGTTACCAGCGGAAATCTGCAAAAAACGCTAAAAATTCGCGCTTTTTAGGCAGAAATAGAAAATTTTTTAGAAAAAGGGCGGTTTGTCTCTTGACAAACCGTCGTTTAAAATGTATATATGAAAATATGAATAACTGTTCATGTATTAAAAACAAAACTCATCGTCACGATGCTGTTACGGGAATCCAAAAGATGGACGTGTCTCTCGATACCCTTTTCGAACTTTCTGAATTCTTCAAGTTCTTTGGCGATACTACGCGCATCCGCATTATTCACCTGATGCTTTCGGGTGAAATTTCGGTGAACGAGATTGCCGAAAAATTGAACCTCGAACAGTCGGTGGTAAGCCACCAGCTGCGCATCCTCCGCACGGCGAATCTCGTGAAGCCGCGCCGCGAAGGTCGCAAAATTTTCTATTCGCTCGATGACGAACATATCGGGCTCATTTTCAATACGGGCCTCACACACATTCTCCACAAGAAGGGAAAGTAGACATGGATTCCTTCGTCGATATCTTTAAGGTCTTTGTACACGAGTTTATCACGCTGTTTTCCGAGATGGCGCCGTTCCTGCTGCTCGGTTTCTTGCTTGCGGGCATTTTGCACGTGTGGGTGCCGAACCATCTGTACGTGCCCAAGATTTCCAAATCGAATTTCATGTCGGTGCTATGGGCGGCCCTGTTCGGTGTGCCGCTCCCGATTTGCAGTTGCGGCGTGATTCCCACGTCGATTGCTCTCCGGAAGGAGGGGGCGAGCAAGGGGGCGAGCGTGAGCTTCCTCATTTCGACGCCTGCGACGGGTGTGGATTCTATCCTCGCGACGTATTCGCTGCTAGGGCTCCCGTTTGCGATTTTGCGCCCGATTGCGGCATTCGTGACGGCGCTTTTCGGAGGCGTGCTCACGAACATCGTGTCTCGCGGGGAAGATGCTGCGGCGCAAGGTGAGGCTCACCCCGAAACTATCGACTTTGACGACTGCGATACCGATCATCACTGCGGTTGCGGCCACCGCGACCCTTCGACGGGCTCAGGAACCGAATGCGTCGAACATGACCATCACGATCATTGCGGGTGTGGCGAACATGGCTGCGGTTGCGAATCGCGCGATGTGCACCGCATGTCTTTCGGCCAGAAGGTTGTGGAAACTTTCCGCTACGGGCTCGTGAACATGGTGGGCGACGTGAGCAAGTGGCTGCTCATTGGCCTTTTGCTGGGCGCCTTGATTTCGGCGTTTGTCCCGAACGAGCTCTTCCTTGCCCTGCGTGAATATCCGCTGCTCTGTATGCTTGCCGTTCTCATGCTCGCGATGCCGATGTACACGTGTGCGACGGGTTCCATTCCGCTTGCGCTTGCGCTCGTGGCGAAGGGAATTACTCCGGGGGCGGCCCTCGTGCTGCTCATGGCGGGCCCTGCGACGAGTATCGCCTCGATGCTTGTGGTAGGGAAGGCGTTTGGCAAGCGGACTCTCGTGGCATACCTTGTCTCGATTGCGGTCGGCGCGATTGGCTTCGGGCTGATTGTCGATACGTTCTTCATGGACACGTTCCTTGCGGCGATGCTCCCGCATGGCTCTGCGGAATGTCACGGGCATGGTGCGCTTGGCGTGTTTGACTATGTATGTGCGGGCCTGCTCGCTGCATTCATGATTTACGCGAAGTTCGGACACAAGGGCTGCGGCTGTGGGCACGAACATGGTGGACATTGCGGGTGCGGCCATGACCACGAAGGAAACTGCTGCCACGACCACGAAGAGGAATGCGATGAATGCGTTCACGTGACTTACCGCGTGAACGGCATGAGCTGCAGCCACTGCAAGGCGTGCGTCGAGAAGGCGGTTCGCGTGCTGGACGGCGTGGAATTTGCCGAGGCCGATGTCTCGAAGAAGGAACTTCGCGTGGAATGGCACGATGCGCACGATATCGATGAAGGTGCGCTCAGGAAGGCGGTGGAAGAAGCCGGCTTCGAGTTCGGCGGGAAGGTTTGAAGAAAAGACGCCCGGCCAAGCCGGGCATGACGAGAACCTATTTCGCGCGGCTGGCGAAAATCTCGAAGTCTTCGGGAGTGGTGAGCTTGTCGTTCGCGGCGTTGCCCTTCACGATGTAGACGCTCTCGCCGAAGTATTCGAGGATGCTCGCCTCGTCGGTGGGCGTGAAGTTCAGGGGCTCTGCGGCGATGCGCGCATAGAGCCTTTTCATTAGCGCGATGGAGGCTGCCTGCGGGGTCTGCGCCATCCAGACGGTATTGCGGTCGATGGTGGATTCGACGCGCCCGTCTTTAGCAATCTTGATGGTATCGACGGCGGGCTTTGCCACAAGGCAGCTGCCCTTGGTTAGAAGCGTTTCGCACACGTCGCGGATGATTTCCCTGCTCACGAAGGGGCGTGCCACGTCGTGGACCAGAACGAATTCCGCATTGCTTGTAAGTGCGTTCACGCCGTTCTCGACGGACTGCCAGCGTTCTGCGCCGCCCACGACGATTTTCAGCTTGGGGTGCGAGATTTCCTTTTCGAAATGATCCTTCCAGTCGGCGGGTACGGCCATCACGACTTCTGCGATTTCTTCCATCTCGAGGAAAGTCTCGAGGCTGTAGCGGTAGACGGGCTTGCCGCCCAGGAGCATCAGCTGCTTGGGAATGTTGCCGCCCATGCGTTTGCCGAGTCCCCCTGCGGGGAGGACTGCCGCGAATCTGCCTTTCAAGTTCTGCATGTCGGTAAAGATATAAAATTACGCTTCGCCGATGCGTAGCATTTTCAGGAGCGGGATTCCGGCTTCGCGGCTGTCGGCGAGGTTTATCTCGAAGTCGATGCTCCAGTCGTTGAATTCTTCCTCGTCCTGCAGCATCTGCTGTATGTGCATCACGTCACCCTCGTAGGTCACGATGGTGTGGGCGAGTGCGCGACCTTCCACATCGAGGCGGAACTTGTGGTGCTCTGCCGTGTAGGCGGCCATGATCTCGGTGAGCATCGACTCGGTCCACGGCTTGCCTTCGCCGTCCACGAGCATCTGGCCCTCTTCCAGGTCGTCTGCGAGGCTGTCGAGAACTGCGGCAAAGTCCTGCTTCGCGAGGTTGCCCATAATCTGGAAAATGCGCTGGCGCACCATGCCGAGGAATCGTTTCTTGTCGTAGGTGATGTCGGCGGCAGCCTTGTCGGCGCCGAAGGCTTTTTCCGCTTCGTCCTCTGTGAGTCCTGCATCCAGTCGCTTCTGGTAGTCCTCGGGGTGGGCCATCTTTTCCCATTCCTCCAGCAGGCTCGAGTCGGTGCGGCGTATCATGTCGCCGAGGTAGTCTTCCATCTCGTGGAGTTCGTCATTCTTGTAGCCGTCGGGCACCGTTTGGCTCAAAACCTTATATACGTAGTTGAGGTGCCGGAGCAAAATCGCTTCCATGCGCTGCAGGCCGTACTGCTTCACGTAGCCGCTGAAGGTGCTGAAGTTCTCGAACATCTCGCGCACGATGCTCTTGGGTTCCACGTTCACGTCGACCCACGGGTGCTGTTCCGCAAACTCGTTGTACGTGCCGTAGATAAACTCGCGGAGCGGCTTGGGGTACTCGACCTTCTCGATTTCTTCCATGCGCTGGTTGTATTCCATGCCCTGCGCCTTGAGTTCGTCGAGCCTTGCCGTGCGGGCCTTGTTCTGCTGGATGCGAAGAATCGCCTCCGGGTTCTCTACGATGCTTTCGCACAACGTAATTACGTCGAGCGCGTATTCCGGGCTTTCGCTGTCCAGTTTCGGGAGCGTATCTACCAGGTAGAGCGAGAGCGGCTGGTTCATCGCGAAGTCGTCTTGCAGGTCCATGTTCACGCGCAGGTGGCTGTAGCCTTCGGCTACGGGCTTCACGAACTCCACGATGTTCTTTTCCACCAGGCTTCGGAAAAGCTGGAAGGAGCGGTGCTGCAGCTGCTTCTTGCTCGCTGCACTTTCGTGGCAGTCCTTGATGAGCGTGCGCATCGCCTTGCAGCCGTCGGTCTCGCGGCTCAGGATATTCAGGAGCATCCCGTGATCTACGCGGAAGCTCGAGGTGAGTGGTTCGGGCTGCGCGTCAATCAGGCGCCTATACGTGCTCTCGTCGAAGGGGACGTAGCCGTGCTCGGGCGGTTTGCGTTTCTGGAACTTCTTCCCTGTCTGGCGGCTCTTCGCCTCGAGTTTCAGGTTCTCGATTACATGTTCGGGAGCTTGCGCCACCACGTATCCGATGTTGTCGAATCCCTTGCGCCCTGCGCGGCCCGCAATCTGGTGGAAGTCGCGTGCGGTTAATATCGCGGTCTTGTCGCCGCTGTACTTGCAGAGCTGCGTAAAGAGAACCGTGCGTATGGGGACGTTCACGCCCACGCCGAGCGTGTCGGTACCGCAGATGACTTTCAGTAAACCTTGCTGTGCGAGCTTTTCGCAGAGGATGCGGTACTTGGGCAATAGCCCCGCGTGGTGCAGGCCGATTCCCTGCTTGAGCCAGCGCTTGACATCCGGGCCGTACGGGCTCGAGAATCGCACTTCCTTGATGGCCTCGTTTATCGCCTGCTTTTCTTCGCGGGTGCACAGGTCGAGGCTCATGAAGTTCTGCGCATTGGTGGCGGCTGCGGCCTGCGTAAAATGAACGACGTAGACGGGCGCCTTGCCCTCGTTCACGAGTTTCTGCACTTCGGTCGAAAGTTCCGTGGTGCTGTAGGTAAAATCGAGCGGGACGGGCCTCTGCGAGGAACGGACGGTGACCGACTGCCTGCCGGTATGCTTCGTCATCTCGCGTTCGAAAAATTCCGTTGCACCGACGGTCGCGCTCATCAGGAGGAATCGAGACTGCGGGAGCGTCAGGAGCGGTATTTGCCAGGCGACTCCGCGTTCGCGGTCGGAATAGTAGTGGAATTCGTCCATCACTATATCGGTAATCGTGAGTTTCTCGCCTTCGCAGAGAGCCATGTTGCTTAAAATTTCTGCGGTGCAGCAGAGTATGGGGGCGTCGCGGTTCACAGTCGCGTCGCCGGTAGAAAGCCCCACGTTCTCGGGCCCGAATTCCTTGCAGAGCGCCATCCACTTCTCGTTCACGAGCGCCTTGATGGGGCAGGTGTACACGCTCTTGCGGCCATGCGCGATGCTGTCGAAATGGAGCGCGAGGGCGACCATCGACTTGCCCGAACCCGTGGGTGTATTCAGGATAACGTTCTTGCCGTCCAGAAGTTCGAGGATGGCCTCTTCCTGCGCAGGGTAGAGCGTGGTTCCGCGGGACTGCGCCCATTCCATGAATGCTTCCAGGATGTCCTCAGAAGCGGGCGCAGAGTGGCCTCCTGCCGGGTTTGCGGTGAATCCTGCAATGAAATCCTTGAGTGTGGCCTTGTTTTGCTCTGCCATAATGCGCAAAGATAGTTCTTTTGTCCCGACTGTAATTTTAAGATTTCTATTATTTTGAAAAAATAAAAGGAACCTAGCATGAAAGGAATCGTTCTCGCCGGGGGCTCCGGCACAAGGCTCTACCCGCTGACCATGGTCACCAGCAAGCAGCTCTTGCCGGTCTACGACAAGCCCATGATCTACTACCCGCTTTCGACCTTGATGCTTGCGGGCATCCGCGAAATCCTCATCATCTCGACACCGACGGACCTGCCGAATTTCGAGCGCCTGCTGGGCGACGGTTCCGCGATGGGTCTCAAGCTCAGTTACAAGGTGCAGCCGAGCCCCGATGGCCTGGCGCAGGCGTTTATCCTGGGCGAGGAATTTATCGGTAACGACTGCTGCGCGATGGTGCTGGGCGACAACATCTTCTACGGCAACGGCTTCAGCCCGCTTCTGAAGGCTGCGGTGAAAAACGCCGAGGAGAACGGCCGCGCGAGCGTGTTCGGTTATTACGTGGAAGACCCCGAACGCTTTGGCGTGGTGGAATTCGACAAGGCAGGTAAAGTAATTTCTGTGGAAGAGAAGCCGAAGGAACCCAAGAGCAACTACGCGATTACGGGCCTCTACTTCTATGACAACCGCGTGAGCGGATTTGCGAAGGCCCAGAAGCCGAGCGCCCGCGGGGAACTCGAGATTACCGACTTGAACAAGACGTACCTCGACAGGGGAGAACTCGACGTGAAACTGCTCGGGCGTGGATTCGCATGGCTCGATACCGGCACGATGGACAGCCTGATTGAAGCGGGCGAGTTCGTGAAGATGATCGAGAACCGCCAGGGCATCCAGATTTCTGCGGTCGAGGAAATCGCCTACGTGAACGGTTGGATTAGCAAGGAAAAGTTGCTCGAGTCTGCCGCCAAGTACGGGAAGTCTCCCTACGGTCAGCACCTGCGCAAGGTCGCTGAAGGGAAAATCAGGTACTAGTTCAAATTTGAAGTAAAAATCCCGCTTTTTTGACCAAAATCGCCAGTTTGGCTATTGACAACTTATCCATGCGAACATGCTTTTCGCATGGAATTTTTTCATGATTTGTGGATAATTTTAGAGTGGTGAGTTATATAAATGCCTCTCGGGGCGAAAGGGATGTAACATGAAGTTCGCTAAGACTGCAAGAATTGCTGCTACCGTCATCGGTTTTGGGCTCTGCACGCAGGCCATGGCCGAAAACCCGCTTATCCAGACATATTATTCTCCGGACCCGGCGCCTGTCGTGTTTGGCGATACGCTTTGCACCTATTCCGGCAACGACGAGGGCGGTAGCTTCTTCACAATGCATGGCTGGCGCGTATCGTGCACCACGGATATGGTGAACTGGACCGACATGAACACCCTCATTTTGGAAGCGGGTGACTTTAACGGTTCTGCCAAGAAAAACGGCGACTGGGCTTCTCAATGCATTCGCCGCAACGACAAGTACTATTATTACGTGACCGTGGAATCCACCCGCGGAGGCCGCGCCGTCAACGTAGCCGTGTCCGACAAGAAGGAAGGCCCCTTCAAGGACGCCCTGAACGGCAAGCACCTGGCGGGCCCCAACTGGGACTACATCGACCCCACCGTATTTATTGACGACGATGGCCAGGCATGGCTCTACTGGGGTAACCCGAAGCTCTATTACTGCCCCCTCAAGGAGAACATGATTGAATGCGCAAGCGAAATCAAGGTCTCCGATATGAGCACCTTTAACGGCAAGTATACCGAAGGCCCGTGGATTCACAAGCGCGGCAAGAAGTATTACATGATTTACGCTGCCGGTGGCATTCCAGAATCCATTGACTATTCCTGGAGCGATTCTCCGACGGGCCCCTGGACTTACAAGGGCGTCATTATGCCGAGTAGCGAACCGGGTTCCGCGTTCACCGTCCACTCCGGCATTGTCGACTTTAAGGGCCGCAGCTTCTTCTTCTACCATAACCAGAAGAACGTGAAGGGCGGCGGCTACAGCCGTTCTACCGCCATCGAAGAATTCACCTGGAATGCCGACGGTACCATTCCCACAATCCGTGCCACCAACAATGGCGTCGTGAAGCCTATCAAGAACCTTGACCCGTTCGTGCGCGTGGAAGCCGAAACCAAGGCCTGGGTTGGCGGCATGACTGTCAATACGTCGGGCGGTTACACCATCATCGAGCATGTCGGTGCCGAATACGGCAATGTGTTCCTCACCAAGATGAACAGCGGATTCTACACGAAGGTGCGCTCTGTTGACATGGGCGACGGTGCCGACCGCATTATCGTTTGCACCAGGGGTAATGGTGGTAAGCTTGAACTGCATGCCGGTTCCGAAAACGGCGCTCTCCTTGCGTCCATGAATATCCCTGCAAGTTCTGCTTGGGAAGAACATACCTTCGATGTGACCGATGCTGCCGGCGTCGACGATCTGTTCTTTGTGGTAAAGCAGGGCGGGTTCGATTTCGACTACTGGTACATGGAAAGCGAAAAGACTGCCGTTCCGCAGACGCCTTACAAGGGCACTGCCGCTACGGTTCCGGGCAAGATCGAGGCTGAAAACTATGACGAAGGCGGCCACAACAAGGCTTTCTACGATAACGACCGCGAAAATCAGGGCAAGGCCTACCGCGAAGACGAAGTTGACGTGGTCGACATTAGCGATTCCAAGTGCGGTGATGCTGCCTGCACGGGTTATGCCATCGGTTACACCAATGACGGCGAATGGATGGAATACACCATCAATGTCGCTGCCGATGCCAAGTACGATATCACCGCGAATGTGGCGACCGCATTCGAAACATCTGCGATGCAGCTGTTCATTGACGACAAGGAAATCACCGAATCGGTGGTTGCCCCGAAGGTCGATTCCGTGTGGACTACGTATAAGGTAATTGACGTGGGCTCCGCGGAACTCAAGAAGGGCGAACACGTGCTCAAGCTCCTGATTACGGGCGCCTACCTGAACGTGGACTGGATTCAGTTTACCGATCCGAATACGGTGGCTCTCGGTCAGGAGATTCGTGTTGCTCCCCAGCATCCGTCTGCCTATAACGTGTTCAGCGCGATGGGCAAGTTCCTCGGCCATATCGATAATGCGGGTGCGGACCTCTCCGCAACCCTCAAGCAGGCGGGCTTTGCGAACGGCATCTATATCATGCGCGGTGTCGACCATTCCAGGCCCCTTCGCGTGATGGTGAAGTAAAGGTCTTTTATAACGGATGGCGCCCCGCTAGCGATAGCGGGGTGTCTTTTTTCATCCGTCGCTTCCTATATTTTCATCGTGCAATCGCGAACTTATGCAGCCATAGACCTCAAGTCGTTCTTTGCTTCGGTGGAATGTATCCTCCGGGGTATTGACCCGTTGAAGGCGAAACTCGTGGTGGCCGACGAGAGCCGTACCGAGAAGACGATTTGCCTTGCGGTGACGCCAGCCTTGAAGGCCTACGGGATTCCCGGGCGTGCCCGCCTTTTCGAGGTGAACCAGAAGGTTCGTGAAGTCGAACGCAAGACGGGCGAGAAGATAGAATTTATCATCGCAAAACCGCAGATGGCCAAGTACGTGGAGTTTTCCACGAGGGTTTACAACGTTTATTTGAAATACGTGAGCGCCGAGGATATCCACGCTTATTCCATTGACGAATGTTTCTTGGACTTGACACGCTACCTTAAGTTGTATAAGAAACCGGCGCGCGAACTGGTGAAGACGATTATACAGGATGTGTTCACGACTACGGGCATTACGGCGACAGGCGGGATAGGCACGAACCTTTACTTGTGCAAGGTCGCGATGGACGTGATGGCGAAGCATGTGGAAGCTGATGAAGATGGCGTGCGCATCGCGGAACTTGACGAGATGAGCTACCGCAGGCAGCTGTGGTCGCACCAGCCGATAACGAGCTTTTGGCAGGTGGGGCGCGGGATTGCTGCTCGCCTGGAAAAGTGCTACTTGAATGGTGGGCGTGGAATCCGTACGATGGGCGATATCGCCCGTGTGAGCGTCAAGAATCCCGATGCACTTTACAAGATGCTCGGTGTGAATGCGGAGATATTGATAGACCATGCCTGGGGTTACGAACCCTGCACGATTGCCGACATCAAGAAGGCGAAACCCCGGAGTCGCAGTACCGGCGAGGGCCAGGTGCTGCAGGACCCGTACCCTTTTGACAAGGCGAGGCTCGTGGTGCGCGAGATGGTCGATACAGTCTCGATGGCGCTGGTTTCGCACGACCTGGTGACAAATGCCATGGTGCTTACTGTGGGTTACGACCGCGAAAATGTGGACAAGGGAATTTACCGCAGCGAGACCGTAGTGGATTTCTACGGACGGACAATCCCGAAGCCTGCTCACGGGACGGCGAATATCGGCTACTACACGAGTTCGCAGGCCGTGATGGCGGAAGCCGTGATGAAGCTCTTCGACCGCATCGTGGATCCGAACTTGACAGTGCGACGTCTGAACCTTGTAGCGACGGACATTGTGGATGCGAGCTACGAACAGTACGATCTGTTTACCGACGTGCAAAAACAACAGCGCGAAAAGAAGCGCCTGAAGGCGGAGCTCCTCATCAAGAAGCGCTTTGGCAAGAACGCCATCGTGAAGGGCATGGATTTGCAGGAGGGGGCTACCACCATCGAGCGGAACGGGCAGATTGGAGGACATCGTGCGTGACGACTACAGCGACATAATAAACTTGCCGTATCCGCGCGACGATTGGAACTTCCTCATGAAGCATCCGCGTATGGCCGTGGTTGACCGAGCAAAGTTTTTTCATCCTTTCGCTGCTCTCCGCGGACATGCGGAAGCGCTTGATGCGACTGCCGAAAAGAAACAGGATGCAGTGGAAAACGAGTTTGGCTACGATGACGATTTTGGCGCGTGATTTTACAGATAGTGAAAACGCTATTGATATAGTTATAATTTATAGCTTGGCATAAGAAAGTAGTATTGTCGCGGGGCCTTGTAATGCGGGGGCCGCATTTCTATTTTTGCGCCGTCTTTTAAACTACATGGAGGCGTTTTATGGAAAAACGTACAGGCTTGTTTTCGAATGGAATCATCTGGTTCGGTGTCGCCATTTCTGTTTCCGAAATCGAGGCGGGCATCGAAATCGGTGCCGCGGCTGCACGCGATTCCTTGTGGCTCCCGCTAATCCTCGGCCATGTGCTGGGCGGCATCCTGCTCTTTTTCGTGGGCCTCATCGGTGCGCGCGTGCGTGTGAACGCGATGGAAACGACCGCCTCCGCCTTCGGTAAGTACGGCTCCAAGTTTTTTGCCGCGCTGAACGTTTTCCAGCTGCTCGCGTGGGTGGCCGTGCTGAACGCGCAGGGCGCTTCCGCCTTGGCGGGGCTCAACCTGCCTATTTCTTTCCCGCTTACGTGCGCCATTCTTGCGGTGTTTATCGCCATCTGGGTGTTTGTCGGGCTCAAGCGTTCCGCGAACGTGACGACGGTCGTGATGGCGGCGCTTGCGGTTTTGCTTGCGATTCTTTCTGTTAAACTGTTCGGGCTCAATGGCGCCGATAGCACGACCGTCGCCGGCGCTGCCGCCGGGGCCGCCGCGGGTTCCGTAGCGTTACTCGGCTTCTGGAATATCTTCGAGATTTCCATCGCCATGCCCATCTCCTGGCTGCCGGTGATTTCGGACTATACGAAGGATGTTGAAAATCCGGTGAAGGCGACGGCGGTTTCCGCGGCGGCCTACACGTTCGCAAGCCTCTGGATGTACATTCTCGGCATCGAAATTGCGGGCATCGGTGCGAACAACAACATCGCGCAGGCCATTCTCCTTGCAGGCCTCGGCATCCCGGGAATCATCATCGTGGTGCTCTCTACCGTCACGACAAACTTCCTTGCGGCCAATTCCGCAGGCGAATCCTCAAAGGCGATTTACGGCAAAATCAACCCGAAGATTGCAGGCGTTATCGTGAGCCTCTTGAGTGCGGCGCTTGCCATCTCGGGAATCATGGAACACTACATCAGCTTCCTCTACCTGATTGCCTCGGTATTCGCGCCCATGGCAGCCGTGTTGCTCGTCTCGTTCTACTTCGGGAAGGTTGGCACAGTCGATGCCCGCGAAAACAGCGCACGCGCCGCATCTCTCGGATTCTGGCTCTGGAACCTTTTCTCTTGGCTTGCGGGTTTCATTGTCTATCAGGTCGCCGAGCACCTTGATTCCGTGCCGCTCGGCCCCACACTCCTCGCCGTTATCGTATCGGCCGTATTTGCCTATGCACGCGTGCTATTCCGCGGCATCCATGGCAGGCAATAATTTCTAAATTATAACTCGCTATGCCACAGAAGAAGATTGCCCTCATCAACGATATCACCGGATTCGGCCGCTGCTCGGTCGCCGTCATGGCGCCAGTCATCTCGGCCATGAAAATCCAGGCGGTCGCGGTACCTACGGCAATACTTTCTACGCATACGCAGTTCCCCAAGTATTTCTTTGACGATTACACCTCCAAAATGCGCGACTACATCCAGACCTACAAGGACCTGGACATGAGTTTTGACGCCATCGCGACGGGCTTTCTCGGCTCCGAAGAGCAGGTGGACATCGTCATCGACTTCATCAGGACTTTCAAGAAGAAGGGCGTGTTCACGCTTGTCGACCCGGTGATGGGCGACTACGGCAGGCTCTACACCACGTACACGCCGGAACTTTGCGAAAAGATGCGCGCGCTCGTGCATTACGCCGACATCCTCACGCCGAACCTCACCGAACTCTGCTCGCTTACAGGTTCCGATTACCGCGACGGGAAACTCACTCCGGTAGAAATCGAGAACATGTGCAAAACACTTGCCGAGCAGGGTCCTGAACACATCGTGGTGACGGGCGTCCATTACAGCAGTAAGCAGATCATGAATTTCGTTTATAGCAGGGGCGAAGAACCGAAAATTGTGATGGCCGACCGCATCGGTGGCGACCGCAGCGGAACGGGCGACGTGATAAGCGCGGTAATCGCGGGTATGTACCTGAACGGCCACGATTTTTACGAGTCGGTGAAGAAGGCTGCCGAATTCGCGTCCAAGTGTATTGAATATTGTGTACAAAATAATGTTCCCGAACACTGGGGCCTGAGCGTCGAGATGTACCTTCGCGACCTCATAGAAGATTAAAGGGGGGCCAAATGATAGTTTATACCGTGACAGGAAAAGTCGGCCAGGCCGGCTATTTGGATATCGCGAACAGCGGCGACATTGCTGGCAAGAACATCTACGTGAACATGACGAACCGCTGCCCGTGCAGTTGCGTGTTTTGCCTGCGCCAGACGAAGAAGATGATGGAAGGCAATTCGCTCTGGCTCAAGGAAGGTGAACCGAGCGTCGAGCGCGTGATGGAAATTTTCGACGCATACGACCTGAACGCAATCAACGACCTGGTTTTTTGCGGGTTCGGCGAACCGCTCGAACGCCTGCACGACGTGTGCGAGGTGATTGATCGGCTCAAGGCGAAGTACCCGAAGCTCAAGGTGCGCGTGAACACGAACGGCCTTGCGAACCTGATCCACGGCAAGGATATCACGCCCGAACTCGAAGGCCGCTTCGACACGGTTTCCATTTCGCTGAACGCCCCCAACGCCGAAGAATTCCTCGCACTCACGCGCTCCAAGTTCGGCATCAAGTCTTACGATGCGCTCAAGGAATTCGCCGTGCTAGCGAAGGCCCACGTGAAGAACGTCGTCATGACCGTCGTCGAGAAGGTGATGCCCGAAGAAAAGATCGAGATTTGCCGCAAACTGTGCGATGAACTCGGCGTCACGCTACGCGTGCGTCCGTTCGAGGAGTAAATGCTAACTCGGTGCGGAGAATGCTGATGTTGCGTTTGATTGTAATGTGTTTGGCGGTGGCGCTTGCCTGCACGAATTCGTTTGCGGCGAAGTCCGGCGCAAAATCTAAACCAGCAAAAGCATCGTCCGCAAAGTCGAAGCCCGCGAAAACGGCCTCTAAATCCAAGGCTCTCGAGTTCAAGGACCCGCGCGACAAGCAGACCTACCGCCTCGTGAAAATCGGGGACCGCACCTGGTTCGGCGACAATCTGAATTTCGAGTCCGAAGGCAGTTTCTGCTTCGATGACGACGACAACAACTGCATGGCTTATGGCCGCCTCTACACGTGGGATGCCGCCCGCAGTGCGTGCCCTTCCGGTTTCCGCCTGCCGAAGCACGAAGATTTCGAGAGCCTCTGGAACGCAGCCGGTGGCGACTACAATGCAGGCTACCTGCTCAAGACAAACTATGGATGGAAGGGCGACACCAACGGCAACGATACGCTCAAGTTCGGTGCCATGCCTGCCGGCAATCGCTTTGACGACGCCACCTACGGCAACCTTGCCAAGTTCGCCTTTTTCTGGAGTGCCGACGATGCTCTGGAAGATATCGGGCAGGGCGAAGCCCGCGTTTGGTACCTCACGAACAAGTCGATGGCTTTCGGCTACACTTCGAAATCAAAAGTTTTCGGTTTTTCGGTGCGTTGCGTCAAATAGAGCGTTTTTCCTTGCTTTATTGTAAAATTTCAATCGCTTTTACAACGTTTTTTGGGTTAAAGCATCGCAATGTTTCTTTTTTTATTTATTTTTATGGAAACACAAAAAAAGGAAGAACATATGAAGAAAAAACTTTTCCCCCTCCTTGGTTCCCTCCTGCTTTGCGCAGGCTGTGAAATTACGGTAACGGATAACACCGAAATTAGCGAACCCTCTGACACTCCGGTATCTCTTGGTCAGCTTCCCAAGGATTACTATATCAAGGACCTGATGGCCTACACTTGGTCTGACGGTGCTGGTCAGGCAACCGTTTATTCCTCGACCTGTAAGGAAGAGAATTATGAACTCGTCTGGAAGGCCGACAATCAGAAGGAATATGTCGTCACCTTCTATGATTACCCCTCTCGTGACTCTCTCGAAATGATGATTGGTGCTGCAAGCTTCGGCATGTACTATGATGCCGACATGAGCAATCCGTATCCGGCAGGCCGTATCTACCAGGCCGACCAGATTAACAAGGATGCCATCAGCGGTTTCGTTATCGGCTACGACACCTATGCTAGCGTAGGCTTCATCAACACGGAATGCCCGGTCGAAGATCTCGATTTCGCCGACGAAATCATGGACTTCCTCAAGATCAACGCAAATGACCAGGTAAGTTACAACTGCAATACGGTCACTGCTGCTGGCGTAGATATCAAGCTCGTGTCCAACAAGCCGACTTCCGTTTCTTACTCCATTTCGTTCGAAGGCAACAAGTGTGACCTCACCGAAACGCTCCGTTTTGCCTTCTATGAAGATGACTGCAAGGCCGCTTACGATGACTTCCTGATTGACGCAGAAGCCGAACCGGGCCTCCGCTTCGACATGAACGATTACAGCTACAGCCTCGAAACCGAGAGCCTCCGCTGCCTCGACAACCTCCTCGACGACTTCTACATGGACGCCCCGCTCTTCAAGGGCAAGAAGGTCGAAAAGAGGAGCGGCAAGGAATTTGCCAAGTTCCTCAACAAGATGTCGAAGAAGATCCGCAAGTAGTCTAAACGGCAAAGCTTGATAAAGGGATTCCCCGGAATGGGGAATCTCTTTTTTTGTTAGATTTGAAACGATGCCGCAATCTGTCCGCAACATTGCTATACTCGCGCATGTCGATGCCGGAAAGACGACCCTTTCCGAGCGTATATTGTTTGCGGCGGGCGAGGTGCGCAGGCCGGGAAAGGTCGAAGAGGGCCTTGCCACGATGGACTACATGCCCGAAGAAAAGGAACGCGGCATCACCATCGAGAGCGGAGTCGCGCACTTCGAGTGGAAGAACACCTGGTTCAACTTTATCGATACGCCGGGGCATGTGGATTTCGGTGCCGAAGTCGACATGGCGCTCTCGGCCGTGGAAGGCGCCGTGCTCGTGGTGAGTGCGGCAAGCGGGGTCGAAACGCAGACGGTCGCCGCGTTCAAAAAGTTGCGCGAGGCGGGAGTGCGAACCATCCTGTTCGTGAACAAGCTGGATAATCCCGACTATTCGCTTGACGAAACTCTCATCAACATCGAAGAAATCCTGGGCGTGCGTCCGGTGCTGATGACACTTCCGCAATACGAGAACGGCCGTATGTCGGGGGTGCTCGATGTGCTCAGCCAGAGCAGACTCGTCCATTCGGAAACGGGCGAGGAAGTGGTCGATGACGGTTGGAATGTCGAAGACGGATGGGACGGTTCCCAGGAACTGAAAAAGCATTATGTCGAAGCGTCCGAGTTCGCGAGCAATTTCGACGACGAGGTGCTGAAGCTTGCCGTTGATGGTAAACGCGTTCCGCCCAAGACGCTGCTGCGAGGCCTCAAGGCGCTTGCCAATAGCGATGATTTTGCGCTCTGCTATGCGGGTTCTGCAATGGAAGGCTACGGCGTGCGGAGCCTTGTCACAGCGCTTTCTTTCTTCTTGCCCGAACCGCCCGTGTTTGCCGATGGTGAACTCGGACAGGTGATTCGCTTGCGCCATTTCAAGGGCGTGGGCGAAATTTCGCTATTCCGCAGCCATACGGACATGGAACGCAAGGAGTGGCCCGCGGGTTTTGAGTTCTCGCGCCTCAAGGCGAACTTGCTGCAGCCTGTCGACGAAATCCGTTCGGGCGATATTTACGCGATGCGCACCCCGTTCGAGACAGAACTCGGACAGGTCATCTATGCGGATGGCACTTCGCCCTCGCCGCAGGCCGAAGCGGCGTCCGACGATGACATGCCGACCTCCATCCGCGACAAGTACCAGCCGCTTTTGCAGACGCGCGTGGAATGCCTCGGCTCTGAAGACTACCACCATGTGGAAAAGAGCCTCAATACGCTTGGCCGCATGGATCCCAGTTTCCGCGTGCAGAAGGACGATGGCGGATTCTGGTACCTGCATACTGTGGGCGAGGTGCAGCTCGATGTGTTGCTTGCCCGCCTCAAGCGCGAATTCGGTTGCGAAGTCAAAGCAGGTAGCCCCGAAGTCCGCTGGCAGGAGCGCCTGTGCCGTAACGTGGGCCCTGTCGAAAATACCTTCCAGCTTGGCCCCCACAGGATTTCCATCAAGCTTTCCGCTTCCCCGCTTGATGGCGATGCTCATGACATCCGACTTTCTGCTGAGTTCCTTGAGACGGCTCCACGCGAAATTCTGGCGGGCGTCCGTTCGGCTCTCCTGGAATCAACCGAGGTGGGAATCCTTGGCAAGGGAGCCCTTGTCGGTGTTTGCTTCGAAGTCCATGAATTTACATGGACCGAGGGGGCCTTGCCGCCCATGATCAAGAAGGCGTGTGCCGATGCAGTGACCAAGCTAATCAAGCCTGCCGATGTGGAACTTTACGAGCCCATCATGGAACTTTCGCTGGAATGCCCCGTGAACTTTGCGGGTCTTGTCACCGGCGATATCCAGGCCCGCGACGGCAAGGTGAAGGAAATCGGCGGTGATGGCAAGATACACTTCTTGAAGGCGGATGTGCCGCTGCGGAAAATCTTCGGTTACGCTACCGGCGTGCGCAGCATCAGCAAGGGCACTGCGCTCTACAGCATGAAACTGCTTGGTTACAAGCCTGCGACGGTTTGATATATATTTAGACTATGAACAATAAAATCCCCAATCCAAATACAGTCCACCCGATTGCTGGCTACGACAAGGAAATCTACGTCAAGCCTACCATCAAGAACCCGAACATCATCGTCGGGGATTTTACCTACATCGCCGACTCGGAATTTGAAAGCCACGTGACGCACCATTACGACTTTATCGGCGACAAGCTCATTATCGGGAAGTTCTGCCAGATTGCCGCGGGCGTAGAATTTGTAATGAACGGGGCGAACCACCAGATGAACGCCGTTTCCACATTCCCGTTCTACACGCTAGAAGGCTGGAACATGAAACCGCCTGCCGCTGGCGACATGCCGTTCAAGGGCGATACCGTCATTGGGAACGACGTGTGGATTGGGCAGAACGCGACTATTTTGCCTGGCGTGCATATTGGCGACGGTGCCATCATTGGTGCAAACAGCGTCGTCGGCAGCAACGTGGAACCCTACGCGGTCGTGGTCGGGAATCCTGCTGAAACAATCCGTCACCGCTTTGACGGCGAATTGACTTCGCTGCTGCTAAAGTTCAAATGGTGGAACAAACCCGTTGAAGAAATCAACGCGTTGATTCCCTTGCTGACGAACGGCGATTTGGAGGCCGTAAAGCGGGAGTTGAAAAAAAGGATGGTGTAAGTCCTACATTCTCGCGGCTTTCGCGCGGCGCCTGAAGTGCTCGATAAGCGGGGCGACGGTTTCCTTGAAGTCGTCGTGCGTCTCGATGCGCACGAAGTCAATCGACATGCGCTGGAACAGTTCCTTGGTCGCCTTGCCCTGGCGCTTTGCCTCGCGGGCGAACGCCTCGCGAAATGCCGCATCGCCGGTATCAATCAGGAGCGTCTCGCCGGTTTCGGGGTCCTCGAGTTCCACGAGTCCCGCGGGAGGCAGTTCCATTTCGCGCGGGTCCACCACCGATACCGCAAGCACGTCGTGGCGCTTGCGCAAAATCTTGAACGCGTTCTCGAAACCTTCGTCCAGAAAGTCGCTCATCACCACGACCACGGCGCGGCGGTTCAGAATCTTGCCGGCATATTCCAGCGCCACCTGCGTGTTGGTGCCGTGATGCTGCGGCTTGAAATAAAGGATTTCTCGGATGAGGCGCAATACGTGCTTGCGGCCTTTCTCCGGCGGGATGAACAGTTCGACCTGGTCGGTGTAGATGAGCAGGCCGACCTTGTCGTTGTTCTTGATGGCGGCAAAGGCAAGGAGCGCTGTGAGGGTCGCCATGACTTCGCCCTTCATTTGCTTGCCGGAACCGAATTCCGAAGAACTGGAGGCGTCGACCATCAAAAGCATGGTCATTTCGCGCTCTTCGATAAACTTCTTCACGTAGGGCGTGCCGGTACGAGCGGTCACGTTCCAGTCGATGGTACGCACGTCGTCGCCCGGCATGTACTCGCGGACCTCGCTGAACTCCATACCGTTTCCCTTGAACGAACTGTGGTAGGCGCCGGTCATCACGGTGTCGAGCGTGCCGCGAACGCTGAGTTCGATGCGGCTCACGGTCTTTAGAACTTCTTTATCAAGCATTATTTTGTCATGCCCGCCTTGATCCTATCGGCCTTTGGCCTCCAGGATGACAGGGCATCTCCATTTTCTCATGTGAATATACAAAATTCGTGCGCGAAAGTCCAAAAAAAGAACTCCCGGCGTAAACCGGGAGCCCTCTAAGGAGAACAACGATTGGAGTACATTCTTAATCGATTAGCCGACGGTCAGCTTGCGGGCTGCGGCCTGGGCCTTCTTCGACAAGTCGAATTTCAAGATGCCGTTTTCGAGCGATACCTTGATGTTCTCGGTGTCGATGTCGTCGGCCAAGCGGAAGCTGCGCTCGAAGGTGAACTTCTCGTCCTTGCTGCGGACACGCGTCGCCTTGACGGTGATGATGTTCTTTTCGACCTGGATGTCCATGTCTTCTTTCTTCACGCCCGGGAGCTCGACTTCCAATGCGAACCCGTTTTCGGTCTCGTAGTAGTCGGCCTTCGGCGTGTAGGTGCATTCGCCCTTGGCGGCTTCGGCGTTGAAGTTGTCAAGGAAGTTCTGGATGCCATAGAATGCGGTCGGGAGAATCTGTGCGTTGATCATAATTTTACCTCTTTTGTTGCGGGCCCTTTTGGCGGGAACCCATTGTTTTTTGTCTTCGCACTACTATAAGCGAACTCCGTGCCAAAACGGGTGACTGATGCATCCGGAAACGAAAATCTGCCATTTTTCGAAGAAAATCGACAGTTTTGCGCTAAAGCCGTGCCAAAACCATGGCAGCCTATTTCATAAAAAAACATGCCGGTTTCACGTGCGAAACGCCGGCATTTATCATTTTGAAAAGTCGCAGAAGTAAAAAAGAAACGGCCCCCCGATGAAGGGGGACCGCTTGGGTTGGTTATGGAGGTACTCTTTAGAACTGTTCGAAGAACTTGCGGACTTCTTCGGGCACCCAGGTTTGTTCCCAGTTCCAGCCGATGCTCATGTTGCCCGTGTCGTGGGCGGTCCACTGGTGGTTTCCGGGCCAGCTGCACCACTTGACGGGGAAGCGTTCGTCCACTTTCTTGAAATCGTAGCACACGTGGCCGGTGTTCCCACTGATTTCCTGCGGTTTTTCGCTGCTCGCGTCGGTGAAGTCGCCGTTCGCATCGGCCTTGCCGTTCCTCTTCAGGATTCTCGGCAGTGCGCTGTTCTTGGCGCGGTTGTAGTCGCAGCGGTCGTCGTTCACGCCGTGCACGTTCATCCAGGCGATAGGCAGGTTCTTCATCGCGTTACCCTCGGGCAGCCAAATATTGTAGTCGGCCACGGCGTAGGTGGCCGCTGCGCGGACCCGGCTCTGCATGTCCTGCATCAGCGAGTAGCTGAACATGGCTCCGTAGCTGAACCCGGTGATGAACACGCGGCTCGTGTCGATACAGTAGTTCTCGTTCAGGGTGGTGAGTGTCTGGGCGAAAAAGTCATGGTCGGCCTGGCCCTTGCTCCATAGGCCGCCAATCGCATCGAGAGAGACGAAGATGTAGTCGCCGTTCTTGTCGAGCACCTGCTGGCCGTAGTAGGGCGTGGGGTGGTCGTAGTCGGGGTCGTGGTGCACAAAGTCTTCGCCTTTGCTGCCGTAGCAGTGCAGCGCGAATAGCACCTTGTGCGGCTTCTTGTTGTCGTAGTTCTTGGGCAGGGTGACGAAGTAGGTGCGGTTGTCGCTGCCTACCCGGATCTGGAACTGGTCGCCGTTCTCGACGCTCTTGACCTTTTGCAGCTTGGAATTGGAGCCGCAGCCCTTGCTGGGCGTGGGGTCGTTACCGATTGCATAGCCGAACTTGAACTGGGGTGCGGTCTTTACGAGCTTGACATCGAGCGTGGTGTCGAGAGTGCCGAGGGGGACCGTGAGCGTGTCGAAGCCTTCGGCCACGAAGCGGATGGATTCGCTCTGCTGCACCTGTTTCAGGAGGGCGCGGCCTTCGCTGTCGAGGGAATTGGTGTAGGAGCCGTTCGCGTTGAAGCGGAGGGTCTGTGTCGCGCTTCCCAGGGTCACCTTGGCGAAATACGTGCCCTTGGCCTTCACGCCGGAGGTGAGGTCCACCTGGCCTGCGCCATAGAGGGTCTGGGCGAACACCCGGTTTCCGAGCGAGTTGAAAATCATGACCTCGACGGGCTTGCTGCCGCTCTGCGCATAAGAGAGGATTCCGTTGCTTATGCCGATGTAGCCGGCGGTGGCGCCTGTAACCGGCCTGATTCCCGTTTCCTCGTCCTCGTGGATGGTAAACTTGCCCTGGTCGTCGGTCGTAGCGGTCTTGCCTTCCTTGAGGAGGCTCGCTGTGGCGCCCTTGATGGCTTTGCCCTGGTCATCGGAAACGGTTCCCGATACGGTATATGCAGAAACGGTCCCGCAGAATGCGAAGAGGCATGCTGCCGTGAAAAGACTGAAACCCTTGATTGTCATGAACACTCCTTTTCCCAAAAAACTATTAGGAACTACACCTTGCAATAAACTAATCTAAATCGTGACATATGAAATGTCGTGTGCTCGCCCGCCCTATTCATGGATGAATTGTCTACAAAAACAAATTTACAGGGATAAAGAAACGGCCCCCCGATGAAGGGGGACCGCTTGGGTTGGTTATGGAGGTACTCTTTAGAACTGTTCGAAGAACTTGCGGACTTCTTCGGGCACCCAGGTGTTCTGCCAGTTGCCGTTGTCGTAGGCGGTCCACTGGTGCTGACCGTTCCAGCTGCAGAACTTGACCGGGAAGCGTTCGTCGACGGTTGTGAAATCATAGCAGAGGTGGCCGGCGCCGCCGACTTCCTTCGGCTTTTCTGCGCTGGCATCGGTGAAGTTGCCATCTGCATCGGCCTTACCGTTGTTTTTGAGGATGCGCTTGAGTGCACTGTCACGAGCGCGGTTGTATTGGCAGGTGCCGTCGTTCTTGCCGTGCACGGCCATCCAGGCGATAGGCTTGCCCTTGTTCTGCGGCAGGTAGATATTGTAGTCGGCCGTTGCATACACGGCCACGGCGCGCAGGCGGTGCTGCATGTCCTGGGCCATGGAGTTGGTGACCATGGCGCCGAAACTGAAGCCCGTCATGAAGATACGGGTGGTATCGATGCAGTAATTCTCTTCGAGAGTCGTAATCAGCTGGTCAATGAACTTGTGGTCCTTGTCGCTGCTGACACTCCACGGCATGCCATCGGTATCGCCACGCGGGGCGACAAAGATGTAGTTGCCTTCCGTATCAAGCTTCTGCTGGCCGTAGTACGGAGACGGATGGTCCTGGTCCGGATAGTGGTGGACGAAGTCCTCGGCGTTAGAGCCCATGCAGTGCATGGCGAAGAGCAGCTTGTAAGGTTTCTTGTTGTCGTAGTTCTTCGGTAGCGTGATGAAGTATTCGCGGTTGTCGCTGCCCACTCTCATTTCGAAGCGGTCGCCGTTTTCGACGCTCTTGGTCTTCTGCAGCTTTGACGTCGTGCCGCAACCTTTACTCGGACGCGGTTCGTTCTTCAGGGCGTAGCCGAAGGTGAACTGTTCTTCGCCGCTGGTTATCTTGTTGAGGAAAATGTTGAGATTCGTGTCGAGCGTGCTGAGCGCCATGGAGAGCGTGTCGTAGCCGTCGGCGGAGATGATGAGTTTTTCTCCCGGTTGGACTTCCTTCAGCAGGGCACGGCCTTTGCTATCGAAGGAATTGGTGTAGGTTCCGTTTGCGCTGAAGCGGATGGTCTGCTTCACGCTGCCCATGGAAACCTTCGCAAAGTAGGTTCCTTTCGCCTTCACTCCGGAGGAAAGGTCCACCTGGCCTGCGCCATAGAGGGTCTGGCCAAACACGTTGTTGCCCATGGCGTCAAAAATCTTGACCTGGATGGGGTTGCCCCCGTTCTGGGAGTAAGAGAGGATTCCCGAATTGATGCTGATGTAGCCGGGGGCCTGCATGGGGTGCAGCGCGTCGGGCGGCGGGGTAATTGTATCCTGTTCGTCTTCGTGAATGGTGAACTTGCCTTCCGCATCTGTTGTCGCGGTCTTGTTCTCCTTGAGAAGCTGGACCTTGGCTCCGCTGATGGCGGGGCCGTTTATACTACCGTCGGTGACGGTGCCGCTTAGGGTGTATGCGGATGCGGCAGATACCGCGAGGGCTACTCCAATAACCAGAAGATTCTTCATCTTCAACTCTCCTTTTTTTAGAATATCCCAATACTCCACCCTCAAATCTACCCATATTTATGTTTAAATCCACTGCATGTAAATTTTAGTTTATGGATAAATTGTCCACGCTATTTTGAGAATCGAAACGCGAAAAAAAGAAAAACATGAAAAAAAGAACGCCGCTTTTTCCGGCGTTCCTGAACTTTTTTCGGTGCCTTGGAACTAGTCCAGCTTGCCCTGGTACAGGTCGAGCACCTTACGGGCGAGCAGGCTTGTGTATTTCGCGTTCACGAGCGTCACCTGCGCCTTCTCGAGGTTGTTCTTCTGGGTGAGGTAGTCGGTGTAGGTGAGGGCGCCAGCGTTCCGCTGTTCCTCGGCCACCAGGAGCGCCTCGTTCTCGGCTTCCACCTGGAGTATTGCCGCCTTCCACTGCATGTCGGCGCTCACCGCGTTCAGGTAGAGCTTCTCGATGTTGTTCTCGAGGTTCTTTGCGGTCTCTTGCATGCCGAGCTGCGCTTCCGATTCGCTGACCTGCGCGAGGAGCACCTTGTTGCTTGTGGACCCACCGTCGTAAATGGGGATGTTGATGCCGAGCGATACGGAATTCTGCCAGCCGTACTTGAGCTGGTCGCCGTATGCGCCCGACTCCCAAGCCTGGAGGCCCGTGCTGGAGTTTGCCCCGAGCGTTACCGTGATGGAACTTCCCTTGCCCGCGACCTCGGTGTTCTTCTTCGCCGCGCGAACCGAGATGCTGTCGGACTTGAGGCCCGGGTGCTGCTCCCTGACCGCCTTCTTGAGGTCGGCGAGCGCGGGTAGCGGTTCGAGAGAATCGGGGGAGGCGATGGAAGATTCCGGTGCGGAGATGTCGAATTCGGCGTCGTCGCCCAGTTCCAGCAGCTGCCGGAGCGATGTTTTCGCGGTACTTACCGCAAGCTGCGCCGAGAGTTGCGCCACCTGCTTCTGCAACACGTTGGACTGGCTCTGCGTGAGGTCCTTCTTGGTGATGGAGCCCGCCTCGAAAAGCTTGCCGTAGTGCTCGAATTCCGCCTGCGAGAGTTCCACGGATGCGTCTGCGGTACGAAGGTTCTCCTGTGCGGCGAGCAGGCTCATGTAGGCGTTCAGCACGCCTTCCTGGATGCTGCGTTCGGTCTGCTTTGTGGCGAGTGCGGCGGACTGCTTCTTGAGCTGGTTCACTTCGACGGTGGCGCCGCTCACCCCGCCGTCCCATAGCGTGTACGAGCCCGAAATTCCGAGGCTCAGGCGGTAGTGGTCTTCGTTGTGGACGAAGGGGTGGTCGTAGAGCGTGTTCTGGATGCTGGCCGAAACGGTGGGGCGGTTGCCGATGCTTGCCTGCTTGATGTTGATTTCGGCCTGTTGTTCGCGGAGTTTCGCGGTCTCGAGCGAGAGGCTCTTTTCCTTCGCCTGCTTGAGGCATGCGTCAAGCGTCCAGGTGTCGGCCTGGGCGAGGGTTGCCGTCATGAGGGTCGCGAGAATGATAGCCTTTCTGTTGTTCATGCCATTTAGATGCGCGGATGCAACGGTGCGTTGCGTGTCCGGGGTGTATAAGATAAAAAAAACAGAAACGGAAAAGGCCCGGACGATGCCGGACCTCTTCGAGTGGACGGTACTGGATTTGAACCAGTGACCTCTGCCGTGTGAAAGCAGCGCTCTAAACCAACTGAGCTAACCGTCCAAAATGGTAGCGCAAATATAAAAAAGGTGCTTGACCTTGTCAAGGGGTGACTACAGGTACTTGTCTTCGGCGCCGCGGAGGATGGTAAGGAACTCGGCCGGGGTCTTGGCGGCGATGAGGTCCTTGCGCACGTTGCCGTCGGCCAGGAGGCGGCTCACGGAAGACAGCGCCTTGAGGTGGGGGCCCACGGTGTTGCCCGGGCTCACGATGAGGATGAGCAGGTAGACCGGTTCGCCGTCGAAGGAAGCGAAGTCGAGACCGTTCTCGACAGTGGCGGCCACCATGCACATGCGGTCTACGTAGTCGATCTTTGCATGGGGGACGGCCAGCCCGCAACCGATACCGGTGGAGCGACTCTGCTCGCGGTTCCAGACGGCTTCGAAAATCTCGTCGCGGTGTTCAAGTTTGTAGGCGCTGCAGAGCGTGTCGACGAGCTCGTTGAGGATGTCCTCCTTCGTCTTGCTCGCGGAGTTGATCAAGATGCAGTTGTCTACGAATCTTTCAGAAAGTCGCATTTTGTTTTTCCTTATTCTATCCCACCAAACTTATATTTTAGAAAAATTTAACACAAATTTCGAGATTGTATTCATAAAATAATTTTTGGACCCTGCGAAGAGGGGCCGAAATGTCGAATTATTAGAATTTTGACAGCAAATCTGCAGTTTCGAAAGGCGAATTCAGGTCTTCGAGCGCCTTGATGGCCTTTTCCATGTGCGCAACGTCCACCTGGCCGGGGGCCTGCGCCTGCCCGATTGACCCGTACGTGAGGTTCGCCCCCTCCTTGAGCGACCAGATGCGGCTCGCCTTGCCCGTTTCGCCCATCCCGAACGCGGCGAAGAGCTCGAAATTCTGCGAATGGATGCGCGCGAACTTGTACAGGCGCTCGCAGTCGGTTTCGCTGTTGCTCATGGCGGCAATCTTCAGGCCGTCGGCCTTCATGCGCAGGCAGTCGCGGGCGAAGTCGTCCAGTTCCTGCAGGTTCGGAATGCGCAAAAAATTGTGCTGCGATACGAGAATCTTTGTCTTGCGGAGGTCGGCGAGATTCTTGAGGTTCTTGAAGTCGTACAGGCAGTCCTGCTCCAGGTCGAGCCATTCGGGCACATCGCCTTCGGCAAGAATCTTTGACCAGAGCGGGATGCGCGAGTACGCGTCCTTGTCGGGGAACCTGCCGCCGTCCCGTTCCAGGCGGATGGTGCCTACCTGCATGGCGCCCGGGGCAATCTTCTTCACGCGCCTTGAAAGCGCGGGCCATTCCTTTTCGGGAAAGAAGTCGTAGCGGATTTCGAGCGCGTTGCATGCCTCGATGTCCAGGAACACGGGGTTCATGGAGTCTTCTTCGATGGCGGAGAGGACTTCGGGGCCGATGAGGCCGACCAGGATTTTTTCGTTGCTCGCGGGCATGCGTTAAATATAGGAATTTGGCGCTTTACAATCCGTGCTTCCGGGACGATAATAAAATGAAATTTCTAAATTATACCCGAACAAAAAGGATTTATTATGGCCGATTGCAACGAAAAGAAAGAAAACCAGACTCCGGAAATGATGAAGAAGGCGGAAGAGTTCCTCGCTTCCAAACGCCGCATCTTCTTGTGGGGCGGTGTCGATGACGAGAGCGCCGAACGCATCGTGAAGCAGCTTCTGTACCTGGATTCCCTGAACCACGAAGACATCGTGTTCTTCATCAACAGCCCGGGCGGCGTGATTTCTAGCGGTCTCGCCATCTACGACTGCATGAACGCCATCCAGAGCGACGTGGTTACGGTCTGCTGCGGCCAGGCTGCCTCGATGGGGGCGGTCCTCCTCACTGCCGGTGCGAAGGGCAAGCGCGTCGCATGGCCGAACGCCCGCATCATGATTCACCAGCCGCTCATTCACGGCGAGATTGTGGCTCCCGCGAGCGACATCCAGATCCAGGCCGAAGAAATGCTGCGTATCCGCGGCATCACGGGCAAGATCCTTGCCGAGACCTCGGGCCACACGATCGAGGAAATCGACCGCGACACCGAACGCGACAACTTCATGAGTGCCGAAGAGGCCAAGGCCTACGGCCTGGTCGACAAGGTCGAGAGCTTGGTATAATGGGACTTTTTTCTGCCATCAAGAGCGGTCTTGCAAAGACGCGCGACGCCCTCATGGGCGAACTCAAGGGCATTGTCGGCGCGGGCAAGATTACCGACGACACGCTCGAGGAACTCGAGGAACACCTGATCAAGGCAGACGTGGGCGTGGAAGCCGCGTTCCTGCTGACGGATGCCCTCCGTGAACAGGCGCTGGGCAAGTCGCTCACCACCGAGCAGGTGCTCGACATCATGCGGAGCGAGGCGGAGCGCTTATTGAAGGACCCGCCGCTGTTTGAACTCAAGGGCAAGCCGCACGTGGTTCTCGTGATTGGCGTGAACGGCGCCGGCAAGACGACTACGATTGGCAAGCTCGCCGCCCGCTGGATAGGCGAAGGCAAGAAGGTGATGATTGCGGCCTGCGACACGTTCCGCGCCGCGGCCATCGAACAGCTGGAAACTTGGGCCGAGCGTAGCGGTGCAGAATTCGTGAAGCACCAGGAAGGGAGTGACCCGGCAGCCGTCGCGTTTGACGCGTGCCAGGCCGCCGTCGCCCGCGGGTGCGACGTGGTGCTGATTGATACCGCCGGCCGCCTGCACAACAAGGACTACCTGATGGAAGAGCTCAAGAAGATAGTCCGCGTGGTGAAAAAGGTGAACCCGGATTTTCCGCACGACATGTGGCTCGTGATAGACGGGAACACCGGACAGAATACCATCAACCAGACGAAGATTTTCAACCAGAGCTTCCCCCTGACGGGCCTCGTGGTCACCAAGCTCGACGGGACTGCGCGTGGAGGTGCCGTGCTCAGCATCGCAAGTTCGCTCCAGATTCCCATCCGCTGGATTGGCATGGGCGAGCGCATCGACCAGCTGGTGCCCTTCAGCAAGGCCGAATACGTGGAAGGCCTTTTCGAGAACGCGCTGGAAGAGAAAAACTGACGGAGCGGATTGCGATGGCGTTGCCGGTGCGAAAATTCCTTGTTCCTCTATGCTGCGCATTTGCGCTCCTGGCGGGCTGCTCCGACGATGCCCCTTCGGTCGATAAGAAACTGGTGAAGGCGTTCGTCGAGGTGCGGATGGCCGAACAGGCCTATGGCAAGGAGGCTCCGAACGTGAGACTGGCGCGCCGGACTATCCTTCAGAAATACGGCTACGACACGGAGTCGTTTGCGGCTGCCTGCGACAAGGTGCTTGAAAATCCCGAAAGCTGGGTCCCGTTCCAGCAGGCCGTGGTGGAACATGTCGATTCCCTGCTTGGGATTCCGAAACAGCCCAAGGATGACAAGAAAAAGGGGAAGAAAAAGTGAGCCCGCGCCGCCTCTCCATCGCTGGCCTCGTCTGTGCGGTTCTGCTGGTCCCTTCGGTTCCGGCATTGTCGGCCGTGCCCATGCAGAAGCCCCAAGTCCATTGGATGAGCTATTCCAAGGCCCTCGAAAAGGCGAAACAGAATCCGAAGCTCATCTTCGTGGACCTGTATGCGGACTGGTGTCTCCCTTGCCGAGTCATGGATGCGAACGTCTATTCCGACTCGACGGTCGCCTCTCTCCTGAACGACAAGTTCTATGCGGTGAAGCTTGACGTGGAATCCAAGGAAAAGATTGCGTGTGACGGCGAGCATAAGATTGTGAAGGATTGCATGACCCAGGTGTGGGAATTGAGCACTTTGCCGTCGTTCGTGCTGCTCGCTCCCAAGGGGCTTTCTATATTGACAGTGACGGATTCCATGAGTCCGCAGGAAATGCAGTCTCTCCTGTACCAGTTTTTGGCGAAGGAAGAGGAATGGAGCAAGCGATGAACGAACAGGTCCTTTTTTACATACAGGTTGCCTACTGGGTGCTGTTCTTCTTGCTTGCGCTTTGTTACGGGATATTCCCGGTGACGCTCCCGTTCGTGAGTGAACTGTTCAAACGCCGCCGTCGCCACATAGACGAACATTTCGAATTGCCGAATGTCTCGCTCCTCATATCTGCGTTCAACGAGGAAGGCGTCATCGAGAGGAAAATCCAGAATATCCTCGAAATCGACTATCCCAAGGAAAAACTCGAGGTGCTGATTGGCGACGATGGCTCTGCCGACCGCACCGCGGAGATTGTCGCGCGCTACGCCGACAAGGGCATTACCCTCGTGAAGGCGCCGAAGAACGCGGGCAAGGCGGCGATGCTCAACCGTCTGCAGAAAATTGCGAAGGGCGATATCCTTGTATTCTGTGACGCGAACACGATGTTTTTCCCGAACGTGGTCCGCAAGTTGGTGGAACCCTTCAAGGACAAGAAAATCGGTTGCACCTGCGGTCACCTGATTCTTTCGGACAAGAGCGGGACCATGCTTGGACAGGGCGAAAGTTCGTACTGGGACCTGGAATCCGAAATCAAGAAATTCGAGGGGATCCTGGATCGGCTCATCGGCGGTAACGGCGCCCTCTACGCCATTCGCCGGGAACTCTATACGGAACTGCCCGTAAAGAAGAGCGTCATGGACGACTTCTTCATTACGACGAAGATTCTCCAGAAAGGTTATTTCTGCACGTTTGTCGCGAGCGCCATCGGAACGGAGCAGACGTCGAAGGAAGGGAGCGGCGAGTTCCGCCGCAAGGTGCGTATTGGGCGGGCGAACTTCAACTACCTGCTTTCTTACCTGCCGCTCCTGAACCCGTTCAGACCGCTGCTTGCCTACCTCTTCTTTTCGCACAAGATTCTGCGCTGGTTCTCCCCGCATATCATTATCCTCCTGTTCGTGCTGAATGCACTGCTGCTACCCTTGGGCTTGTTTTACCAGGTGTCGTTCGGTCTCCTTGTGCTCGCGTTCCTCATTTGCGTCACTAAGGCCGTACCCAGCGCCTATTATTTCATGTCGATGAATTTCGCTCTCCTCAAGGGGTTCTTCCTTTCGTTCTCCCGCGAAAAGAGCGGCGGCTGGGCTCGTGAAGCCCGCAGCGACGAGTAGCTTATGAAAAAATTCCTGACTGCTATTTTGTTTGCGATTGCGTTTGCCGCGATTCCGGCGAACGCCTTCACGATGGATGTTCAGGGTGGAGTTGTAAACCATGTGAGTGAACTCTCGAAGTTCAACATGAGCTTTTACGGGCACCTGTGGTATCCTATCGACCAGATGCTCTTTGTGGGTTTTGGCGGCGGTTACCAGGAGCTTGATAACGTGGGCTATGTCCCTCTTTCCGGTAGTCTCTGGATGCGCCTTCCTTTTGGGCGGCAGGTGATGCCGGTTGCGACGGGCGATGTCGGATACATGATAGGCGAGCGCCACCAGATGTTCTGGCGGGCAGGCGGCGGCGTTGATATCAAGAACGGCGACTATTCCTCCATCCTGGTCATGGGCGGTTACGAATTTCTCAACCACGATGGGCACGGGTACGCCTTCTTGCAGATTGGCGTGCTGATAGAGCTGTAGCGAGATTGCCTTCCCGTTTTTGCAAACCGGAATCTGTTTGCACGAAAAAAGCCCCCTTTCGGGGGCTTCCTGATAATTGCGATAAGCGTTATTACAGCACGCCGTGAGCCTGGCGGGCAATCACGTCGAGCTGCTGTTCGCGCGTAAGCTTGATGAAACGCACCGCATAGCCGGATACGCGGATAGTGAAGTTCTGGTATTCTTCCTTCTCCGGGTGTTCCATCGCGTCCTTCAGCTTTTCGATGCCGAATACGTTCACGTTCAGGTGGTGGCTGCTCTTGCCGAAGTAGCCGTCGAGCACCTGCATGAGCTTTTCCGTGCGTTCGGTGTCATTGCTTCCGAGTGCGGCGGGGTTGATGGTCTGCGTATTGCTGATGCCGTCGAGGGCGTATTCATAGGGGAGTTTCGCCACCGAGTTGAGGCTTGCCAGCAGGCCGTTCTTTTCGGCTCCGTAGCTCGGGTTCGCACCCGGGGAGAGCGGTTCGCCTGCCTTGCGTCCGTCTGGGAGCGTACCAGTCGCCTTGCCATAGACAACGTTGCTTGTGATAGTGAGGATGCTGGTTGTCGGCTCGGACTTGCGGTACGTGGGGTTCTGGCGGATTTTCGCCATGAACGTCTTGAGCAACCACACGGCGATATCGTCGGCGCGGTCGTCGTCGTTTCCGTAACGCGGAAAATCGCCTTCGATCTGGAAATCCTGGGCGAGGCCCGTTTCCTTGTCGCGGATGACCTTCACCTTTGCATACTTCACGGCGCAGAGGCTGTCGACCACGTGGCTGAAACCTGCAATGCCGGTCGCGAACGTACGGCGCACGTCGGTATCGATGAGTGCCATCTCGGCTGCCTCGTAGTAGTACTTGTCGTGCATGTAGTGGATGAGGTTCAGCGTGTTCACGTACAGGCGGGCAAGCCAGTCGAGGTAGAGGTCGAACTTGTGCACCAGCTCGTCGTAGTCGAGGTATTCGCTCGTGATGGGCGGGTACTCGGGGCCAATCTGCTGCCCCTTGCAAATCGCTTCGTCCTTGCCTCCGTTGATGGCGTAGAGGAGCGTCTTCGCGAGGTTCGCGCGGGCGCCGAAGAACTGCATTTCCTTGCCGGTCTGCGTGGCGGACACGCAGCAGCAGATGCTGTAGTCGTCGCCCCAGATGGGGCGCATCGTGTCGTCGTTCTCGTACTGGATAGCGCTTGTCTTCACCGAGATTTCGGCGGCGAACTTCTTGAAGTTCTCGGGCAGGCGCGGGCTGTAGAGCACGGTGAGGTTCGGCTCGGGCGAGGGGCCCATGTTCACGAGCGTGTGGAGGAATCGGTAGTCCGTCTTCGTTACCATGTGGCGGCCGTCCTGGCCGATACCTGCGACTTCGAGGGTCGCCCACACCGGGTCACCGCTGAAGAGTTCGTTGTAGCTCGTGATGCGGGCGAACTTCACCATGCGGAGCTTCATCACGAAGTGGTCGACGAGTTCCTGGGCTTCCTCTTCGGTGAGGATTCCCTTCTGCATGTCGCGGTTGATGTAGATGTCGAGGAACGTGGAAACGCGACCCACGCTCATGGCGGCGCCGTTCTGTGTCTTGATGGCGGCGAGGTATCCGAAGTAGAGCCACTGCACGGCTTCGCGGGCGGTCTTCGCGGGCTGCGAGATGTCGTAGCCGTAGATCTTTGCCATTTCTTTCATGCCCTGGAGCGCCTTGATCTGTTCGGCGAGTTCTTCGCGCTGGCGGACGACTTCTTCGGACATGTCGGTCTCGTCGGTGAGGGCCTTGTCGGCCATCTTCTTCTCGATGAGGTAGTCGATGCCGTAGAGTGCCACTCGGCGGTAATCGCCCACGATTCGACCGCGACCGTAGGTGTCCGGAAGCCCGGTGATGATGTGCGCCTTGCGGGCCGCGCGCATGGCCGGGGTGTACGCGTCGAACACGCCCTGGTTGTGCGTCTTGTGGTAGTCCGTGAAGATGTGGTGCAGTTCTTCGCTCGGCGTGTAGCCGTAGTTCTTGCACGATTCTTCGGCCATCTTGATGCCGCCGAACGGCATGAACGCACGCTTCAGGGGCTTGTCCGTCTGCAGGCCCACGATCTTTTCGAGGTCCTTCATGGCGTCATCGATGTAGCCTGCCTTGTGGCTCGTGAGGCTGGAAACCACGTCGGTGTCCATGTCGAGCACGCCGCCCTTCGCAATCTCCTGCTTCTGTAAGTCTTGGACCTTGTTCCAGAGCTTGTTTGTAGCGTCTGTCGGCCCTACGAGGAACGACTTGTCCCCGTCATATTGCTTGTAGTTCTTCTGGATAAACAGGCGGACGTTGATGTCCTCTTTCCAGCGCTGGCCTACGAAGCCATCCCATTCTTCCTTGACAATCATGCTTTACCTTCTTTGCATCCTTATTCAAAAAGTCCTTGTTTTTTCCAAATTTACCAAAAAACAAAGGGCAGTTCTGGGGTGTTACGGGCCTTGCTTCTCGGTTTTCTTGTTTTTGTAATTATTACAAATATAAACAATAAATTATAAATTTGCAACCGGGAAATGTCTTTTTTTTGTAACTTGTTGAACCATAATGATATATTGAAATGCGAAGTTTTGGATATGTGATACTGTTGATACAGTCTAGTTTGGAAATTTACGTTTTTTTTACGTTGAGAGGAAAAAAAATGTGTATTTTTAAGGCATACTAAATGTTCTCCTCCTAAAGGAATCCCTGGACTTGTCCGGGGGTTTCTTTTTTTTGGATGAAATTTCTATCTTTACGCCCGAAAAATAAAAGGGACACATTATGCCTACAATGACTTCTGCGCAGGTGCGCGAATCTTTCATCAAGTTCTTTGAATCCAAGGGCCACCTCTTTGTGCGTTCTTCGCCGGTGGTCCCGCATGACGACCCGACGCTCATGTTCACGAATGCGGGCATGAACCAGTTCAAGGCCATCTTCCTGGGCGACAATCCGAAGGGCTGGAAGCGCGTATGCAACAGCCAGAAGTGTCTCCGCGTGTCCGGTAAGCACAACGACCTCGACGTGGTGGGCCGCGACAACTACCACCACACCTTCTTCGAAATGCTCGGCAACTGGAGCTTCGGCGACTACTACAAGAAAGAAGCCATCGCCTGGGCATGGGAACTTTTGACCGAAGTGTGGAAGCTCCCGAAGGAACGCCTGTTTGCAACCGTGTATCAGGACGATGACGAAGCCTGGCAGATTTGGAAGGACGTGTCCGGCCTCCCGGATGACCGCATCATGCGTTTTGACGCCCACAGCAACTTCTGGGAAATGGGCGACACCGGTCCGTGTGGCCCCTGCTCCGAAATCCACTACGACCGCGGCGACCTCGCTACGCAGGCCGAAACGTTCAAGGATCCCATCAAGGGCGTGAACGGCGAAAACGACCGCTACATCGAAATCTGGAACAACGTGTTCATGCAGTACGAACGCGTGAGCGACGGCAGCCTCATTCCGCTGAAGGCTAAGAACGTCGATACCGGTATGGGCTTCGAACGTATCTGCGCTATTCTGCAGGGCAAGACCAGCAACTACGACACCGACGTGTTCACCCCGATTATCGCAAAGGTTGCTGAACTTAGTGGCGTGCCGTACAACGATGGCGAAGCCGGTACTCCGCACCGCGTGATTGCCGACCACATCCGCGCAATCTCTTTCGCTATTGCCGACGGCGCTCTCCCGAGCAACGAAGGCCGTGGCTACGTGCTCCGCCGCATCTTGCGCCGCGCGAGCCGCTTTGCCCGCCTGCTTGGCCAGAAGAAGCCGTTCATTTGCCAGCTCGTGCAGGTGCTTGCCGACACGATGGGCGACGCCTTCCCGGAAATCCGCGAACGCAAGGAATTTGTTGCCTCTGTGATCAAGAGCGAAGAAGAAAGCTTTATCCGCACGCTCGACGCCGGCCTCGAACGCTTTGCCGCAATCTCCGCCGAACTCAAGAAGGGCGACAAAATTCCTGGTGATAAAGTCTTCCTGCTTTACGATACCTACGGATTCCCGCCGGACCTCACCGGCATTCTTGCCGAAGAAAAGGGCCTGACCATTGACGAAGAAGGCTATAACAAGTGCATGGAAGAACAGAAGGCCCGTGCCCGCGCCAACATGAAGCAGGGCATCAACACCATGGGTACCGAAGGCTGGACGCAGTACAGCGAAGAAAGCACCAAGTTCGTGGGCTATGAACTTTCCGCTTGCGAAACGAAGGTTGTTCGCTGGCGTGAAGACAAGGGAGTCCTCTCCATCGTGCTCGAAACTTCTCCGTTCTATGCCGAAATGGGTGGCCAGGTCGGCGACAAGGGAACGCTGGTTTCTGCTGATTTGGAAATTGACGTGTTCGACACCGTGAAGGTGAACGACACCGCCCTCTGCCGCGGCAAGGTGAAGAAGGGTACGGCCAACGAAACGACGATGGGTGCCGTGTTCATGGCGACCGTCGATAACGACCGCCGTAACGACATCCGCAAGAACCACTCCGCGACTCACTTGCTGCAGGCTGCGCTCCGCCAGGTGCTCGGCACTCACGTGCAGCAGCAGGGTAGCTTCGTTTCGAACGAACTCCTCCGCTTTGACTTCAGCCACTTCAACGCGATGACTGCCGAAGAAATCCAGAAGGTGGAAGACATCGTGAACGCGAAGGTGATGGAATGCCTGCCGGTCAACACCCAGGTGATGGGCGTGGACGAAGCAAAGGCAAGTGGTGCCATGGCTCTGTTCGGCGAAAAGTATGGCGACGAAGTCCGCGTCGTGAAGATGGGCTGCGCCAATGAAGAATTCTCCAAGGAACTCTGCGGTGGCTTGCACGTGCAGAACACCGGCAACATCGGCCTCGTGAAGATTATCAGCGAATCCAGCGTGTCTGCTGGCGTGCGCCGTATCGAAGCCGTCTCTGGCCGAGGCGCTCTCTCGCTCCTCCGTGCCGGTACGCAGATTTTGACGGCTCTCCGCGAACAGCTCCGCTGCAAGGACGTCGAAGTTCTCGACCGCATCCAGCAGACCTTCTCCAAGACGCAGAGCCTCGAGAAGAGCCTGCAGTCCGTGAAGCTCGAACTTGCGACCCTCATTGCGGCCGAAGTGTTGAACGGTGGCATCAACGTGATGGGCGTGAACCTGTTTGTGCGCGAACTCAACATGCCCGAAGACAAGTACAAGGACTTGCTCGACGGCATCCAGAACAAGCTTGCAACCGACAGCGTTGCCGTGATTGCGAACAAGGTGAACGGTAACGGAAGCATCGCCGTGATGGTGGGCAAGGACGTTCAGGCCAAGGGCATCAAGGCCGGAGACCTCGTCAAGGACCTTGCCGCTGCTTGCGGTGGCCGCGGCGGTGGACGCCCGGACCGTGCTCAGGCCGGCACCAAGGAAGTCGACAAGATTGCCGGTGCCATTGCGAACGCCAACAACTGGATTCGCGCGAAGCTCGGCGCCTAATAAGGCTTCCTTATTTTATCTGAATCTTCTGCGCGAATCTCTCGTTGCCGGATTTGACTTGCACGATGTAGCTGCCTTGTGCAAGGCCCTGCAGCGAGAATGCGTGCGTGCCGGCATCGAGAACGCCTATGTTCAGCGTCTTGATGCGGTGTCCCGTAATGTCGAAAATGGCGATGGCGGTTACGCCCGCTTGCGGTAATGCAATGGCGAGGTCTTTGCCCTGCAAGGAGATTTCTGCTTTTCTGACAATGTTTCGGCCTGCGCGGATGACGTCCGGGGTGATTACTTTGTCCCAGCCGGGCATGTCGTCGAGTGCGATGATGCGTTCGTCGTCGAGGTTCCTTTTCCACATGTCGGTAGGAGTCTTTTCAAGGAAGTTTCCGCTCCACGTCTGGCTCCAGGTCATCCAGTAACTCCAATAGGCCTTGTCTTCGGCGATGCTGTCGATATCCGGAATGGCGCCGTTTTCGCTCAGGGCGATGAGTTTCTTGGTTCCGACGTCGCTCACTATCTTGTTGAAGTAGTTGGCGGCGGAATTGTGGTTGTTAAGCGGGTCGTAGATATCGACCGCGACAATGTCCACGTACTCGTCACCCGGGTACCATTCCGCATTGAGCGCGCTGTAGTCGTAACCGAATTTCGGGTCGGTGTTGATGTTCCATACCCAGATGAGGTTTGTGAGTTTGTTTGTGTTCACCATGCGGTCGAATACGAGTCGGTAAAGTTGCACGTAGCACTTGGGGCTAGCCGTGCCCCACCAGAACCAGCCACCGCTGGCCTCGTGCAGCGGGCGCCACACGACGGAGATTCCCTTTCCCTCGAGTTCCTTGAAATAGCCCGAGACAATGTCCACGTCGGCGACGATGTCCTTGTAGACCTGCGAAGTCAAGTCAATCTCCTTGCAGGTGGAATCCTTGAAGGCCTTCGTGTAGTTGAAGCAGGTGTTGTTGTCGGCCGTCTTCGTGACGCCTTCGGTGCAACCCGCATTCCTGTAGCCTTCTTGCTGCGTGTAGAAAATCGTGTCTTCCCCGACTTTCCAGTGCCATGTGTAGGTCGGGATGCCGCCCATTTCCCACAGCTGCTCGGTCATCACCAGGTTGTTCTCGGTATAACCCCGGAACCAGCCTTCCTCGTGATGCCCGCCCGCGGCAAAGAGCATGTCGAACCCGCCCACGGCAGGGTAGTGGCCGCTGCGCTTGTAGAACTCGGCGATGTCGGTCTGACCCTTCCACGAGACTTCCTCGTCGCTAAACTTGCAGGAATCCGCCGGAGTGCATTCGCCTGCCTTCAAAAGCTTCATGTTGCCGTAGTCGTAGTTGAAGTTCTGGTCGCTAATCATCATGCCGCTTACGGTCTTCTTCATGAAGTTGTTGCGGAGGAATGTGTATATTTTTTGGGCGCTTTCGCTCGCGTTGGGCGATACGGGCAATTCGCTGATGTTGAAAACGGGGTCAGGATGGCGTTCCACGGTAATGTAGTCCACGCCGATGGCACCGTTCCCTACGGTAATCGTGTTTTCGCCGGCACGCATCTTGGCGGATGCCGCCACCACGTAGCTGGAATCGCAGTTGCGCGGGGTGGTGAGCATCGAGCCCGCCTCGACTCCGTTCACGAGGATCTTGGAGGTCGTCCAGTCGTACTGCTTGATGAGCACCTTGGTCGTGATGTCGTACATCGCGGTTTCTTCGACATTCACCGTGAAGGTGAACTCGGTACCGGAGGACTTCGTCACGAACTTCGCTCCGGTGGAATCCGCCGAGACGTCTCCGGCATTTACGCCCGGCTGCGCTTCGGCTTCGTAGACAGTGGGGGCGGCAAAAACGGATGCCGTCACGGAGAATGCGGCTATTGCCACAAAAGACTTGAATTCCATAAGCACTCCATACATCTTATGCTCTAAATATATCCTAAAAAAGGGCTGGTTGTTTTTTTACAAGAAAAAAGAAAGAAAACCTGTTGCGTGGCGCACAATGTCAAAAAAAAATGCCCCCGCAGGCGTGAACCCGCAGGGGCGAGGAGTCAGAAATCCGTTATCTCACAAGTACGGGTTGCGTCGCGGTGATGCCTGCTCCCTTCGCTCGCACGATGTACATTCCCTTGGGCATGTTCTCGAGGCTAAACGCGTAGCTGCCCTGCGCAAGCGCGCCGTGGAAGAGGGTTGCGATGCGCCTGCCATTCATGCCGTAAACGTCCACGCTCACGTCGCCCGCCTTCGCGGTCACAAGCGAAATCGTGCTGCCGGAAATTTTGAAAGATGCTCCCGCCTTGACTGCGGCCACATGCGGTTCTTTCCCGATGGATGTTGTGCCGAATACGATCTTGATTTCGGGGATCATCTCTTCGGTGTTCTCGAAACCGCGGCTGAAGGCATCGTACTTGTCTTCGTTGAAGTCCCAGAGAACCTGGTCGCCCGCCTTGAAATTGTCATAAAGGAGCGTGCCGGTATAGCCTGCGGCGTAGTTCGCGATGACGACGCTCAGAGTCTGGTTGCGATCTGCAAAGCTGGAAATATCGAAGGAGCAGACGGTCGATTCGCCCGCGGGCACAACGCATGCGCCGGCATCGTCGTTCACCGGAGTCCAGGTCCATGCGCTAGTCAGTTTGAAAATTAGGTGCAGTTGCGCATTGGTGGCGCCCGTGTTCGTCACCTCGAACGTGAACGTGCTGGCCTTGCTCAGGTCCCACGTCTTCTGGTATTCAATCTGCGCATTGTCGCCACCGTAGGTCACCGACATCTTGCCGTCGCCGCCTTCCTGGCTGATTGCTACATCCTTGATCTTGATGCTCGCCTCTTCCGTTGCGGCGAGTGCCTTCATGGCGTCAAGCGCGGGGTCAATCGTGTAAGTGTAGCCGCCGAAGTTCGATTCGGTCTTGTCGCCGATGTACTGCCAGGCGAGTGCGCCTGCGTAACCGCCGTCAAACGCCTTGCGGTAGCATTCCTCGGTCGAAATCTGGGTCTTTGCCGCCATGCTTGCGGTATAGGTATCGCCCTTCCAGCCGCTTGCGGGGAACTCGCCGATAATCATCGGCTTGCTGTCGTAGCCGTACTTGCTTGCCATCTGGGCCGCCGTATTCACGAACGGGCTCACGGCATCGTTTTGCCAGTACGGGTAGTAGTGCGTTTGGAAAAAGTCGAGCGTGCCGTTCGCCTTGCCGCCCGCCGCCACGAGGGCCGCGTCGTTCCAGTGCTTCTGATACTGAATGTTCACGCTACCCGTAGAAACGAGCAGTTCCGGGTTTTCGGTATGGATGGCTGCCGCTACCTTGTTCGTAAATGCCTGGATCTTGGAAAGCGCCATCTTCTTGGAGGTCCAGCCGCTGCATTCGCTCGTCATGCCCTCGGGCTCGTTGAAAACTTCCCAGGTCATGAGCGCCTTGTGGTTGCCAATCGCCTTCACCACCGGGATGAGCGCGTTGTCGATAAACGCCTGCGTGCCCTCGTCCTCAAACAGGTTCGTATTCGCGGTGATGTCGAGCTTTTCGTCGTAAAGTCCCCACTGGTTGGGTTCCATCAGGTTGTGGCTGAAGAGACACATCGAGACCATCACGCCGTATTCCTCGGCGATGTCCAGAGCCTTCTTCATGTTGTTGATGGTGTTTTCCTTGAGGCCCGAAACCAGGTGCGTCGTCTGGTCGATTTCCGGGCTCTGGCTCATGTTGTTGAAAAGCCACCAGCGGATAGCGTTACCGCCCGCGGCGCGCGTGCCTTCCACAGCCTTGCGCCAGGCGTTCTCGTTCAGCGGGGAAGCTCCCACGTCGGAATTGTAGTCGCTCCAGGCGAGGTTTGTGCCCGAAAAGAAGATTTTCTTGCCGTTATAGAGCAAATCGGTGCCGCTCACCGTGAGGCCCGGAGCCGCAAAAGCGGTTCCACTGAGCAAAAAGGCCCCGCAAAGAGCCGCAAAACTCAATTTTTTCATATAACTCCTCAAAACGCCCCTTCGGAGGCGTTTACCCGAAAACTATAAATCGCTGGCGCAAAAAGGACATTTTTCGCCTCGGGGTGTTGACAAAAACCGCCGGATTTGTCCACACCGGGCGAGCGCGAAAAAGCTGAACCTGCGGCCATCTTGCGCTTGTTTTGCGGCTTCTATACGAAAAAAGCCCCACAGGCGAAAACCTGCAGGGCTTTGGAGTTAGGAGGAAACTTTACTTGACGAGAATCGGCTTGGTAGCGGCAATACCCGCGCCCTTCACGCGCACGATGTAGCTGCCCTTCGGCATGTTCTCGAGGCTGAACGCATAGCTGCCCGCGGCGAGGTTGCCCTTGTAGAGTGTCGCGACGCGCTTGCCGTTCAGGCCGAACACGTCGACCGATACCATACCCGCCTTCGCGGTAGAAAGCGAAATCGTGTTGCCCTGGATGCCGAACTTGGCGGCAGAGGCGGCCACGGTCTTGATGGCGTCGGAATTGCCGTTCTCGTCCACGAGCTCGATTTTCGAGACGAAATCCTTGCTCTGGGTGGCGGTCGTGAAGAGTTCCGTCTTCTTGTCGAATGCGGAAATCACCTTCCCGTTGTCGGCGACGAGGTCGTCAAAGGTAATGGTGCCCGAGAATCCCACGGCGGCGACCATCAGCGTGACGGAGAAGAGGTTGTCGAGGTCCGTGGGATGTTCCACGCCAGCATCGTCTTCGTACTTGGTGATGTCGAATTCGCAAGTAGAGGAGGCTCCGTCGTTGAGCCAGCATCCGGTAGAGGGGGACATTTCCCAGGTCCAGAGGCTATCCTTCATGCCGTTGCGCACAAAGGCGAGGCCTACCCAGACACCACCGTCTGCACCGCCCGAACCATTGTTCGTAATCTTGACGGAGACTGTCGATGCGCCAGTCAGATCCGGCACCTTCTGCAGTTCGATGTTCGCACCGTCCTCTCCGAGTGTCTTGTAGGTCACGGCCATCATCATGTTCTTGTAGTCTTCCGAAGAACCGCTACCTGCTCCGTATTTGGCATTTTCTGTAGAGGTGGGGCAAACCTTCGTTGCGGAGGCGGCCTCGTTGTAGTTGTCCCAGCCGGGCATTTCGTCAAGCGTGATGATGCGTTCGTCGGCGAGGTTCTTCTGCCATACGCTTGCGGCGGTCTGGCTGACGAAAGCGCTTCCCCAGGATTCGTACCACGGCATCCACCAGCTCCAGGTTGCTCCCTCGTTGTACATATTGTCTACATCGGGGATGGGGCCGTTTTCGCTGAGGGAAATAAGCTTGTTCGTACCGCCCTTGTTGGCAAAGTCGATGAATGCGGCGCTGTTGCTCTGGTGGTCATTAGCCTTGTTGTAGATATCGACGCTCAACACATCGTAGTAGGTTTCGCCCGGAGTCCAGGAAATCTTGGAGGCGTCCTGCGGGTTGAAATCCCAGATAAGGTTGTTCACGCCGTTCTTGAACACCATGCGTTCGTAGAGCAACTGGTAGAGCGCAGCGAACTGCTTGCCCGTGTGCGTGCTCCACCAGAACCAGTTTCCGCCGGATTCGTGCAGCGGGCGGAAGATGGCGGCGACACCTTCTGTCTGGAGGCCGAGGAAAATTTCGGAAACGCGGTCAATATCGCCGACGAGCGCCTTGTAGGCTGCCGAGAGGGTATCCCAGGTGGTGGTGCCCTTTATGAACGCTTCGGTGAAGTCGAATTCAGTGTAGGTTTCGTGTGCGCCCTTCACGTAGAATTCCACTTCGTCACCGGGGCGCCAGTGCCACGTGAAAGCCGGAATGCCGCCCTTCTTCCAGGTGGTCTTCGCGATGTCGATGGCCTTTTCGGTGTACTGCTGGAACCAGCCTTCGTCCTTGTTCGCGCCGGTTGCGTTCATGAGGTCGGCGCCGATGAGTGCCGGATACTTGCCACCGGCCTTGTAAACTGCCTGCACGTCTTCGTGCTGGGTGGCATCGCCCATGGTGTAGGCATCCATATTACCGGTCATCACGCCGGAGATGGTCTTTTTGCCGAAGTTGTTGACGAGGAAGTTGTAGAGTTTCTTGGCAGCGGGGGTCGCGTTTGCTGTGACGGGCGCATTGCAGAGATCGAAAGCCTTCGCTTCGTAAGGCTTGACTTCGATATAGTCCACGTCAATCCAGCCCCAGCTATTGGTGATGGCGATTGTATTTGCGCCTGCGGCAAGGGCGAGGACTGTTTCAACGTCCACAAATTTGTCCTTGTCCGTAACGGGGAAGGAAACCTGCGCGGAGGTGCTTCCGACACCGACATTGTTGATTTTGTCTCCACCGTAGTTGTTCATGTAGTGGATGACGACCGTGTATTGGCCTGCCGCATCGACAGTCACGGTCGGGAATGTGATATCGCCGCCGTTCATCTTGACATACTTACCGCCGGAGGCCGCTGTGCTGGTAGCGACAGCGGCATCTTTGGTAATCGTTCCGTCTTCGGCCTCGTATTGTGCGGCGAAACTGCTGACCGCGGCGAGACCAAACATCCATGCAAATTTTGTGATTTTCATACACGTCCTTTTTTGTTTTTCTTGAATATATATTAATAGTGGGTGTCCCGGCCCCCTTTTTTGGGGTCGCTGCAAAAAGATGTTGGGTAAATCACAACAACAAAAATGGCGAAATTTGCGTAAAAATGGCAAACTTCGTTTGCCGAAGGATTACTTGTACTCTGCGCCGAAGGTGAACGTGCGTTTTTCGCCGGGCGGGATGACGATGAGTCCGCGGTGATGGTTCAGCGCGTCGGGCTCCGATGTCATGGGCTCGATGGCGATGCTCTCGCGGGTCGGGGGCGTGTATATCTGGATGGCGTTGTACTGCCCGAGGCGGGCGTCCTGCCAGAGGGTAAGCTTGCCGTTCTTGCCTTCGAGCGTAACGATGCCTCTTCCTGCTTCTCTCGGATTGCTGTTGTCCACGAGGCAGAAGCAGTCGTTGATGAACTCGTCGTTAATCTTGCGGCCTGCAGTAAAGCGCGTGTCCGCATGGAAGTTGCCTGTCGGGAGGTCGGCGCTGTCAAGTTCCGCAAGGAGCGATTCGGGGAGTGTCATTACCAGGTCGTTGATTTTTTCACCTAGCATGTAGTACGGGTGCCAGCCTTCGGAATAGGGCATGTCCGTGTTGCCCATGTTCTCGACGGTCGATTCGACCTTGTACGCGTTCCCGGAGAATGTTATTTTGTTTGTAGCACGGAACGGGAAGGGGAATCCCGCGAAGGCACCCGGCCAGTCGCAGGTAAAAACGGCAGAGCAACTTTCGTTATCGCTTTCGAAACGCTCGAATTTCCATTCCTGGTTCTGCAAAAAACCGTGCAGGGCGTGCGGGGCCCAGCTTACGTTGTTGATGAGCTGGTGGGTCTTGCCGTTCCAGGTGAACTTCGCGTAGGCGGTGCGCCCGGGGTAGGGGGCTAGCCTGCAGCCCGCGTTGGTGTCGGGGCCCATCTTGAAGATGTCGTCGCCTTCGCGGTAACCGAAGAGCAGGTCAAGCGTTTTTTTGCCGGCGCTTGCCTCGGGTGAGTTGCCCGCGGAGGCATTGTTTGCGACGGGGATGCGCCAGGCGTTGAGTCCGCCGCCGTAGCCGCTCAAGACTTCGAATTCGGCGCCGTCGTCGCGCTGGAGGACAAAACACTGCACTGTGCCGATAGGGCGGGAAATCAGTTTGTAGTTGCTCATGTGGGGTAAGATAGAAAATGCTATCTTTCTTGCCATGGATTCCCAGACGATAGTCGCCCCGATGACACCTGCCGGCGTGAGTGCCGTGGCCGCGCTTCGCGTGAGCGGTCCGAAGGTGCGTGAAGTTGTCCGAGCCCTGTTTGGCGAAAAGCGTGCAGCTGCGCTTGAACCGCGTATGGCAAATCTCGGCAGTACGCGAGACCCGCAGTCGGGCAAGCTTATCGATAGCCTATTGTATATCTTCTTCGAAGGCCCGAATTCCTATACCGGCGAAGACGTGCTGGAACTCTACCCGCACGGGAACCCGCTTATCGTACGCGACCTGCTGCAGGCAATCCGCGGGCTCGATGGCGTGCGTCTTGCCGAGCCCGGGGAATTCACGCACCGCGCCTTCCTGAACGGCAAGATGGACTTGACGCAGGCCGAATCCGTGGCCGACGTGATTCACAGCGCGAACCGCGCAGAACTCGAGAACGCTCATCGCCTTCTGGGGGGCGCCCTCTCGAAAAAGATTGCGGCACTCGCTTCGCAGGTCAAGGACATCTCGGCGCGCCTCGAACTCGATGTGGATTTCGCGGAAGAGGAGGCCGACCCGGACTTTGCGGGCTGGGAAGCGCGGTTTGTCGCTGTCCGCGAATCCATCCAGCAAGTTTTAAACAGCTTCCACGGGAAGGCTTCGCTCAGCAGGCTCCCGCTGGCCGTGCTCTACGGCGCGCCGAACGCGGGCAAGTCAAGCCTCGTGAATGCCCTCCTGGGCGAAGACCGCGTGCTCGTGAGCAACGTACCGGGTACGACGCGCGACTTTGTGGAAGTGCGCCTCTTCTTGCCCGGTGGCGAAATCCGGCTGGTCGATACCGCGGGCATCGCTGCGCAGGCAACGGACGAGCTCGACGCGCTCAGCCAGAAGAAGAGCAGGGAAATTCTCGAAGAAGCCGACATGAAGATTCTCGTGGTGGACGGCAGCTCGCAGGAATGTCATTCTCGCGAAGGCGAATTAGCATCTCGTCATTCTCGCGAAGGCGAGAATCTTAGGATGTCCGCTTTCGCTGACATGACAAATAACGCGGACCTTGTCGTTTATTCCAAGTCCGACCTGTGCGCATCCCCGATTCCCGATGGCGGACTGAGCGTTTCTTCCAAGACGGGCGAGGGCCTTGCGGAACTTCGCCAAGCGATGAACGCTTCCTTGTTCAAGCAATCTGCGGACGCAGAAGACCTCTGGATTACAAGCGAACGCGAGAAGGCCTGCCTCGAAGATGCCCTTGCGGGTATCGACCGCGCGCTCGACCTGCTCCGGAACAATCCGGCGGTGGAACTGCTCGCCTTCGAGATGCAGGTGGTGCGCCGTGCGCTCCAGAGCATAACGGGCGAAATTTCGTCCGAAGACATTTTACAATCTATTTTCGCGGGGTTCTGCATTGGCAAGTAGCACTCTCAGTATTATCGGCGTCCTGATCGGCGTCTTCGCGTTCGGGACATACATGGTCCCGCTCAAGAAATACCCGAACTATTCTTCGTGGGCGTTCCTCGCCATGATGGCCGTGGGGGCGCTTGCCTGTTCTGCGATAATCGCCTGCGTCACCGGACAGTTCAACCTGCAACCCGTCGGCGTGATTTGCGGGCTCCTCTGGGTTGTCGGCGGTGCGCTCTGCTTCTGGGCGGTGCAGGCCGAGGCGGACCTCGCGGGCACGGGACTGCGCTCCATGAGCGTGAGCATCTTGCTTTCGTTCATTACGGGTGTCACGCTGTTTGCCGAGCACTCGCTTTTCTACTTCTCTATCCCAGCCATCGTGTGCATGCTCGTGGGTATCTGGATCCCGGCGGGGCACATCAAGCATATCTGGAAAAACTGGCGCTCGCTCCTTTCGGGAGCGGTGTTCGGCTCGTACCTTATCCCGTACAAGCTAAGCGGGCTTGGGGATATGGAATTCCTGTTCCCGTTCTCGGTGGGCGTATGCGTCGGGAGTGTCGCTCTCTTTATCGTGCTCTCGCTGGCCCGCGGCAAACGCTTTGAAATGCCTGCGGTGCCGTCGCTTTTCGCCTTTGCTGCCGGCATGCTCTGGATGCTCGGGACACTCGCCATATTCTGGGCCATCGCCGACGATGGCATGTTCGGATATGCGGTGGGCTATCCGCTCCTGCAACTTAATTTGGTTGTAAACCAGATGTGGGGAGTCTTTGCCTTCGGGGAATATGCGACCCGCACCGAACGCTTGAAACTGGCCGCGTCGACGGTCATTATCCTTGCAGGTGCAGCCCTGCTTACACTTTCAAAGATGTAATTTCCGACTCGAATGCTTCGGCGGATTTTGCGTCCTCGTTGTAGAGGGCGCAGATTTTTTTTGTACTCAGTTCCAGAACCTTGCGGGCAAGTTCGTTGTCGCCCTGCTCGCGCAGCATGCGCAGCGATGCGTCGATGCGCTTCACGTCCAGCGGCTCGGGGTAGTCCTTCATGAACTTGTACAGCAGTTTCACCTGCCGGTCGTAATCCTCGTCGGTTTCGCAGGCGAGCAGGAAGGGAATCACCTTCACGTTCAGCAGGTTCCCGAGGTCGCCCACGAACGTGTTCAGCGAGGCTCCTTCGGGGAACAGCTCCACCGTGTCGCTCATGATGTCGTCGTTGTCGAGGAACTGCCCGTTCTCGAACTGCGAGAGCATGTCGTTCAGGAGTTCCATCTCGTGCTTCTTCGTCTGCTCGCGGTAACGCGCCTGGTAGTAGATGGGGAGCGTCGTGAGGCAGAAGTGCGCCTGGTTCGCGCCGATGAATTCACCGACGTAGTAGATGTCCGCGTCTTCGTTCAGGATGTCTTCTTCCTTGGTGAAGTTGCCGATACGCGCCGGAATGGGGATGACTTCCATGTTCGAAAGTTCATGCAGCCTGTCGCGCATGGTTTCCACGTCGAGGTTTTCGGGCAGTTCGACACCGTTCTCCTCCATCGTTTCGAGGAGTTCGTTCAGGCGCTCGTCCATTACCTGGTTCCTGCGGTGGCGCGAGGGCACGGTCGGGTTGAACTTGCGGAAATCGCCTTCGAGCGTCAAGAGCCCGTTCTTGATCATGTCATCGAACGGAGAGTTGCTTTCTTCGGCGTCGGGCGTGGGCAAAATCCTTGCGTAGGCAATCATCCTGCCGCAAAGCTTATCGTCGTTTCCTTTTTTCTGTTCAATTCCGAGCATGTGCATAATATAGCAATTTCTATCTTTGCGTTTATGGAAAGCGCAACCTGGCAAAAGATTCTCGACCTGTGCAACAGGCTCTCGAACGTCACGTACGAGAACCTCACGAAAATCATACGCCTCGAATCTACCGGCAGCGCTACGGCCGCGCGCAACCTCGACGACAGCGACCAGAACGATATCGATACCTGGATGGGCGGCGGCACCTGCTTCAGCATGACTTGGCACCTGTACCAGAGCCTGCGCGACATGGGGTTCAACCCGCGGCTCGTGATGGGCCACAAGCGCAAGGAGAGGAACATCCACTGCGCGCTGATTTTACCGGATGCGGATTCAGATTTCCTCTTCGATCCCGGCTACCTCATCTTCGACCCGCTCCCCATCCCGCTCCCGAAGCCCTTCGGTGCAGGGGAGGCGCTTTTTCCGCTGGTGCCGAACAGCGTGCGCCTCGTGCGGCCCGACATGGATTCCATGGAACTCTGGACCGGCGGCGCGCTCAATGGTGCAGGGAAACTCAGCTCCCCGATGAAGTTGCGTTTCGAATACCCGGTGGCAGGCGTGAGCGTCGAGGAGTTTAAGCAGCACTGGTCCGAAAGTTTCTACCGCGAGATGATGACCTACCCGGTGTTGAACCGCCTCGACCGCGAGCGCGGCGTGCAGTACTATTACCAGAAGGGCAACCTCGTGACCCGCGACGCAAACGGCAGCCGCATGGAACGCATCGCCGAACCCGAAAGGGTTGAAAAATTGAGCGAAATTTTCAGGCTTTCGCCCGAACTCGTGTCCAAGGCGCTTGGTATCCTCTCGAAATAAGTATATATTTGTTTTATCGTCATCCCCGCACAGGCGGGGATTTTTAAGCATTTCAGGAACATAAGGAGTCCCATATGAAAAAGATTCTGGCCGCTTTCGCCATCCTCGCTTCCGCAGCCCTCATTGCCTGCGGCCCCTCCAAGCTCGGAATCCAGGAGATGTCGTCTGCGTGCGACGTGTCCATCGAAGTGGGCAAGGTGCTCGACGATACCATCAGCCTCTATGTGGGCAACATGTTCTTCTTGAACGCGAAGCAGACCGTGAACGAGGAACTCTTCCCGCTTTCGGCGAGCATCCGCGACCCGATGAATATTGACGTGAAGGGCCGTACCGACGTGATTGCTTCCGGTGCCGACTTCATTGCCTATCTCCGCCGTTCCGCCCCGAACGCCGTGAACTTCGGCATTGTCGTAAACGAGGCCGCGAAGAACGAAATCGGTTTTGACGAGACTAAGACTGTCAACCGCCTGGTCGAAGTTTTCAAGACCCTCGAAGGGGGTTCCGTCATCCTCTTCCACGAGAAGGACGGCCAGCTGACCGACGCGAAGAAGTTGTTCTAAGGTTTATTTCAGCTTCTTCAGTTCGTGCCGGAGCATGAGCACGCCGATGATGGCCGCACCCGTGTCGGCGATGGGCTGCGCCATGAACACGCCCTTCAGTTCAAAGAAGTGCGGGAGCACGAGCAAAAAGGGAATTAGCAGAATCACCTGCCTGCAGGCGTTCAGGAACATGGACCTGAGCGCCTTTCCCGTACCCTGGAAAAAGCTGCCCGAAACGAGCCCGAGCGGAATCATGAAGAACGCCGCCCCGAAAATCCGCATGGCCCACGCGGCGACTTCTTGCAGCTTGAGGTCGGTAGGTGCGAAGGGGGCCACGAACACTTCGGTCTTCCACATCAGTATCGCCCACGCCACGAGCATAAAGCTCCCCGCGTAGATGAACGTGAACTTGAGGGTGCCCTTCACGCGGGCGTTGAGGCGCGCGCCGAAGTTGTACCCGATGATGGGTTGCGTCCCGTGCACAAAGCCGAGCAGCGGGAGCAATATGAACGAGGCGATGCTGTTCACGATGCCGAATGCGGAAATCGCGAGGTCGCCGCCCGAGAGAGCCCCCGTATCGTGCAGGCTGATCGCCCCATAGGTGGTGAGGCTCCAGTTGAGGATGGCGTTCATCAGGCTGTTGCACACCTGCATAATGCTGGGCGGAATGCCGAGGATGATAATCTTCCTCACGTACGCGAAGCGCAACTTCATGTGGCGCCAGCGGATGCGGATGGGGGTATCTTTCTTTACGAAGAACTGCGTGATGAGCGATGCCGCCACCAGCTGTGAACCGATGGTGGCCCACGCGGCGCCCTCTATGCCCCAGCGGAACTGCACAATGAACAGCCAATCGAGCGCGATGTTCGTGACAGCTCCGATGACTTCGCGGAACATGGCCGTCTTGGGGTGACCCATGCTACGGATAAAGTGGTTCATGCCCGGGGCGACCGTCTGGAATACCGCACCGCAAAGCAATATGCGCATGTAGCTACTGGCAACGGGGAGCGTCTGATCGCTTGCGCCGAACAGGCGGAGCAGGGGCTCCATGAATATCTCGCCGAGCGTGAACGTGGTGGCGGCCATCAGTAACAGGAGCGAGAACGAGTTGTTCAGAATGATGCTTGCCTGGATGTACTTCTTTTGCCCGAGGCGGATGGCGAACAGCGTGTTGCCGCCTACGCCAATCATCATCGACATCGCCATGATGAACAGCATGATGGGGAAGCACAGCGTGATGCCCGCGATGCCGAGGCTTCCGACTTCGTGGCCCACGAAGAGGCGGTCTACTATATTGTAGAGCGCGTTCACCAGCATGCTCACGATGGAGGGCACCGAGAACTGCAATACCAGTTTCGGGATGCTCGCGGTACCAAAGGAATTGAGGCGCTCGGAATTCAGTTTCGACATTTCGGCGCCAAATATAGGAAAAGCGCGCAAGACGGGTAAGGCGTGAAAACTTGTTTCCCGAACACTGGTGTCCGGCCTGCATATGAAACGACTGTTGCATATAGGGATAAAATATGTAAAATAAACAAAAAGTTTGTGATTTTGATTAAATTTTATTGATTTTGTTTTATAAACTATTGCTTTTTTTGAATGAGGGTTGTATATTTGGAAAAGAATCGAACATATATTTAATAGAAAAAAGGAGAATGGTATGAAAAGGAAACTTTTGAAATCGACATGTAGCATTGCTGCGGTGGCCCTTGCCGCGTTCATGTTCGCTGCCTGCGACGAAGACAGTCCGAGCGCCCCGGTCGGCGGTGACGAGAAGTCTTCTGCTGTCGAGAGTTCCGATGCGAAATCTTCGGGCAATGATGAGCCCGCTTCTAGCGAGACGGCTCCCGAAAGCAGCTCCGACGTTGCGGAAAGCTCCAGTTCCTTGCCGGAAACGCTGTCCAGCTCTAGCCTGGAGGAACGCTCTAGTTCTAGCATCTTCAAAGCGTGCATCGACATGGATGGGATGTGCCCGCCTTGTGAAGGTGACTTTTGCCCTGTGACAAATGTGGCCTGCAACCATTGCGATGTAGACGGCGAAGTGGCTCCTGACTGCAAGGGTGGCCCTGACTATGTATGCAGCGACAGACTCTGGAGGCAGATAAAGTCTACCTGCGAACATATTACCGATTACGACGGGATGAGCGCAGAAGGAAACTGCGTCGGGAGAAACGGTGAGTTCGCTACCGATTGCGAGACCGAGCAGCAATTCAAGTGCGTCGATAATTACTGGAGTGTCATGAATGTTGTCTGCCTTCCGGGTGGCGACTGCAACGGCGACGGCATCCCCGACGGAATCCGCAGGCCTGACCTGGAGCCCTGCGACACGGACACCCTGCTGGAATTCTATGGCCGCGCTTACCAGTGCATTGAAAACAAGTGGGTGTACCTGCCGCCTCCGACCACGTACATTAATGAAAAGGCGACCGACGTCTCGGCCATGTATCGCGGCGGTCCGGCGGTTTCTCCGCGCGTCGTGAAGGTGGAAAGCGCTAGCGGCGCGGTTACCTTCCGTGACGATGGTGTGCTTGTGGACGACCGTTGCACTTTCAACGGGCTCGATGCGGAACTCAGGGGCGATACCCTGATTGCCTCCGTCCTGTATCCGGGATGCACAACGACCGGCGGCGGGTCCATGGGCGTCATCACGTTCACTCTCAGCAGTGATTTTGCCGACGTGAAATACATCAGGTATTCAGGCGAAACGAAAACCAAGCCGGTTTGCGAAGCCGAGGAACTGCTGCCCTGCGGGAACACTTCCTCTTGCAATACCTGCAACGGCGATCGCGACGTCGCGGGCTGCTAAGGGTCCTGTGTCTTAAAAGGCCACGCGGTTCCTGCCGCTTTCCTTGGCCACGTAGAGCATCTTGTCGCACTGCGCGATCATCGCTTCGATTTGCGGAATGTCCTCTCCCTGTTTGGAGCAGAGCCCGAGCGAAATGGTCACCGGGATGACCGTATCCTTCCACGAGAACTTGTGGCGTTCCACGGCCTTGCGGAGGCGTTCGGCGCTCTTCTGCGCGTCTTCGGGCGAAATGTTCGAGAGCAGCAGCAGGAACTCCTCGCCGCCGTAACGGGCGAGCAGGTCGGATTCGCGTTTCTCTTCCTTGAGGATTCGCGCGATTTCCTTGAGAACCATGTCGCCGCACTGGTGGCCCCAGGTGTCGTTCACGCGCTTGAAGTGGTCTGCGTCCACCATGATGGTGTGCACGAATTCCCCGCTGCGGCGGGCGAGCGCGAGTTCTCCGAGGCTTCGGTCCATAAAGCTGCGGCGGTTGCTAATCTTGGTGAGCGGGTCCATGGTGGCTGCTTCGTAGAGGGCGCGGTCGAAGGCTTCTTCGCTCTTGTCCTTGAATTCCACCTTCAAGACCATCTTGCCGACCTGCAGGCGCTTTTCGGAATCGAGTTCTGCAATCTGCACGGGTTGCCCGTCCACGAAGGTGCCGTTGGTGCTGCCGAGGTCGCGCACGGTCACGTGGACCCCGTCAAAGTCGATGGCGCAGTGCTTGCGGCTCACGAGTTCGTCGTCGAGTCGGACTCCGGCATCCTGCCCGCGGCCGAGGATGGTCGTACCTTTTTCAATGGCGATTTGCCGGAACTGTTCCTGCGGGTAGAGCACTATCAAATGCGGCCTCAGTTCGAGCCTCTCGAACTTGATTGTCTTGCCTGGGGTCACGATGGTCTGGTCCAAATCTTGCATAGGAACTCCGGTTTAGGGTAAAAATAGAAAAGTTAGATAGGAAAGATGTAAAAAATCATTTACAAAAAGGCGCTTTTTTCTTGTGATATCTTGTGATAATTTGCACTTTCTTTTGTTGACTGGCCGGATTTTTACCGAAGTAAACGTATTTTTAACAAAAAATAAAAAAAGAGTTGGCTTTTTTTCAAAGAAAAGAATAAATTTGAGGTCGGTGTGGCATATTAAAAAGGCCGGTCTTTTTGGTATGCTTAGTTGGAAGGAAAACCATTGATGGAAACAAAAATGATGAAATACATGAAGATCTCCCTGTGGAAGTGGGTTTTGGGTGCCTGCATGCTGTTTGTTGGCGTGCAGAGCGCTGCAGCCGCATGTACGGGTACGCTCCATTTTAAGAAGCCTGACGAATGGCCCGCTTCTTTCTATGTGACCATGAATAATAAGGCGGCCCTTGTCACTGCGGCGAACAAGAACCCCACGACGGGTTATTATGATTACGACTTGTCGAACGCCCTTGGCGAAGCCCAGGAAACGGCATTCGGCTTGGCGAACTCTTCGTCAAACCCGCTCGACTACATCCTTGCCGCTGTATGGAATGGTCACTCTGCCTATGACCCGAATATTCCGAAGAATTCTCGAGATATCGCATGCCCGAGCACCAAGGGCACGACGGATGTCTGGGTTCTGGAAAACCCGAAGCAGGCGGGCAAGACCCTAGTTTCCTATACCGAACCGAATATCAAGTACATGTATGTGCTCGTGCCGGACGAAGCGGAGTGGAAGGCGACCGTCCCGATGTGGTCTCCCGATGGAACCTACGCGAGCCGCCAGCCGTTCAAGGTCGCGCCGGGTATGTGCGGATGGTACTACGCCGTGTGGATGGACGAACCCCTGCCGACATCCTTCATCTTCTTCAAGGACGATGACGCAGACTTGGAAGATGCCATTGGCTTGGACGGTTGGGAAGCGGATGTGCTTATCCCGATTCCGATGGAAGTCATCTATAACCAATATAATACTAACAAGGTTTACTTCATTGCCGATGTTGACTTGGCCGCAGAAAGCGCCGTCGACCAGATTTCGATTACGGACCCGGGCCTCGAAGGAAACTGCACCTACAAACTGGCCGCAATCCTCTACGATACCGATGCTAGCTTGCATGGCGCCTTTACCTGTGATGCCTACCCGCAGGTGGCCACGAACGGATGTGCCGTGGCTGGAGCCCCTTATTCCTATCCGGGAACAATCCCCTGTATCGGCGTGACTCCGGGGATTGTGAACGCGACGCTTCCGGCGACAAAGAAGCCGGTCTATAATCCGGCGAGCGGCTGCTTCGTGAGCCAGGAAGCCTTTGACGTGATGTTCAAGCCCACACCGGGCGTGAACTACCAGCACTGCCGTGACGTCACCTTCAGCCTCACCAAGGATGGCCTGTGGGAATACGACAGCTATAACGAACCGACGGGCGCCTTTACCATCTTGAATGACCTGCTTACCGATCCCACTTGCCAGGCTGATGCTGCTTGCAAGAAGGCGGCAACTGCCAGACCGGGTCTCGGTAACGTGAGGTATGGTGTCGGTGAACAAGGGCAAACACCTACTCAAAATGGAATTTCACAGAAGGCTCAGACGCTCCTTCCTGGTGTTTCTGACTGGTCTGCCATTGAACCGACAACCGGCTTGCCATACATCGACCTCTATCCGGTCTCTGACGGCGAATTTGGCGATGGTAAGCATCCCAACGTTTACGACAACTCCACCTGGGATACCCGAATCAAGGGCAACAACAACCAGATGTTCTGCTTCGAGTCCCACGCCAAGTTCACTTACCGTCCGGGAATGCAGTTCTCGTTCCGTGGTGACGATGACATCTGGGTGTTTATCGACAACAAGCTTGCCGTGGACCTTGGCGGTACGCACTTGGCAGCCCCGGGCTACGTTAACCTGGATCAGTTTACAGGAGCTAGCGGCGCCCTCGTGGCCGGAACGGACTACGAAATCGACATTTTCTTCTGTGACCGCCGTACCGACATGAGTAACGTGCGTATCAAGACGAACATGTACATCAAGCAGTCGACCGGTATCACGATTGACCCCAAACCGCAGGGCGATGGTGGCCTCGAACTTGATGTCTGCGTGCTCACGAGCGGCGGTGGCGACTGTGCCTCCGTGCTTGCCGGTACCGATGAAGGTTCAGAAGAATGTGGAGATAGTATTAAAACTGAGATTGCCTTCAAGATTGTCACCCGCAAGAAGGAACCGGTGCAGGGTTGTGGCGACTGTGCCGCTTTGACTCCGGGAACCATCAACCATGGCGGTATCGACCTCACGAACCCGAAGGTGCCGAAGTTCAACCAGGAAAAGATGAACGGACTTCCTCCCGGAACCTACTACCTCGCCATTACCGTGGATGGCAAGACTGCCTACCATAAGTTCAAAATCAAGGGTAACCTTGATGTCGTGACGCAGGATGTCGAGTTCCCGAATACCGACGGAGATGTCAACATCTACCCGGTCGGAACCAAATGGAAGTTCGAGGGCATGGGCCTCGCCGGCACGCGCCTCCCGATCTATGTATCCGCTCCGGACGATCAGGGCACGGTCGACCTCGCTTCTGCAGCGAACCAGACCTACACGCTCACGCTTTCTGCGGGTGCCACTCTCTACAAGAACAAGGAAGATACGACTCCGCTCTCTGTGCCTTATAACGGCAGGATTGACGAGAACGGTATCGATACCCTCTGGGTGGAAGTTCCGCTCGCTGGTTTGACTGCCGCCGAAACGAAGGTTACGGCTTCCGTGCGCACCGCTGTCGCGACACTCTCGTTCTTCGCCCCGCAGCTGTCGTTTGCCAAGCCCAAGACGACCGACTCCCTCGGCAACGTCATGGAATGGACTACGATGGATCAGGATCCCGATGTGGATGAGGATGGCGATGAATACTTCCACTGGGTGAATGCCGACGTGGACTTCTACCTCATTGTCCGTAACCCGGCGACGGGAGCCCTCTGCACGGAATGTAATTTTGCCCTGGATATCCTGGATGCCTCCAGCGGAGTTTCGGGTGCTGTCAGCGCTCTGGTAGACGGTGTCGCCTTGGTGCGTATCCGTTCGAGCCAGGTCTACGATGACCCGAGTCAGCCCGCGGCGACCATGCTTGTGGGTGCTGTCGCGAACAACGCAGTCGCGGCTCCCTATGGCAACATGCATTTCTACAAACCGCCTGCACCGATGCCGCTCATTGTCGACATGTTCGACGTGAAGGGCGCTCCCACGGGCGAAATGAACATCTCGTCTAAGTTCTACAAGGAATCGGCGGACTACTTGGATGGTAGGGCGGACTCCATGGCGGTTATCTATGACCGTGCCATTCATCCGGACTCCATCCCGTTCTTCCTGTGCCTCAACTTCGACGAAAAGCACCTGGTGAAGATCAATCCTTATGATTTGGGTTATTCTACTAACCCGAAGGACAAGGAAATGTTCTGCTCCACGCAGTTCAGTGCTGCCGAAATCAAGGAAGCCTATGACAAGAGCCCGGATAACGGCCAGACGCTCGTGTTTGCTGTCGACGATCCGTTCACTGCCGATGTGAAGACTTTGGTACTGAACGAAGACAGGATTGCATCGTTTACGACCTACAAGTGGAAGGGCGATACCGTGAAATCGTTCTTCGAAGGTCACCTGACCGACCGTATGGCTCCGATTATCCTTTCGGCTCGCGCTTCGGCAGAAACAGACGGTGGCGTGTATGACCAGGTGAAGATTGTCGCTTCCGAACCGGTGATGGTTCTGGATGGCTCCGTGGCAACCTCGGCATTCAGCTATTATCTGAACTCTGCTGTCGATGAAGCGTTCAAGGAAGAAGAAGCCAAGTATATCCATGTGGAATCCCAGAACTCTCCCCAGAACAAGAGGGATACGCTTACGCTCCGTTACTACAACGATGACAAGCTGAAGCCGACTCCGCACGTGGGTGACTACATCCGTTTCCGTGCCGATAACGTTGTGTGGGCCGACTCCTCGAATGGGGCCGCTCCGGGTGCCGATACGCTCAGGCCTGCCGACGATGCTTCTTGGCACTGGAATTCTCCGACGAACTACAATGCTACGGACCGCTTGCCGTCTCCGTGGGTGCAGGTTGTGGGTGATGCGAAGATCGACGTGACCACGATTCCGTATAACGTTGCGGATCCGTCGGCCGTGGACGAAAATACCCCGGTGGGCGAAGTCTTCCCGGTCAAGACGAGCGAGAATATGGACGATGTCAAGTCGGCCCACCCGAATACGCTCGGCCACTTCGTGCAGTCTGACATGGGTTCCATCATCGGTGCCGATACATCTTTCACGAGGGTGTACCAGAACAATCCGCATGACATCTACTTCTTCTACGAAGTTGACTACTACACGAACCTCGGCTCGTTCGTTGCTCACCAGAGCGGAAAGATTTACTGTGACGATGCGTTCTTCTCGGCCGACCCGACCCAGGAAGGCGCCGTGGGCGACTGCGTGAAGAACCCGCGCAACTTCTTCGTCGCATGGAACATGCTCTCTGACAAGCACCGCCTCGTGGGTACTGGTGCCTACATCACCAAGTACTCGTCCTACGTGAAGCTCGGTTCCGTCGGAACCAAGGGCAAGAAGGAAAAGACCGAGGTCTGGGGCGTAAAACGCGGCACGGGCGTTGTTAAGAAGTAATAGCGCTTCTTCGGTCTAAAATGAACTTGCATCCCCGCCCTCAGGGCGGGGATTTTTCTACATTTGGACCATGCAAAAGATTAGCCTCCTGATTTGCCTCGCTGCGATAGCCTTGTCGTGGGCGGGTGACCCTACGGATATCGACTCCCTTTTCCGCGGCAAGGAATACAAGCCCGAACTGAGCTCTTCGCTGCGCGACACGACTGACATTTCGGCTCTCGCCGTATCGAAGGGTTCCGGAAAGGAATCCAAGGGAAATGGCTATTACGTTCTGCAGTTTGAGGCCGTGGGCGATTTCGATGCCGCCCAGCGTCGTAAGGCGCAGATTTCTGCATCGACGGGCTACAACATCCAGGTGGTGTTCGATGCCCCGTTCTACAAGCTGCGCGGCGGTGGATGGACATCAAGGAAGGCGGCCGAGGATAAGGCTCGCGAGCTTTCCATCTACAACATCAACGCGCTTGTCGTGAAGCTCAAGTAGCTTTTTAGCTGTTTCGCTGAATTCCGCGTAATGGGCGGGTCCCTAGTCTAGGAGCCCGAGTGCTTGCTTTTGCGCAAACTCGTCCATGGATGCAGGTAGCAGGGCCCTCTCCTCGGGAGAGACGTAGATGAACTTGCGTTCGTTTTGCGGACGCATGCTCCTGTCCCGCAACACTACGGGCGGGTTCTTCGTGGAGTAGAAGAACTTGCCTGTCTTGATGAACTTGTGGCGCTGGAAACCTTGCTTGATGGCGTCGTTCAGAGCCTGGAGGATCATCGGGCCTGCGCGATCGACATGGTGCAGTTCCAGCAGGCGCGACAATAGCACTTCCTCGTGGATGGGAGCTTCGTGATCGACATAGAATTTGAGCTGCACGATGAGCGACAGCGCGGAGAGTTCCGCGATGGGCTTGTCGTGGGCGGTTCCTTCGATTTTCGGATGGACCACCTGGTAGGGCTTTGTCTGGATTTCGGCGGCCGCGGAATCGTTCTCGGCTGTGCCCACTTCGGCCTTGGGTTCTTCGGGAGGCGGCGGTGCGACGCTCTGTTCGATGGCGATGGTCGTGATGATATGGCTCGCTTCGTCTGCGTTGGAAATGTACCAGAAGGGAGTCCAGATGTTGAGGACCTTCCAGCCTAGCTGGCGCAGGAGCACGGGGCGCACGTATTCGCGGTCTTCGATGGATTCGCGGAAGCGTTCCGTGGTGCAGTCGTCTTCGATGACGGCGAGGAACCTCTTGGGGTTGTTCGCGTCCACGACGACAGGGCCGACGGGTATGGCTCCGGAAGCGAAACTGGGCAAGACGTTGATGCCCTCGTTTTGCAGGAGCGCGATGACCTGGGAGCGGAGTGCCGAATCTGCCGGCTTGATTTCGAAGTCGGAAGGTTTCGCCTTGCGAAGCAGATGGGCCATCCAGTCACGCAGCATGGCAGACTTGGCGGTGGTCATCTTTTGCTTGTCGGCTTCGGTCATGAAAATCTTGAGCTTGTGGCGTGCGAGTGTCGCGCTGATGGCGATTTTCCCTTCGCTGGAGCTCTTGTCCATGGCATCGGGCTCTGCGCAGACGAATATGACGTCACGGTATTTTTCGGTAGCCCTTTCTGGAGTCTTGATGTAGAATCCGGTCGAGAGGTCGCTGTTTGCAAAGAATCTGGCGCAGGGGGCATCCTTGGTGAGAAGCGCCTTGATAGTCGACTCGATTTCGTGACATGTCACCTGGTGGAATGCGATGATTCCGAGAGTCTGCCCCGGATGCGTCTCGGCATGGTGAATGGCCGCCTTTGCAATGTCGATGACTTTGTCTGCAACCGTCTGGATGGTATCGCTCTTGCCGGAATCGCGAACCGGGGGCGGCAGCTGGCGGATGCCGTGGTTGTAGATGTGCTCGTTCGCGAATTCTACGAGAGACGGGTCGGAATAGCTGTCCGAGAACCAGAGTTCGCGGGTCGGGATGCCGCGGCGCAACGAGGCCGTCATGATGCTTTCCTGGAAGAACGCCGTGTGTACGGGGTCGATGTCGAGGTAGGCGTCAAAAGGCAACGGCTCTAGGGCCGGTGCGTGCGGGTTGCCGATGAGGATTACCTTGTTTGCCTTTAATGCAAGCGGGATGGATTCGGCTACGGAGATGCTGCCTGCGTCCAGAAGGACGATGGTGTCGAATTTCTTTTCGCAGACAAGGGCGTCTTCGATGCTCAATACCGAAAGTTTCTCGGTTGCGGTGGCGTGCGCTTCGCGGAAGTTCGCGTTGCAGAATTCGTCCAGCAGCAGACGGTATTTTTTGCCGAGCTGGGAATGGACTTTCGGGGCGCAGGAGAATACTTCGGGGAATTCCTTGCTGAAGCGCTGGACTTGGGAGGCCGCCCAGTAATATGCGGTGGCCTGGGGCAGTTCGCTGTTGACAGCCGCCGGATTCTGAACAAAGCGCAGGAGCGTCTTGCAACCGGTATTTTCGAGCTCGCGGAACAGCGAGGAAAGCTTAAGGTGTGTGTTGAGGACGTTCCAGTTGTCTTTCCAGAGGTTGATTTCTTCGAGGCTCTTGTCGAGGTCGAGACTGTCGAGCGGAATGTCGAGAACAAGTTCCTTGGAGAGCACCCGCATGCCCGAAAGCAGTTCCTGTACGGCCTTGTCGAATTCCTCGAACCGCGGGAGCATCGGCTTGATCTGGTGCCAGTGCTCGAGAACCGTGAGCATCAGGTTGAACTGCGGGCTGTTCGCATGCTTTTCGCGGAAGTCGTAGATGTAGGTAATCTTCTTGTTCAGGTTGACCCAGTTCGATTTTTCGTAGAGCCAGTCGCGACCTAGCAGATGGTTGCCGAGAACGGCCGTGTCCTTGTAGGCGCGCTTGTTTTCTTGCAGCTCCAGGAGGGTGTCGATGAGGTCGAGCAGGTGCGCATCCGAAGAAACTTCTTTCGGATGCTTGAGCACCTTCATGAGGCGCTTGCGCGAATTGCGGTAGCGGTCGGAAAGTCCCTTGAGCGTGACCTTGAGGCTGTCGGCAAATTCCTCGCGGGCGGCGAGGATGTTCTCGTCGACGGCGTCGTCCGTGTATATGTCGGAGGTCTGCCTGCGGTAGCGGACCCACTTGTCGCCTGCTTCGGGCAGTTCCTTGAGGGAATCCTGGTAGGCGCTCCAGCTGTTGGAACAGAGATCCCAGCCTTCGAATTCGGGCGTGTTTTCGTCGAAGTTCTTGCGGATAAGCGAAATGATTTCGGATAGCGCGGGCAGGTAGATGCCGGTGGGGAAGAACCCTTCTTCCTTGAACAGGTCGACAAGCGGCCTTATGACTTCGACTTTTTGGATGGTATCGTCAATGTTCTTGGCGATTTCGGCCTTCGCTTCTTGGGTGAGGCTTTCGGCCTTGATGTTTTCGAGGAGCTTGCGCGCTGCGATTCCGCCCTTGTTGAAATAGAGGTCGGAAATTTCTTGCAGGAGCCGCTGCAGGTTCGAAAATTCCTTGAAGGGGAGATTGTTCGATTCCTGGAAGATGGATTCGACGAATTTCGCCTTCGGCTTGGGCGCCTGCGCAAAGAACTGCAGGATGTCGGTCAGGCTCGTGCTGTCGGAGGGAGACTTCCCGTTGACCGCCTTGTAGTAGTTGATAAAGAATTGCCGCGTCTTGTTGATATCGGCGGCGACTTCTGCGCGCGGACGGCCGCTGTAGGAGCGGAAGTCGGATTTCCATGCCTGCGTAAAAGTCTGCCTGGAGATGGCGCGCCGCGTGACCACTAGCGTGTCATGTCCCTTCGCGAGGGCCTCGGCGACGATGTTAGTTGCGACCTTTACTTTCTGGGTGCCGGGCAGCGCCTGGATGGCGTAGCCGTGCGCATTTTCGTCGAGCGCGTCGATGGTCACCTTGGTCGTGTGCGAGTCCGTGGTGTAGAGGAAATGGTGGTCGGCCGGGTTGTAGATTTGGTCGAAGTCCGCTTCCTCGAATACGGATTCCCGAACCTGGAATCCATCTTCGCCGAAGAGCGAGGAGAGGAAGGGGTTGCTGTCGATTTTCTTTTCGCTTCCGAGGTTTCGCATCGCCATCTTGAGGCGGAGCCTGCTGCTATTTAAAAAGGCAAGGCAGATGCCATGGCGCGTGAACTTCCAGTTCTTTTCGGCGGCGATGGCCTTTTCGAACAGGGAAAAGTAAAGTTGGATGCTGAACTGGCCGTCGAGCGTTGCGTCTTCGATGCGCGGAAGCTGGACTCCGGCAAGCCTCTCGGAGAGGACCGTGTTCTCGATGGGAGGCCTGTTCGAAAGGTTTATGGAGTTCCCGTCTGCACTGGGCTCGAGCGGGATGAGCAGGCTCGGTGCAAGCGCGTTGCCGTCCCACTTGAGGAATCCGGCAAGCAGGTAAAGGTCTGGCGTACCGAAGTCCTCGGCTTTCTCCTTGAATACCGTCTTGAAGAGAGTCTCGCACTGTTTCTTCTGCTGAGGCGTGAAGCTCGCAGATACCGGGATAAAAGAGTCGAGCGGGATAGCGTTGGCGGATTGCTTCCACTTTTCGTAGAAAGTGTCGCTCGCTTCGCGCAGGAGCGGAGTCTGAAATTCGTTCTTCGTCGAAAAGAGCAGCAGCCTGTCCTTGGAATCAAAAAGGGCAGCCTCCTGTCGGACTTTCATGACGGTGGATGACGGTGTATTGTGCGCCATGCCTAGAATATACGTTATTTTTTTGTTTTTTAGTATTTACAGTTTGCCGGCTACGACTGAAATCGCCTCTTCTAGCGAGAGGGAGGTGTCTTGGGCTACAAGCGAGGCCCTGTAGCATACCCGGCCCAGCAGTTTTTCGGCTGAAACTCCGGCATCGCGGTCCTGGCGCAGGCTGTGGGCGCGTTCGCGTTTCGAGAGTTTTTTGCCTGCGGCATCCACGACGAGCGGATGGTGCAGGTATATCGGTGGAACGTCGCGGCCGAGCAGGCGCATGAGGGCGATTTGCCTTGCGGTGGAATTTCGGATGTCCTCGCCGCGAACCACGTGCGTGATTCCTTCGTCGATATCGTCGACGCACACGGCGAACTGGTATGTCCACTGTCCGTCGCGGTCGCGGATCGGGAAGTCCCCGCATTGCTGTTGCGGATTTTCATCGAAATCTCCGAGAAACTTGTCGTGCCAGTGCACGACTTTGTTCGGAATGGAGACGCGGAGGCAATGGGGCTGGTCCGACATTGCCTCCGGGTTTGCCTGCTGTCGACATTTGCCCTGGTAGATTACTTCGCCGGTGGAACTTTTGGGGTTCTCTGCTTCCAGCTGTTTGCGGCTGCAGTAGCAGGGGTAGACCAAACCCTGGGATTGCAGCTTTTGGAGCGCCTCTTCGAAACGCTCCGGGTGCTTACTTTGTATGCTATCGCTGTCGAATCGGAATCCGAACCATTTCAGGTCTTCGTAGATGCTCTCGATGTATTCGGGGCGTGCACGGCTTTGGTCGTGATCCTCGATGCGCAGGTGTATTTGCAGGTTCCACTTGCGGGCCGCGGCCCAAACGTAAAGCGCCGAAAGCAGGTGGCCTTCGTGAAGGTAGCCCGTGGGGCTTGGCGCAAAGCGGATTTTACCGTCCATACGCAAAAATGTAATAAAAGCAGGGGGTGCGTGCGCTGTTTTTGGTGGATTTGGGGATTAAACTGGGCTAAAAAATGGTTTTTTATCTCCACTGTGCGGGCTTTTTTCACGTATACGTTGCGTACAAAGTAATAAAATGGGGGTTGGATGGGGTGAAAAAAGACTGTTTAATCCCCAATTTTCGGCTTTTGGTGTTTTTTTTGACGCAGAATCCGCTTTTTTTATTTATATTCAGGGCGTGAGGGCTTTCTGGCCCGCAAACAGGATTTTGGGTTATGCAAATGAATTTTAAGCGCGCTTTTAAGTTGGCCTTCGTCGCAATGGCGGTCTGTACGGCGTTCTCCTTCGCTGAAGATATTGTCGCGACGACCTCCAACGGTTCGACGGTCATCCTTCACGACAATGGCCGCTGGGAATACTATCAGAACAACGCGAATATCAGGGACGTGCGCGAATCCGCCGTGCCGAAGGATGCCCGTTTCGAGGTTTCCGTGCTTTATGAGAGTCCGGACAAGGTGAAGAAGAATGTGCGCATGGCGCTTGAGGCCGATTTCGCGACCGAGGAAGAAATCAGGGATAGCCTCCGCAAGGTGCCGAAGGGCGGCTATGTCTACTTCCAGGTGCCGACGAAGCAGATTAAACCCGGCCTTGTGCGCGAACTTACGTATTCTATTTACGATACGGGCAAGAACGCCATCTTTACGAAGACGGTTCGCGATTCGGAAGCGACGGCGAGTGAAGATGCCGGCATCTCGAATCTGTTGGTGGTCCCTATCTACGGTCGCCCGAAGGCAAAGGTCATGAAGGCCAGAGTCGAAGACCGCAAGAACCATGCCACGCTCGATATCGATATCCCGATTCGCTGATGACCGCCCCGCAAGAGGATATGCTGAAATTCGCCGTCGTCGATGTAGAAACGACTGGCGGTGCGGGTGAATCGAACCGTATTACCGAAATCGGGATTGTCCTGCTCGATGGCATGGAACAGGTGGGACAGTTCCACAGCCTGGTGGATCCGGGCGTGCCGATTACGCCGTTTGTCAAGAACCTTACGGGCATTACCGACGAGATGGTGAACGGGGCTCCGCAGTTTTCGAAAATAGCGGAAGAAGTGTCCGGGATGCTTGAAGGCAGAATCTTTGTCGCGCACAATGTGCAGTTCGATTGCCGCATGATTCTGACGGAACTCAAGCGCTGCTGCGTGAAGTTTGACCCGCCGAGGCTCTGCACCGTAAAGATATCGCGAAAATTTTTTCCGGGACTGCCGAGCTACAGCCTGCACAACCTGACGGATTCTCTTGGCCTCAGCGACTTTAGGCATCACCGTGCGATGGATGATACGCTTGCCTGTGCAGAAATCTTGAAACTGGCCTACAACAAGGTCGGGCCGGGAAAGATATTGAAAGAGGTGAAGAACCTCACGAAAGCGAAAAAAGCGAACGTTGTGAGATGACTGACGCCATCAGGGCGAGAGCAGCCCTGCGCGAAGTTTCATCTTTAGAATGCGGACGACGGATTTCTCGATTCTTGCAAGGAATGCCTTGTCGTTCATGGCGCGATCGAGAATGAATTTCTTGATATCAACCGCCTTGGCGGGGTAGGTGATGATGAACATGTCGTTGCCGGCATCGAGAGCGGCTGTCACGACTTTCTTGAATTCGGATGCGGGGTAGGGGTCGTTGAGCGGTGTTCCGGGGCCGCTGATCCAGCCGCGCAGGGAGCTTCCCCAGAGGTCGTCGGTGAGGACCACGATGTCGTCGTCGAGGTCGTGGGCCATCTTCACGAGTTTCTTCTCGAATACGGCGGGAGCGTTTGAAATTTTCGTGTAGCGGACGCTGCTCATCATGACGATAGGAATGTCCGGGGAGAGAGCCCTGAAGAACTTGACGTATTCCTTGATTCTAGATTCGCTCGCATCGCTTTCGGCCATCTGCAAGTCGCTGTTCTTGTTGCTGTCATAGCCGGGAAAGTGCTTCGATGCGCTGATGATGCCGGAAGCCCGCATTCCCTTCACGAATGCGCGGACCTTCTCTGCATTCTCGATGCCGTTCCATGAGCGGTTCCAGTGCTCCATGAAGGTTTCCTTGCCGTGGGAATCGAATGCGGGGTCGAGGGCGGGGGCGAGGTTCAGGTTGAAGCCTGCGTCGTGAAGCGTCTTGCCGACTTCATGTGCCGTGCGCTCGATTGCTGCGGGCTCCGATTCTCGCATCTCCTTTGCGCTAGGGGTCTTTTCCCACTTGCGGTCGATGTTCACGGCCCGGTTCACGGTGCCGCCTTCCTGGTCGATGGTGACGAGCAGCGGGACCTTGATGCGCGAAGAAATCTTTTCGAGGTTCTTCCGGAACAGGTTCATGTTCGAAAGGTGCGGCTTCATTACGAGAATTCCGCCAAAGTTGTTTGTAACGGTGAAATTCGGCGGTGCCATGTAGACCATGATCATCTGCCCGATTTTCTCTTCGAGCGTGAGCGAATTCCAGAGCGGCAGGAGCTCCTTGGGAAGCCCGCGGGGGGCCGCCGCGAAAGAACAGGCGAATGCGGCAAGCAAACCGAAAAAGAAAATCCGCAGGCGCATGCTGGCCTCGTGATGCTAGCCTTCGCTTTTGGCGGGAGCTTTCTTGAAGAACCGTCTGCCCTTGCTGAAGTCGCGCGGCGGGAAGTCGAACTTGATCTTGCCCTTTTCGAGCGTGAGGTAGGCGTCGAAGAGCCTGCGCGTCTTGTTGCTGCGGAAGCCCTTGATGAGCGCCGTTTTCTTGCCTGCAAGGAGGTTCTTGATTTCTTCGAGCGGGATTTCCTTTCCGAGGAGCACCTTGGGCAAGTTGAGACCCGAAGGCTGCTTGTCGATGTAGCTCTGGCTCACGTAGCCGGTGAGCGTTTCGAACACGTTGGTCCCGTCGACGGGGGATTCCCCGATTGTCTCTCCGATTTCAATCTCTTCGGGCTTTTCTTCGAATACGAATTCGATCTTGTTCTGGTCGTTGATGATGAGCACCGCGGTGAATTCCGCACCGCGTTTGCTGCGGAACCCGGGCAAGGGGCCAATCTTACGCTTGGTGAGGAGTTCCACGATTTCTTCGTCGGAGAGGTGCTTGCCGCCAATCATCTTGCGGATGACGATGCCGTCTTCGGTGGTGTAGCGGCTTACGGTCTCGAACACCTTCTTGCCGTTCACGGGGCTGAACTTCGCCTCGCCGGTGGTGTTCTCTTCCTTGAATCCCTTGATGTTCTTCACCATGTTCTTCGTCATGTCGACGATGCCCTTCATGAAGTTCTCGCGGGATTCCTTGCCCTTGCTGATGAGGTCCATCTTGTATTCCCACTCGCCGGTGAGTTCCGGGCTTGTGAGCGCCTCGCAGTTCATGGCCGAGAGGACCTTGATGAGGTCGAAAGCCTTCGCTGTCGGGATCATTTCCTTGCCGTCACGGACAACATACTTGTCGCTCACCAGTTTCTCGATAATGGCGGCGCGTGTCGCAGGTGTACCAAGCCCGCGCTCCTTCATGGCGTCGCGCAACTCGTCGTCCTCGACGAGCTTGCCTGCGCTTTCCATCATGGAAAGGAGCGTGCTTTCGGTGTAGTGTGCAGGCGGCTTGGTGAAGTCCTCGCTGCTGCGCATGTCAAGCGTCTTTGCTTCGTTTCCCTTCAGGGGCGGCACGTTTGATTCGTCGTCGCTGTCCTTGCCGTAGACCGCCTTGAAACCCGGGTCCACGAGAATCTTGCCTTCGGTAATGAACGTCTCGCCTTCGACGGTCGTAATGCGGGTGGTGCCCAGGTACTGTGCCGGCGGGAAGAATACCGCGATAAAGCGTTGGCACACCATCGTGTAGATTTTTTCTTCGGCTTCGGAGAGTCCCTTCGGGGCAACACCCGTAGGGATGATGGCGAAGTGGTCCGAAATCTTCGTGTTGTCAAAGACTTTCGGGGTGCGCTTCACGTAGTTCTTGTCGAGGGCCTCTTGCGCGAACTTGGCGAGCGGGCCTTCAATCTTTGCGAGGGTAGCCTTCACGGGTGCCACGTAGTCTTCGGGTAGGCAGCGACTGTCGGTACGCGGGTAGGTCGTTGCTTTGTGGCGTTCGTATAGGGCCTGCGCAATCGAGAGCGTAGTCTTGGCGCTGAAGCCGAAGCGGTTGTTCGCCTCGCGCTGGAGCGTGGTTAGGTCGTAGAGCTGCCCGCACTTCTGCTGGGAGGGCGCTGTCGTTTCCTCAATCTTGCCGGGCTTGCCCTTGCATTTCTTGAGAATCTCGTTCGCCTTCTTCTCGTCAAAAATCTGCTTTTTGCGGTCCTTGCCGTCGCCCTCGAACCATTTGCCCTGGTAGTTCACGCCGCCGTTGTCGAAGTCCGCATCGATGGTCCAGAATTTTTCGGGCTTGAACTGCTGGCGTTCTTCCTCGCGCTTCACGATGATGGCGAGCGTCGGGGTCTGCACGCGCCCGCACGGCGTAATCTGGAACCCGCCCATGCTGCTGTTGTAGGCGGTGAGCCCGCGGCTCCCGTTCATGCCTACGAGCCAGTCGGCCTCGCTGCGGCAGAGGGCCGCGTTTTTCAGGTTTTCCATCTCTTCGGCGGTGCGCAGGTGCTCGAACGCGTCCTTGATGGCGGCAGGCGTCATGCTCTGCATCCACAGGCGCTTGATGGTCTTGTTCTTGAAGTTGCCCTTGAGCACGTAGTCGAGGATATAGAAGAAAATCAGTTCACCTTCGCGGCCCGCATCGCATGCGTTCACGATGGTCGTCACATCTTTACGCTTGATGAGCTTGCCGACGATGGAAAGCTGGGACTTGGTGGCAGGCGTGGCGACGAGCGGGAATTTTTCGGGGAGCATCGGGAGCGTCTTCATGTCCCATGCCTTGTAGCGCTCGTCGATGTCCTTGGGGTCGGCGATGGTCACCAGGTGGCCGATGGCGTGGCTTACGATGGTCGAATCGCTTTCGTAATATCCGTTGTTCTTCTTGAACGACTTAGCCCCGAGAACCTTCACGAGGTCGGCGGCCACACTCGGCTTTTCGGCGATGATGAGCGTTACGCCCTCGTCGGCGGGTTTTGTCGCCTTCTTTGTCGCCGTGGTCTTGGCGGAGGCCTTTGCCGTAGTCTTTGCGGTGGATTCTGTCTTAGTCGTTTTCTTGGTCGTAGTTGCCATCGTTATTTCCATTTAAAGCGTCCGAACAGGCCGAAGAGCACGGCCAGCACGGTGAAGGGGGCGTGGATGAATTCAACGGGGATGCACCACTTGAGCAGGTGCTCCTGCCGGAAAATCCGGAGCCCGCGGAGTATTAATACCAGGTCGCCTATGCACTTGGCGACCGATGCGACGATTGTCGCGATGAGAATTTCGAAGCTGAAGGGCGAAAGTGCCGCCGAGACGCACTGCATCACGAGGAACAGGAATACCATGCTGAGCACGAATACGATTTTCGGCGTATAGTATATGGTTGCCGAAGCCCAGCGCTTGCGCTGTTCCCACAGTTCCTTGAGGGTCTCTTTGCCGCTCGTGGTGACGAAGGTCGATTCGGCAACGCAGTAGCGCATGGCCCAGGGACGGTCGTCAGCGATTTTCTGCATCAGGAGGTCATCGTCGCCGCTCTGGATTTTGAGGACGTTCTCGAATCCGTGGACGCTCTTGAAGAAGCTCTTGCGGTAGGCGAAGTTGTTGCCGGTGCTTGTGAGCGGAAGGTGCATCGCGATGCCGGCAGTCCCCGCCACGCGGTAGATGAGCGTCTCGACCGCCTGCATGCATATGAGCACGCTCGATTTGCCGGGAACGGTCGGGATGTAGGAATGCCCAGCTACGAGTTCGATTCCCGGTTCGAATTCGCGCACGAGTCCGGCAATCCAGGTGGGTTTCACGATACAGTCGGCGTCGGTAAGGCAGAGAATGTCGCCGTCGCAGATGTCGACAAGTTTCGAAAGGGCCTGCTTTTTGGGGCTGACGCCGTCGGGAATGTCGTTGATGGTGAGAATGTGAAGCCGCGGGTAGCGTGCCGCGTAATCCGCGAGGATTTTCGGGGTGTCATCGTCGCTGCGGTCGTCGGCGACCCATACGTCCCATTCGCCGTCATATTCCTGTGCGAGGACGGAATCGAGTGTCGCGCGGATGCCCGCCGACTCGTTCCTCGCCGAAATCAGGATGCTTACGCGCGGTTTGGGTTCCACGTCGGACTGCCCGTCGCGCACCGTGCCCAGGGCGCGGAAAAGCCGCACTTCGAGGGCTATGTAGAGTAGCGCCGATACGGACAAAAGGCCGATGACCAGGTATGTGAGCACTGTCCAGAACATTTTTTCGGGCAAAATTTAGTTCATCGCACCCTGATTTGGGACTGCGGGTGCCGGAACGGGACGTCGATTTCTTGATACATATATATATGTTATTGTGTCGGACGGAAGCGAAAATTCGCGAATTCGGTGAAAAAACGCGTTTTTTGGGGGTGAACGCTATTCTTTCACGAGTTCCGGGTGCTTTTCGGCGATGCATCGTGCAAGGTACACGAATGGGGTGTCCATCAGGGAGGTCACGATGAAGATGCCATACCCGAAGATGAGAATTTCGCCGATGGTGTTCCATGGGAACACGCCCGCGAACGCGAGCAGGTTGAACACCACCACGTTGATAAGCTGGCTTACGAGGGTGGAACCGTTGTTGCGGAGCCACAGGAACTTGCGCTTGTCACCGAACTTCTTTTCGGTCCATTTCCACCAGGCATGGTAGGCCCACACGTCGAACATCTCGCAGACGGCATAGGCGAACAGGCTTGCGAGCATCACGCGCGGGGTGTTCGCGAATACGGTGCGGATAGGGCCAGCCATCGTGTCGCCGTCGGCCGGAATGTAGAGGAACCAGCTCTGCGAAATCAGGATGAAGGTGATGTTTGCGAGGATTCCGATTTTCACGCAGCGGTTGGCTTCTTTTTTACCGAAGATCTCGCTCATGATGTCGGTCGCGAGGAAGGTCGAGGCGAAAATGACGTTACCGAGCGTGGTGTCGAGCCCGAAGGCGTGCACCAGGATAAGCACTTCGATGTTTGCCGCGATGGTGCAGATGACGGTCCACGTGAAAATGCCCTGCTTGCCGAAAAAGCGGAAGAAGGCGACGAGCCCTCCGAAAAACGCGAAGACGGAGGCGACAAGGATAATCTCGTTCTGGAACGGCACTTTACTTTCTCCGGTCGATGGCCGCAAACAGGCGGGTCTTGGCGATAGATTCGAATTCGGTGCCCGGCTTGCCGTAGTTCGCGAACGGGTAGAGCGAGATGCCGCCGCGGGGCATGAAGATTCCTTCGACTTCGATGTATTTCGGGTCCAAAAGCTTCACCAGGTCCTTCATGATGATGTTCACGCA
>DJXN01000011.1:86945-95632 GCA_002449765.1 Fibrobacter sp. UBA7003
TCATGATGATGTTCACGCAGTCCTCGTGGAAATCCCCGTGGTTGCGGAACGAGAACATGTAGAGCTTGAGCGACTTCGATTCCACCAGGTACTGGTTCGGGATGTAGTTGATCTTGATTTCGGCAAAATCGGGCTGGCCGGTTTTCGGGCAGAGGCTCGTGAATTCCGGGCAGTTGAACGTGACCATGTAGTCGTTGCCCGGATGCTTGTTCGGGAACTTTTCGAGCACTTCGGGGCTGTAGGTGGTCTTGTACTGGGTCTTGTTGTTGCCAAGCAGCGTGACGCCTTCGAGTTCTGCTTCTGAACGCATGGAAGTCTCCTAGTTTTGTTTTAAGTCAGGATGGGTCTCGAACTGACTGGCGTAAAGATAAAAAAATCCGGGCTTTTTTCAAAGCCCGGATGAAGCGGGAAAATTCGGCTACAGCATCACCGTGATGTTATAGCTCGGTGGGGTGCGTTGAGTCCCGCCTTCCAAGCATCCACTGCCGCACTCGATGTGTCGAGCGCCCAGTCCGCTTCGAAGCTCTTGCTCTGGTTGAACCACATGATGGCGAAAATCCTCGGAAATTCCACGGGCAGCACCTTGAACATGTCGGCTATCCATTCGGCCTTGTTCCCGCCCGATTCCGTGCACGATGTCTCGGCGATAAAGATGGGCTTGTCGATGCCCGCGAGCGCATTGTACGACTTCCTGAAAACTTCCGAGAAACTCTTCCAGCGGGACCAGCATTTCTTATCGCCCCAGTTGTAGCCGTCGATGGAGATGTAGTCCACGAAATCGTCGCCGGGGTAGGTTCCCGTGAAGGTCGTGTTTTCGCCCACGTTCGAGGAATTGGTCGTCCAGACCCACTTGACGTTACCGACGGATTCCTCGCGGAAAATCCTTACGATGTGCCGGAAAGCTTCGGCAACGTTCTCGTCGGTGTTGCCGGCGCCCTGCTTGCCGACTCCCCAGTCGTACCAGTCGCCGTTCGCTTCGTGGAGCGGACGGAGCCAAATTTTGTGTCCGTATTCCTTGGCGCTTTTTGCAAAGTGCCGTATGAAGGAATCTGCCTCGCCCTCGTTTATCCTTCTTGCGTTGTAGCCGTTGGGCATCCACGTGACAACGAGCGTGGAACCGTTCTCGCGAGCCGTTTCGGCGAAGGGCTCTACCCAGTTCCAGGTGTTGATATCGAATAGCGCAAACAGGCTCACGAGATCGACATTCCTTCCTTGAAGAGCCTGGAAAGCTTGAATGTTTTCTTTCGTGGGCTGCGGGTGCAGTTCGTTGCCGCCGACCCATGCCCCTATGCGGAATTCTTTTTGCATGAAACCTCCAGTCAAAAACAAAGATATTTCATTGGGAGTCGGTGACGAAGCCTTTGTTTTTTAGTATTTTCCAAAGTGTATCTAGTGTTTTAAACGAGTGTGATTTGGAACACTAAAAAAATGAGTTTGTGCGTATCGAACGAAGGAGGATTCGATGACTGTGGAAGAAATTTGTAAGTGGCTGGAGGCTTCGAAATTCAGGGAAGGCGACAGGCTCCCTTCGGTCAGGAGTGTTTCGGAGCGTCTTTCTACATCGACTTGCACGGTGTTTCGCGCCTACCGCAAGCTGATTGACGCGAAGAAGGTTTATGGGGAACAGGGCAACGGCTATTTCTGGGGTGCGGCCAAGGTCGCCATGCCGGAACCTCCCGTGCGAGAACAGGTGGTTGAACGGCTGGAACGATTGCTCCAGGAAGACTGGAAATCCGGCAGGCTTTCGGCGGATGCCCCGCTCCCGACCATCAAGGAACTTTGTTTGCAATACGAGACGTCGGTCGGTTCCATGAGACGCACGCTCGAAAAGCTGCAGGCGTTGGGAATCCTTTCACGCCGGGGCAGAGGGCGTTTCTATTTTCGCACGGCGCAAGCCCCGAAGGCGAAGGAAATCCTCCTGGTGATGCGTTCGAACCCGACGGGGGATTTTTATTGCCTGGGGGAGCGTGAACTGGAATTTATGCAGAAGGTTTACGCCGAGGCTGAAAAGCGCGAGCTGCGCGTGCATGTGCTGGGTTACCACGAGGATTCAGGCAAGTTCTTGGATTCGGCGGGCAATGCCGTGTTGCCGGAGACATTCCGCGACGCGTTCGGCGCAATCCTTTCGACGATGCTCGTCTTTAAACCCCAGCGCCTATTCTCGCTGTTCGCGAGGACCCGATTCCCGATATCGGTGTGGTGGGAACATCCGCTTTCTGAAATCCCGCGTGCCCTCAAGAAGGAACCGCGGTACGCCTTCTTCAACCTCGCCTTCGGCGAGTTTCCGGGCCGTGCCGTGGGACGCTTTCTCCGGGAACGGGGCTGCAAGAACATCGTCTACATTTCGCCGTATCATTTGAGTTCCTGGTCCATCGACCGCCTGAATGGCCTCAAAAAGTCGGGACTGCATGTCTTCGAAGCGGTGGATGCCGAACGCGCGAGTCCGTTCGAGTTCAGCAAGGAACCTCCGGCTTTTTTTGAAAAAGTGGTCGCGCGCCTTGCGGGGAGTGTCCCGCAAGACACCGATGCCTGGGTCGTAGTGAACGACGAAGTGGGCTGCGCACTCCACCGGATGTTTGTACAACATAAAATCAAGCGCCCGCCTTACATGGTGTCGTTCGACAATACGGTGGACAGTTACCGCATCCGTCTGGATTCCTTCAAATTCAATCTCGATACGCTAGCCGAACAGTCGGTATTCCACATCGTGTCGCCCGGGGTCACGCTCTACAAGAAGGACGACTTCCGCGAACTTTCGGGCAACGTCGTGGAAAAGTAGCGGTTTGCCGCCCGATTCTGCGGTCCTGGCCTACCCCTGGGACCAGCCCGACCCGAGCAAGTAGAACGGCTAAAACTCCGAGCTGTCCGCCCTCCCGCATATAGTTTAAGCCTGAATGTTGAAATCAGTCTTGTTTTTTATTAAATTTGGGCCACTTTGAGAATCGATATCGCACAGAAACTTACTGAACCCGAAGACCGCCGAGCAGTCTGGTCCCATGCCGACGCTCCCGAAATCTTCGACGAACTGCACCTCAAGGGCGATCTGGTAGCCGAGGTGCTGGTGAGCCCCGAAGGCCCCGGTAAGTGTCTCGTGACCGGTACGCTCTCCGGAGTGCAAACTCTGACCTGTTCCAGGACGCTGGACTTGTTCGACCGCCCGTTTACGACCGAAATCGTGGCGGAGGTCGAGAGGCTCCCCATCGCAAAGCAGGAGCTGGACGAGGACGATGCAGATGTCTTCGCCTACAAGATTCCCCAGGGGCAGGACTTCGTAGATGTATCCGAGTGCATCCGACAGCTGGTTTTACTGCAAGAACCGGTCGCGCCCGTGAAAAATCCTGACGAAGATTTTATCTTTGTATCAAACAATCCGCCCGACGAAGGTTCCGACGGGGCCGCAAAGCCCATGGACCCGCGCTGGGAGAAACTCAAGGCTCTCAAGAGCAAAATGGAAAATAGGAGTTAAAAATGGCAGTACCTAAAAGAAAAACCTCGACCGCCCGTCGTGACAAGCGCCGCACCCACTGGAAGATGGAAGTGCCCGCGATGGCTACCTGCGACCACTGCGGTTCTGCAAAGCGCCCGCACCGTGTGTGCCCGGTTTGCGGCTACTACAATGGTGTCGAAGTTGTCAACATGAAGGATGCCGAAGCCTAATTTGTTGATGCAGCGTTCAGTTGCAAGGAGATGTTCATGGTAAAAGTTGCTCTTGATGCTCTGGGTGGCGATTTCGCTCCCGACGTCGTGGTTGAAGGTGCGGTAAACGCCGTCAACAAGAATGCAAACCTGCATGTGGTCCTGTGCGGACCGGAGGCCGTGGTCAAGGCTAAACTCGAGTCGCTCGGTTACGCCGGCAACGGGATTTCGGTCATTGACGCTCCGGACCCTGTCGCCATGGACGAACACCCTGTTCAGGTTCTCAAGAAGAAGCCCCACTCCGGCCTGGTGACGTGTGTCGCCCTGCAGAAGAAGGGCATGGTCGATGCTTCCGTGAGCGCCGGCAACTCCGGTGCCATGATGGCTAGCTGCCTCATGCTTCTCGGAAAGTCGAGCGAAAAGTTCAGCCGTCCGCCTATCGGTTGTGTCATTCCGACCGCCGACCGTCCGATCATCCTGGTCGATGCCGGCGCGAACGTCGATGAACGCGCCTCCACGCTGGTGGATTTCGCCATCGCGGGTTCCGCATTCGCCGAGACCTACTTCGGATATCAGAACCCGAAGGTCGGCCTTTTGAACATGGGCGAAGAAGAACACAAGGGTCCGGCTGTGCTCCAGGAAGCGCACCAGCTGTTGAAGTCCGCCCCGGTGAACTTCATCGGCAACATCGAAGGCGAAACGCTTATCGAAGGTGTCGCCGACGTGGTGGTGACCTCCGGCTTCACGGGTAACGTTGTCCTGAAGATGCTCGAAGGTTTCTACGAACTCCACAAGAAGATGTTCGGTTTCATCGATACCCCCAACGGCCGTCGCTTCGACGAGATGTGGGACTACCGTATGACGGGTGGCGCCTTGCTCCTCGGCCTCAACGGCACGGGCATTATTGCCCATGGTCGTTCCGATGCTCTCGCTATCGAGAAGGCTGTGGAAGTCGCCGCCAAGTACGCCGAGAAGGGTGTCGCTAAGAACGTCAACGAACGCCTTGCCGCCATCAAGGACGAACCTGCCGAAACCAAGTAAGTGCTTGACCGACACTAATTTGTCTGTAAAAGGCTTTTGAGGACGGAACCGCAAGGTTCCGTCTTTTTTTTGTAAACAATTATTTTGTTGATTTCGCTTTCGAATGAATTTACTTTGTTATTTAAAATAAATTTATAAGAGGCGATAAGGTGAATAGTTGTTTTGCCAATATGGTAATGGCTTTGTTTATTGTGGCATGTAGCAATTTTAGATAAATTGCCATCGGGCAAAGATGGGCGGTCTTATACGAAAACGAATTTAAAGAATCTGTTTGAATTTTGGAAGGAGTGGCTATGAGAAAAATGTTTTTATTTTTAGTGTTGCTTGACGCCTTGCTTGTTGGTTGCTCGGGTTATGATGTTGCCCATGGCGACTATGAAGGAACAGGTTCACTGCTTCATGAAATTGCAAACAACTCTGGCTATGATGTGAAAGTAAAATTCTTATGGCAATATGATGAAAAAAGGGATTCCGTCTTGATGGACGTTGCCGAAGGAGATACAATTGTTTTGCCGGAATCCGTAGGTCACCTGGCAGAGACTTTTGTGGAAGATTTCAATTTGGCTTATCCTGATGGGACCTTTGATGCTTATATAGAATTTGATGTTTTACCTGCCAAATGTGTTTCTTTTGTGGGCGATGTCGATGAGCAGAATGATATACGTTCAGAAAAATTTTCTGAATTTATTGACCCGACGGATGCCGATGGATTCCGGTTCAAAAGGTATACCATTGATTCGGCTTTATATAAGGATGCTGCTCAATGCCCCTAGTAGGGCTCTAAACTTGCAAAAATATTCCTTTTATCTTTCTTTTGCGGGGAAATAGTGCTTTTTGCTCCGGGAACCTTTGGAACGGGGGTGTATTTTCTAAATTAGGGGTGAAAATTTTCGCGGGTTTCCGCAAAGGATTGAAATGTCTAAGACGATTTTGCTTTTCCCTGGCCAGGGTGCCCAGTATGTAGGTATGGGCCAGACCCTTGCTTCCACTTTCGAACCGGCCAAGAAGATTATGCAACAGGCCGACGAGATTCTCGGCTTCTCGCTTTCGAAGCTCATGGCCGAAGGCCCCGAAGATGTTTTGAAGAGCACCGACAACACGCAGCCGGCCCTCTTTACCGTGTCCGCGATGGTGATGGAACTCCTCAAGTCTGAAGGTTTTGCGTTCGACTACGTGGCCGGGCACTCCCTCGGTGAATACTCCGCCATCTACGCTGCTGGCGGTTTCAGCTTTGAAGAGGGCCTCCGCCTGGTGCGTACCCGCGGTGAACTCATGGCCAGTGCCGGTTCCAAGAACCCGGGTGCGATGGCTGCCATCATGGGCCAGGACGAAGCCAAGATTCTTGAACTTTGCGAAGCCGTGAAGGACGTGGGCGCCGTGGTGCCCGCCAACATCAACTGCCCGGGCCAGATCGTTGTCTCCGGTGCCGTCGCCGGCGTGAACAAGCTCGTCGAAAACTGCGGTGCCGCCGGCATCAAGGCCATCCCGCTTGCCGTGTCTGGCGCGTTCCACAGCCCGCTGATGCAGTTTGCCCAGGCAGGCCTCGCCGAAGCGATTGCCAAAACCAAGTTCAACGATGTCGAAAAGCCGGTTATCGCCAACGTGATTGCCGAACCGGTCACGAAGGGTGCCGAACTTGCCGAACTTTTGGTGAAGCAACTGGTATCTCCGGTCCGCTGGAACGACTGCATGAACAAGGCCATCTCCCTCGGTGTTACCCAGGGTGTGGAAGTGGGCTCGGGCAAGGTGCTCATGGGCCTCATGCGCAAGATTAGCCGCGACGTGAAGGTCACGCCGGTCGAAACCATTGAAGCCTTCCAGGCTCTTAAGGGATAAACCTTTCAATTACAGGGAACAAAAAATGGGTAAACTTACAGGTAAAAAGGCTATCGTGACCGGCGCATCCCGCGGTATCGGTCTCGCCATCGCCACCAAGCTTGCGAGCGAAGGTGCCGACGTCGCTATCCTTTCCACATCGGTCAAGGAAGAACTGGCCGCCAAACTTTCCGCCGAACTTGGGGTGCAGGTCAAGAGCTATGCTTGCGACGTGGCCGACTCCGAAACGGTGCAGAACGTGTTCAAGCAGATTATTGCCGACATGGGTACGGTCGATATCCTGGTGAACAACGCCGGTATCACCCGCGACGGCCTCCTGATGCGCATGAAGGACGAGGAATTTGATGCCGTGATTGCCACGAACCTCCGTTCCGTGTTCCTTTGCACCCGCGCCGTGGCCCGCACCATGATGGGCAAGCGCACCGGCCGAATCATCAATATTTCGAGCATCAACGCCCTGCGTGGCCAGGCTGGCCAGGCGAACTACGCTGCCGCCAAGGCGGGTATCATCGGCATGACCCGTTCCAATTCCAGGGAATTCGCTTCCCGCGGCATTACGGTGAACGCCATAGCCCCCGGCTTTATCGGGACGGACATGACCGCCGCCATGGACGATGCCACCAAGGAAAAATATGCAGCCCAGATTCCCCTCGGACGTATCGGAAAGCCCGAAGACGTGGCCAATGCGGTCGCTTTTTTGGCATCTGACGACGCCTGCTACATCACGGGTCAGATTTTGGGCGTAGATGGTGGGTTGAACGCCTAGCCAATTTTTACTAAATTTAAACTTAAACAATCCAAACGGAGTAAACAATGACACAAGAAGAAATTTTCAAGAAGATTACCGACGTCATCGTCGCCAAGCTCGAAGTCAAGGCCGAAGACGTGAAGATGGAATCTGAATTCGGTAACGACCTCGGTGCCGACTCTCTCGACCGCGTCGAGCTCGTGATGGCTCTCGAAGACGAATTCGAAGTCGAAATCCTCGATTCCGATGCCGAAAAGTTCCAGAAGGTTGCCGACGTGGTTGCCTTCATGGCCGAAAAGAAGAAGTAATCGCTTCTGCAAACGCCCTGGCAATGGCGCTGGGGCTTTCGATGAAATTTGCTCCGGCCCCTGCGGCCGGGCTTTTTCTATTTTCGCAGACAGAAAGGAGATGCCTTTGCCAGAAGAAAACGTATTGAAGAAATTGCTGAAATTCTGGTTTCGCCAGAAGCCCGACGGCGGACTTGAGGCGAAGCTTGGATATCGGTTCCGCGAACCGGAACTCTTGGTTCAGGCGCTGGTCCACCGGTCTTACCTGACCGGAACGGATTTGCCCTACACAGAAAACAACGAACGGCTCGAATTCCTGGGCGATTCCGTGCTGAACATGCTAACGACGGAATTCCTGTACAAGACGTATCCCGATGACCCGGAGGGCGAACTCTCGAAGCGCAAGAGCGCCATCGTTTCGGGGCATGCCTGTGCGCAGTCTTCGAAGGAATGGGACTTGAGCGAGTATATCAAGCTCGGGAAGGCCGAGGCGAAGATGGGTGGTCGCGGCAAGGAGAGTATTCTTGCCGATGCCTACGAGGCCGTGCTCGGGGCGGTTTACCTCGATGGCGGGCTCGACGAGGTCCGCGCAATCCTCAACAGGTTCCATTTCCCGCGTGTGAAAGAAATTATTGTCGACGATGACTTTGTGAACTACAAGAGCGCCTTGCTCGAATACCTGCAGGGGAAGCGCCATACGGTTCCTGAATATGTTCTGGTGGAAGAATCCGGACCGGAGCACCAGAAACTGTTTACCGTCGAGGCGCACGTGAACGGCAAGGTCTATGGCCGTGGCCAGGGTGGCAACAAGAAAAAGGCCGAACAGGAAGCGGCCCACAAGACTCTTGAAATGTTGAAGGCTGAAGAGGCGGCGCAGGCGAAGGATGTTCCGGCCGAGGTGGCGCCTGTGAAACCCGTAAAACCCAAGCGGTATTATAGACCGTAGGGAGATAAAGATGAAGAATGGAAAAATGAATTTTTGTCGTGTGGCTGCCGTGTCCGCGACGTTGATGCTGTCTGCGATGGCCCTTACCGCCTGCAACGAGCAGGGCGCCTCCAAGTCCGCGAAGGCTGCGGGCAGCGAGCTCAACTGCCCGGAACTGCCGGTCGATTCCACCGCCACGGGCGAGTTCGACCCG
>DJXN01000008.1 GCA_002449765.1 Fibrobacter sp. UBA7003
CGCCACATTCCCGCGGGCTTTTTTTATTGCGTTTAAGACAACGCTTTCCGCTTTTTGCGATTGCTAGACGCTCTTTTTCCGCTTTTTGAATATACATTACCTATAGTTGTTTATTGCGCTCGGAAAGGAGTTGGTATGAAGCGCATTTGTTTGGGTGTCTGTTTGCTTTTTTTGTTCGGATCTGCTGCCTGGGCCGACCTTATTCTGCATTTCCAGTCACCGTGGCGTGACGATGCGACCCGGAGCGATTATGTGCCGCATGTACTGGGCGGTGCGGGTGGCGACTACAACCCGCATTTCGACGCGAATTCCTCGACGATGATGAAGAGCGATGGCGACGGCTGGTTCACCTACACTTGGGTGGGCAAGACGCTTGCCGATTTTCAGGACTGGATGAGCTTCAACATCAAGGCCTGCCCGAATACTGCCGACTATAATTTTAACCAGAACAACTGCGTCACGTGGGGCTCGAACGAATTCAAGATGGGCGAGTTCTTTGGCACGGAGACTGAGCTCTGGCTGTACACGGAGGCCGACGGTACCTACGAGAAGTCGTTCATGGCTCCGGGTTCGAAGATCGTCTGGTTCAAGAGCCCGTGGGGCAACAAGGCCCTGCCCCAGATGATTTTCGGGGCAGATTCCGTGCTGATGCGGTTCATTCCGGGCGATGCTTCGAAGTGCGGGTGGTTCTACGGCTCGGTTACGCCCGCGATGATGGCGGCGAACCCGATACAGAGTGCTTACTTTGTCCGCTACAAGGCTCCGTGGTATGTTGTGCCTGCGGATTCCGATTCGGTCGTCGATTTGTCGGCGGTCCTCGCTGCGGGGGATACCGTCTATGTGGATGGCACGTCGGCAACTCCCGAGGCCTCGCTTACGATAGGAACGAAGGGCGAATGCTTTGACCCGACGCGGGTACTTCACGTTTATCACCCGTGGCGCACCAACACGAGTTACCGCGACAGCGCCTTCTACATCTCGGTGGACAACAACATCATGAACCAGCCGACTCCGCTCACGGCCGAGGGCGAATACAAGTACTGGCGGCATATCAGTTTTGACGATTCGCTGGTGAGTTCGCCGAAGTGGAATTCGACATGGGCGTGGGTGCAGTTCTATCGCGGGCAGAACGAGTGGCCGCAGCACAAGTATTTCGACGATGCTGAACGCCCGCTGGCCACGGACCTGTTCCCTGCCGGCATTTACGAGACGTGGATGTTCGCGAGCACCTCGCTGCATATAAAGGATTTCGTGTACTACCCGCCCGAACCGAAGGTGGTGCGCCTGCTTTCGCCGTGGGACGACATGTCGCCCTCGATGCTCGTGGTTTCGATGGACGATACGGTAAAGATGGGCCCGCTGCCGATGGACCGACAGAAGGACACGTGCGGCTGGTACGAGGGTACCTACTACAAGCATGTGGATGACTGGGGTGTATACTTTAAGCAGACGTTCGGCATGGATTACTACAGCATGGGCGGCATTGCGGCCGAGGGCAAGGATCTGGGCGAGACGGTGCGTCTCGATTCGGTGCTGAAGGTGCGCGATACGGTGTGGGTGCACCCTTACCCGGTTTCGAGCAGTGCCCCGCTGCTGGACGTGACGTTCCCGAACCACTTGGGACGTTGCCCCGAGATGAAGATTTCGGCGATGGTGGTGGACTGGGCCGGAGAATCGTATGCGGACGCGATTGACGTGGACTTCGGCAACATCTATAACGGCAACCCCTATACGACGGTGTGGGAGAAGAACCAGAATGGCGAACTCGATTCGCTCAAGACCTGTGGCGGTCACGTGTTGGGAATGGTTCAGGATAAACTAGTGAACGGCTTGCCTGCGCGCGTGGATTCGTTAGTTTATCCGTGGAACCAGTGTTCCGCGGCGCACGAGATTGAAAAATGGTTTGTGCCGCAGGTAGTGGCGACCGATGCCGGGGGCAAGGAATACACGAATGCGACTTGCCGCGATATCGACCTCACGCTCGACGAGGAAGGGTTCTGGCTTGCGGACTTTACGAACGAGAACGACTGCAACGACACGCTGAATCCGGGATTCTATCCGATTGACGATTTTGAGTACCTGGATTCCGCGAAGACGGTGAAGAACCCGAAATTCGACTGGAACGTGAGCGGCTGCAGGCACAATTACAGCTTCGCGATGAAGATTTCGGCGCAGTTCCAGTACATTCCGGGGCAGTACTTCGAGTTCCGCGGAGACGATGACGTGTGGGTGTTTATCGACAACCGCCTCGCGGTGGATATCGGCGGGTGCCACAACCCGGTGGAAGGCGCGGTGAATCTCGACACGATGGGGCTCGAGGAAGGCAAGATCTATCCGTTCCACATATTCTTCTCGGAAAGGAACGCGACGGGTTCGAACTTCAAGATGCGCACCTCCATCAACCTGCAGACGGAAAAGCGCTACTTCCCGGTGGAACAGCATACGGATGACGGAACCATCGAGTACGTGATTCTGCAGATTCTTACGGAAGAGAACCTGACCTGCGACATTTCGAGCGTGGGGAAGGTGGATACGACGCTTGCGGAATCGTCCTTCATTCTGTACGGACAGACTGCATTGCAGGAGGGCGAGGTGCTGAAGCCGGGCGTGAACTACGGCGGCATTACCGTCAACGAGAACATGGCGGGCTTTGTTATCGATACGGCGGCGATCGTGCGTGCGCGTGCGCTCCCGCCGGGAATGTACATGCTCGATTTTTACCTGGTGGCCGACCCCTCGCAGCGTTCGCAGGTGTATTTCGAGGTGCCGGAGTACCCGCTTCCGGATATCGCGTTTGCGGATGCGGCGGGCGAACCGTTTGACCCGAAAGGCTACAACTTGCTGCTCGAACCGATGGGGGTCCCGGGTGACAATGGCGGCAAGGATACGCTGATGGCTTTTGTGTCTTACCCGGTACGCATCATGGTGATGTATATCGGGCAGGTCTGCGCCGACTGTATCGTGTCGGTGGACCTCTCGACTGCGGATTCGCTCTCGTTCCTGGATGCGAACGGACAGCCGATCACGAGTGTCACGACGGATTCTTCGGGCTATGCGATATTCAACGTGATGGGCCTTGCGGCGGTCAACAATGCCTCGTTCACGGTTTCCGGTTCGCAGGTTGCGAACAAGATCGTGTGGGAGAACATCAACATGATGGAACCGCCCGTGCCGTTTGCGAGCAAGGGCTACATGTTCGACCGAGATGGCGACGGCGTTCCCGACAGTCTGCACATCCCCTTCAGCGAGGCCTTCGATTCCGACATTCCCGATACGCTTGCATGGTCGTTCGGTGATTCGGCCTGGAGCAGAATCGTGGGGGTTGAAAGTGTCCGCACGAAAATCGAGAACGCGTCCGATATCGTAGTGACGGCGGATTCCCTGCTCGACAAGGTTTTTACCGGCGGAAACAAGGAAATCTACCAGGGAGGCTTGCATTACCATTACACCTACTGGGACGAGGACAAGGGAGACTCGATTTCGCTTTCGATGAACGGCATGATAGAGGACAGGGTCGGACCCGTGCTGTTGAGCGCCATAGTGAATCCGGGCAAGGACAAGATGACGACGTTGACGCTCCTGTTGAGCGAGGGATCACTCGATACGAATCTCGCCGCGGAGGACTTGTTCGATTTCAGGATTTGGCGGATGGGCGAACAGGCGTCGGCGCAGATGGTATCGCCACGCAGGACCAGGTTGCAGAATGGCGTGCGCTATGACCTTTACTTCTATGGCGGCGAAGACGAGGTGCTGCCTGCCGTGGGTGATTCGGTGCGGCTCATGCCGGGCGCGATCCGGGACCTGGGCGGGAACGTGCCCCATGCGAACAATCCGTGGGTGAGGGTCATTGGCGGCCAGAGATTGCTGGTGGACGTGCCGGGCGTGGTTACGCTTTCGCAGGAGACTGCGGAACAGACTGCATCCTGGGAAGGCGGCGTGCACACGTTCGCTATTCCGCCCGAGATGTCCTTGAAGGATGCCGTGGAACAGACGGGCCTTCCGGGGCAGCTTTTGAACTACGATTTGCAGGAACTGGGCCTTACGGCGAGCGATTCGGTGTCCATCGATTCTATCCGCATCGAATGGGAAGTGAGCTATTTTTCGAACCTTGGCCAGTTTGTGAACCGGGCGAAGGGTTCCGTGGCTTGTTCCGACACTGCGGTGTTCAATGGAGACTGCCGCTCGAATCCGGCGAAGGTATTCCTCGCATGGAACGCCCGCAGCGAGAATGGAAGGCTCGTGGGCACGGGCGCGTATGTATCGAAGCTCGAATGGCGCGTGAAGGCGGGGCGCGAGACTGTCGGCAAGCGCGACGACACGTTCACGATGGGGGTAAAGCGCGGGAAGTAGCCTAGCGGCCGACCTGCGCGTGGGACAATCCGTTGTTCCTGTAGAAGGGGATGTCGGCAAGGACATCCTGCACCCAGCCGTTCTTGAGCGGGCTCTTGCGCCACTCGGCGTTTAGCCCCTGGATGCTGTTTTCGGGATAGAAGGCGGCGATGGCGTCTTCTTCGCTCTTGGCGGTATCGAGGGCTGCCTTCAGCATGCGCGCCCCGGTGCGGATTTGCGCGAGGCCGTCTCCTGAATCCAGTGCGAGCAGGCCGCGTCCGGTCTTTTCGCCTTTGTAGTTGAAGTCGAATCCCGAAATGTGGCGGATGATGGACATGAGCATGGCGGGGTCGACCTTTTCGCGGAGGCTTGCTTCCAGGACGGGAAGGGCGCAGAGCTGTTCGTTGTCCCAGGGGCTTCCCCTGTATGTGATTTCGAGCTCGTGGCTTTCGCCCTTGCTTTGCATCCTTATGGAATAGCGCGGGCCGAGTCTTTTTTGCACGCCCTTCGTAATCTTGATAGTCCTGTTCTTGAATTGCTTGTAGCCGTCGAAGGAGAGGACCAGCGTGTCGTCGAGGCGCACGAGCCTTGCCGTGGTGGGCCTGTTGACCATTTCGTGGTAGACTTCGACGAGGACGGGGAGCGTGTGCGCAAGTTCGGGCTTCGGGCTTTCGAGGTTGCACCGGGAATCGATCGCGATGGCACCGCTTGCTTCCATTGCGGAGACGAGCGTGCGGGAGTAGCTCTCGAATATGTGCCTTGCGTCCAGCGGTTCGGGGGCGGCTGGCTTCGGATGGAGCACGAAGATGGTGGCGATGGCGATGATCGCTACGACAGCCGCGGCGCACGCGATGCGGATTTTGCGGCTGCGCCACAGGATTTTCAGCATGGCCCTCCCTTTCGGTGTCGAGAGGACGATACCGAGCATGCCGATGGATATGGCAAACCAGAGCGCTATGAGAATTGCGATGACCACAGCTGCAATATAAATTCTATTTTAGCGCCCATGATGGATGCTTTGAAAAATGTTGTTGTAATTGGCGACCGAGTGTTGATAAAGTCCCTGGAGGCGTCGAACCGAACGGGGAGCGGGCTATACCTGCCGCCGAGCGTGAAGGACCATGACGCCGTGCATGCGGGGCTCGTGATGCGGGTCGGACCCGGATACCCGATTCCCGCGAACCGCGATCCGGATTCCATCTTTACGGGCGAAAGGGAAGATGCGGTGAACTATGTGCCGCTCCAGGTCCATGAAGGCGACGAGGCGCTCTACCTGCATGCGAGCGGAACCGAAATAGAAATCAACGGCGAAAAGTATGTCATCGTCGGGCAGAACGCGATCCTGCTCGTGATGCGAAACGAGATTCCCGACAGTATCGATAACCTCTAGGACGCCTTGCCGTCGAGTTTGGCGTGCGCTTCCTTGATTTTGGAAATCAGAACGGAAGTCGCGTCGAATTCTTCCTTGATTTGTCCGAGGATTTCGTCAAAGAGCTGCTGGTTACAGAACAGCTCGTTGCGGTTCTGCTTGAGGCTGCGGTAGGTATCGCGCAGGCTCAGGAGCGTCTTGGATTCGCGTTCCATGGAGGCGTTGACTTCCTTCCGGATTTCTTCGCGCTGGATTTTCTTTTGCGCGATGATGTCGGGGTCGTTTTCGCTCAGGATATAGGTCGGGAGCGTTGCGTAATCTTCGAACTTGCCTGTCTTGAGGGTGCTGTTGCTGGAACGGACCACGTTGGTGCGCAGCCCGATGCCCTTGACTGCGGAGTCGATGGCGATGGAACAGTTGGAAGTGCCGTGATAGTTGCAGCGCACGCGCTTTTCGACCTGGCGCAGTTCGTTGTACGGGTTGAAGTCGCCATCCGTTTCGATATAGCGGAGCGGAACATAGAGCGGCGTGGATTCGCCGGCGATTGTAACTTTGTACATAACGCAGGCTTCGTTGTTGAATTCCCTGGTGTCGTATTTGTTGTTGCTGCTGTTCAGCAGCCTGTCGATGCGGGCGAGGAGGTCGTCGGCATCGTAGCGCTTTTCATGGATTTCCGGGATGTTTTTCAGGAGGATTTCGAGGGCTATCTTCTTGTAGCCTTCGACAATAATCTTGTTCGAAATGGTGCGGCCCCAGATGTTTGTGCCGAGGAAGAAGGTGTCCATGAGGCTGGCTTCGGTGCGCCCGTTGAAGAAGGCGGCGGCCTTTGCGATGTTGCTTAGGACCATCCATTTCTTGATGGAGACGTAGATGTTGTTTGAGTCGCAGAGTTCGGCGAGCTTGCCGATCATGTCGAGCGCATCGGCAGAGAATGCAATCTTGTTGATTTTCTCTTTCCATTCCGCGGATTCTTCTGGCGTGATGGTGAGTTCTGCGGGGATGTCGGTCAGGGTCACATCGCGGGGGGTCGTGAGCAGCTGACAGAGGGCGCTTGCCGAGATGCTGTCGGGGAGGGCGACGGTGAGCGCTATCTTGTCTACAATCTCACCGCGGGTCAGGGCCACTTCGGGGCGCAGGTCGCCCGAAATGATGACCGGCGTGCCGGCGCGATCCTGGAGCGCAATCTGCACGCTCTCTTTTTGGCGCTCGTTCGTGACGTCGTAGCTCTGGAATACGATAAGGTTATAGTCGCTGAGCTTGGAGGGAATTTCCTGGATGCGCCTGCCGATGCGGAGCACCTTGGCGTTCTTGAATGCGGCGACGAGCCTGTCGATGACGATGGCCTTGCCGGAGCCGGAGCGGCCGTAGAGGTAGAACGGTTCACGGACGATGGTCGTGAGAAAGGCAAGTTCGATACAGAATTCGCGTTCGGGGATGCCTGCGGAGAGGGCGTTCATCAAATCCTTAATACGCGTAGAGAGATTCATTTTCTATTCCTTCTTGCGGTTTGCGCGTTGCATAAAAAATAATAACGTGAGGTCATCCGTTTAGCGCCCTGTGTTCGCGCGGGCTGCGATAAGCGCGTTTTTGGCGGAGTCCGAGACGAGAACCCGCTGGCGGGCGATAAAGACTGCATGTTCATTTTGGAGTTCCGGGGGGAGCCTTGCGAAGTCCTTCTCGGTGATGACGACTTGTTCGCCATCGCGGAGAAGGGCCTCGAGGATACGCCGCAGGCGCCTGTCGTGGTCGCGGAGCGCGATGGTGCGGGTCGCGCGGATTCCCGAAGCGGCGACGTCGCTTGCGAACCGGGACGGGTCGGCTATGCCGCAGAGGAGGACCGGGTCGCGGCTGAGGGAATTGCCCGCTGCGTTCTCGATGCCCGCGATGCCGAAGGTGACATCGGCATCGGCGCCCGTATGCGCGCTCGCGCAACGGAGCGCGATTGCGGGCGCCGCATGATCCGTTGCCATGCTCCGGAACATGCCCGCGGGCACGAGGCTTTCGGTGTGCACGGGCGGGTCTTCCCAGTCGAGGCGGATGACTGTGGCACCGGAAAGTCGGGTGTCCTCGAATCCGTCGTCGCAGACGATCGCATCGAATTCGCCGTCGAGTTCGTGGGCGGTGCGGTAGCGGTTGCCTGTCGAGAATACCTGGACCTGCGGCAATTGCGCGAGCCTTCGCCGTAGCATTTGCGCTTCGTCGCGGGCTTTCGCATGGCAAAGGACCGCGATACGCCCGGCGCCCTGTTCGCGGAGGAAGCGGACGAACCACGCGGTGAACGGACTCTTGCCCGCGCCCCCGATGCGGAAGCTTCCTATTACATACAAGCTAGAATTTTGGAGCGGCTGCCCGGGCTTGAGGCAAAGGCGGTGGTGGAGCCGGTATGCGGCATGGTAACAGGCGGCAAGGCATGTGAGCGGGAAGCGCGTTAATGTGTTCATGTCGTTGCGGCGTCCTGGCCGTAGGCCATGCTACAGGCAGTGGCGTTTCTGCTGCAGGTAGAGGTCGGCAAGCACGATAGCGGCCATGCTTTCGACGATGACCGGCGCGCGTACCGCGACGCACGGGTCGTGGCGGCCTTTGGCGGCGAGTTCTCCGTTCTCCCCTCCGCGGCCGGCGGTCTTCTGCGCTTGCGCGATTGTCGCGGTGGGCTTGAACGCCATGCGGCAGAGGATGTCTTCGCCGTTGCTGATTCCTCCGACGCAGCCGCCCGCGTTGTTTGTGCGCGTGCGGTATTGCTTGCCGTCGAAGTAGATTTCGTCGTTGTGGCGGCTGCCGCGCATGCGCGCGGCGGCGAACCCGCTGCCGATCTCGAAACCCTTGCAGGCGGGGATGCTGAGCATCGCCTGGGCGAGCAGCGCGTCGAGCCTGTCGAACACGGGTTCGCCGAGTGCGGCGGGGACGCCGCGCACCAGCAGCCGCACCGTGCCGCCGATGCTGTCGGCGTTCTTCTTCGCGTCGAGGATTTCTTCTTCCATTTTCATGCCCGCTTCGGGAACGGGACAGCGGACGGGAGAGGCTTCGATAGATTCGTGCGTGAGTGTACCGATGTCGAATTCGGGGCAGTCGATGTTGCCGACGGAATCGACCCACGCGATAAATTCTGTTCCGGCGACCTGTGCGAGGAACTTGCGTGCGACGGCGCCCGCGCAGACCCTGCCGATGGTTTCGCGTGCGGAACTGCGTCCGCCGCCGCGGTAGTCGCGGAACCCGTACTTCATGTCGTAGCAGAGGTCGGCATGTCCCGGTCTGTACCATTTCTCGATATCCGCGTAGTCATGGCTTCGCTGGTCCTCGTTGAATACGGCGAACGAGATGGGAGTCCCGGTCGTCTTGCCTTCGAAAACGCCGCTCAGGATCCTGACCTTGTCCTTTTCGTCGCGGGCGGTGGTCATCGCGCCCTGCCCCGGGCGCCTGCGGTCGAGGTAAAACTGGATGTCTTCTTCGCAGAGGGGAAGCCCTGCCGGGCATCCGTCCACGACGGCGCCTACTGCCGGACCGTGGGATTCGCCCCAGGTCGTCACGCTGAAAATTTTGCCAAAAGTGCTAGCCATGTTGCAAAATATAGATAAAGAGGCCCTAAAACCGTCCGGACGGCCCATTTTTGCTGAAAGTTTACTATCTTTTACAAAGGTTTTAGGAGATAGTCCGTGTCCATGTTTAGAAATATCATCGTCTTGTTGCTGCTGGCGCTTTCCATGGAAGCGTTCGCGCAGCGCAATGGCGAACTCGAATTTGCCGGTATCCCCTTTGGCGCCTCGCGCGAGACAGTGATTGAAGAGGTGATGAAGATGGGCTACGAGCCCTTCGGCCAGATGGGCAAGGGTGAGCGGGTTGTGCTTCCCATGTTCAATTTCGGCGAACTGCCGGTTCAGGTTTCTTTCATCTTTAACGCGAACGACAAGTTCTACGCTTTTGAAATCCGCACGGGCAAGGTGGAGGCGAGCCGCAGGTTCAAGGCCATCGAGGCTGCGGAATACATGTCGGAACAGTTTACGCTCAAGTACGGCAAGCCTTCGCAGGCGCCGACGCTTGTTGAATCCGCCATCAAGGAAGGCCGCAACAACTACCAGGAATGGTTCGGGGTCAAGGTCCTGAACGCCTTTACGGCTGTCGTCGGCAAGTCCAACCGCTATTTCGTTCTTGGCTACGTGGAGCACCGCACCCTCGCGAAGGAAGGGCTCGCGCAGAAGAAGGGCAAGGAAAAGGGAAGCGACCAGCCGGTGTTCTAGGTCGGACCTCGCCCCTAAGTCTAAGATAGATAATAAGTTAAAAAGAAAACCCCGCCTATGCGGGGTTTGTTATTTTGTTCTGAAAAAAATAAACTTATGTAAACTTTGTCACACGTCGCGGTCCCTGTTGCACTGCGGGCAGAGCCCGAACATGTAGAGCGACGCTCCGGTGAGCGAACAGCCTTCGGGGAGCATCTGTTCGCAACCTTCCGGGACGCTGTCGATGTCGATGACCCTGCCGCATTTTTCGCATCGGAAATGGCTGTGCGGTTTGGTCTCGCCGTCGTAGCGCAGGAACCCTTCGCCGAAGTCCAGCGAGAGGGCGAGCCCTTTTTCCGCGAACAGTTCGAGCGTGTTGTAGACGGTCGTCCGCGAGAGCCCGGGATTGCCTGGCAGCAGCGCCTGGTAGATGGAATCCACCGACGGGTGCGAATGGACGCTTTTCAGGTAGTCGAGAATGAGGACCCGCTGTAGCGACGGGCGGATCCCGCATTCTTGAAGCATGACGGAAGCGGATGCCATCGCTTACTTGAAGTAGCGTCCGAGCAGGCCCTGGAAGGCTCCGCCGTGGCGGGCCTCGTCTTTGCACATTTCGTGGACGGTATCGTGGATGGCGTCGTAGCCGAGTTCCTTCGCACGCTTCGCGAGGGCGAGCTTGCCTTCGGTGGCGCCCGCTTCGGCGGCGACGCGGAGTTCGAGGTTCTTCTTGGTGTCGGGGTAGACGACTTCGCCGAGGAGTTCTGCGAACTTGGCGGCATGTTCGGCTTCCTCGAAGGCGATGCGCTTGTAGGCCTCGGCGACTTCGGGGAACCCTTCGCGGTCGGCCTGGCGGCTCATGGCGAGATACATGCCGACTTCGGTGCATTCGCCTGCGAAATTCTCGCGCAGTCCCTGGACGACCTCGGCATCGAGACCCTGGGCGACTCCGATCTTGTGTTCGTCGGCCCATACGATCTTGCCGCTAGACTTGTCCTCCTTTTCGAAGAACTTGCTCTTGGGAGCGTGGCACTGGGGGCATTCGTCCGGAGCCTCGGGGCCCATGTGGACATAACCGCAGACTTTGCAAACCCATACTTTCATTTGTGTCTCCTGTCCCGCTTGGCGGGGGTTTGGGTGTTTGTAACTGTGATTATGGAAATTATAAAATCACGATCGCGCTTTGTCAATCGTTTTGTTATAAATTTTTGTAATTATTACAGGAATTCTGTTTTTTCGGCTTGCGGCGGGTCCCTGCTAGCCCTTGAAGTCGTCGAGGGCGTCGTTCGGGCCCATGAGGAACAGCACGTCGTTTTCCTTGAGCACGTAGTCGGCGAGGTTGCCTATCTTGGGCTTGGTCTCGAGCGGGTCGCGGATGGCGATGACCTGGATGCCGTACTTGTGCGTGAGCGAGAGGTCCTTGAGGGTCTTGCCCTGGAACTTTTCGGGGCACACGACCTCGACGATGGAGAAGCCTTCCATGAACGGCAGGAAGTCGAGCATGTTCGGCCTGTTCAGGCGTTCGGCGAGCGCGATGGCGCTGTCGCGTTCCGGGTGGAAGATGTCGGATACGCCGAGCTTCTCGAGGATGCTCGAGTGGGCGGCGCTAGAGGACTTCGCGATGATGTGCTTTACGCCGAGTTCCTTCAGGTTCAGTACGGTAAGGAGGCTTGCTTCCAGGTTCTCGCCGATACAGACGATGACGGAGTCCGCCTTCTGGAGCGGGATGCTCGCGAGCTGCTTCTTGCGTGTGGAGTCGGCGACCATGGCCTGCGATACGGTGCTGGAGATGTCCTGCACCTTTTCGGGGTGGTTGTCCACAACGAGCACGTCGTGGCCGAGGCTCGTCAGGTGACGGGCCAGAAAGATGGCGGAGTTGCCGAGCCCGATGATGATGTACTGTTTAGATGCCATGGGCTATAATTTAGTAATCAATCCCTAATTATCAATTGATGATTAGCCCACCATGATGTCTTCTTCGGCATACCAGGTAGTGTTCTGGACCCTGCCGGCGACCGCCGAAATGAGGAAAAGCGGGCCCATACGGCCGATAAACATCACGCAGCAGATGACAATCTGGCCTACGGTGGAAAGTTCGCCGGTAAGCCCCATCGAGAGTCCGCAGGTGCTGTAGGCGCTGATGACCTCGAAGAGGATCTTGAGGAAGGGGGTGCCGTTCTCGTTGAACCCGGTGCCCGCCGGAATCTCGGTGATGAGGAGGACCATCGTTGCAAGCGCTATAACGACGATGGCGACCACGAAGATTCGCACGGCCTTGTCGACCGTGGTTTCGGGGATGGTACGGCCCATGACCTGGGTCTTTTCGCGGCCGAGCAGGCGGTTGAACCCGAGCAGCCCGATGACCGCCGCGGTCGTTACCTTGATGCCGCCGCCGCAGCTGCCGGGGTTTGCGCCGATGAACATGATGATGGCGAAGAAGAACAGGGAGCTTGCGCACAGGGCCGGGGTGTCTACCGTGTTGAGGCCCGCGGTGCGGCTTGTGAAGGCCATGAAGAACGTGGTTTGGAGCTTGTCGAAGAAGCTTAAGCCGTCGAGCGTGTTGCCCCATTCGGTTATCATGAAGGCGACGATGCTTGCGCCGATGATGACGAACGTGCAGAACGTCGCGATGCGGGTATGGAGCGAAATCTTGCGGAACTTGCGCTGCTTGAAGTCGAAGGAATACTGCAGCTCGGTGATGGCGAGGAACCCGAAGCCCCCGGCCAGCGCGAGGATGCAGGTGGTGATGTTCATGACCGGGTTCAGCTGGAACTGTACGAGCGAGTCGGGGAACAGCGTGAACCCGACGTTACAGAACGAACTGACTGCCTGGAATAGCGAGCAGAAGATGCGGTCGTGGAGCTCCATGTCTCCAAACTGCGTAAAGTAGAGCACGCCGCCGATGGCTTCCAGTATGAACGTGAAGGGGAGGACGGCCATGAGGATGCGCTTCGCGTCGACGTTTCCCTCTTGCGTGAAGTCGGCGAGCAGCACGGACTGGTGGTTAAAGCCCGGGTGCATGCCCGCAAGCAGGATAAGCACGGTAGACACGGTCATGATGCCGAGGCCGCCCAGCTGCATGAGGACGACGAGCACCCAGTTGCCGAATGTCGAGAAGGTCGAGCTGATGTCGATGACGGAAAGGCCTGTCACGCACACTGCGGATGTGGCCGTGAAGAGCGCCTGGAGAAAGTCGATGGGCTCGCGGGTGGAGACCGGCAGGCGCAGGAGTACCGCGCCGACGGTTATAAGCATAAGATAACCGAGCACCACCAGGGTAATCGGGTTTGCCTGTTTTTTCGGTTTGAAGACGTTCTCGGACGTCGTATCCGAGAAGGCTTGGTACTTGGAACGAAGCATGGAGCGAAATGTAGCAATTTTCTACATTTGGGCACGCTATGAGGAATTTGCGGTCCATATTGATGCCGCTGGCGATTGTTCTCGGGATTCTGCTCCCGCAGGCGCACGTGCTTTCGCCTATGATGCCCTTCCTTATCGGCTCGATGATGTTCCTGACGTTTGTCACGAAGATCCCGCCGCAGACTCACGGCTACACGTTCAAGATCGAGGCCCGCGCGTTTGTCGCAAGCCTTGTGCTGATTGCCGCCCTGTGGGGTATCGTGGAACTGTTCGGGCTCCCGCGCGAGGTGCTGCTGGGCGGTGCCATCATCGCTCTCTGCCCGCCTGCGAATGCCGCCCCCACGATGGCCAAGATGCTCGGCGGATCGGCTTCGCTCGCGCTCAAGATTTTTTTGAGCGGGAACTTGCTCGCGTGCTTTTCGATCCCCGTCATTTTCGGGTGCCTTACCGGCGCCGATGCGAGCCTCTCCGAAATCGCGATGAAGATTTTCAATACCATCCAGCCCATCATCAGCATACCGCTCGCGTTTGCGCTGGGCCTGCGCGCGTTCTACCCGGAGCTTGCCGACCGCGCCGCGAAATTCCAGAAGTACACGATGTTCATCTGGACGTTCTCGGTGTTCGTCATCATTTCGAAGGCGAGTTTCGATATCCGCGAGATGGGGTTCACCGACTTGTGGAACAGCGGCAAGCTCCCGATGATGGCGGGGGTCTCGCTGGTGCTCTGCATTTTGCTGTTCTGGCTCGGCTGGTTCTGTGAACGCAAGCGCCGCCCCATCGAGGGGTCGCAGAGCATGGGGCAGAAGAACACGACGCTCGTCATCTGGGTATCTACCTTGTTCGCAGGCCCGGTGGTGGCGCTCGCCCCGACCTGTTACGTTATCTGGCAGAACCTGGTGCTCACCTGGATGAGCCGCGAAAAGACCCGCGAACGGATGCTCCGCGGCCAGGAAAAGAAAAATCCCTAGTTTTATGTGCCCTTTTTTTGTGTTCCAGGAATACAGCCGTGTTCCGAGAATACACTTTTGTGTTCTAGAATACTGAAATTTTATAAGAATTCTCCAAAAGTGTAAAATTTGAAGTAAAAACGGCATTTTTGTGCTCTATTCCGTTGCACAGCCCCGGAAAAAGGCTATATTTGTAGTGATGAATGCGATTGTAGAATACACTGATTATCGCAAGTTCATTCGTGACTACTACGAGGAACGTAAGCGGAGTTCGGCATTTACCTGGCGAGATTTTGCCCGGGATGTCGGTTTTTCGTCGGCGGTGTACCTGAAGTATGTCAGCGAGGGGAAAAAGAACCTGAGCGTGTCGGCTGCGGGTTCGGTCGCGCGCGCCATGGGGCTTGTCGGTTTCGAGGCCGAATATTTTGTGCTCATGGTCTCGTATGCGCACGCGAAAAACGACAAGGCGAAGCGTGCGGCGTTCGAACAGCGGTGCGCGCTCGCGATGGCGCACAAGGTGCGCGTTCTGGGCAACGAGGAATTCGACTATTTCAAGTCGTGGAAAAACCCGGTGATCCGTGAACTCGCATCGCACATGCCCGGCGCGAAGCCGCTCGATATCGCACGTGCCTGCAAGCAGAAGATTTCTGCGGCGGAGGTTGCGGAGACGCTCGATTTTTTGGTGAAGGCGAAACTCCTGAAGAAGGACGGGAGCGGTAACTACCAGCAGACAGACAAGGCCATTTCCATGGGGAAGGTGGACGCGGTTCCGGTGGCGGCTCGCGAGATGCAAAGGCAAATGGGGGAGTTTGCGGTTAGTGCATTGGATTTGCCGCTATCGGAACGCGACATGTCGGGGCTTACCATGGGGATAACGAGCCGTGCCTACGAGCGCATAAAGAACGAGCTTGCGGAATGTCGCAAGCGCATCATGGCCATTGTCGTGGAAGACGACGAGACGGAGCGGGTGTATCGCCTGAACATGCAGCTGTTCCCGGTGAGCGAAAACATCAAGGACAAGGACTATTTGAAAAGGGGCTGGACGGATGATGAAAATAAAACTGTTTAAGTGTGTCGGTGGCGTTTTGCCGGTCTTGTTGCTGCCTCTGGCCATTTTGTCGTTTGTAGTTGTGGGTTGTGGCGACAGCGAGGTCGCGGGCGGCGTTACAGAAGATGCGGGCATTGTCGCCGACGTATCGGGCGTGTTCCAGAAGGGCCCGTTTGTCGAGGGGACTCCCGTGAAGGTGAAGGGCGTTGACTGCGAGACTCTCGAACCGACGGGCGAGATTGCCGAGGGCTCGATCGCGAACAGCAGGGGCGAATTCAATTTCGCGAAACTTACTTTGTCTACATCGTGCGCCATATTCGAGGCGACGGGCTATTACCTGAACGAACTGACGGGCGAGCGGACTGCGGACAAGTTTACTCTTCGCGCGGTGACAAGGCTTACGGACCGCAACAGCGTGAACGTGAACCTGTTCACCCACATGGAATATGGACGCGTGGTGCGCCTGGTGACCGCGAAGGGCATGGACTTTGACGACGCGAAGGAACAGGCCGAGGCCGAAGTTCTGGCGGCGTTCGGAATTGCGGGCGAACTTGAAGAGTTCGAGGACATGAACATCGCAGAACCGGGAGATGGCAATGCAGCCCTGCTTGCCGTGAGCGTGATGATGCAGGCCGATGGCGGTGTCGCGGAACTGGCAGAACGCCTCGACAAGTTCGACGACGCATTTGTCGCGGCCGGCTCGTGGGACGATGCCGAAACGAAGAAGGCTATGGCAGGCTGGGCGCGCGCGGCCGAGGCAAACGGCGGGTTCGACGCTATCCGCAGGAATGTCGAAAGCTGGAGCGAGGGCGGCGTGGCGCCGACGTTCGAAAGCGTCGTGGACGAGATTGTCGAGGAAGTTTCCAGGAACCCCTACCTGAACCCCGAAGTGGAATACGGGACGCTCGTGGATGCCCGCGACGGCCATGCCTATGCGACGATAAAAATCGGTGGCCAGACGTGGATGGCCGAGAACCTGAACTACTTCGATACCGTGGCGGTGCCCGGACTCAAGGACAGCAGCTGGTGCTACGACAACAATCCCGCGAAATGCGCGGAGGCGGGGCGCCTCTATACCTGGAGTGTCGCAAGGGCGGCCGTTTGCCCCGATGGTTGGCATTTGCCCGATACGACGGAATGGAACGCCCTGATGGCGGCGGCTGGGGGGAGCGCGGCTGCATCTGCGCTCAAGTCGGCAGCAGGCTGGGATAGCGGCGCGGGCACGAACGGGACCGGGTTCTCGGCGGTCGCTGTCGGCGAACGCTACCGCAGCGGTTCGTTCGATTCCGAAGGGCTGAAGGCGTACCTGTGGAGCGCCGAAAATGATTCGGAAGACCGTGAGTCCGCTTATGGAATCCTTGTCGGGAGTGACGATTCGGTCACTTTGAAGGCATTCCCCTTGGCAAACGGGTTTGCGGTCCGTTGCGTAATGGATTAGGAGAGTATATATTATGTTCATGATGTCGGTGAGGAACGCAATGAAAATCAGGCTTGCTTTTGTAGCCGCATTGTCGCTGCTTGCGGTTTGTTCGTTCGCGGCGAACGGTACCATGAAGGGCGAAGGTACCATCGAAAGCCCATTCCTGGTCGATGACTACGAAGACCTGAAGATGATAGGCAAGGGTGCCTACCTGTATTCTTCAGCCTATATGCTGACTGCCGATATCGACGCTTCGGCCTCGTATGGCGAATGGTGCAGTGAAGGCGTGTGCAACGGGTTCATTCCCTTGGGACTTGAGAAGGATGCTGCGGACGCTTCCGTTTTCACGGGCTATTTTTGGGGGCGTGGATTTACGATCAGGAATATGCGCATATGGACGCCCTGTGCGCACAACGTGGGTTTTTTCGCGAACCTGGGTCAGGGTGGACTGGTCTCACATTTGAACTTTGATTCCCTTGTGGTGTGGGGCGGCCTGGATGATATCTATGCGCCCCATTCGAAATATGTCGGCGCCGTTGCGGGCACGGCTACCGGGTATATCCTCGATGTGCACGTTACAAATGGCGAAGTGCAGGGCCGTGAGTATGTGGGCGGTATCGTGGGCGACATGGAAAAGACGACGGCCAATTTGGATAATGTCTCGTATGAGGGCGTTGTCCGGGGCGGATCCAGTGTAGGGGGGCTGGCCGGAAGATCCCGTGGTACGATTGCCGAAAGCAAGGCGGATGTCAAGATATATGCGAAGGGAAGCGATATTGGTGGCCTTGTTGGCGAAAATAAAGGAGATATTGAAAAAAGCGAAGCGGCTGGTTTAATCCTCCCCATTGCCGGAAGTTCAATCACCGAAGTCGGCGGGCTTGTGGGGTATAACATAAGCGGTGGCTACATCACTTCATCCAGGGCATCTGTGGATATTCTGCCTTTGACTACTGCGGTTCCCAAAAGCAAATTGGGCGGTCTGATCGGAGCCAACTATGGTTCTATTGAGCAGTCGTATGCTACGGGCAGCGTCACTGGGAGCGAGTTCGATATTGGCGGCCTGGTCGGTAAGAACTATGATGGGACTATCCGTAATTGCTTTGCTACGGGAGCGGTGAGGGGGAATAGGTATGTAGGCGGACTCGTTGGCGATGCATCGGGAGCGGTAAGCACGTCGTACTCGGTCGGGCCTGTTGAAATTTTTGATACGACGGAAGTCGAGGAGGTAGGCGGCCTGATCGGTTCGGGCGAGGCGGACAGCTCCTACTGGAACGTGGAATTTTCCGGATTGGATACAAGCAGCGGCGGGACGGGACTTTCCGATGTCGCCATGAAAAAGTTCGAAAGCTTTTTCGGATGGGACACCGAAATCTGGACTATCGACGAGGGGGAATCGTACCCCTACCTGGCTGTGTTCGGCAAGAAGCCCGATGCTGTCGTCTATGCGATTCCCACGACGGCAGCGAAGTGGCAGGAAAATCCGGTTGTCGCCGCGAAAGACGATACCGGCCGTGAATTGTTCGGCAAATGGACTGGCGCGAACTACCTGAATGCGGCGCGCGATTCCATCTACTACGGCTACAAGATTGGCTACGTCAAGGAATCCGATACCGTCTGGAGTACGTCGAGCTACATGGCGGTCCCGAACCGTATCGAGATTGCGACTCTCGAAGACCTGCAGAAGATTGGCAGGCATGTCGGCTTCCCGCTGTTTGCAAATTACGAGCTGACGGCCGATATCGATGCGTCCGGGGTTGATTTCGAACCTATCGGTGACGAGCGTGTCTTGTTTACGGGTAGCTTCGACGGAAAGAACCATACCATCAGTGGATTCAGGATTGATGGCCGCAAGAAGGATTATTCCGGACTCTTCGGGAAGGCGGAAAAGGCTGTCTTCAGGAACATTGTTTTCAGGAACGCAAATGTCAATGGTAAGAAAATAGTTGGCGTGCTTGCGGGCCAGATTGACGGGTCGATTGTGAGCAACGTTGTCTCGTATGACGCAACGGTCAATGGCCATAGCAATGTCGGTGGGCTTATCGGTATCGCGTTCTCAAACGACATGGAGCGCCTTGCAAGTACGGGCGCCGTCACGGGAGATACCTGTGTCGGAGGTCTTTTCGGGGCGTTCGCGTCGAAGTTGACAGATGCCTATTCCGTGAATGTCGTCAAGGGGCATTATTGGGTTGGGGGCGTTATGGGCGGTGCGAATTTGGATTTCCATAATGCCGATACCGTCCTCAATGTTTACTCCGCGAGCCTTGTGAAGGGCCCCCGCAAGCGTATCGAGGGAATTGCCGGATCCGTGGAGAATTCCTACTACGACGAGAAGTATGCGGACATATACTTCGACAGCACGCTTATGCCTTCCGAATGGCAGGTCGATCGGTACGAGTTGGGTGAAGCGCTCCCGACTGATTCCCTGCTGAAGCGGGCCACGTTCAAGGGGTTCGACTTTGAGTCCGTGTGGACTATCCAGGAAGGCGTGTCGTATCCTTATTTCAAGGGAATGGACCCCTCGCTTCCGGGAACATTGGTCGATGACGGAACGAGCTATGCCCTGGTGGGCGAAGGTACGGCGGAAAAACCGTTCCAGATTACCAGCTACGATGACCTCAAGAATGTCGGCAAGCATGAATTCGGCCTGGACGCCCATTACGAATTGCAGGGATTTTATGCAAGCGAATCCGCGACGGACAACTGCGTCGACGGCGTGTGTGCCGGTTTTGAACCCATCGGCGGAACCGAAGGTTTCAGCGGGACGTTCATCGGACACAGGGACGGCATTTTCAAGCTGACCATCAACCGCCCCGACGAGGATTACGTCGGCTTGTTCACGAAACTCAATCCCGGTGCCAAGGTTTCGGGAATAGGGTTGGGCGAGAGCACCATTATCGGCAGGAACTATGTGGGTGGTATTGCCGGGCTGGACAAGGGTGCCGACCTTGAGAGCATGGGTACGGAACGCGACCTGGTCGTTCGCGGCAACAACTATGTCGGTATGGTTGTCGGGGCGAAGGAAGGTGGTACCGCGAAGTACGACCATGTCAACGGTACGGTTGAAGGCAACGATTATGTCGGATCCTTTGCCGGAAGCTCCAAGAACGCTTCCTATACAGACAACCTTTCCTGGGCGAGTGTTCAGGGCAATGCCAATGTCGGCGGCTTTGTCGGTATCGATTCCGCTTCGGCGTACACGAACATCTACAGCATAAGCCAAGTGCGCGGAAACGAAAATGTCGGGAACCTGGCGGGATCAAGCGAGAAGTCGACCTACAAGTCGGTCTACTACGATGGCGAAGTGTGGCAGTTCGACAACAGCAGTGTCGGAAAGTCGCTCACGACGGCCGAAATGCTGGATTCGGCTTCTTACGAGGGCTGGGAATTCGGGACGGTGTGGCTGAAACATGCCGCAGATGCCTATCCCATCCTCGCATGGACAGACGGTGTCAAGTTGATTTACCCTGTCAGGACACACGATGTGAAATTCCAGATGGAAGGTTCCGGCACCGAGGAAGACCCGTTCCTCGTCAAGACATACGACGACCTCAAGGCGATAGGCTATGGGAAATACAAGCTCTCGGCGGTTTACCGTCTTGCAAACGATATCGATGCGTCGGCCTCCTCGGATGAATTATATTATGTGGATTCTGCCAGCCATCCGCAGCTGAATTTCACCATCGGTTTCCCGTCTATCGGGAAGTATCGCGAAAATTCCAAGGGCCTGTTCGGGGGTTCCTACGAACACGGGACGGATACGACCTTTACGGGCAAATTCCACGGGAACGGCCACGTGATACATGACCTGTATATCTGTACGCTCCAAGCGTACCGCAATTCGGGATTCTTCCTTGCTATCGATTCTTCGGCAATCGTGGATAGCCTTGAAATAAGGTTTGTGGAGTTCTCCGGCGTTACAGCAGGCCTTGCCTATGTGAACAAGGGAATTGTAGACAACGTAAATGTCAAGTGCGACAATCTGGAGGCCGATGTGGGGCTTGTCTACCGGAACGAGGGTACCATCCGGCAGAGTTCCTTCGAGGGGTTCTTTGGCGGTTACGGGCGTTTCGGCCCTCGCGGGGGTGGCCTGGTCTATATCAACGAGGGAACCATATCGGAATGCTACGTTAATGCGGATGTCGAACGGGATATGCCGTATGTCATAGCTGGCTTTGCCGTGGAGAACCACGGGACAATCGAAAATTCGTTCTCGATGGGTGATGTGCTCGGAATGAACGATTCCGCCTATTCGGCTGTTTATCTGAATACGGGTGTCATCAGCAAGTCTTATTCTGTCGGAAAGGGCTATCGCGCCTTTGCATACGAGAACAAGGGTTCCATCGAAAATTCGTATGCTCTCAAGACGAGGTATTTTGTGGAACAGTCCGACAACGGGAAGCCTGTCGATGGTACGAATTACCATACGCCCCAGGGAACTACCATGGGCTCCATGTACATGCAGGATGAGTACCGCGGTTTCGATTTTGATTCCGTGTGGTACATCAAGGAAGGCTTCTCGACACCGATGCTGCGCGGTTTGCCGAACATGCCATTCCCTGCGAGTGTGAATCTGAAGCTTGAAGGGAACGGGTCCCTCGAAAATAGGATCCGCGCCAAGATACTCGAAGATGCCATCGTGATGGATTCGACGATGACGAAGGTGGTCCATCTGGATGTTACGAGTATCTTCCTGATTGATTCTCTGGAAAAGGCGGAGAACCCTTCCGGGATGTTTGAGATTTTGTACAGCGTGGGCATGGTACTCGGCAAGGATACGATTTGGAGCGACGAAGCCGTAGCTAGACTCGGTGTCCTGAAGTCGGTTGGCTTGAGCAAGGTTGCCACCCCGTCGGGAGCCCGCTTCGGTGCCGCCTTCCGAGGCTCGAATGTGGCGCTCCGTTTCGAAATTCCTGCCGCGGGTGCCGTGAAGTTTATGCTCATGGACATGCAGGGCCGTGTCGTCCGCACGTTCAACCTGGGCAACCGTGCCGCGGGTGCGTATAGCGAAACGCTCGATGCCGGTGCGATTGCCCGAGGCCGCTACATCGGCGTGTTGCAGGTGAACGGCAAGGTGATGGAAAAAGTTTTGATGGCTAGAGACTAGGAGAGAGAAAGATGATGAAGTTACGTTTTGTTTTCGCTGCCGTTCTGTCGCTGCTTGCGATCCATTCGTTCGCGGCGAACGGCACCATGAAGGGTGATGGTTCCGCCGAAAAGCCTTTCCAGATTGAGGATTACGAAGACCTGAAGGCGATAGGCAAGGGCACTTACCTCTATTCTTCGAACTACGTGCTGACTGCCGATATCGACGCTTCGGCCTCGGCGCACGAGATGTGCAGTGACGAGGGCGGCTGCAACGGCTTTATCCCTATCGGCAAGAACAAGGATGCAGCCGACAGCGTGGCGTTTTGGGGAACTATCGACGGCCAGAACCACACGATTCTCAATTTAACAATCTGGCTACCCTGTGAACAGAATGTGGGCTTTATCTACGCACTTGTCGGTTCTGTCAAGAACTTGAATTTTGACCATCTCCATGTGACGGGGAGGGTGAGCGAAACCGACCATGTGGGTGGCGTTGTCGCAAGGCTTGTCGGTACGATTGAAAATGTGCATGTGACGAACGGTTTTGTTCAAGGGAAGAAGCGTGTCGGCGGCATTGTGGGTGCTGCGATGAGGGCTATCGGGTATTCCGGTATGATTCCCGCCTTGAAGGATGTTTCGTTCCAAGGAGAAATCAAGGGTACGGAACGGGTTGGCGGAATTGTGGGTGAAACAGACGAGGCGACAATCGATAGCGCCGTTGCCGATGTGAATATCATTGCTATGGACGGGCGTGTCGGCGGTATTGTCGGGTTCAATGACGGGCGTATTACTAACAGCCGTTCCAATGGAACGATTGTCCCGGGAGAATCCGATGTGAATAATGTCGGTGGCATCGCCGGAGAATCCGAAGGTGATGTTCAAATGTGCGTGTCTACAATGGACTTGGTACGTTACGGCTATGAATTTGATGAAGATATTGGCGGCATTGTTGGCGATAACGATAAGGGAACGGTATCCCATTCGTATGCCATCGGAAAGGTAGAAGGAGAACGCTATGTGGGTGGTGTTGTCGGGAGCGGTGGCTTTGTACAGAGTTCGTTCGCCATGGGCGAGGTGCGCGGAAACAACAAGGTCGGTGGCGTTGCAGGCTCCGGTGCTTCCATTTTCAATTCCTATGCGGCAAACAAGGTCTTGGGCGATTCGCTTGTAGGCGGGCTTATTGGATATTCGCCCGATACAATTTTTAGCTCCTACTGGAATACCGAAATTTCGGGACTCGATACGAGTGCAGGCGGCACGGGGCTTTCTACCGCGAAGATGATGAAGCTCTCGTCGTTTGCGGGCTGGGACACTCTGGGTTATGATGAGTATGTCGTTGATGGTACGGATACATGCGAATACTTTATATATGAAGGCGCTTGCTATTCGCCTACGGGGAACTTTATTCGTTATTGGGACATAGACGAAGGCAAGACTTTCCCGTACCTGGCGAACAACCCCTATTCGAAAAAGTCGTTTATCCCGATTGCGACTCCGACTGTGGCGGCAAAGTGGCAAGAGCAGCCGCCTGTTGCCTCGCTTACCGAGGTCGATGGCGAACTTGTCGGCAAGTGGCTCGGCTGGGTGAATCTGGGCGATAAATATGATACCGTTAGTGGCGATTATACAAGTTTTATATTAAGGAGAGATACGCTCTATTATGGCTATAGAATCGGCGTGGTAAACGAAGGCGATACCGTCTGGGGAACGTCGAGCTACGTGGCTGTACCCAACGGGATAAAGATTTCGACACTTGCGGAACTCCAGAAAATCGGAAACGACATGGCCTACCCGCTGGTGGCAAGTTACGAACTGACTGCCGATATCGATGCTGCCGGGGTCAATTTTAGGCCCATCGGCGATAGCGTGCATGTGTTCGCGGGAGTCTTCGACGGAAAAAACCATACCATCAAGAACCTGACGATTGTCGACCCGTATCGTGACTTTGCGGGAATGTTCGGGGTGGCGGATGACGCTGACATCAAGAACCTGAAACTTGAAAACGCGAAAGTCGAAGGGGATTGGTATGTCGGTGCGCTGGCGGGTGAAATCGATAACTCCCGTGTCACTAACGTTGTCTCCTTGAACGGGAACGTGTCGGGGATGTCGTTTGTCGGCGGATTGATGGGTGCTACCCGCATAAGTGAAATCCATGTGGTCGGGACTACCGGCTATGTAACGTCGGGCGATATTGTCGGTGGAATTTTTGGCGCTTCCGCTTCGAGGGTTGTAGACGCGTTCTCGGTGAATGTCGTCAAGGGTTACGAGAACGTGGGTGGCGTTATGGGCATTTCGGATGAGTTTTCATCGGGCACCTTGCAACAGAACATCTATTCTGCGAGTATCCTGAAGGCTCCCGACCCGGAAGGAATTATCGGAGGAAACTTCTTCGGGTCGGGCGAACACATCAAATCATGTTATTTCGACAGTACTGTTACAGGAAACGTGTACGGAGGGAATACCACCGAAGAAATGTTGAAACAGTCAACATACGAAGGTTTCAACTTCGATACCGTGTGGGCTATCCAGGAAGGCGTTTCTTACCCGTACTTCAAGGGCATGGACCCGATATTGCCGGGCACGCTCGAAGACGACGGTACGGTAAATATGCTCGCTGGTACCGGTACCGAAAGGAACCCCTACAAGATTTACGATTACGATGACCTCAAGTATATCGGCAAGTACGAATACGGGCTTGACAAGTATTACAAGCTGATGAGCAATATCAATGCCGCGAGTTCGTTCAGGGAGAACTGCAATGCCGACAGCACTCTTTGCAAGGGCTTCGAACCGATTGGAGAATTCAGCGGCGTGTTTGACGGGAATAACAAGTTTATTGCGGGCTTGAACATCAACCGCCCCGACGAGGATTCCGTAGGGCTTTTCCGGGCTCTGGCGGCGGGTGCCAAGGTGAGCGGCGTCGTCTTTGATACGGCTTCGTATCTTGGAAAAGATAATTCGTATGGGCCTGCGGATACTAGGGGTGCCATCCATGGCAAGAACTATGTCGGTACCCTCGCCGGTGTCGATAAAGGTGCTACGCTCGAAAAAATCTTTGTAAAGTATGATGTTTCTGGCGAAAATTACGTAGGCTCCGTTGTCGGTAAGAAATCTTCGGGATCTCTCGCAAAGAGCGCATCCAGGTTCCTCGTTTCGGGAAACGAAAATGTGGGCGGCCTCGTAGGGCATTTGGGCGCGGCTAGCGTAGCGGATTGCTATTCGATTGCGAATGTCGTGGGTACAAAGAATGTCGGTGGTCTGTTTGGCTACTCCGACAATGCAACCGTGAAAAACTCCTTTGCCGCAGGCCGTGTAGTGGGGTCTTCTAAATGGGGAGTTGTTGCAGGGGATGCCGACAAGTCGACTTATACGTCGGTGTATGGCGATAGCTCTCTTTGGTTTGTTAATGTAACGGCTGGTGGGAAACTCCGCACTACGCGGCAGATGGTTACGAAGGAAAATTACAAGGATTGGGATTTCGTTTCAACTTGGAGCATTGCTGCAGATACAACCTATCCCTATTTGTCTTGGTTTACTTCGGCTTACCGTATATCCAAAACAATGAAGGAAAAAGTCTATCCGAATTTGGATGTTGACCAGACGATGCTCAAAATGGCTGGCTCCGGTACTGAGAGCGATCCGTTCCTGATCAAGACATACGGTGACTTGAAATCAATCGGGTACGGAAAGTACAAGCTTTCGTCCGTCTATCGTGTGGCTAATGATATCGATGCTTCTGCCTCAAAGACCCAAACCCTTTTCAGCGGGCGAGGCATTGGATTCAACCCTATTGGCAAGATTGAAATACTCGAAGATTTTTGCAATTGCTATGGTGTTGTTTTGGGCGGATATATACCGCAGGATACCTCGAGATTGTTTACTGGAAAAATTCACGGCGGCGGTCACAGTATCAGCGACCTTTATATGGACTTCTGGGACAGTGAACCCACGGGGCTTGTGGATACGATTGCAAAAACAGGTGTAATCGATAGCTTGTCCTTCAAGAGGTATGAGATAAGCAGAGAAGAAGGAAATGTAAATAAAGTTGGCGCCTTGGCCGGCGTGAACATGGGGACTGTAAGCCATGTTGATATGGATGTCTTGTTCAAGAAAACTTTTGGCGGTGCGGGTCTTGTTTACGATAACAAGGGGCTTATAGAAAATTGTTCAGTCAAGGGAATTTTTGGCGGGTCATCTTTGGCGGGTATTTCCGTGATAAACGATGGCGATGTCCTCAACGTGAATGTTGATGCTGTCTGGAGCGATAGCTCGGGACTCGTTGGTGGAATTGCTCTTGTCAACAGGGGACTTATCAAGCTTTCGTCTGCCAAGGTGTCGTTGAATAATGGCCGTGGCCCGATTGGTGGAATTGCCGCCATGAATACGGGAACCGGGCGTATAGTCGACGCATCTGTAAATATTGATGCGAAACAGATTATCCAAGAACGCGGCGTGTATTATTATGTTGACCACAAAATAAAGGATTACGAATACGAGGATTTTTATATTGATGGAATAGGTGGCCTTGTCGCGATTGATAGCGGGACTATAACGAACTCTGCTGCAACGGGCGTTATTGACGCGAAGGATGGGGCCTATGTCGGTGGCCTGATCGCTAAAGCTTATAGCAAGGAATTGAAAGGGCTGCATGCGTCTGTCGATGTTGGGGGCATGTATTGTGTCGGTGGCTTTGTGGGCTTGAACCAGGCGACTATTTCTGAAAGCTATGCTGCCGGAAATGTCAAGGGGAGTGGAAATTATTCCTATTCTGGAGCATTTGTCGGCAAGAACGAAGGCGTGATTGAGCGTTCGTTTGCGATGGGGAATGCAAGCGCGGCTGCCGGTTTTGTCGGCGAAAATGATGGAACTATCAGGCGGTCCTATTCTACGGGAAATGTAGAGGAGGCTGGCGGTTTTGCCAATATCAATCAGGCTGTAATTGAAGATTGCTATTCGACGGGCGATGTGTCGGCGAATGAAACGCCATATGGCTTTGGATTTGCCAGTGTCAACGGTAGCGCTACGAAGGTGAGGGGGTATGCTTCCGGAACGGCCGTTAAGGACGGAAACCGTTTTTGCGTTGACTTGCCCAGAGGGTCGATGCCTTCGGATGAGTTCTACTTCCTTGCCGACGGCTGTATCGATACACTGGCGACGAATACCGGACTTTCGCCCTCGGCAATGCGTAAGCAAAAATCCTTCTCCGCGTTCGATTTCGATTCCGTGTGGTACATCAAGGAGGGTGTGAGCTATCCGCTGCTGCGCGGCATGCCGAACCCGCCGATGCTTGCAGAAGAGAATGCCGTGTACAATAGCAACACCGGGATTGCAAAGAATGTCCGCGCCAAGCTTCTCGAAGATGCCTTCGTGATGGATACGGCGGCAACGAAGGTACTCGCGCTGGATTCTGCAAGCGAGGCCCTGCTCGATTCGCTCGAAAATGTCGAGGCGCCGTCTGGGAAGTTCGAAGTCTCCTACCGCGTGGGCGTTTTGCTCGGTTCCGACACGCTCTGGAGCAAGCCCGCTACGATGCAGCTTGAAATCGAGAAGACGGTCGGGAACTTCGAAATTGCGGTTGCGTCTGGACTCGGGTTCGGTGCCGCATTCCATGGCCCGCATGTGGCGCTCCGCTTCGAAATTCCTGCCGCGGGCGCCGTGAAGTTCGCGTTTGTAGACATGCAGGGTCGCGTGGTGCGCTCGTTCAACCTGGGGAGCCGTGCCGCAGGTGCGTATAGCGATGCGCTCGATGCCGGTGCGATTGCCCGCGGGCGCTACGTGGGCGTGCTGCAGGTGAACGGCCGCGTCGCCGGAAAGGCGCTTTTGCTAAAAAGGTAGCCCATGACCCATGCCGAACTCCTAAAGCGACTGCAGGCCGAACAGGATTTGAAGTACCGCGACTTTCATGCGTCGCTGTTGCCGAACATCGACAAGAAATCGATTATCGGCGTGCGGGTGCCTACCATGCGAAAGATTGCGAAGGAGTTCGCGGCGGCCGATGTCGCCAAGTTTTTGGACAAACTGCCGCACAAGTACTTTGAAGAAAACCAGGTTCACCTCTTCGTGGTCGAACGCATTAAGGATGCGGACGAGTGCCTGTACCGCATCGAACAGTTCCTGCCCTACATCGACAACTGGGCGGTATGCGATGGCAAATCGCCAAAGGCATTGCTCAAGGACGAAAAGCGGTTCGTGTCGTGCATCGAAAAATGGCTCAAGTCAAAGCACCCTTACACGGTTCGCTTCGGCGTGAACATGCTCATGACGTTCTTTTTGGACGTGCGATTCGACAAGAAGTTTTTGAAGTGGGTCGCGGCTATTGATGAATCTCTGTTTAATGACGACGGCCGCGCGGAATGCCCCACCGACCGCTACTACGTGCAGATGGTCGTCGCCTGGTATTTCGCGACCGCGCTTGCCAAGCAGTGGGATGCGACGTTCCCCTACATCGAGGGCCGAAAGCTTTCGCCGTGGATTCACGCGAAGTCCATCCAGAAGGCGTGCGAAAGCTACCGCATTACCGATGCGCAGAAGGCTATCTTGCGTCGCCTGAAGTAAAAATTCTATTATTTCATTCCGTATGCGCATCAGCCAGACATTTTGCGGAAGGCGGTTTACGTCGATGCTCTTTACGGCATCGTTTTCGGTCTGTGCTGAACTCGTGAACATCTTCATCGACAAGGTGGTCGCGGCCCGGTTCCTGGGCGAAAATGCGCTGGCGGCGATATCCTTCTTCACGCCGATGTTCTCGTTCATCCTGTTTCTGAGCGCGATGGTCATGGTGGGGAGCCTCGTCTGCTATTCGATTGAGCTGGGGCGCCTGAACAAGCACCGTGCGGACCGTTTTTTCGGACAGGGGATAATCCTTTCTTTTGCGGTCGGGATCCTGATGGTGGCTCTTTTTGCTGTCGGGCGCCTGTTCCTCGATACGTCGGGAATAGATGCCGAACAGCTGAAATTCGTGAACGAGTTTTACGGATGGTTCCTGGGACTTGCCTTCGTAATCCCGCTGAACAATATCTTGCAGGAGATGGTGTATGTCGACGGTGACATGAAGACATGCAATATCTCGTATGCGGTGCTGCTGCTTGGAAACCTGGTCTTCTCGTGCGTGTTCTGCAAGTTCTGGGGAATGTCGGGAATCGCGCTCGGGACGGTGCTTTCCGTTGTTCTCAGCATCCTTGTGCTTTGTTCGCACTTTGTGCGGAAGGGCAATACGCTCAAGTTTGTGTGGTATTTCAAGATCCGCGATGTCGCGAAGGTTGTCCGGTTCAGCATGGCGGAAGCGTGCGAGTATCTTTTCTTTGCGCTGTTTGCCGCAGTCATGAACTTCTACTTCGTCACCCATTTCGGCAGCGACAGGATTGCCATCCTCTCGGTTATTTACGAAATCCTTGAACTCAGCGTCGTATTCAATGGCATCTGGATGGCGGCCGAGCCGATTATCAACATCTACCGAGGCGAGGAAAACGGTAACGGGGTCGCGCAGATGATGAAATTCGTGAACTGGGTGTCGCTCAAGGAGACTCTGGTCGCTACCGCGCTCCTGCTGGCGTTTGCGCCCCTGCTCGCGCGCCTGTTCCACATCAGTTCGGCAAGCGCCGCGGACGAACTCGCCTTTGCGATTCGCGCCTGCGCTGTCGGGCTGTGTCCGCTCGCTTTTGTGAAGATATATGCGGCCTATCATGTCCACGAAAAGCCGATTCTCTCGTTCCTGTTCATCTTTGTCGCGGTGTTCCTCGGCCCGGTAGCCTGTGTCCTGGGCGGTGTGCCGCTCTGGGGCGATGGTAATGTGTGGCTCGGATTTGGCGTTTCTCCGTTTGTTGCTTTTGCAGTGTGCTGCATTGTCCAGCTCGTGCTCTACGGTAGATCCGGTTTTCCGCTCCTTCTCGAAGAATCCGAAGGAACGGGACACTGGTATATGTACGATCTGTTGCTGAATCCCGAAAACCTGGTCAAGTACCGCGATATCATCGGGAAGAAGCTGAAGGATGCGTCCGTGGATGACGCCGGAATCGTGAAGGCGATGCTCCTGCTCGAGGAACTCGGCATGACCGTCTACGAGAGCAATGCGGGACGGAAGGTTTACATGGAAGTCTCGCTGCAGGTGCTGCAGGGCGAATTCCTGCTTGTCATCAAGGACGACGGGAAACTCATGGACCTGACAGACCTGGAGCGTTCGGTGACGGGACTTCGTGCCTACCTCGTGAACATGTTCATGAAGGTCCAGCGCGACAAGCATTACCTGCTTACCACGAGCTGCAACCGCCATGTGTTCCGCTTTGCGCAGGAATAGGATTGCTCCGCCGGATTCGAATTGCTAATTTTTCGGTATGGATAGAGCACGCCGCCGCAAATTCGGCCAAAACTTTCTGGATGTACCTACCGCGCAGATGATTGCGGGGGACCTGCCTGCAGAGGCGGGCGACTACGTGCTTGAAATTGGCCCCGGGCACGGGGCGCTGACCGAGCATCTGCTCGGGCGCGCCGTGCAACTCACTGCCGTCGAGATCGACGAGCAGTGCGTGGAATTTCTGGAACAGAAATTCCGGGGCCGGGAAAACTTCCGCATCGAGAATATCGACTTCCTGAAGTTCGACCTGCAGGGATTCCTGGATGCGCACGCAAAACCGTGGGTCACCGGCAATCTCCCGTACAACGTTTCCACGGCGATTATCGCGGGGCTCATGCCGAAGCTCCATCTGACCAGGGGATTCATGGGGATGGTGCAGCTCGAAGTCGCTGAACGCATCTGCGCGTCGCCCTGCAGCAGCAACTACGGAAGTTTATCCGTACTCGTGTCCGCGTTCGCCGATACGCAGATACTGAGGAAGATCGGCCCGGAACACTTCACGCCGCGCCCGAACGTGGACAGCGCTACGATGCTCCTCACGCCCAAGGAATGTCCGCTCCAGGTCCCCGAGGGTTACTTCGACTTCGTGCGGGCCGCGTTTACGCAGAAGAGGAAGACGCTCGCGAATTCCTTCGGTCGCGCCTACGACAAGAAGAAAATCCAGGAAGCCATCGAACTTCTGGATTATCCTACGACGGTCCGTGCCGAGGAACTTTCGCCTTCGCAGTTCCTTGAATTCTACAAGGTCATTGTCGGGGAGTAGCTTTATTTTTCGGCGGCGGCCTGCTCGAAATCGGTCGCGATGAGGTCGCTTACGTCGACCCTGCCAAGATCCGGGGAAGCTGCAAGGCGGTTGGCCTGCTTCTCGATGACTTTTTCGAACAGGTTGCGCACGTAGCGTCCGTTTCCGAACCGGCTGTCTTTCTTGCTGACGGCATCGGCGATGCAGCGCTTCATGGCGGCCTCTGCGGCTTTGCCTATCTTGTAGTCGTATTTCGCGAGGAACGACCTGAAAATCTGCGCGAGCTCGTCTTCCGAATAGTCGGGGAAGTTGATGTACCTGTTGAATCGCGAAGAGAGGCCGGGATTCGAGTTCACGAAGCGCTTGATTTCGTCCGTGTAGCCGGCGATGATGACCACGAGCCTGTCACGGTCATCTTCCATGCGCTTGAGGAGCGTGTCGATGGCCTCCTGCCCGTAGTCGTTTTCGGCGCTTCGCGCGAGCGTGTAGGCTTCGTCGATAAACAGGACTCCGTCCAGGGCGTCGTCTATTACTTTGTTTGTCTTGATGGCCGTCTGTCCCATGTAGCCTGCGACCAGGTCTGCCCGCGTCGCCTCTACCAGGTGGCCTTTGCGGAGAACGCCCAGGTCCTTGAAAATTTCGGCCATGATGCGCGCGATTGTCGTCTTGCCCGTGCCGGGATTTCCGGAGAACACCAGGTGGTACGATGTCGGCGGAACGGAAAGCCCTTTCTTCTTGCGTTCGTTCTGCACGCGGATAAAGTTGTAGAACGTGACGACTTCCTTCTTCACCGACGAAAGGCCGATGAGCGAATCGAGCTGCTTCACCGCCTCGCCCTGCGGGACGCGTTCTTCCTTTGCGGGTCGCATGTTGCGCGAGACGGCTTCTTTTAGAGGCGTGTTCTTGTAGTTCACCGGTCGCGTGGAGCACTTGACGAATCCCGGGCGCCATGCTGCCGAGCGGTTGTTCCCGATGTGCCTTTCCAGGTACTGCAGCCATTGCACCTCGTCCGGAGTGAGCTTGCCGTCGATGTTTGCAAGCGCCGCGGAATAGTCATAAAGGAGCCGCGAGTACTTGCGGACGGCATCGGGAGAAAATCCTCCGAATATCGAACTGAACAGGAATATCTCTCCGGTGGTCTCTATCTGGGCGTGGTTCCTTTCCAGGTTTTGCACCAGGGGACCCATCTCGATTTCTTTGTCGACGAATGACTGGAGAACAAGGCGGTTCCAGTCCGTCGTGGCGGGTGCGTTTGTCCGCAGGCGCAGCAGTAGCGAAACAAAACCGCAGGACTCGAACGAGTCGAGGCTCATTTCGTGGCCGAGCTTTTCGGAAAGGTAGTTGATGTCCGAGAGGAATATGGTCGAAAGTTCCTGGAACGTGTCGCTGCCTTCGCCCAGTTCAAAGTGGTTGCGCAACTTTTCGGCCACGCCGTCGTAATATATGAAATCCTTGAAGAAACTTGCGATGGCGTTTACCGTGGGCGCAAGCTTCGTCATGTATTTCGTGAGCCTCGGGTCTATCTGGCCGTTCGGCTTCACGGCAACGGCATACTGCGAATCTCCCGAAAGATTCTTCTCCATCGGGGATGTCATCACCTCTTTCATCAGGTCGGCAACCTGCTGCGCCGTCTCGGTGGAACGGTAGCGGGTCCACAGGAGGAACCCGGTTACGGAGATAATGAGGACGAGCGCGATGAAGAGGAGGTAGGCGGACGCTCCCAGAACGGAGGAAAGCTTGATGATGGCCACGGTGGCGACCATCGTGAGCATCAGCATGACGGAGCTGATGCCTGCGAGAAGAGTCTGGTTCGTCTTTCTTTTTGGCATACGCTCTTCAAATCTATATTATTTTACTGGAAACGAAACGGGAAAATAGCCCTGCGCCGCTACTTGCAGGAAAAACCCTGCAATTCGAGACCGGCACGCATTTCGCCATAGGTCGAAGTGCGTTTCATGTCCATCGCCTTCATGAATCGGCAATCGTTGTCGATGTGCATGCGGAATCCAGTCATGGTCGGCTCGACCTCGCCCTTGCCGCTTGCACGCACGTGTTCTATCATCTGTTCGCGCCTGTCGCTCAGTTCGGGCGGCACGAACACGTCGGTGACGATGTCGACATTCTTGATTTCGTAGTCACCGAACACGAACGAAATGGTGACGAGGTTCTTGAGACCGTTGAACTGGCCGTTTACCTTGCAGACGAGATTCTTCTGCGTGTTCTTGACTTTTTTCGGCCTTGCCGCATTTGCCTTCACTTTCGGGTCCGGCGTATACTGCAGGGCGTTCAACAGATCTTCTTCCTTGACTGCCCCGACGAGCTGGTTGATAAACTTTCCGTCGCGGATGAAGAAGAATGTCGGAAACGCTTGAATCGGGAGTGAAGCCTTTATCTTGTCTATGTTCGGCTCGTCGATTCCCACGGTCGCAATCTTGATGTCGCTGTAATTTTTGGCGATGCCGATGAGGGTCGGAATCATGATGAGGCAGGGCGGGCAGCTTGTGGAAGTGATGTCCAGAATCACTGGCTTTTTCGACTGCAGGATTTCTTTCTCGAAGTTGCTGTCGTTTATCTTGACAATCTTGATGTCTTCGGCCGCCTGTGCGTTCCCTTTTGCAAACGCGAAACTGGCCGTGGCCAGAGCCACGGCGCAGATATTCGCGATTACCTTTACGAAGGAGGTTCTCATCTTCGGGAATTACACCTTGTCCAAAGCCTGCGTGAGGTCCGCGATGATGTCTTCGACGTTTTCGATACCGACGCTGAAGCGGATCAGGTCCGGAGCAACGCCTGCCTCGATCAACTGTTCGTCGCTGAGCTGACGGTGCGTGTGGCTTGCCGGATGCAGCACGCAGCTGCGGGCATCGGCCACATGGGTCACGATGCAGATCATCTTGAGGTTGTCCATGAACTGGATGCTCTTTTCGCGGCCACCCTTGATACCGAAGGTGAGCACGCCACACGGGAGCCCGCCCTTGAACTGCTTCTTGGCAAGTTCGTGGTACTTGTTGCCCTCGAGGCCCGCGTAATCGACCCAGGCCACCTTCGGGTGGTTCTGCAGGAACTTCGCGCAGGCGAGAGCGTTTTCGCAGTGGCGCGGCATGCGCAGATGGAGCGTTTCAAGGCCAACGTTCAGGAGGAACGCGTTCTGCGGAGCCTGGATGCTGCCGAGGTCACGCATCAGCTGGGCCGTAGCCTTCGTGATGAAGGCGCCCTTGCCGAAAGCCTTCGTGTAGGCAAGGCCGTGGTAGCTCGGGTCCGGTTCGGTGAGACCCTTGAACTTGTCGTGATGGGCTTCCCAGTCAAAGTTACCGCTATCCACGATGCAGCCACCCACAGCCATCGCGTGACCGTCCATGTACTTGGTGGTGGAGTGAGTCACGATGTCCACGCCGAATTCAATCGGGCGGCAAAGAATCGGAGTCGGGAACGTATTGTCCACAATCATCGGCACGCCGTGCTTGTGGGCGATGTCGGCGAAGCGCTTGAGGTCCAAAATCTTGCCGGCGGGGTTTGCCACCGTCTCGCCGAAGAAGCACTTGGTGTTCGGGCGGAAAGCCTTCTCGATTTCCTCGTCGCTAGCGTCCTGGTCCACGAACGTGCATTCGATACCGAGCTTCTTCATGGTAACGCTGAAGAGGTTGCTCGTACCGCCGTAAATAGCGCTGGTGCTGATGAAGTGGTCGCCCGCCTCGCAGATGTTGAACACGGCGAAGAAGTTCGCCGCCTGACCGGAACTCGTGAGCATCGCAGCGACACCGCCTTCCATGGCCGCAATCTTGGATGCCACGGCATCGTTGGTCGGGTTCTGCAGGCGCGTGTAGAAGTAGCCGCTGGCCTTCAGGTCGAACAGGTCGGCCATCGCGTTGCTGGACTCGTACTTGAAAGTGGTGCTCTGGTAGATGGGAAGGACGCGCGGTTCGCCGTTTTTCGGCTGCCAGCCGCCCTGTACGCACAAAGTTTCGATCTTGGACATTTTTGCCTCTTGTTTGTTATAGCCTTAAAATATAGATAGACGAAAGACGTGGTTCGACAAGCTCACCAACCTAGACGATAGATAATCTCATCGTATGGTCTTCGAAAAAGGCCGCCTTAGCATATCTTTTCGGTAGGTAAATATAGAAAAAGACTATACCTTGTCAATGCGTTTATGCAAATATTTGCATAAATTTAAAATCAACCGACGGCTAAGCATCCCTTTTTTCTATCTTTGTGGCCGATGACACCCGCGCGCAACAACATGGCCCTCTGGCATATCCTCGCCATCGCGACGATTGCGTTCTGGGGCACGAGTTTCGTGAGCACGAAGGTGCTGCTGAATCACGGTTTTACCGCGGTGCAGATTTTTACGTTGCGGTTCGCGGTCACCTACCTTATCCTGCTCGCGGCATCCCACAAGAAGTTCCGCTGCAAGAACTGGAAGCACGAAATCATCCTGTTCGTCTGCGGTATCACGGGCTGCACGCTCTATTTCTGGGCCGAGAACACGGCCCTCTCGCTTTCACCCAGCAGCAACGTCTCGCTCATCGTGTGCACGAACCCGCTGCTCACCATGATTTTCGGGGGCATCCTGTACAAGGCGGAGCGCCTCGGCAAGCGGCAGGTTGTCGGGTGCCTGATTACGTTTGTCGGGATGGTGCTCGTGGTGCTGAACGGGAAATTCATCCTGAAACTTTCGCCCGTGGGCGACATGCTCGCGTTCACCTCGTCCGTCATGTGGGCCATCTATTCGCTGGTCGTGCGCCAGTTCAACGGCGTGTATTCTACTTTGTTCATAACCCGCAAGATGTTCTTTTACGGGGCACTCATGTCGCTGCCCGCGCTATTCTTCGAGGCGGGTGGCGATATCCACAAAACGTTCGATATCCCGTGGCAAAATTTCGCGGAACCGGTCGTATCGTTCAACTTCGTCTGCCTCACGGTTTTCTCGTCGCTGCTCGGCTACCTCGCATGGAACAAGGTGCTGAAGCAGCTCGGCACGGTGCTCGCGAGCAACTACATCTACGCCATCCCGCTCGTCACCATCATCACGGCGGTCATCGCCCTCGGGGAACGCATCACGCCTGTCGCCATCGCGGGTGCGGTAGCGATTGTCGCGGGCATGGTCATGGCCGAGATGAAACGCGGTTCCTAGTCCGCGCTTCCTGATTTACTATTCCTTGACGCAACGCACGGCGTAGGCATAGTACCCGCGCTGCATGGATTCCTTCTCCATGTCGTACTGGTTCGAGAGTATCCAGGCGTAGTGATTCATGTTGTCTTCGCCCCAGAAATAGGCCTTGGTGCCCTCGCCGTCGCATTCGCCCGTCTTGGCGCGGTAACCTGCCGGGAGAGCGGAGAACCCGCTTGCGTTCGTGGCCGTTACGTTGTCTCCAAAAATCGTATTTTCCCATTCACCCACAGCGCGCAGGGAGCCGTTGTTGTCGCCGAACTCGCTCTTCGCCGTAGTGGTCAGGTCGCGCCAGTCGTCCGCAGTGGGGAGGCGCCAACCCTCGGGGCACACGGCCGTCGCGGCGTATTCCTGGTAAAGGCGGCCATACTTTTCGCAGTTCGCGGGAATGCCGTCGTAGCAGAAGCTTGAATCGATGGAACCCGTGGCGGTAGCACTGTTGTCATAGTTCAGGTTCTCGGCCATCCACGTGAGGCTGCCGATTTTCACGGTCTTGTAGCTCTTGCCGTCGCGGGAATCGGCGAGCGTGCCGTATTCCACGTTCGAGACGGCTGCGCTAGATGAACTGGACACACTTGTCTCGCTGCTGCTCGATTTTTCGCTACTACTCAGAACGACGTCCTTCGGTGTGGCGCTGGAGCTTGAAACCAAAATAATTTCGCCATAACTAGTAGGGCCAACGCTGACGCGGTCATACGCATTCGAAGAGGCGGGGTCATTTTGCGGGCCGGAAGACGAATCGGAATCGCAGGCGACAAGCGCAATCCCGAAGGCAAGAGCCGCGATTACAATGCTGCTGGAGCGTTTGAAGTTCATATTATCTTCTCCTACAAGTATTTTGTGTGCAATAAACAAATATAAAAACTAAATTTGACGCTGCAATGGTTTCTCGAAAATGTCTGATGGTAGCCTTGGGGCTTGCGACGGTGGCGGCGATGCTTGTCACGGCTTGGTGGTCTTTGCGCCCCGAAATCCCACCGGAAGTTCAGGAACAGATTGAAGACGATCTTGAAAAATGCGGCGGTGAACTGAAAGAGGCCCGCTGTGCGGTGAACGGCGTTGACGACTGGATATTCCTGCAGGAAAGTCTTGTCAACCTGGTGGTGGACTGGAAAGAAAACTTGAATTCCTTTGTCGCCTTCAACGATTCGCTGGAAGTGCGCGGTATCAAGCTGGTTGTGGTGCCGGTTCCGGACAAACTGCAAATCGAGGCGGAACATTATTCGGAAGAATTGTCGGGTGGGATTGTTGCTCCGCAATATGAAGAATGGGTGGATGCTTTGCAGGACGAAGGTGTTGTCGTTGTAGATGCCGTGGAGGAGTTTCTCGAAAAGAACGAGGAAACGCCCATGTTCGAGGCGTACGAAAGCCACTATACCAGCGCTGGCCGGCAATTGCTTGCCCAGATGATTGCCGATACCATCAACGAGATGGATTTGGATGTCCCGAGGGGAGAGTGGTTCCTGCGCGATACGGTTGTCCCCGGCTCTGGGAATCTTTACCACCTGAAGTATAACAGCTATCCCGATTACGACGTGCGTGTGCTGAAGACCGTAGATGCCGAAGGTAAACGCTACCATGGTTCCAAGGACGCTCCCATCGTGGTTATCGGCGACAGCAATGCCGATTTTGGCTGGAACAGTTCTTCCAATATCGGCGCTTACATAGCGCAGGCGACAGGGATAAAGACCTTTACCCGCAGCCGAATCGGTGGGGGGAACCTGGGCCCGACCTTGTTCAAGGGCCGTTCAAAATTCCTGGAAGGCAAAAAGATGGTTGTCTGGGTATTCGACGGCCGCGAGCTTTACGGCGATTTCAGCATGCCGGAATTCTAGCTCTAGTGGATATCCATCTTCGAGAAAAGATTCAGCACGGCAACGCCGGAAATAATCAGGACGAGCCCGATAATGGCGCCCAAATCCGGCATCTGCTTGAAAAAGAAAATGCCGCTGACGGTAATGAGCGCGATGCCGAGCGCCGACCAGGTGGCATATGCGATGCCGATGGGGATAGTCCGCATGCAAAGGCTTAGCAGATAAAGCGACGCCACGTAGCAGACGAGCGATGCGATGGAAGGGACGAGTTTGGTGAACTGTTCCGACATCTTGAGCAGTGTGGTGCCGGCGGCTTCCGCAACAATGGCGAGGATAAGGAATACGTAGTTGAGCATAGGGAGAATATACAAATTAATTGTTATATTGTAACCATGCCGAGTTCAGAGAAGTTTCGTGACCACGTTTTGGAGCAGTTCAATGGGGAGCTGCTTGAAGGTGGTTTCCGCGTGACCACCCGCAAGATGATGGGCGAGTACATTCTGTATGCCGACGGGAAAATCTTCGGCGGGATTTACGATGACCGCCTGCTGGTGAAGCCCGTGCCGGCGGCTGTGGCGATGCTCCCCGGCGCAAAGAAGCAATTACCCTACGATGGTGCGAAGCCCATGCTCCGCGTGACCAACGAACAGATTGAAGACAGCGAATTTTTGGCGAAGCTTCTGGACGCGATGCTGCCGGAAGTGCCCGCCCCGAAAGCGAAGAAGAAATAATCCCGACGAACGCACGGAATTTGCTGATAACCTACGCTCATTTTCAAGTGCGTTAATATATCTTCATGGATATGGGGGTTAGGTATGTTCTCGCCGAAACACAATTTGCGGATTGTTCTAGCATGCGTGTGCATGCTTGTTTTTCCGGCATGGGCGGGTTCCTCGAATTCGAACAGTGATGATAAGCCTTCTGTGCTGGATGTGATTTTTGGTATTGCCGAATGGGCGACTTCGTGCAGAGACGACGATTATGATTGTAAAAAGCGCCAAGGTGAATATCACAAGCGCGAAAATGATGAAAATGCGCGCCGAGCCAAGGAAAATCAGAAAAAATGGCGCGAGAAGAATCGAAATTACAAGACGGGCTACTTGGGAATTGCGCTGACCATGCCTTTCTTTGCTGAAGAAAAAGATGTGGCGGGAGGTGCGGAACTTGTTTGGGCTTTTGTTTCCCGGTTTGGTGAACTTTTTATGTCGTTTGGTGGCGGCACTAATTTATCGATGGCATTTGTCGATGCAAACGTCTTTTACAGGCCGCCAATCGACATGAACGGTATTTGGAAAATTGCGCCCGAAGTCGGTATTGGCGTCACGTCTTATGAGCCGTTCGATAGCGACGATTATGTTGAACCCTTGTACCATTATTCAGTGGGCGTGCGCTACGAGCATACCCTGCAAAGCCGCAAGAACATCATCGAGGACGAGGACGTGCTTATCAACGGCGTGAGCGCCGGTTGCGCCGTGTGGATGAACTACGCCGATTTTGCCGGCGTCAAGTGCGACATCCGATTTGGATTGTATTTGTAAGTCCGTTTTATTTGATGAAGTCCACGAATTGTTGGATGGGATGAATCCGGGTTTTGCCTAGATATTCTATTTTATAGATAATGGCCCGCGGAATTTTATGGATTGTGTTGGTGGTGTGCGCCCTGCTGCTTGCGGGGTGCTCAAGTCATCCGCCTTCTGCGGCGCAGTTCATGAATGTGAAAGAAGACGAAGGTGATATTGTTGTTGGAGGGACCGCTAAAATCGGAGACCTCCATCGAGGCAAGAATCGGTTGCAGAGTGACTATTCTGATGTAGAACTCTTTGGTGATTTAGATGTTTCTCTTTTGTTTAGATACAGCCATTTGGTTCTGGGACTTTATTCGGAAAATCTTTATTCGATAAGCGGCCTTGCTGGTTCCCGATGGGAATATGTAGGAATTCAAGGCTGGTTCGGTATGTCTGTTTTAGTGGTTGACAAGCAAGTCCCTATTTACGGCGGATTGATGTTGATCGAAGAATATCCTGTAAGTAAAAATCTTAGAGTGGGGCTAAGTGAACACATTTCGCGTAATGCCCACGGTGTAGATAAGAATGAAGCTGGTTTAGGTTCTCCGGCTACGGGTTTTTATCATGAGTTTGGTACCGGAATTTATTTGGCGTATAAGGCCTTTTCGGTAGAGTTGCGATATGGACGGGAAATTGATGAACCGAGAAATCGCTTTTATTTTATGATAAATTATGGCTTTGATTCTGATGGCTAGTTTTTTAAAAAGGGCGGTCCCCCCCCGTCTATGCTTTTACGAAAAGCAGTTCTTGACGCATGCTTCGAGGATTGCGGCGAATGCGAGCAGGGTTATGCCGTACTTGGGGCGGAGCCTCTTGATTATGGGGAAGAACGCGTTGATGATGTACAAAGTAGATGCGACCAGGTAGCCTAACGCGATGATGTATGCAGGCTGGCCCAGGCCGGAATAGAACAGGCCGTCGTATTCCCCGCGGGCGAAAGTTTCTAGGGAAAAGAAGAAAAGGAACGATGCGATGCTTAGGGCAATCTTGAAGTTCCTGAGCCAGAAATCTTCGGGAGGGAGGTTCGCTGACGGATCCTTGTCTTTCCAGATGTGCTTATTGAAAAAGGGGATGCATGTCGAATACCAGATGAAAATCCCGAATGCGGGGAGGAACTTGGCAAATTCGAAAACGTGCCAAAGTTGAAGGCTCTTGATTACGGAGGGGTCGCTGGCGATGGAGAACAGTAAACCGTCTTCAAGGCGGCCGCGTGGTCCGCGAAGTAAAACGAGAACGTAAATTGCGAATACGATTCCGAAGAGTATCAGGAACTGCTTAAATCCCTTTTTGTCGGGCAGGGGCTGCGGCTGCTTGAGGATTTTTTCCTCGTAAATTTTGAGATCTTTATCGGTAAAATGTGTCATATTTTGCAATAAATGTAACTTAAAAGGGGAAGATTTGCTTTTTTCGGGGCAATTTTTGTATTTTAATGTCCGTAAAAATTTTAGAGGTACACTAATGGATATTCAGGAACTTTCGGAAAAGGTGCGCCAGCAGAGTGCTTTTTGCATGAATTTGCTGCGTGAAGTGGAAGGGACGGTGATTGGCCAGAAGGCTCTGGTCGAAAGCATTCTGACGGGTATTTTGGCGGACGGTCACGTGCTGCTGGAAGGCTTGCCGGGCCTTGCCAAGACGACTGCGGTGAAGGCTTTTGCCGATGCTGTGTCGCTGGACTTCAAGCGCATCCAGTTCACTCCCGACCTGTTGCCGGCCGACTTGCTGGGTACCACGATTTACAACGCGAAGGAAGCGAAGTTCGAAACCCGTAAGGGCCCGCTCTTCACGAACCTCGTGCTCGCCGATGAAATTAACCGTGCTCCGTCGAAGGTGCAGAGCGCCCTCCTCGAAGCCATGCAGGAACGCCACATCACGATTGGCGACGAGACGTTCAAGCTGGACGAGCCGTTCCTGGTGCTTGCCACGCAGAACCCCATCGAGCAGGAAGGTACGTATCCGCTGCCCGAAGCCCAGGTGGACCGTTTCCTGTTGAAGGTGAAGGTCAGCTACCCGAACAAGGCCGACGAAATGAAGATTCTCGACGCCGTTGCCGGTGCGGGGCTGCGCCAGCCGCAGGCTGTCGCCACGAAGGAAGATATCCTTGCCGCCCGCCAGCTCGTGAAGCAGGTGTACGTGGACGAACGCGTGCGCGAATACATCGTGAACCTGGTGCTTGCGACCCGCGATCCGGGCAGCATCAAGCGCAGCGACCTGGTGGGCTTTGTGGAAGTGGGCGCCTCGCCGCGTGCATCCATCGGCCTTGCCCAGGCTTCGAAGGCTCATGCGTTCATCCAGGGCCGCGCCTACGTGACGCCGGAAGATGTGAAGGCCGTCGCGATGGAAGTGCTCCGCCACCGCATTATCCTCAGTTACGAGGCCGAAGCGGAAGAAGTCTCCGCCGAGACTGTGGTGCAGAAGATTCTGGATTCTGTTGAGGTTCCGTAGTCGCGGCCATCTCTAACCGACATTGTTATCTCGCACTCGTTGCGGGATCTCCACTTACATAAGCCGGGCCTTGAGCTCGGCTTTCACTTTTTTGAGGTCGCCGCTGGTGAGAATGGGAATGAGACTGTTGATTTCGTCGATGGGCTTGTCCCACCACTTGAACTTGAGCAGAAGTGCGGTGAGTTCGTCGTCGAATCGCTTGCGGATGAGTTTGGCAGGGTTCCCTGCCACGATGGTGTAGGGCTCCACGTCGCTTGCTACGACGGAGTTTGCCCCGATGATGGTACCGTCGCCGATGTGAACGCCTGGGAGAATCGTCACATTCTGCCCGATCCACACGTCGTTCCCGATGACGGTATCGCCTTTGAACGGCATATCTTCGCGGGCGGGCGGTGCCATGTCCCAGCCCTGCAGCGTGTAGAACGGGAAGGTGGAAACCGCATTCATCTGGTGGTTCGCCCCGTTCATGACGAATTCCACGCCGGAGGCAATTTGGCAAAATTTGCCGATGATGAGTTTGTCTCCAATGAAGTTGTAATGGTGCGTCACGTGGCTCTCGAAATCCGAATCGGCAATGTAGGTGAAATCGCCCACGATTATATTCGCTCTCTTGAGCGTCGGCTTCACGTAGATTTCCTTGTCGTAGCCCGCGATGGGGTGGATTGTATTCGGGTCGGGTCTTGTTATCATAGCGGGAAACCTTTTGCTAAACGTCACTTTTCTTTTTTGCGGTTTTTCAAGCACGTCTTTTGCTTTTTATGGGCGTGTTTCGTCATGGGCAGATGAAATTGTAATAATGTCATCGAAACAGCAATCCTCTTCGTTGACTTCGCATGCGCAGCCACACATGCCAGATAATTTTGGGATGATGAATTCTCCCTTGCTCCACCGGGTGTATAGGGAATCGTCTATCGTCTGGATTTTCTTTTGCAGGGAAGGATCCGACGATATGTCGCATTTGAATCTGCCAAAATGCAGTGCAGGCTCGGCATTTATGAAGCATGCCAGAAAGAGGATTGTTTTCAGCACCGATTTCATCTCAAGAAGAATAATAGTTTAATTCTGTTGGCGGTGGGCGTCCTGTTCGAAAATCGTCTTGATGTATGCCTGCACCTGCTTGACGGAGAGAGGGGTGTTGCCGCTTTCGAAGGTGGCGATGAAGTTCTTGCCGAGGATGTAGCCGCTGGCGGCGTATCGGGAGATTTTCTGCACGGCGTTTTCGGTGTAGTCGGGGTCGCCCATCAGGCCGAAGTGCTCCCAGATGATTTCTTCGCGGGAGCTGGTGCGCAGGCAGGTGAAATCGGGGTAGAGCGTACCCCAGCCTTTGACGCTGGTAGGGTATTCGTAGCGGAAGGGGATGCCTGCGCGATTGAGCGCGTCTGCGATGATGACTTCGGATTTTGAGCGGACGCGCACGCCCGTGCTCGTGAAGAATTCGGGTGCGTTGATTTCGAAGGGCTTGCCGGTGTAGGGGAGGTGCTGCCATGCAGCGATGAAATCCTCGTCGGGCTCGCGCACGGGCGTCACAAGGGGGCGGCGGCCGGGGTGTAGCCCCGTGAACGCGGTGTCGATTTCTTCGGGATGGTAATTCTCCGTCAGGTTGTTGAGTGCGATGATTTGCCTGCCGATGATGCCTGCGACAGCCGCGTTGTAATCGCGTTGCGCGATTGCCGCCGCCCTGCGTCGTTCCTTGCGGGGGAGGTATTTTCCGTTAGAGTTGCTGCCCTTGTCTACGAGATAGTATTGCGACCGGTCATGGTTGGTTATGACTCGCAATCTTCCTGTGGGTTGCTTTCCCTTGGGGAGTTTAGCCTTCAGTGCGATCAGTTGCTGAATCCGCTCGTTGGCGATTTGAATGAGTTGGTCTGCCATTTCCGTTCCCTTTTTCTGTGAAACAAAAAAGCGCTGATACGCCGTTTTAACGGACGATATCAACGCTTATGTGTCCCTAATATACAAAGTGTGTGGCAAAAAAACAAGTTGATGCTTTAGGCGGCAGTTGGATAGCATTTTTTTTGACTTTTGAACGTCTGTTTTGCGGGGGCTTACATACCAAAGACGTAAATAGTGGTGGTTGGTATGTAAAAAAGGTTGCGAAAGAGCGAAAAGTGTCCCAAATGGGGTCGCGGATGACGAAATTAGGGCGATTTTTGCTTAGTTTGTCTGTGTTTTGGCTATTTTTTACATACTAAAACATTGCTTCGGGAAAATAGGTATGTAAGGTCTGTGAATGCTGGTTGCGGATTGCATACTAATTGAACTTTTTTGGTGTTTTAGTATGTAAATAGATGCGTTTTCCCCGCTCCTAGACGACTTCTCTGAGGTTCGCGGGCGTTATTTTGCAACCTATAGGCGGTTTTCCGCAGGCCGTCGCGATGGAAGTGCTCCGCCACCGCATTATCTTAAGCTACGAGGCCGAAGCGGAAGAAGTCTCCGCCGAAACCTTCGTGCAGAAGATTCTCGACAGCGTCGAAGTGCCGTAAACTTCGCGATCATCTTTGGCGCATTAAACCTGCGCAGGAATCGCACAGAAATCATATGAGAAAGAAGAACGCCCCGACAAGAGGCGTTCTTTTACTATTTTAAAAATTATGAAATCCTGGCAACTCCTATTTATGCTGAATAGCGCCATTCTTGCTTTGGTACTTTTGGGGGCGTGCTCTAATTCTCAAATGGATGAGGGATTGGACGACGAAAGCCGGTCTGCAGAACGCGATGTAGCGGTTCCCGAAGTTGAACTGGATTCACTGCGGCCAGGAATGATGCGAATTAAGTCGAACGGTGCCTCGGTTTTGCTGGGTGACGACCGAATGCGGGTGAAACTGGATTACGATTACTCGCTCGGAATTCACGAGGTGACGTGTGGGGAATTCGCTCAAATTTCTGAAAAGGAAACGTGGTATTTTTATTTGGACTGTACGCAAGACGACTTGCCTGTGACTAATGTGTCTTATTTCGATGCGGTCCTTTTTGCGAACGCTTATGGTAGAGTGCATGGTTACGATTCGGTTTATGTCTATCACCGTGCGGTCTTTAACTCGAAGGGGCACTGCGTTAATCTCGAGGGACTGAATGTTCGGACGGATGTAGATGGCTTTCGTTTGCCGACCGAAGCGGAATGGGTGATGGCGGCATCGTTGTCGTGGGATCCTGAAAGATACGGCTGGACTTCCGCTAATTCGAATTACGAACTCCATGCTCCTTGCGCGTTCCCGGATTCGATGGGCTTCTGCGACTTGGCGGGTAACGCTCTCGAACTGACAAATGATTGGCTTGGTAATCTCGGCGACTCCGTTGTAAAAAACTTTGTTGGTCCCCCGACGGGAAACGCCTTGTTCGAGAAGGTGGTCAAGGGCGGAACGGCGTATGGGCTTGGTGTTGAGATGAATTGGAATAATCGGGTCGACGTCTATCCTGTGACGGCCTCGACGATTTCTGTTTACATGGGTTTTCGTTTAGCATTTGGAAAGATTCCTGATGCTGTCTGGATGGATGGGCGTGGTGATGTCGCGACGGAGCTGATAAAAATGAAAGCATTCTCATTGGACATGCGCGAAAAAATCGGGACTGTGCATGCGAAGCTCGCTTTTCGGAACGATATGACGGGTAACCTGGTTTATGTGGATTTTGGGGGTGGTGCGCCGGGTGCGGTGGAAATTCTCGATAGTGTTCCTGTATTCCATCCTGAAATTTCACCGGATGGAAAGAAAGTTGCGTTCTGCACGGGTGTTGAAGGTGTTGATGCGCCTTCGGCTGTTTATGTGAGGAATTTGGATGTAGCTGGTAGCGGGCTTGTTAAGCTTGAAGTAGAGAATGCGGCAATTCCGCGATGGAACGTGGATTCGAATGGGGATACCTCTATTGTATATGTAGATAATACCGGGGACAATACGGACGATGCGAATTTTCTTGCTGCAGCGACATGGCTGGTGCCTTTCTCTGACGGACGTTTCGGTGTGCCAAGAAAACTGATGGATGGTGCTTACCATGGCGGTTTGTCGCCAGACGGAAGTCGTGCTGTTTCAGGTGCTCGACGGCTGCGTGCGCATGTGGATGGAACAGACGAAATTTGGTATGACGGTGAACAGGCCTGCAATGCTTCACTTTCGAAGGATGGCTCGAACCAAACGCTTTTCTTGGATTTTGGTGGCGATGCCGGCAGAATGTTTGCACACGAAAAATATGGAGTTCACGAACGTTTACTTGTTGTCGATAGTACGGGGTCGCTTGTTCGAGCTATCCCTGCACCGGAAGGTTATTCCTTCGACCATACAGAATGGGTGGATCGTGAAAACTGGGCTGTCGCATCGCTCGCGGATTCGGATGGAAAACATTCAAAAATAGTGTTGGTGAGCATCGCAGATTCTAGCGTGGTGGCTTTGGTCGAGGGGGAAGAACTTTGGCATCCGAATTTATGGGTGATGCCCCGGGTTGCGTCGGGAACGACATATCTTGACTTGGACAGTGCTGGCGTGTACTGGGATCCCATTTTACAAAGTGGTTCAAAATCTGCTGCGTTGAAGATGCGTATGTTCTGGGATACGTTCGACTCCCTGGAGGTAATTGCCGTCGGAAGTTCGCGTACGGAGAGGGGCTTTGATCCTTTGAAGATTTCGAGGCCTGCCTTTAATTTTGGCTTTATAGGCGAAGACTTGTGGGGCGAACTTTATTTGTTAGAAAATTATGTTGTTCCTCATGCTCGTAATCTTAAGTATTTGATTGTCGAAATTTCGCCCGACTTGATGACCAATGATCCTTTTGCGAGAATGCGTGAGGTGTTTGAACAGGCTCCAGGGTATTTCTACGATAGAAACCATGGATTCTGGAACGATAGCGTACCCGAAGCCTTTGTTCGCCTAGTTGATATCAATGTCGTCTATACGTTGAATGACTCGACGCAATATGTCAATACGCGTGGCTTGAATAGGATGGAATCGGGCGGTTGGGGTGAAGATCCTGAGATAAAGCAGGGTGCTATATTGTTCGATAGCAAACGTAGACATTATGCGAACGTGGTCGATAGCTTGGTTGCTTTTGTCGACCGCATGCAAGGTAAGGGCTTTGTGATAATTGGTCTCATTTATCCGCAGTCTCCAAAATATGCGGACACGGAATGTTTCGGTCGACACGGAACGCCCAGGGATTTGGCGGAGGAAACTGTGGCGTATCTTGACTCTCTTGCCGGGGGGTATCCATACTTTGTCTTGATGGATGAGAACAAGTTTGGTGCGCACGATTATCCGGACTCGATGGCGAACGATTATGACCATCTCAGCGCAGTCGGGGCGGAACGCTTGTCTGTTCGGCTGGATTCCTTGATAAAGACGTTGGAATAAATCTCGATGTTGGTAACCTAAAGTCAATAATCCCCAGCCGAGGTGGCCGGGGATTTTTTGGAGGTGTGTTGCTTCGAGAGTTATCGCCTTACGGCCTTGAATATCCCGAGGGTCCTGTTGCCTTGCGAGACTTTGACGAGGTAGGCGCCTTGACGCAGGGTGATGTGGAGTTCGTTCCCCTGCACTGCGCGAAATTCCGCGATGCGGTGGCCTTGCATGTCGAAGATGCTGATATCGTGCGCGCCGCCGTCGATGCCCTTGAGAAGGAGCGTGCTACCGTCGATACGGCCGCTAATTGCGTTGCGCGGTGTCAAGGATTCGACGGCGGTGGTGCCCTCGGTTCCTTCCGCGCTGGAAGATGTGCCTTCTGCTGCGCTGGAAGACTGTGGCCCGACGATTTCTGCGCTTGAGGAGTTGACGTCGGCGAAGGATTCTTCGCGTAGTCCTCCGACAATCTCGATATCCGGTTTCGGGGGCATGTCCATGCCGTAGCCGAGGAAGTAGTCGAGCATGCTTGCCTGCACATAGCCCTTCGCAGTAGTCCCCATGCGGTAGCAGGGGTTCTGCATCAGCGAGTAGAAGCGGTGTTCGCTTGCGATGTCTGTCGTGAATATCACGAGTTCCTTCGTGTCGTAGTTCACGAGGATTGATTCTTCGCGCCAGTCACCGAAGATATCCCCGTGGAACATTCCCACGCCCCTCTCGCTCCCGCTGCTGCCGTAGATTTTCCATGTGGTTGCCACACGGCCAACCGACTTGTTCTTGTAATCCCACTTTTCGATTTTTCCGTCATTGTAGCTTTCTGCCGCGAGATCCCCGTCCCACCAGTAGCGGAGTACGGGGTACAGGTAGTTGCTGGCGATAAGTTTGTTGGTGACGCCGTTGTAGGTTCCCTGGAAACTCCAGACTTCGAATCCGTCGTAATCGGGGTCGATGTCACCGATGTTCCCGCGTGCGACGTCGCACTGGCCTGCGCAGGACTCGTCGCCGTAGTGGGTCCAGATGACCTTGCCGGTGGAGGCGTTGTAGTAGTATTCGAGCAGGTTTTTCGGATGGTCCTGCTGTATTCCGTAGCCCATCATCACCTTGTCGCCCTTGTTGAATGCCCCTACGTACCAGCGGTCACCGTGAACGACTTCGGGAATCTGGTAACGCAGGCTTCCGTCGCCGTTCAGTGCGTAGCCCATGTGCAACACTTCGTCCTTGCCGTCGTAATCCACATCGGCGATTCTAATCTGGTGCGCTTCGGCTCCGCCGCCGCTTTTGCGTGCATCGTGCTTCCACTGCTGCGTGAGCTTTCCCTTCTCGACGCGGTAGGCGACGGTCATGCTGTTGAAGCTCTTGTCCGCATTCCTGTTCTTTATCCACGTGACGACGCTCGGGGTTTTTCCGTCGAGATAGGCGATTTCCATCATGCAGGCCATCGGACCGATCGAGATGTAGTCATCGGGGACAGGAGCGTATGTTTTCAGTGCGCCGGTACGCCCGTCCAGGACGGCTATGGCCTGGGCGTTTGTTCCACTGAGCGTGAATTTTTTGCCATCACCGAAGGTGACACCGTCGGCTATTCGCACGATAACGTCGGCAAAGCCGTCGGAATCGATATCATAGACGGTTGCCCCGTCCCACATGCCCACGTCGAGCGTTGATGCGCCCGGTGTAATGTTGTTCTTGTTCTCGCTGTTCGGGCCAAGATCAAGAGTCCACAGGTACTTTCCCTGGCTCGAGTATGCCTGCAGTTGCTGGTGGTCGAGTGCGGGCTGGTCGAGCAGGTAGTCGTATGCGCCATCCCCGTCAAAGTCGCCCACCCACACGAAATGGACGGTGGATGTGATATTTGGGACGGGAACGGTGACATACGCTCCGATTCCCTTGTTCGCGGGCATGGTGTAGCTGCCGTTTGTTCCGAGTTCTACGCCGTTCAGTACCTTCTTGACGGAGTAGGTGTTGGCCTTCGAAAAGTCGGCGGTACCGTCGGTGAAATTTGTACCCTTGGTAAGTACGGTCTGGTTCAACTTGACGGTTTTTCCATCGGTTGTTCGGTAAACGTTGAATCCGAGGTCGCTTTCGTCGGTGGCGAGGCTTCGCCAGCTGACAAGTGCGCTGGAATTGTTCTGCCGTACGGCGACAACGCCCCTGTCCAGGTATTCAAATTGCCTTTTGACGAGAGCCTCGCCTGCGGCGAGAGATTCGCTTGCAATGCCTGCCCCGGCAATGCATGTGGCGAGAAGGGTCTTGCGTAACATGGGTTACTCCTTTTTGATTTTTTAACATCCCTGATGACGATACTACGTAGTGTACTACCTTTTTATCGTTAATGTACTACAAAATGTACTATAAAAATTTATAAAATGCAAGAAAAAATTGAATAATTCTCAAATTTTAGCAAAAAAATGGGTAAATAGCATATATCTTTGTTTTTACTATACTATGTACTACATTTTTATGTATATTTAATATCATGAATACCTTCGTAAACATTTTCGAGTTTACCAAGTTCCGCAAGTTCCTGGCAGAATACCAGGAGCGCCGTCAGGCGGCGGAGCCTTCGTTTTCGCGTACCGAGTTCTGCAACTTGCTGGGACTCCCGAATACCCGCAGCTATTTCAACGACGTGGTGCAGGGCAAGCGCGTGACCGACAACATGCGCGAGCGCTTTATAAACGTTATCGGGCTCAAGGGGAACGAGGCGAGGTATTTCGAGGCGATGGTCGATTTTGACCAGGGGAAGACTGCCCAGGTGCGCGAAGCGGCGTTCGATGCCATGATGCGCCTGAACAAGAACCCGCAGGCGATTGTGGACCCGGACAGCTACGAGTTCTTTGGCAACTGGTACAACAGCACGGTCTACGCGATTCTCGAGGTGATGGATGTGGGCGACGACGTATCGGAACTTGCGGCGAAGATTTTCCCGCCCGTGTCCGAGAAGCGCCTGAAGGCAAGCCTTGAACTCATGCAGAAGATGTCGCTCGTGCGCAAGGACGAACGCGGATTCTGGAAGCCGACGAAGGATAGTCTTGCCACGGTGCAGCAGAGCAAGAGCCAGATGGTACTCCAGTTCCAGAAGCAGTGCCTGGAACTCTCGAAGCAGGCGCTGGAGTCCGAAGGGAGTGAATCCCGCGACATGACTACGTTCACGTTCGCGGTTTCGAAATCCGCACAGGCGAAGGTCGAGAAGGCTGCCGAAAAATTCAAGGCGCAGGTGCGCCAGATTGTGATGGCCGATAACGAGACGCCGACCGTTGTGGAACATGTGAACCTGCACGTGTTCAGCAACATCCGCGAAAACAATAAACCGTCCGGAACGGACGAGGCGTAGGGAGGAAGGAATTATGGAATGCTTTAGGAATATGATTGGTTCGGGGCGACTCGCGTTTGCTTTTGCCGCGGTGTGCGTGCTCGCCTTCTTTGCGGGCTGCAGCAATACGTCTTCTACGGATTCCGCGGGGATTTTGATTGAGACGAATACGGGCAACAAGGGCGTTGCGCGGATTCTTGTTTCTACCGAAAATCTGGATGTTGTCGTGGGCGATACCGTCGTGGTGTTCAAGGCGAGCGCCGATACCGTAGACGATACTTTGTATGTAGATACGGTGGACTACAGGCATGTGACGACCTCGATTGAGTGCGCATCGGGCGTGATGGCGCTCGATAGCCTGCCCGTGGGCAATTACGAATCCGTTTCGGTGCACCCTCTGGAAGGTGACGTGCGTTCCGTGGCTGTTTCCTGGAACGTCGAGGAAAATTCCACGAATATCGACCGTGCGCTGGAAGCTGAATTCAAGGGCGCTGTCGCGCTCGTGCTTCCTGAGGGTTTTGAAGATTTGGCCGGTTCGGACGAGGTGTTCGAAAGCATGCCTTTCGCGGTTCGGCTCCCGGATGTGAAGAACCCATGCCTGCTGGATGCTGACGGCAACATGGTGCGTCTCAGCCGTACCGAGCTTGCAGATGCCCCTACGGCGAATGTTTCCGATTCTGCTGTTTATTGGGGCGTGCTGCCGCGGGTAGCCTTCGACGAGAATGGCGCGATTTCCCTTGACATCGTGGAATCGTGCCAGTCCAGCGACCGGATTAACTTGGCTCTGGCCCGCTATGTGGAGCATTTCGATTCGTTCAAACCTTCCGAGGCGGTGCTCGCTACCGGCAACGGGCTTGCGTCTGTGCTCGGCAATTCACGCTGGACGGATTCTACCGACAACTGGTTCTACATTCCCGATTTCAAGCCCTTCTCCGAAGACGGCTACTACATGGGGCTTTCCATTTGGTTCAATATCGATTCCATGCAGGTGAGCGAGTACGCGCAAATTATTTCTGCCAAGAATGACAGTACGGGTTTTGCACTGCAGAAGCGCGGTGCTACGGGTGCGGTGAACCTCAGGCTCGATACCAAGACGGGGGCGTATAACGCCCTGTTCGGTCGCGCAAACGGGGTGCTCGACGGTAAGTGGCATAACTACTCGTTCAAGATTCACGGCGATAGCGTAACCACGTTCATTGACGGAACGCTGCTGGAATCCAGGCAGTTTGATTCGGGCGAAGGCTTTGCTGCCGCATTCAACCCCACAATCGGTTATGGCGGTATCCGCGGTGGTGTCGACGAGGTATTCTTCTTCGATGGTACGCAGTCCAACAACTGGATGCGGCTCTTCTACGCCCTGCAATATGCGGTTATAAAGGAATAAACGGGCGTTTAAGGCGCCTTTCGTGGCACATCTTGCGAAATGTAGACTTTTTTTAAGCAAAACGTTGTTAAAATCTCATAATATTATTCTAAAATATTGTAAAACTATTGACTTTTAATTGCCAAAAGTGTAGATTTTTTATATATTCTCTGGAAAGGAGTGTGGTATGGGTGTATTGGAAACATTCAGGGCGGCGTGTGTCGCCTTATCTCTCGCGGCTGTTGCCGCATTTGCGGCCTCGGTCGCCGTTCACGATCCTTCCGTCATTGTGGTCTATAAGGACGCGGGCGGGAATTCGTATCCTGAAAACGATGCGGCCAAGTCGCGGACGAAGTATTATTACATATTCGGGACCATGAACGGGGCGGCATATTCCCGCGATATGCTGGACTGGACCCCGTTTACGCCGCAGCTTTCGAGGGGCGGCACGGTGTATGTCACTGGCAACGAGGCCAAGGACGATTACTACAGCGTGTTCAAGGCGGAAGCCGACTATGCGGAACATACGAATTCCGCGACCGCCAAGGGGAACCTGTGGGCGCCCGATATCGTGTGGAACAAGAAGCTGAAAAAGTGGTGCCTGTACTTTTCGATGGCGGGCGAGGACTGGAAAAGTTCCATTGTGCTCCTGACATCCGACAAGATCGAGGGGCCGTACGAGTACAAGGGTGCGGTCGTCTACGGCGGGATGGACAAGCAGACGGCGGGTTCTGCCGCCAATGCCGACTACGCGAAGGTGACCGGTTCTTCGACAATCGACGAGCGTTACTATATCGCGAACAACGGTGTCACTAATTTGGGCAAGTGGGATGGCGGCTATGGTTCCAGCTGCATCGACCCGAACGTGTTCTACGACGAGGACGGAAACCTGTGGCTCCTGTACGGTTCGTGGAGCGGCGGGCTTTTCCTGGTCAAGCTCGATGAGTCTACCGGTCTCAGGGACTATTCGTACAAGTACGGGAACAATGGCGCTGCCAAGTGGAGCGGGACTTCGATGCTCGAGGACCCTTACATGGGCATCCACGTGGGTGGCGGTTATTATGTGAGTGGCGAGGGTTCGTACATCCAGTATTTCAAGGATGCGGATGGCAATGGCTACTACTACCTGTTCGTGAGTTACGGGTTCTATTCGCCCGAGGGCGGCTACACCATGCGCGTGTTCCGCAGCAAGGACGTGAAGGGGCCCTATGTCGATGTGGATGGGACTCCTGCGATTTTTGAAAAGTTTATCCTGAACTATTGGGGCAATACTGACCGCGGATTCCCGATTGTCGCGAATTACCGCTGGAGTTTCTGGGCCGAAGACCGTGCCGAAATTGCGGATGGGCACAATTCGCTGTTGCGCGACGACGATGGTGGCATGTACCTGGTTTATCACCGCAAGTTCAACAACCATACGGGTTGGCACAATGTCGAGACTCACCAGCTGTTCTTTAACAGGATGGGCTGGATTGTGGCGGCACCTTTCGAGTATCACGAGGGTTACGGGCTACCGGCGCGTTCGCTCGACCGCAGCGATATCGCGGGCCCGTACAAGGTGATTATGCATAACCCGCCCAGGAACAACCCGCAGACCTGGGAAGATTCCGTGGCGGTGAACCAGGAACAGAACATGCAGCTCAATGCCGACGGTACGGTGACAGGCGCCTACACGGGAACCTGGGATTACGACTATGCGAAGGGCCGGAGCTACGTGACGCTTACTCTGGGTGGAACTGTCTACGAGGGCGTGGTGCTTGACCAATTGCAGAACGATATGAGCAAGCGGACGCTTACGTTCTCGGCGATGAACAAGGCGGGGAACCGTGCCTTCTGGGGTTACCGTGTGCCGAAAACCGAGGTGCTGCAGGATGCCCGCTATTACGGCGACAGCGTGAAGTTCGTTGGGAAAAAGGACTTTAGCACGGCATGGGATGCCTACGACGAATTTGAGTCCGTGAAGGTAAGCGGAAACTTTGTCACGGAATTTGAATTCAGGAACAAGGTAAAGAGCGGTGCCGAAAACTGGAACAACTGGGTGCTCGTCTTTAGGAACGGTGGCGACATGTGGTACCTGCGTGCCGACGGCTATTCCGTGGAAACGCTCGGTGGCGAAAATACGGTGCACTACTGGAATGCCTGGGGTGAAAACTGGGATGCCTTCAAGAAGATGTATGACGGTGCAAAAGTCCGCCTGCGTGCAGAAAAGGACGGCTACCTGATCAATGTGTATGCGTTCTTGCGCGGTGCGGCGAAGGATGGATCCGACTCGCTAGTGTATGCGGTTACGGCTACGGGGACACCGGTTGGCGATTACGAAATCTTGCTCGGTGCCGACGCGGCGTCGCTCGAGTTGAGCCGCGTTGCCTACGGAGCACTTGAAAATCGCATCGTGGCGGGTACGATAAACGACGGTGGCGAATACAATGTAGCGTTCAATGCGCAGAAGACGGCTGAATACAAGGTCTCGGGCGACTTTAGCGCAACATTCCGCTTTATGAATTACGGAAACAAGCCGGTCTATGGGCTTGCCGATGCGAACAAGGTGAACAACTGGGACAATTACATTGTGCGTGCGACTGCCGGCGGGGCGACGACGCTGTTGCGTGCCGATGCCTTTGCGATGGATAACGCGGGGACGTTCGATTACAATTTCGACTGGAACTGGGACGATTTCGCTGGCATCATGCGCAACGCCGAAGTGGTGATGGATGTCTCGCGCGAAAAGGATGTCGTTACCTACTCGGCCCGCATCACGGCGCAAGATGGCAAGGCGTATCACTACAAGGCGGTAAACAGGGGCGCATCGACTGCCGAGATGTCGCTCGGGTTTACTTGTGAGAAGAGTGTGGTCGACCTGCTTTCGGTTTCTGTGAATAGCGTGGCGGGCGACAGCACGCAAATCCATGTGGAAGATCCTGATTCTTCGACCACGTCGTTTGCGGTTCGCAATGGCGTTGAAACGGGACGCAGCCTGCAGGATATGCGTGGTGCGAAGGTTTACGATGTTCGCGGTCGCCTTCTGGGAACTGCGGACAGCCCGCGGGTAAAGGAAATGCGTTTGCGCAAGGCCCGACAGCCCGTTTTTGCGAAGTAACAAAAGCACCGCAGGTGCCCACGAAGAAACTTGTCTCCGTTGTCTATGGACAACCGGAAGTGTGGTGGTGAAGGTACTATTTGGAGTGCCGGAGATATATTATAGGTGCAGGTTCCCGGTGGTGCGGGGGCCTGTAATTCAAAAAAAGGATTGGATGATGAAAAAGTTGTGGATGTTTGGGCTTTCGCTCGCGCTTGGAGTGGGCATGTCGCAGGCGGCTCGCCAGATGGAATGGCTGAACCGCGGGCTTGTGGCGGTTAAGACCGGCGGGGGCGTGTTCCTCAGCTGGCGCGTCCTTGGGACCGATGGCTCCGAGACGGGCTTTAACCTGTACCGCGATGGCGAGAAAATCGCGAGCCTCAGCGGGACACAGGCGAGCAACTATATCGACGCGAAAGGGACAACCTCGAGCAGGTATTCCGTAAAGGCAGTCATAAACGGCAAGGAACTTGCATCTGACGATGCCGTACCCGTTTGGGGCGAGCAGTTCTTGACTGTGAACCTGGACAGGCCTGCAGGCGGTAGCGACTACACCTACAGTCCCAATGATATTGCCGTGGGCGATGTGGATGGTGATGGCGAGTTCGAGTTGGTTCTCAAGTGGGATCCGAGCAATTCCAAGGACAATTCCCAGAAGGGAAAGACGGGCAACGTCATCATTGACTGTTACAAGATGAGCGGCAAAAAACTTTGGCGCATCGATCTGGGCGTAAACATCCGTGCGGGGGCGCACTACACGCAGATGCTCGTGGGTGACTACGATGGCGACGGCAAGGCGGAACTTGCCGTAAAGACAGCGCCGGGAACGAAGGATGCCAGCGGAAAGTACCTGAGCAAGGGCGCAGCGGCCAATGCGGCACATACCAGCGATTACCGCAATTCGAGTGGATACATTCTGACCGGTGACGAATACCTCACGGTTTTCAACGGCGAAACGGGACTTGAAATGGCGACCGTCGCCTATAATCCAGGGCGCGGTACGGTAAAGAGCTGGGGAGACAGTTACGGGAACCGCGTCGACCGCTTCCTTGCGACAAATGCCTATCTCGATGGCAAGAAACCGAGCATGGTTTTCCAGCGCGGCTATTACACGCGCATGGCGCTCACGGCCTACGACTGGGACGGAAAATCGCTGACGCAGCGCTGGTACCACAATTCGGCGACGAGCGGCAAGGAATGCTACGGGCAGGGAAACCATAACCTTTCGGCGGGTGACGTGGATGGCGACGGATTTGATGAAATCATGCAGGGTAATTGCGCTATCGATCACGATGGTAAGTTCATGTACCGTGTAGGTTACGGTCACGGTGATGCAATCCACTTTGGCGATTTGGACCCCGACAACGAGGGCCTCGAGGTTTGGCAGGTCCACGAGGAAAAGCCCTACGGCTACAACTTGCACGACGCACGTACTGGCAAGGTGCTTTTCTACGAAACCAGTTCGGGCGATAACGGGCGCGGTGTCGCGGGCGACGTTGATTCCAACAGCCGCGGACATGAGCTCTGGTCTGCTGCAAACTGGAACACCTATACGGCTAAGGGAAAAATCTGGAAGTCCGACAAGCGCCCCGCCTACAACTTCCGTATCTACTGGGATGGTGACCTGCTTGACGAACTTTTGGACAATACGACTATCAGCAAGTGGGACCATGCAAAGCAACAGAGCAATACGCTTTTCCAGATGCAGGGCAACAGCTGCAATACCACCAAGGCGACACCGAATTTCAGCGGTGACATTCTGGGTGACTGGCGCGAGGAAGTCATCTTGCACGATGGAGCCTCCAAGCTTTACATTTACACGACGACCGCGCCTACCGAACATCGCATGTACACGCTTGCGCACGACCCGGTTTACCGCAATGGCATGAGCTGGCAGAATACCGCCTACAACCAGCCGCCGCATCTGGGTTTTTGGCTGCATGGCAACAAGGGCAAGTTCCCGAAGCCGGACATTGTGCTGATAGGCGACAACACGCCGAAGGCGGCCGCGATTGTCAAGCAGGGCGCAGGTAGTTCGAGCCAGGTGATTGTGAAGGGTGATTCGATTGTCCCGTTCACCTTCGCGATCCAGCATGCGGACGGGGCGAATGTTGACGGGCTCCCGGCAGGCGTGACGGCCGTGTGGAATGCGACGACATCATCGCTCTATTTTAGCGGGACTCCCGTTGTCGAGGGCGAGTTTACCTATACGATTACGACGAAAGGCGGGAATGCTGACTTTGGCGAAGCGACTCGCAACGGAAAATTCACCATCCTGAGTGTCGTGGAATCGGGGCCTGCTCCTCTTATGGTTCGGAGCGATATCGAGGCGGCGGTACCGACCGATGCAAAGGGAGCCTTTGCCGACAATCACGAGAATTTCCGCGGCACGGGATTCTACGATTTCGAAAACAGTCTCGATAGCTACGGCATTTACCACCTGGTTTCGCCGAAGGAATACAAGAATGCAACGATGGTGCTGCGCTACGCCCACGGCAAAACGGATACGCGTCGCATTATGGTGAAGATGAATGAAGACCTGGTCGGTTCGCTGACGTTCAAGCCCACTGCCGATTGGGATACCTGGGATAGCGTCTCGGTGGGTGTTTCGCTCCAGAAGGGGTTGAATGTGCTTTATCTGAAATCGCTGGAAGAGGCGGGTGCACCGAACATCGATCAGATCGGTTTTGATGTCGAAGGCGTGGTGCTTTTTGAGGATTCAACGCAACTCTCGGCGATAGACACCTTGAGCGCTGAAGTCGCGGGAGACTCTTCGGGAACGACGGGACTTACCCGTGGCGATTACACCGCAGAAGACGACTTTGCAGGTAACATTCGCGTTGCTGCCGGAATACACCTGAATCTTGCAGATGGTACGCTGATTGCCCGCGAATCGGGGTATGCCCAGGTGGATTTCTTTGACATGACTGGCCACCAGGTGGCGCGCCTTGCAAGAAATGTTCCGGCAGGAGCGTCTGACTTGTCCCGCGAAATCAGGGCTCTCCCCGAGGGCGTCTACATGGTCCGTGTCAAGTTCAATGGTCGCACGATGCAGAATGCGGTGCAGGTAAGAGTCGAACGGTAGTTTCCTAACTAAACGATACGTCCCGGCGGAAAGCCGGGGCGTTTTTTTTTTTGCACCGCAGGTGCCCGCCGTAGTCCGCGGACAACTGGAAATTTCTTTTATCCTACCCCCGGAGCAAATCCGAGGGTATTTTTGTGGGCAGAAAGGAGTTTTGTATGGGATGTTTGAATTCTATTCGCGTATTGGGCCTCTCGGCGGCGCTTGCCTTTGCCGCATCGCCCGTCATCAGGGTCGATTTTGACATGAGCGGCCGCAATTCGAGCGAGGTTACGGAACCGAATTACGTGCCCTGGGTGGTTTCGGGTGTCGCTTCGAAAGATACGACGCTTTCGGGCGTGAAGGTGAATGTCGCCGGAAGCGCGAACCTCAAGGCCAACTGGTACAAGGCCGGGGTGCAGTCCCCGAGCTATGCGCGCCTTGTATGCGATGGCGTGATGGTTGAAAACGGCGGGGCGATTACGCTCACCTTCTCGAATCTTGCGGCAGGAACGCACAGCCTCCTTTTGTACCTGAACAATGTCGATGGGACGGCGGCAAGCAACAGCATCGATGTCTATGTGAACAACTCGAAGCAGGCGTCGGTCAAGCCCACGAATCGTGCGCTCTCGACAGGCGAGGCGGCGATTGCCTACGTGACTTTTAATGTAAGCGGTACGGGTGCTTCGACCGCGATAAAGTTGAATACGGGCACGGTTACCCTGAACGGCTTTGAACTGGACGTGCCCAATGCGGCGGCACAGGCGACAGGGCCTTCGCCTGCGGATCTGGATTATCACGCTCCGCACGAAAACGGAGCGCTGACGCTTTCGTGGACGGCGGCGAAGTCGGCCGTAAAGCATCGCGTCTATTTCGGGACGGATTCGGCGGCTGTGCTTGCGGCAACGCCCTCGAGCACTGCGATTTACAAGGGTGAACAATCCGGCAGTTCGTATAAGGTGAGCGGTACGACTCCGCTCCAGACATACTACTGGCGCGTAGATGAGGTCGATGCGAACGGAACGGTCACGGCAGGGAATGTCTGGTCGTTCAAGCCGGGCCGCGTCGCGTTCGAAGGTGCCGAAGGTTATGGCCGCAACGCCTTGGGTGGCCGCGGTGGCAAGGTGGTGTACGTGACGAACCTGAACGATGACGGTGCAGGCTCCTTGCGCGAGGCGTGCACGGCGGAAATTGGCCCGCGTACCATCGTGTTCAAGGTGTCGGGCATGATCCAGCTGAAATCGCGCCTGGTCTGCAATCAGGATTACGTGACGATTGCGGGGCAGACGGCTCCCGGCAAGGGTATTACCATCAAGAGCGCCCCCATCGGGTTCACGGGCAAGGACATGGTCATCCGCTTCATGCGCGTGCGCCTGGGCTACGGCGCCACCTACGACGGTATGGGGCTCACCGGCGGCGACCACAGCATATTGGACCATGCGAGTATCAGCTGGACGATTGACGAAGCCTTTAGTAGCCGAGGCGGCAAGAACCTTACGCTGCAGCGCACGCTGATTTCGGAAGCGCTGAACATTGCGGACCACCAGAATTACCCCGTCGGGACGGGACACGGGTATGCGGCGACTATCGGCGGCGATATCGGCAGTTTCCACCACAACCTGCTTGCGCACAATGCGGGCCGCAACTGGAGCCTGGGTGGTGGCCTCGACGGGAACGGCTACTATGCGGGTCGCCTCGACATATTCAACAACGTTGTCTATAACTGGGTGAGCCGCGTGACCGATGGCGGTGCGCACGAGGTGAACTTCGTGGGCAATTACTACAAGGAGGGCGCCGCCACTACCTTGCATGGCTATACATTGCGTGCGCAGTTCGAAGGTACGGGCAAGGGCTCGCAGGCGTATTACTACCACAACAATATTCTCGAGGCTGCGGGCGGCAAGTTCACCTGCGACGGCACCAACGACAATTGCGGTCGCGAGTATTCGCTTTCCGGCGGGCAGGTGCTGGATTGGGAACCATGGAACAGCAAGCCCTTCTTTGCCTCGTATGCGACTGTCCAGAGCGCGAAGGCCGCCTACAAGGATGTGCTGAGCGATGTGGGTCAGCGCATGCCGGTACTTGACAATCATGACACCCGCGTGATAAACGAGACCAAGAACGGAACCTACAGCATGAAGGGCTCCGTGGGTGGCATGGCGGGTATTCCCGACCGCGAAACCGACGTGAAGGATACGGCGAACATCAAGGGCTGGGAACCTTACCCGAGCGAAATCCGGGCCGACGACTACGACAGCGATTTGGACGGGCTTCCGGATTGGTGGGAAAATATGTACGGGTACAATCCGAAGTCGAAGAGCGGTGACTTTAGCGAAGCGAACAGGGACCGCCTGGGCGATGGCTGGACGGAACTGGAACGCTACCTGGAATGGATGGCCCGCGCGCACTACACCTTCGCGAAGGGCGAAACCCAGGTGATAGACCTTTCGCAGTTTACCCGCGGTTACGACGGCGGAATTTACACCGTGTCGGCCCCGAGCGGCGTGACGGCGACCGTGAGCGGTTCCAGGTTGACGGTGAAACTCGCCGACAGTTTTGCAGGTGCGGGCTACGTGCAGTTTACGCTCAAGGACAACGCGGGCGATACCTTTAGCCGCTACATCGGCGTGACGCAGGGCCTAGCCTTGAACGCCTCGCAGGGCGAACAGGATGAAAACGATACGACATCTATTGTCGCGGACGATTCGACGGCAACGGATTCTTCGACGACTTCGATTGCGACGTTCTCTCCTGTGAAAATTTTCCACTACACCGTTTCGGATAACATCGTGCGCCTCTACGGCATTCCCGCAAATGCACAGATCCGCGTGACGGACCTGAGCGGCAGAAATCCGATGCTCGGCAAGAATGTGCTGACCGCAGACGGAACTGCTTCGGTGGATCTGCAACCCTTCGGCAGGGGCGTCTATATAGTGAACGTCCGCGGAATGGCCCGCGACGGTTCCCGCCTGAACAAGACCATCAAGGTCATGCGCAAGTAAACCGCAAAAGAATACATCACGCATCCTCGAAACCTAGGCTCAAACGAGCCTAGGCTTTCTTATTTCAAAAGCTTGTTCTCTCCGATAGATTCCAGTACTGTCATCTGCGAAATCGCAATCTGGTTCAGCTTTTGCAATCGTTCTGGCTGCGGCAAGCCTTCCTTGATCAGGACGGAATTCAGCGATTCCATATTCGAAAGGCATATAAGCTGGTTTACCGTCGCATAGTCGCGGACATTGCCCTGCAAATCGGCGTGTGCATCGCGCCATTCCTTAGCCGTAAATCCGAATAAAGCAACATTTAGAACATCGGCTTCGTTTGCGTAAACCATGCTCATCTGTTGCTTTGTAAGTGTTGCCGGAATCAAATTCTGCTTGATGGCGTCCGTATGGATATGGTAGTTGATTTTTGAGAGTTCACGACGTAGTGACCATCCTAATTGAGCTTGTTCCGCAGCCTTGAGGCGTTGGAACTCCTTAACCAAGTACAATTCGAATTCGACAGAAACCCAACTTGCAAATTTGACGGCGATATCATATTGTGCGAATGTCCCGCCGTTAACACCATTTTTAGAAATGAGTCCAATTGCACCAGTTTCTTCAATCCATCGAGAAGGGCTCATAGTGAACGAATGGCTACCAGCTTCTTTTAAAAAGGGGTCGAATTCGACCCCTTTGAAGTCGGGATTGTTCAACATTTCCCATAAACCTAAGTATTCTATTGTATTTTTTGACCTCATCCAATTTTTCACAACATCCTTAGGCTCCACAGGATTCTTTTGCCGAGCAATATCAGTAATGCAGACATAATCGACGCCGTTAACGAGCATTGTTTTGATTTCACGGTTCATGACGTTTATTCGTTTCATCTTTTACTCCTTTTTTGCTACGGACAAGCGTAAAAACCGTAGTGTTTGAAATTTTGGGCACTAGAACGTTTGTGCACTAATAAATATAACTCCACAAGGGGTGAATGTCAAGAGATTTTCGTTTTTTTTTGAAACGAGATTTGAAAAAATATAAATTGTCATTTTATGACAGTTTATGAATATATATTTGTGGTATAACCAAATGGAGGCTATTATGGAACAGAATCAGAAAACTATTAGAGTTATGGGGACGGGCTTTGTCAAAATCTCTCCGGACACCACGAGACTCACTTTTTCTATAGATTCCAAGCACGATTCCTATGAAAAGGCATATAACGAGGCCTCCCTAGGTAACAAAGGTTTGAGGGATGCTCTTGAAAAGCTGAATATTCCGAAGGAATCTCTTAAGACATCAGATTTCTCGATAAGTAAACATCGGGAATGGATTAGCAAGGAAGTCCGGTGGCTTGTCGAATATCATTTGAATCAAAGTCTCTCTATTGAGTTGCCTTTGGATAGTGTTCTTACATCAAAGGTTATGTCGACTTTGGGAGCCGCGTGGCCTGAACTCGAAGTGAACATATCTTTTATCAGGAAAGATTCTCACGATGTCAAGCTTCAAATTCTCGAATCGGCAGTCAAGGATGCCCGCGAAAAAGCCGAGGTGATCGCCATGACGCTTGGACATAAGCTAGGCGGTATCGTAAGTGTCGATTACTCCAGACGTAGCATTGACGTTTATGTTGGTCGGGAAGATTATAACATGGTGGCTGATTTAGCAGAAAGTTCCGGCTCGCAATCTGTTGATTATACCCCTGATGATATTGAAGCAGGAGATACTGTTGAAACAGTCTGGTATTTGGATTAGACAAAATAGAGGATTGATTTTATTGTTGATAAAATCAATAAGGCAACAATATTCAATCTATGATGATGCCTTTTGTAAACATTTTGTCGCGATGCTTGAAGTATTTGTCAAGTTCTTTTTCGACTGCTTTGAAAAATTTTTTCGCATTCGGGTCTACATGCAGTAGCATACTAGCTAAATCACGCATCCAATTAAAGCGCACCATCGAATCTGCGGTGTCGAAAAAATCGCGTGTAATATGTTCTCTAGTCGATTTATGCTCCTTCAAAAGTTCATCAATGGCTTCGTCATCGCCAAAATCGTATATGGTCTTTTCTCCCAAATTAGAGAAATCTGTACTGATGAGTTTCATAAAATAACACCTTTCCTCCCTAATATACCACTTTTTTTATAGAAAGTCAATGTTGAAACAGTCTGGTATTTGGATTAGTATATTACTGAATTTGCGTTCTTTCCTATTTTTGCAGTAAGGGCGCCTTATGTCAGATCGGAACATCATAAATCTTAAATTGTCGATGCGGGCAAGTCAAAAGAGCAGAATTATAGCCATAGTGGCGGCAGTCCTGCTTATTGCTGTGCTGTTTGTAGAAAATTTCTGCCTTGATTTCGATTGTGTGTATATGGGAGTTTCAATCTTTGTGTTTGTCGGAATATCTTATGTTCTCCGTTTCTTCTCTGATATTTTTACAGACATGTTTGCTGGTCTGTTGGCGGCTTCGCTAGGTGCATTTGCAGAGGCTATAATAATATCTATCGCCATCAATTCGATTTTCGACTGTAAATTCGATAAAAACTTTGGAACGCTATTTTTCTTTTGCTACTGTTTGTGCTTATTGTTTATGGTCATTATGCTCATGTGGAAAGAAAGACGCAAAGAAGAACGGAAAAATACTAGCGTCGATAACGGTTAAGCAAGGCTGGTCAATATGGACAAACGATACATTAATAGATTTGGAGATTTCTATCGCCATAGGGCATCCCTAGTTTGGTGCATGGGCTCTTTGGCATATTGCTTTGAGAAAAAAAAGGAATTGCTTAGCGTTCCTGAAAATCTTTGGTCAGCCATTCTTTATCAGATTTCAGATTGTGTCATTGATTTGTATCAGTTCGATTTGGCAATGGAAGAACGCATCAATAATATGGAACGATACTTTAACGATGGCCGAGATGTTGTTAATGATCTTGTTCAGAATGACTCGGAACTTAAGGTTAAAACAGATGCGCTATACGAATATTTGTGGAATGTAAGAGGGTTTACATATGAAATTATAGATTTACACGGAATCCCTTATACAGATAGGCTCTCCACAGAAGAACAAGTAGAATTTGAAAATACTTTTTGGAAAAAGGCAACCCCAAAATTCAAGAAAGCCCATAAGGCCTATCGTGATTTGCTCGCGATAATGGATGATCGGGTTTACAAGATAAGGAAAAGTCTTGTAAAAGACAAAGTCCCTATATCCTTGCCGCATACGCCGGAAAGTGCCATGTTGCCCGAAGAAAAGGCTTTTTACCACCAGGCCAAGGCGATTTGGGATAAGGAAGAATACATTGATATCGAAGAAAATGTAAACTACCTGTGGGTTTATGTTCAGGAACTTCTTGCCAAAAGACAATCGGCGACATTCGAGTTCTTAAAAGGGATTCTCATGCGTCTTTGCGAACGCTACTATACGGAGGAAACGTTCTTCATATCGTGTGGGCCTTATATTGAGGATTTGGCCCTTGAACGTGGTGATGTCAAGTGCTATTTGGACTGGTCAGAAATGCAACGTGTCTATGGACATTGTTCATTAGAAAGTGAATCGCGGGTGGGTGTCGCCATGCGCGAAAATATTCCGCTCCATCCGATGGATATCATAATGGCTACGGGTGGTTATTATTCCAAGTTCATTCGCGATAACTATGCCCTATACAAGTTCTGCCTTTATCAAAAGTTCTCTGAATATGACAATGCGAAGGGCTGGTATAATCTACTCAAGAAACTTCCGAAGGCAGGACATATAAATGCGGTTCAGTGCTATTTGGGCTTGCCTGGTGTCGTATGCGAGTCGAAAGTTTACAATCTGTTTGACGCTTCGGCGGAGCCTGTCTGTAAAACAATAGTTTCTGTTTGCCAAGATGCCGAAAAGATGGCTATTGAAATGAAATCAAACGGTGACTCATGGGAAATAGAGCGTCACGAGCGGATATTTGAGTACTTAAAGGGATATCTTCCTCAGTTAAAGATGTTCCTAGAAGCAAGGCCGCTGTTTGCGAATGGTGAAGTTATTCCCATCTACATTCCTTATAGGGATATAGCGATTTGCCGTGCCGGTGTGGAATCTAAATGCGATGCGGCCGAGATCCAAAGACGGAATATCCGGTTTGTGAACATCGATTCTGAACCCAATCAGGTTGTCGAAGAAATAAAAAGTCTCTTGTAGCCCGTAGGGCTGTTTCGGCTAAGCCATATATTTGCGTTAACCGGCCCCTTAGGGTCGGTTTTTGCAATATTTGCCATTCCAATAATCTATATTGCACGATAAATAGCCCCGTACCGAATGGTTCGGAGCGACCGGAATTTTTGAGTATTTGCTCTAATCTCTGTTTCGAAATCTAGCAGTTTCACAACTTACGAGAATAGGGCAGACTGCTCACGTCCCAATTGGGGCGTGGGTTGTTTGCAGTTATTGGTAAGTTGGGCTTTGCTAGAGCCTCGAAACACAGTAACTTGCAGGCAACTTCGCGCCCTTTTTTTATTGGGTAAATCGTAAGTCAAGTAGAGCGGATCTCGCAACGTTGGAGCCGCCATGGCCGATTTGGACAAGAGCAAGATTCAAGCCGTCGCACAATACATCGACGAGGTTTCCAAGCAGTTTTCTACGGGCAAGGCGACCGAACACAGTTACCGCCCAGCACTTGCGAAACTGCTTGGCGACTTGCTCCCCAAATTCACCATCACGAACGAGCCCAGCCGAATCCAGTGCGGAGCGCCGGATTACATTATCGCGAAAGGGAAAGGAGCAACATCGATTCCTGTTGCCTTCGTAGAGGCTAAAGACATTGGCGATAGTGACCTGGATGGCAACCGCCAGCACAAGGAACAGTTCAACCGCTATAAGAACTCGCTAGACCATATCCTTTTCACGGATTACCTTGATTTTCATCTTTATGAAAACGGTGAATTTGTCAATAGCATCCGAATCGCAGAAATCAAAGGAAATAAGATTGCGCTGATAGACACCAATGTCCCGATGTTTTTGGAAATGGTGGCGCATCTCGCGGAATCAATGCCGCAGAAGATAACGAGTTCTACGAAATTAGCGCAGATGATGGCCGCCAAGGCGCGCCTCCTTGCCGAAGTGATTGAGAAGACTCTCGAAACTGATAGCGAAAAGACAGGTGAGTTGGCGGGACAATGGAAATCTTTCCAGAAAGTGTTGATTCACGATTTGACGGAACGGCAATTTGCCGATATTTACGCACAGACAATCTGCTATGGAATGTTTGCAGCAAGGCTCCATGACGATACTCCCGACACTTTCAGTCGAGAAGAAGCGGCTACACTCATTCCCAAGACAAATCCGTTCTTGCGCAAAGTTTTCCAGAATGTTGCCGCATTCGATGTAGATACAAGCATCGCATGGATTGTTGATGACCTGGCAGAAACATTCCGGGTGACGGACATGCCGAAGGTCATGAAAAATTTTGGAAAGGCTACTGGTCAGGCCGATCCGATGATTCACTTCTATGAAGATTTTCTGCGCTATTACGACCCTAAGCAGAAAAAGGCTTGCGGTGTTTACTACACGCCCGAACCCGTTGTTCACTTTATCGTCAATGCTGTCGATGAAATTTTGAAATCCAGCTTCAATTTGAGTGATGGTCTCGCCGACACAAGCAAGGTGACGATTCGACAAACTTCGAACCTGTATACGGACAATCGCACCAAAGACCACAAGAAATACGAAACGCGAGAATACCATAAGGTTCAAATTCTCGACCCTGCAACAGGAACGGGAACATTCCTTGCCGAAGTGGTCCGTAAGATATATTCTGGCATGGAAAACCAGAAGGGAGCTTGGCAAAACTATGTAGAAGAGCATTTACTCCTACGCTTGAACGGTTTTGAATTCATGATGGCTCCATACGCCGTTGCGCACTTGAAATTAGATATGGTGCTGGCGCAGACGGGTTACAAGGCAAAGCAGGACAAGAGACTCCGCATATTCCTTACCAATTCCCTCGAAGAATGTGACCATGACACGGGAACGCTGTTTGCACAATGGCTTGCGCAAGAAGCGAGCGAGGCGAACCTTGTCAAGCGCGATACTCCCGTGATGGTGATGATTGGCAACCCGCCGTATAGCGTGAGCAGTAGCAATAAAGGCGCTTGGATTCAGGAATTATCGGAAACCTACAAGAAAAATTTAAACGAGAAAAATATCCAGCCGCTTTCGGATGATTATATCAAATTCATTCGATTAGGCCATTACTATGTAGAAAAGAATGGCGAAGGAATTCTCGCATATATTTCAAACAACAGTTTTATAGATGGAATCATCCACCGACAAATGCGAAAAGCATTGATGGAAACTTTTGATGAAATCTACATTCTTGATTTGCATGGAAACACAAGAAAAAAAGAAACCGCTTTTGATGGTGGCAAAGATGAAAATGTTTTCGACATCATGCAAGGCGTAAGCATTAACATCTTTGTTAAGAAAAAACAGGGCGTCATCCTGAGCGAAGCTCGTAAGGGCGAAGTCGAAGGATTTCTAGCCCGCGTTTATCACTATGAACTCTTCGGCAAACGTTTTGAAAAGTACGCTTTTCTGGCTAAAACATCATTCAGCGATATTCCTTGGAAAGAACTCTCTCCGCAAGCACCACAATATTTCTTTGTCCCTAAAGATTTTTCCGTTCAGATTGAATACGAGAAGGGTTTTAAAATAGATGAATTGATGAATACTTTTGCTAAAGGAATTGTAACTCAGCGAGATGAAGCTTCTATTGCATTCACACAAGAAGAGTGTAATATTTTAAAAAAAGATTTTTTGAATTTGAACCATTCTGAAATTCAATCAAAATACAATTTTAAAGATTCTCGAGATTGGAAGATTTCTTTTGCAAAAGAAGACCTGAGTAAAAAAACGGTTTTGTTGACTACTATTGATTATCGGCCATTTGATTTACGGTTCGCAAACTATACAGGAAATTCAAAAGGGATAATGAGCTATCCTAGACATTCATTGATGCGAAATCTGCTGAATGTAAGTAATTGCGCCTTGATTGCAAATAAAACAATAAAATCTGAGGATATTACACAGTATTTTGTGTGTCGAAATATTGTTGATTCTCACATATTGGAAACAATGAATGCTACGGCCAATGTTTTCCCTCTCTATCTTTACCCTACCGAAGGTGAAGAAAAACTCGGCGAAACACGCAAGCCCAATCTAGATGAAACTATTTGGCGTAAAATCGACGCATGCCTAGATTCTTCGACTCCGTTCCCTTCGGCAAGCTCAGGGAACTACGCTCAGAATGACAATTCGCATATTACAACTCCTGAACAGATTTTTGATTACATCTATGGCGTTCTCCATACACCGTCCTATCGTGAAAAATACAAGGAATTTCTGAAAATCGATTTCCCGCGTATTCCTTTCCCTGAAAACAAAGAAGAATTCGAACGCATCGTTTCCATCGGCAATAAACTCCGCAAATTGCACCTGATGGAAGAAATTCCTCCGCAGGCGACCTCCTTCGACATCGAAGGCGACAATGCCGTGAGCGAAATTCGTTTTGAAAAGGGAAAGGTCTACATCAACAAGACGCAGTATTTTGCAAACGTTCCTGAACTAGCCTGGAATTTCTACATCGGCGGTTACCAACCCGCCCAAAAGTGGCTCAAAGACCGCAAGAACCGCACCCTTACCTACGACGACATCTCTCACTACCGTAAAATCATCGCCATCCTTATCGAAACTCACAAGTTGATGCAGAATCTTGATGAAATTGCGGGATAAATTCGTCTTATCAAAAAAGGATGCGGCCCTTTTCTATTCGCCGTAACTGTACGGAGCGTGCACGGTGATGACCAGGCTGTCGGTTTTGAACGAACCCTGGTTCCCGAGACGGAACGTTGCTTGCCAGATGTTAAAGAATCTTGAGTCTGAGGCGCGGTAGGCTTTGTCGGCTTCGTAGTTGTTCTTGATGCGCGAAGTCGAGAACATGTCGGCGATGGCGACGTCTTGGGGTAGGTCGGTCGCCGTGAAGTGCAGGCAGCCTATGTCCTTATGCTCCCATCTTCTAGGGAGGACGTAGAGCGTGTCTCCGTTGCATTTTTCGGGTGATTCGGCCATGTAGAAAGGACAGTCGTTTTTCTTGAGGGCCTCGCGCCGGGTAGAATCGTCCATCCATTCGGGGCATGAGACGCATTTGTAGGTGGTATCGAGATCGTAGTCGTATTCATAGCTTGCGATAGAACATTTTTCGATGGTCTCGAACTCGGTGCCACTTGGCAGTTGCGACCTGTCGAAGTTCGTGTCGAGCGTGTAGCCCTCTAGCGAGTCAAGCCCCTCGGGGAACGAGAAGTAGGCCGTATCGTGGTCGCCGGCAGAAACCTTATGGTATATCTTTGCGTATAAATTAAGGTCTATGTCAAACTTTTTCTCTTCGCCTTTTATGTCAACGAGGGCGAATCGTAAGTGGTTGTCGCTATCGGGGGCAAAGCTTATGCCGTAATTGTAATGCCTGTTGTAGTAATCAAAAGGCGGCATGTTTCTAATAGAATCGCTGTCACCCACCTTGATTTTCGTGACGCATGCGGGGTGTACCGAATCCGCGCTCTCGTTCTCGAGCAGTTTGCAATCAAGCGTTTCCAGGTGCACGTTTGTGATGGAGTCTGTTGCGGTGAACGAAATCTGGAGTGTCGTTGGACGGTGCACTATTTCGGCTGCGGGGAGGCAAACATGGTTTTCGCAGTAGTCGTAGACCGGGTCCATTCCCAAAATGCGGCCTTCATCATCTACGATGATGAGGTCCCCGTTGGCATCACAGGCCCCGAGGATGGTAGCGGCGATTGCGGTCGCTGAAAATATGGCGATTTTCTTGTGCATATCGGAAAAATAACAAAATAGGGGCTGCACAGAGCGTTGTTTCGCAAATTGCCTGACAAGGTGCAAGAATGCAGAGATGGAATGGTTTCCGGGTATACCGCCGTAGTCCGTAGACAACGTTAATGCTCATTTTCAGTCCCGTTCCATCATTTTTAAGTATATATTTCAGAAGGCGGATTCCGGTGGTTCGGAAACCCGCCCAGTAAAGGTATGGGAAATATGGGCTTTGGTTTGCATAAAGGATTGCCGGTTTCGGCGCTTTGCCTAACAGTGTTTGGTTTTATCGGGGCGGGTGCCGAGCCGCTGGCTTTCCCTGAGGCGCTGGGTTTTGGCGCGCAGGTCACGGGTGGTCGTGGCGGCAGCGTTTACCACGTGACGAACCTGAACGATGACGGTGCGGGTTCTTTCCGCGATGCGGTGAGCCAGGGCAACCGCATTGTGGTTTTTGACGTGGGTGGCATCATCAATATCAAGACGGCGGTTTCCATCAAGAGCAACATTACCATCGCGGGGCAGACGGCTCCGGGCGAGGGAATCGCCATTCACGGCGGCAAGCTCAGTACCGGCAAGCAGAGCAACATTATCATCCGCTACCTGCGAATCCGTCCGGGCGAAAATACCGCGTCCGAGAAGGATGATGCGCTCAACCTTTACGATTCCAAGAACGTAATCGTGGACCACTGCTCGGTGGAACTTGCGCCGTGGAACAACTTCGGCGGTTCCTCGGACAACGCAAGCTACCGCGTTACGGGCATTACGGTGCAGAACTCGCTGATTGCAAACCCCATCGGGCAGCAGTTCGGTGCGCACATCGAATCGGTGGATGGCACTTGGGCTTGGTACTACAACGCCTTTGTGAATACGCACAACCGAAACCCGCTCGACAAGATTAACGATGTGTTCGTGAACAACATCCTCTACAACTTCGAGGCGGGCTATACGACGCACACTAGCACGCACTTCAATCACGATATCGTGAACAATTACTTTGTCTATGGCCCGAAGGGGAGTAACCCGTGGTTCCAGGTGGACAAGAACCAGAGTATCTACGCGAGCGGCAACATGATTGATACGGACCGCGACGGAAAACTGAACGGCGGGCCTTCGAGTATTTACTACTATCAGGGCGTGGGCGAGGAACTTGCGAAACCCTGGAGCGAACTTACGACATCGGGCCCGATGCTCTCTGCCGCAAGTGCGTGGCGCTACGTGACGTCGCAGAGCGGCGTGCTCCCGTACGACGACATCGATTCGCTGGTGTGGTACCAGGTGAATACGCTTGGAACGGCCGGTGCGCTCGTGAAGAGCGTGGGCGCGATGGGGCTCAAGACCAATAACGGCTGGGGAGAGGTGATTGCGGGGAAGACCGCGACCGATTCCGACAAGGATGGCATGCCGGATTACTTCGAAGAGGCGATGGGTTATGACAAGTCAAAAGATGATGCCATGACCAAGGAAAGCGACGGCTACGTGCGTATCGAGAAGTATATCAACTGGCTGGGTGCCATGCACGCGACGGCAACGGACGGCAAGTCTCTCGATTTTGACCTGCGCACGATTACGCGCGGGTTCAAGGATGTATCGCCGACCTACAGCGTCTCTGCTGCGGAGAACGGAAGTGTGGAACTTGCGGGTGACGGCTATACGGCAAGGTTTGCGCCCAAGGCGAATTTCAGCGGGCTTGCCTCGTTTAAGTATACCGTGAAGGGCAACGACAATACCGAATATACGGGCCGCGTCGAGGTGCTGGTGGAAAAGTCGGCAGGCGCGGATACTTCAACCGTGCAGCCGCAGGACACGACTGCGCGCGATACCTCCGCGACCGACACGACGTCCATTGTCGCGGGTGATTCTACGGCGACGGATTCGACAACCCTTATTCGCGATATTCGCCGGACTCGCCCTGCCGACATGCGCGGGGCTACGCATAAGGAATACCGCGACCTGAAGGGACGTCGCTTCGACAGGCTGATCCCTTACAGGGTAATGTTCTAGACGGTAGACGTGTTGCAGTGTAGGCGATTTCCTATATTTTGCGCATGTTGAAAATAATCAAGGCTGCTAGCCGTCTGCTTTCTTCATACACATCGCTTTTCGTCATCGGTGCCGCCGTCGTGGCTTTTTTTGCCCCTGTAACTTTCGGTTGGGTGCACGGCAACACGAGTTCCATAATCCTCGGCGTTATCATGCTCAGCATGGGCCTTACCATCACCGTCGACGACGTGAAGAACCTCATGAAGCAGCCGCTCCACATTCTGCTCGGGGCCTGCGCGCAGTACACCATCATGCCGCTGGTGGCCTTCACCCTCACCAAGGTTTTCAGGCTCGACCCGTACCTGGCCGTGGGCATCATTCTCGTGGGTTGCTGCCCGGGTGGCGTCTCGAGCAACGTGATGAGCTTCCTCGCCAAGGGGGACGTGACGTATTCCGTGAGCATGACGATGGTCTCGACTTTGCTTGCCCCGCTCATGACCCCGCTGCTCGTGCTCTGGCTTGCCGATACGAGCATTGACGTGAACGCGAAGGGGATGTTCCTGAATATCCTGTACGTGACGGTTGCGCCGATTCTGGTTGGCTTTGTTTGCAACTATTTCCTGGGCAAGAACCCGGTGTTCAAGGAAGTGCGTGCGAACATGCCCGCGGTTAGCGTGATTGGCCTTGCGCTGATTGTGGGCGGTGTCATCGTGACGGTGCGCCCGCACCTGCTTACGAACGGGCTTTCGCTGTTGTTCCTCGTGCTTGCGGTGGTGTTTTTCCACAACGGGCTCGGCTACGTGCTGGGCTATACCGTCGGGCGCATATTCAAGTTCAATACCGCAAAGAAGCGCACTATCGCTATCGAGGTGGGCGTGCAGAATGCGGGCATGGCGACCGTGCTTGCGGCAGCCTTCTTCGCGAACCCCGAGAACGTAGCTGCCCACCCGGAGGCTGCGATTTGCGTGGTTCCGTGTGCCATCAGCTGCGCGTACCATTCCATAAGTGGCACGATTGTCGCGGAGTTCTTTGCGCGGCACGATAAGAAGGAAAAAACGGCATGATTTTGGCGAAGAGGCTTGTTTCCCGTCTTGCCGTGCTTGCTGCATTATTTGCCTGCGCTTCGGCTGCAAATGCGCAGCTCGTGCAGAAGAAGGATGCCTCGCAGACCGATAGCGTGAACCTCACCGGCAAACGTCCGTTAGTTTATTCAGACAGTGCGACGCTGCGTAACGAACGTGCGACATCCGATGCGAAGGCCGCGATGAACCTTGAATACTCGAACGATTCCCTCACGGGGACATTGATTGGTATTGGCGCCGAATTCGTGGGACAGACCGTCAAGAACATCCTCTCGCCGAATTCCGCCGAAGCGGATGCCGTCGAGCTCGAACGCCAAAGACGCTAGCCCGCGCCCTCGTCATCCTTGCAGGCCCACGTCATCCTCGCTATACGATACTTGGCAACTTGTTGCCATAGTAGAGTTATCCTCTTTGGGGAGCAGGCGAGGATCTTACCCTAAATATTTTTCGCCGCTTTCCACGCTCTGGTAGATGAGCGTATTGATGGTCATGGGGCCCACGCCGCCCGGAACCGGAGTGTACGCGCTCGCCACGTCGTCGAGACCCTTCTCGATATCGCCCACGCCACCCGGATGGTAGCCGGCGTCGACCACGACCGCGCCCTGCTTGATCCATTCCTTCTTGATGAACTCGGGTTTGCCGACCGCACCCACGAGGATGTCGGCCTGACCCACAAATTCGGGGAGGTTCTGCGTCTTGCTGTGGCAGATGGTCACGGTGCAGTCTGCGTTCAGGAGCATCATGGCCATGGGCTTGCCGAGGATCGCGCTACGGCCCACCACGACGGCGTGCTTGCCCGCGAGCGGGATGTTGTATGCCTTCAGGAGGCGCATGATGCCTGCGGGTGTGGCGCATCCGTAGGCGGGTTCGCCCATCGCCATGCGGCCAAAGCCCAGGCAGGTCACGCCATCCACGTCCTTGCGGGCGTCGATGGCCTCGAAGGCGGCACGCTCGTCGATGTGGCGCGGAACCGGGTGCTGCAGCAAAATGCCGTGCACGTCGCGGTTGTCGTTGAGTTCCTGGATTTTGTTCAGGAGTTCCTCGGTGGTGGTGTTCTTCGGGAGCACCACGCGGATGCTTTTCATGCCCACGCGGGCGCAGGCGTTGCCCTTCATCTTCACGTAGGTGGCGCTCGCCGGGTCGTCGCCCACCAGGATGGTGGCGAGGATGGGGGTCTTGCCCGTCTTTTCCTTGAGTTTCGCCACGCGGGCGCTGAGTTCTTCTTCAGTGGTCTTGGCGAGGGCCTTGCCGTCGAGGATGAGTGCTGCCATAATGTCTCCGGTGCGCGGGTGCGCTGTTTTACGGCAACAAAGATAGAAAAGTGGCGCCTAGACGAACATGTCCATGACGGCAGGAATTACGATGCAGACGAAAATCCAGGGGTAGGAGAGGGCTCCCGGGAGCCAGCCGGTTGTGCCTTTGGAATGTCTCACGTGTGCGCGCACCATGCTGGCGTCGCGGCTCACTGATTTCTCAAGTTCGTCCTTGAGGCCGAGCATAGACGTGTCGAAGCGACTTTTGTTCTCGCTTGCTTTCGCTACGATATTCATAAAGTTGCTGGTCATAAGCTGTACCTTTCTCTTCCTGCTTATAAAAAATAGTACATGCAGCGCCCTTCCGCAATAGAAAATGTTTATAGAAGTTTACAAAGCAGGTTTTTTGTGAGGTGATTCACGCAATCTTGCCCCTTTTCGGAGGCGGGTGTGAGCGAAATTACCTATTTTTTCTTATGTTAACATCCAAAAAAGGTTCTCCTGTATGAAATTTTCTGTTTTAGCCCCGATTGCTGCCTCTTGCCTGGTTTTTGTCGCCTGTGGCGGAAACAAGAACGCTGCTCCCGCGACAGACCCGACTCCGGCTCCCGCTCCCGCGGTTGCCCCCGAAACGAAGATTTCCCTCGACAGCACGGTCGACCGCTACAGTTACGCCCTGGGTATGGATCTTGGCAGGGCGATTGCCGAAATAAAAGTTCCCCTCAAGCTCGACGTGATTATCGCCGCCATCAAGGACGAGGTGGACACGAGCCGCAAGGTGCTCATGACGGATTCCGCTTCCGAGCAGGCGCTCCAGGGCTTGCTCTTGCAGATGCAGCAGAAGAAGGAAGCCGACGCGAAGGCCGCCGCCCAGAAGGCTCTCGAGGAGCAGGCTCAGTTCCTCGCGAAGAACGTGTTGGATTCCACGGTGAAGGTGACGACCAAAGGAGTGCAGTACAAGGTAATTAAGGAAGGCGCGGGCATTACCCCCAAGGCCTCCGACAAGGTGCAGGTGCACTATGTGGGTTCGCTCCTCGACGGTACCGAGTTCGACAACAGCGTGAAGCGCGGCGAGCCGCTGGAATTCCCGGTGAATGCCGTGATCGAGGGCTGGCAGGATTTGCTCCAGGTGATGAAGGAAGGCATGAAGGTGAAGGCCTGGATTCCGAGCGCGCTTGCTTACGGAGAGGCCGGCGTGCCGCCGATGATTCCCGCGAATGCGCTTCTCGTGTTCGAGGTGGAACTCCTGAAGGTGTATGCCGAAACTCCGGCCGTGGATGGTTCGACGGGCTCGCCAACCGATGCCGCTGTAGCCCCTGCCGCTCCGGCCGAGGCCGCCCCCGCTGCCGAAGAGGCCCCGAAGGCCGAGGAGAAGCCTGCCGCCGAAGCGCCGAAGGCTGCCGAACCTGCAAAGCCCGCGAAGGATAGCAAGAAGCCTGCGAAGGGCAAGAAGAAGTAAGAAATATGAACAACACTGCGTCCGATTTCTATTCCCAGCACTTCGAAGTTGCCGGATTCATCCGGGAAGTGTTCGGCTATATGGACCGGTTCAAGGGCCAGCTTTTCGTATTGAAGATTGACGATAGCCTTATGGACCATCCGCTGTTCCCCGTGCTCATGCGGGATATCGCCCTGTTGCACAAGGCGGGCATCCGCATCATCATCGTGCCGGGTACGCGGAACAGTATCGACGCGCAGCTGAAGGCCTGGGAACTTGAAAGCAAGTTCGAGGGCGGCGTCCGGCTTACGAGCGAGGAGGCCCTGCCCCTCATTGAGCAGGCGAGCCTCGGGGTTGCACAGCGCATCATGAGCCACCTCACGGCGAGCGGGCTCAAGGGTATCCAGGGCAACTGGGTGCTCGCCCGGAGCCTCGGGGTTATTGACGGTATCGACTACATGCGTACCGGGCGCATTGAACGTATCCAGCGCGATACGCTCGAACAGCTTTTGGACGAGAAGTTCGTGCCCATCATTCCGCCTATCGGGTGGAACAAGCTCGGGCACGCCTACAACATCAGTTCTACCGAGCTCGCGACTGAAATCTGCAAGTACATGCAGGTCGGCAAGCTCTTCTTTATCGGTAACGAGAACGGCATCAAGCTCAAGGGGCTTGTCACCGGCAAGAACACGAAGTATCTGGAACCGACCGACTCGGGCGTGATTTCTGCACTGGACGTGGACCAGGCGAAGGAACTCCTGGAACTCAATTCCGACGTGCTCGACTTCGCGCAGATGGACTACCTGATGAACGCCATCCGGGCGTGCGAGGCGGGCGCTAACCGCGTGCATTTGCTGAGCGGTGAATTTCAGGGCAGCGTGCTGCAGGAAGTGTTCAGCGCGCGGGGCGACGGTACCATGGTGTACGCGAACCAGTACTCGAGTATCCGGCCCGCGAACATCGAGGACATTCCCGATATCCTGCGCATTATGCAGGACTACATCGCGAAGGGCTACCTGGTGCCGCGCACTCAGGAAAGCATTTCCGAGAAGCTCAAGGACTACGTGGTGTACAGCATCGACAACAGCATTCACGGTTGCGGCGCCTTGCACGAGTTCGAAGACGGGATGGCCGAAGTTGCGGGCATCGCGGTGGGTGCGAACTACCGCAAGTCGGGCATTGGCGATGCCATCGTGCGGCACCTGATTTCTGTCGGGCGCATGAAAGGCTACAGTAAGCTGTTCTTGCTCACCACGCAGGCTCTCGACTGGTTCTACCACTTCGGATTCGAGGATGGTACGGTCGAGGATTTGCCCAAGAGCAAGCGCGACCATTACAACCAGAAGCGCAACTCGCGTATCCTGATTCTCCCGCTGGATAAGTAGTATGAACACACTCGAAGCAATACGCACACGTCGCAGTACCCGCAAGTTCAAGGCACAGCCTGTGGAACTCGAGAAGTTGAAGCAGATTGTCGAGGCGGGTCAGTTTGGCCCTACCGGCGGCAACGCTCAGACGAATCACTTCTTCGTGATTTCGGATGCTTCGGTGATTGCGAAACTCAAGGAACTGGTACAGGCAGCGTTCGCGAAGATGGAACTCCGCGAAGACCTGTACAAGAGCCTCAAGAATTCCATCACGCTCGCCCGCAAAGGCAATTACTCGTTCTGCTACACGGCGCCTGTTCTGATTGTAGTCGCGAACAAGAAAGATTACGGCAACAACATGGCCGACGTGGCATGCGCGGTGGAGAACATGATGCTTGCGGCGAACGAGCTCGACCTGGGCAGTTGCTACATCAACCAGCTCAAGTGGCTGAACGAAGACCCGACGCTCCTCGAATACCTGCGTGGCCTTGGCTTGCGCGAAGACGAACGCGTGTACGCCTCCGTTGCCATCGGCTACGCCGATACGGAGAGTGGCCTCCCGAACCGCAGCCAGTCGCCCCGCACCGGCAACGAAGTCGTGTTTGTGTAAATTCTGCTAAAACCCGACTTTTTTGCAAAGAAATCCAATTCAAGGACATTTTGTCAACGAGAAAAACTGCCTGGCGGGCGCCTGCGGGCTGTAAATCCATATATATTTTGGGTGTTGTTTGAAGTGAAGGCGCCTTCGCGCCTTAAAGGGATGTTATGCTTAAAAGCAGATTCAGGACTGCGGCGCAGGCCGCTTCCTTCTCCGTGGCGTCGCTTGCTGTGCTCGCGAATGCCGAAACGCTCCCGACGGCGGGCGAAATGTTCAACAAGATGGGCTTCGGGATAAACATCGGCAACACGATGGAAGTTCCAGGCAACCCGACGGGTTGGGGAAACAAGTTCCCGACAGAGGCCTACATTGATTCGGTGAAGGCGGCGGGGTTCAGCACCATACGCATTCCCTGCGCCTGGGACAGCCACGCTAAGGATGGCGTGATTAACGAAAGCTGGATGGACTCGGTGCAGACGGTGGTGGACATGTGCATGCGCGCAGGCCTCGTGACGGTCCTGAACATCCATTGGGATGGCGGCTGGCTCGAAGAGAACCTGAAGGACGAAAAGAAGGACGAGGTGAACGCGAAGCAGAAATCCTACTGGACGCAGATTGCGACGCGTTTCAAGGACTATAACGAGAACCTGCTCTTTGCGAGCGCGAACGAGCCCGCGACTACCGACGACAATTACAGGCACGAGACGGAAATCCTGATGGTATACCACCAGACGTTCGTGGATGCCGTGCGCGCAACGGGCGGCAACAACGCGAGCCGTACTCTTGTAATCCAGGGACCTTCCACGAGTATCGACCGCACGACCGAGGTGATGCCGGTTTCCAAGCTCCCGAAGGACGTGATTGAAAACCGCCTGATGGTCGAGGTGCATTTTTACGACCCGTACACCTACACGCTCATGAACGACATTGCCGACTGGGGCGCGCAAGTTTATCCGCAATACTACTGGGGCGATGACCTTGCGACCGGTGCAGACATCGTGCACAACTGCGGTTACAACGCCTGGGCGGGCGCGATGGGCGACAAGTGCACCAGCGCGCAGATTCAGGAACAGTTCGGCAAGATGAAGACGAACTTTGTGGACAAGGGCGTGCCCGTGATTATCGGCGAGTTCGGTGCGAACGACCGTGTGGGCGTGCTGACGGGCGACAACTACGCGAAGCACCGCAAGGGCCGCCTTGCCTATTACGACGCCGTGATGAAACTCGCGAAACAGAACAAGGTTGTGCCCATCGCCTGGGATACCGGTCACGAGGGCGAAAACAACATGACCATTATCCGCAGGCAGTCCGCGCCGGACGGCTCCGTGTTCGACATGGACGTGCTGAAGATTATGCGCAGTGCCTACGGGCTCGGCGACTATGTGAACAATGGCATCACGCACGTGGAAAATTTCAAGGCCGGCGGCGAAACGACGGGCATCGTGAACGGCGCGCAGTTGGGTGAGGGCTTGGCGCGCGTGACCTCCGGGATTGTCCGCGTGGGCAACCGCCTGGAATCTGCGGGCGAGATCAGGCTGTTCAACCTGAACGGAACGCTTGTCCGCACCGCGATAAACGGCATGTCGCTCGAAAACATTCCGCACGGTATATATATTGCCAAGGGCGCTGGCGCCTTGGTGAGGGTTGATATCCGGTAATTTTTCTATCTTTGCCCGCATGAACTTGAAGATGATGGAAGACGGCTTCCGGATGATTCTCACCGGCATGGGCGAGAATCCGAACCGCGAAGGCTTGCTTGATACGCCGAAGCGTGTCGCGAAGATGTATGCCGAACTCATGACCGGCCTTTCGGGCGAGACCCGCGCCGAAGACATTCTCAAGACGCGTTTCCACGAGAAGTACGACGAGATGATTATCGTGCCGGATATCGAGTTCGCGAGCATGTGCGAACATCATTTTCTGCCGTTTACGGGCAAGGCGCACGTGGCCTACATTCCGGGCGACTGCGTGGTGGGCCTTTCCAAGATCCCGCGCGTCGTTGAATTCTATGCCCGCTTCCCGCAAATCCAGGAACGCATGACCCGCCAGATTGCAGAACTTATCCAGAAGGAACTGAACCCGAAGGGAGTCGCCGTGGTGCTCGAGGCATCCCACATGTGCATGACCATGCGCGGGGTAAAGAAGCCCGGTGCCACGATGGTCACGACCCAGCTTCTCGGCCGTTTCAAGACCGACGAGAAGACCCGCGCCGAGTTCATGTCGCGTATCTACGCGCCCCGTTAAATTGCCGCTTTTGGATTTATTGTCCATAGAAACTCGCGTAAGCCGCGAGTTTTTCCTTTTTTTGCGAGGTATCTTTATATGCGGTTACGGAGCAAAACAAGGAGTAATACAATGAAATCTCGATTCTTCAGGAATCTGGCGAAGGGCATTGTGGTTGCTAGTGCTGCTTTCGCCGTTGTCAACTGCGATGATTCCGCGTTGACCAATGCCCCGCAATACGATCCGAACGATCCGCTTGCCGCGCTTAGTTCTTCGGGCATGGTCGATCCCTCCCAAATGGGGGACGGGACGGTGACTCCGGGCGGCGACGATGCCTGCTTGGCCTCTAGCCTGCCCGATGCTTGCGGCCCTGGGACAAATCCTGTCGTAAATCCGACGAGTAGTGCCGATGAGAATCTTTCTTCCAGTGCCGATGTAAACCCGACAAGTTCCGAAATGGTCGCGCCCGCTTCCAGCGAGTCGGTTTCGGCTGAATCTTCTTCTAGCGAGGCGGCTCCGGTCGTTTCTTCTTCCAGCGAAGAAGCGAAGCCCGCTGTTCCGAAAATTTTCCTCGCGAACGACAAGGAAGAAGAAAAGAACTATATGGAAGTCGAGTACAAGACAAGGACAGGCTGGGATGGGGAAGGAATCCTCGCATATCCCAAGCGTCTGACCGACAATCCGGACCAGAAGCACGCCATCGTGGTGTGGGGCCCCGGTGGTGGTACTCAGCCGAGTGCATACGAAGGCATGATTCGCCGTCTTGCTTCTCACGGTTTCGTGGTGGTTGCTCTCAAGGAATCTCCGGGCAACGCGACCCAGGCCATCAAGGCTCTCGACTGGCTGGATGGGCTGAACAAGGATTCGAACAGCCCGCTGTTTGGCAAGCTCGACATGAATACGGTCGGTTGCTCGGGCCACTCCATGGGTGGTCTCGAATCCGAACAGGCCCTCATCAAGGACAGGCGCGTGCTTACCGCATTCCTCAACAACAGCGGTGACTGGGGCGGAGCCGGTGCCATGAAGGTGGCGACCGACCGGACTATCGCTATCCTCTACGGTGAAGGCGGCATGGAACGCGGCAACGCCGAGAACGATTACAACAACGCGAACGTCAAGGCACCTGCATGCCTTATCCAGATGACGGGTGGCAAGGGTACCGAATGCTACGAAGTCGCTCCCGGCCGCAGGGAATGCGGTTACGGTCACGGTTCCGGCTCGTGGGACGGCATGGCCGCTACGGTTGCCTGGATGCGCTGGCATCTCGGTGGCGAAGAATGGCGTAAGGCAGACTTCGTAGGCACCAGCGGCAAGTACATCGACGGAAACATCGCCGGCCACGATGGCAAGTGGAAAGGCCAGTGCAAGAACTTCTAAGAATCTCCACACTCACTCCAAAAAAGTGCCTCGCCATACCGGCGGGGCACTTTTTATAGAGGCTTGTCTTGGGGGTGGTGGCTAGTTGCCCCAGACCCTGAATTCGGATGCGCTTACGGACGCGGCTTCGCCTTCGTGAACTTCCTCGATGCGGCAGAAAAGCTTGCCGGCGCCTCTCAGGAGCTTGTCGAAGGGGAAGTATTGGATTTCCTTCTGCTTGTTGATTTCGAAGGTGCCGACCTTGTTCGCTTCGGTGACGGCGTCATGGTAGATGGAAATTTTCTTGATGGCGCCGTGCTTTTCAAAATCCTCGTCGGTTTTCTGGTAGCCGTTCGCGATGCTGAATCCTGCGATGACCTTGGCCTTCACCTTGATGGCGATGGTCAGGTTCTTCTGGCCTTCCCATTTGGCGGCCCAGGCGGTCGCGGTATTGTCGTCGCGCAGCCTGCTGTTGGGGTCGTGGCCTCCGGCGAGAACATTCGATGCGGCGGCGTAGAGCATCACGTCGTTCCACTTGACCGGGCATCCGTCCAGCTTGCAGACCTCGAAGAACTTGTCGGGATCGTTCTTCAGGAGGTTCTCGTAGTATTCCTTGGCGCACTGAGCTTCGTCTTCCGGGGCGGCATTGCCCCACCCGTTGACCGGATCACCGCTGGTGCAGTTCGGTTCTGCATGGAGGGCCGTGACGCACGAGGCGAAGAACAGGCTTGTCAGTAATTTCTTGTACATTCGCGTTATCCCGTTTTTACCTGAAAAATAGATATTTTGAAAAAAGATGTAATTTAATAATAGGCTCTTTTTCTATGATATAATTACTATTTTAATGAAGTCTAGGAACGTCAAACCGGAGTTTAATCGCATGAACGCAGCAATTCTGACCAATGAGTTCCCGCCGGAGATTTACGGTGGTGCAGGTATCCATGTCAAGTTCCTCACGCAGGAACTCGCAAAGCTTTGCCACATCGAGGCGCGCTGCTTCGGAGACCAGGATGTCGACGAGGACAATATCCGTGCATTGGGCTTTTCGCGCAAGATCGGGCTGAATCCGGAAGATGACCGTTTCCAGAAAATTTTCAAGCCGCTCGATATCAACCTGCAGTGGGCCGCTACCCTCAAGGATATTGACGTAATCCATTGTCACACCTGGTACAGCCATTTCGGCGGCGTGCTTGCGAGCCGCCTTTTGCAGTGCCCGCTAATCCTCACTACGCATTCGCTTGAACCGCACCGCCCGTGGAAGGCGGAACAGCTCGGTGACGGCGGTTATGCCATGAGCTGCTGGATCGAACGCACGGCCTACGAGGCTGCCGACGGCGTGATTGCGGTGAGCGAGGGCATGAAGCGCGACGTGATGAAACTCTATGGTGTGCCCGAGGACCGCGTAAAGGTTATCTACAACGGCATCGACCCGGAATTCTACGCGCCGACATTCAATGCGGGCATCCTCGAGAAGTGGGGCGTGGACCCGAACCGCCCCTACGTGCTGTTCGTGGGCCGCATTACGCGCCAGAAGGGCATTAGCCAGCTTATCCAGGCCATTCCGCAAATCGACAAGAAGGCGCAGGTGGTGCTCTGTGCGGGTGCTCCCGATACGGTGGAACTCGCCGAGGAATGCAAGTCGCTTATCGAAAAGGTCCAGGCCACCCGCGACGGCGTGGTGTGGATTCAGGAAGCCGTCCCGCACGAGGAACTCCGCGTGCTCTACAGCCATGCGACCGTGTTTGCCACGCCCTCGCTCTACGAGCCGTTCGGGATAATCAACCTCGAGGCGATGAGCTGCGGGACCCCGGTGGTGGGTTCTGCGGTGGGCGGGATTCCCGAGATTATCGTGGACGGCGAAACCGGATTCCTGGTGCCGCTCAAGCACGTGTCCGAGACGGATTTCGAGCCTGCCGACCCGAAGGCCTTCCAGACCGACTTTGCGAACAAGCTAAACAAGGTTCTCGCAGACCCGGAACTCGCGAAGAAAATGGGCGAGGTAAGCCGCAAGCGTGCCGTAGATGTGTTCAGCTGGAAGTCTATCGCCAAGCAGACGTACGACTTTTACCAGGAATGCATCGAGCGCTACAAGAAAAGTAAGTAATGCCCTTCGAGATTGTACGCAACGACATTACCAAGGTCAAGGCTGATGCCATCGTAAATTCCGCGAATAGGCACCCTATTTGCGGGGGCGGTACCGAATACCAGATTTACGAGGCCGCAGGCCGCGAAGATCTGCTGAAGGCCCGCGAGCAGGTTGGCCCGCTGGATGTTGCCGAGGTGGCGGTGACGCCCGCGTTCGCGCTAGACGCGAAGTACATCATCCATACCGTGGGGCCAAAGTGGAATGACGGCAAGTCCGGCGAAATGCTCGCGCTCGCAAATTGCTACCGTAATGCCCTCGATAAGGCGAAGGAACTGGGTTGTGAGTCCATCGCCTTCCCGCTTATTTCCAGCGGTGTGTTCCGTTTCCCGAAGGATTATGCCGTAAGGATTGCGACGCAGGCTATCGGCGAGTTCTTGCAGACAAACGAAATACTGGTGACCCTCGTGGTTTTTGACCGCAAGGCGTTCGAAGTTTCCGAGGATTTGTACAGCGATATCCAGGCGTTTATCGACGACAATTACGTACAAGATAAATACGAGGGTGTGCGCAGGTATGCAAGGCGGCGCTGGCAAGGTCGCAACGTTCCCGACGAGGAATGCGAAGACATGGCCCTGCAATCGCCGCAGATTCCTGCCGAGGAACCTCTCTATTGCGCGATGAAACTGGCAGAAAAAAGCTCGGCAAGCCTCGATGACATTCTCGCGAAACCTGGCGAAACCTTCTGCGACAAGCTTTTCAATCTCATTCACGAAAAGAACCTGGACGACGTGGAAGTCTACAAGAAGGCAAATCTCGACCGCAAGCATTTTTCCAAGATACGCAGCAACGTGAAGTACAAGCCCACCAAGAAGACGGCCCTCGCGCTTGCCATCGCGCTCCACCTGAACATGGACGAGACAAAGGACTTGCTCGCCCGCGCGGAACTCGCGCTTTCGCCCTCCAACAGGGGCGACCTGGTCGTTTCGTACTTTATCGAGCGCGGAATGTTCGATATCTGGGAAATCAATAACATGCTTTTCAAGTTCGGGCTGCCGACTCTTGGCGCTTAAAATGTCGCCTGCCAGGCGACCAAAACGCCTCACCTAACATCTATTATTGCCATCGTTAACCGGTCGCAAATGTGAAGGTGCGAACGCACCAAGCCAGCGACCACTACCTAAGCCGCATTCATAGCGGCACGGAGGCAATCATGAAACAGGGACTCACCGAAATCGTATTTATCCTGGACCGCAGTGGTTCCATGAGCGGGCTCGAAAAGGATACTATCGGGGGCTTTAACAGCACCATCGACAAGCAGAAACAGGAGACGGGCGAGGCGTATGTCTCTACCGTGCTCTTCGATACCGAAATGGAAGTGCTCCACGACCGCACCCCGCTTGCAAACATTGCGCCGCTCACCGAAAAGGAATACTACGCCCGTGGCTGCACCGCGCTCCTCGACGCCATCGGCGGGGCAATTCACCACATCGGCAACGTGCACAAGTACGCCCGCGACGAAGACCGCCCCGAAAAGACCATCTTTGTCATCACCACCGACGGCTACGAGAATTCGAGCCGCAAGTACACCGCCGAACGCGTGAAGCAGATGATTGAACGCCAGAAGCAGAAGTACGGCTGGGAATTTATCTTCCTCGGTGCAAACATCGACGCCATCGAGACCGCAAGGAACTTCGGCATCGACGAGGATCGCGCCGCAAACTTCGTGAACGACAAACCCGGAATCGGAGTCATGTACGAGGCGGAATGCTGCCTGATGAGCGACATCCGTAACAATCGCAAGAACGCCCGCCAGTGGAAGGCGAAGGTCGATGCCGACTACGCAAGGCGCGGTGGGCACAACGGGAAATAGCCCTGTGCGGCGGATGCCTTACAGGGATATTCTTGGCGTTCCTGTTTATCTACTCAATATTTTTTAGGTAGGTAGGAACGAAAGAAAATTATTTCTGTCATTTTATGACGTAAATATAATATATATTTATGGTTGAACCACAATGCGGTGAGGGAATATGGCTCCAGGAAATTACATAGGTCAGGTCTTCACGGAAAAAGTCGAAATTTATGAAGGTGAATCAACTTTTGAAAACTGCGTCTTTGAAAAAGGCGTGCTGGTTAAAGGAAATTCTAAGAGTTTTTTTTTATCGGGTGAATTTCCATCGGCCTCTTTTAAGGCCTGTTCGTTCCATGGAGAAAATGAACCGAGCGTGTCGCTGTGGCATTTCGCGCAGTGCTCGTTTGTCGATTGCCAGATGTTTTCCGAAAAATGCATTACGCTCCGTATAGATATCGGGGCGCATGGAACGTTCAATAACTGCAAGATAGATTACATAAAGTGTGCCGCAGCCATTATGCCAGAAGCTTCGGGAGACTTTGAAAATTGTTCCTTCCGTTGCTCGGGTGACGCTGCGGCGGGATTACCTGCGCTTCCGATATACTTTGATGCGAATAACAAGGAAAGGACGCGCCTTGTCAATAACACGCTGAATGGTGAACGCCTGTAATTTTCATATATTTTATTCGGCTAAAAAAGGAGTTTCGCAATGCCGGAACAAGTCTTGACGCGTGAATCGTTGGTGGAGTTTTTCGGGGAAGAAGAATTCAAGAAGTTGTGCAATCACGAGGCGGGCCACGCGCTCGTCGCGTTCCTGTTCAAGCGCCCGCTGGATTACGTGAAAATGAACAATTCCAGGGAGCAGCCGGGCACCACGCACATCGCGGGTACGGAACTCGAGGGCGATGCACATATCGCGATGGCGGGCCACATCGCGGAATTCCTGATGCGCAAGGATTTCAAGTGCGACCTCGATACCGTCATGAAGGAACTGCCCATGGAACTCTACAAGAACGATCCGGATTACCAGAAGTTCCAGGCGGCGTGCTACTATTTTCAGCTGGCCGAGACGAACGTGGTCGAGCAGGATTACAACATCCTGATGGCCTGCCGGATGCAGCTCTGCAAGATTGCGCAGGCCCTGAACGAGCGGACCTACCTCAGCCGCGCCGATATCGAGGCGCTCGCGAAGTAGGCTGTCGTTATTCCTGCGTTATCTCAAAATTTAAACATTACCCAAAAAACGCCTTGATACAGGTTTGCACCTGTTTTGTGGAGAGCGGGGTGGTGCCGATTTCGAATGTCGCAACGAGGTTCTTGCCGAGGATGTATCCGCTTGCGGCGTAGTGCGCGATTTTCTGGATGGCGTTCTCGGCGTAGTCGGGGTTGCCCATCAGGCCGAAGTGCTCCCAGATGATTTCCTTGCGGGTGCGAACGTCGAGGCATGTGAAGTCCGGGTAGAGCGTGCCCCAGCCCTTGACGCTTGTAGGGTATTCGTAGCGGTAGGGGGTGCCTGCGCGGTCGAGGGCGTCCGCGATGATGATCTCGGATTTCGAGCGGACGCGGACGCCGCTTGCGGTGTAGTGCTCGGGCGCGTTGATTTCGAACGGTTTGCCGGTGTAGGGGAGGTGCCGCCATCGGGCAATGAAATCTTCGTCGGATTCGCGGACGGGTGTGACGAGCGCGCGACGGCCGGGGTGCAGTCTAGTGAAGGCGTTGTCGAGTTCCTCCGGGTGGAATGCCGCGAGGAAGTTGTTGATGGTCGCGATGTCTCTTTTGAGGATGGCCGCCGCTGCCGCATTGTAGTCCCGCTGGGCGATTGTTTTGGCCTTCTTGATTTGCATTTGAGGCAAGAACGTCCCGTTGGGTTTTTCTTTGTCGCTTACAATATAATATTGCAGTGAATTGTGGTTCCTGATGATACGTAATCTGTCCTTTATTGTCTTGCTTGCTCTGGGAATCGCAGCAAGTAGTTCTTGCATTTCCCGACGACGATTTAGAACTGCTTGGATGAGAATATCCTGAGAATCTTCGTTATTTGCTTCAACTGCCATTGTTATTTCCATTTGAAGGTTTGAAATAAAAAAAGCGTTGATACGGCCTATGGGCTAAGTATCAACGCAGATGTTCCGTTAATATACGAAATTGCGGTTTTGGAAACCAATTTTACGTCAAAAAATTTTTTGGGGGGTGTTTTTTACGAGATTTACATACTAGAATGTGAATTAGACAGGTTTTGGTATGTAGGCTTCGTAAAAAAGTCTTGCGTGATGGACTGTTTTAGAGCTGCCTTACATACTACATGGCGGAAAAAGAGTATTTAATATGTAAAAACATGAATCTTGGTTTTCTAGTTTGTATGGAATTTTTGAAAAATACATACTAAATGTTTGAAACGGGCTGAAAAGTATGTAAGGTTCTGAAAATGGAATGCTAAAAGGCGACCGAATTCGTGCTGCTTACATACTAGCTTGCTGAAATTGCAGGTTTAGTATGTAAGGACGGTCAAAAGACGCTGTTGAAACTCGAACGGGGCGTATAAACAAGTGAAAATGCTGTTTTTAATGCCCCGCAGCCGCGCTGCCCGCCCCAATTTAACCCCACTTTTTTATCTTTTGGGCGAAAAAGGGCGCAGGGAAATCCCCCGCGTTGCAATTTCGCGTTTTAAACAAGCAATCGACCCGCGGGCTGCCCGCCAAGGCTTTGCTCCGGGTCACAAAAACGAAGGATATATGGCAAATCGTGTTGTAATCGGCTCCCAGTGGGGCGATGAAGGTAAGGCGAAGGTTGTTGATTTCTTGACGCTCGATGCGGATATCATCGTGCGCTTCCAGGGCGGCGCGAATGCGGGCCACACCGTCGAGGTGGGCGACCAGAAGTTCGTGTTCCACCTGATTCCCTCGGGCATCATGCACCAGGACAAGATTTGCGTCATCGGTAACGGTGTCGTACTCGACCCCATCCAGACGCTCGCCGAGATTGCCGACCTCCACACGAAGGGAATCAACCCGGAAGGCCGCCTGTTCATTGCGAATAACGCCCACGTGGTGCTCCCGTACCACTCCACGCTCGACAAGGCGAAGGAAAAGAAGGCGGGCAAGGCTGCCATCGGCACGACGGGCCGCGGCATTGGCCCCTGCTACAGCGACAAGGTGAACCGTATCGGCGTCCGCGTGGGTGACCTCATGGATGAACGCGAACTGCGCCCCCGCGTCGAGGCGATGGCCAAGGTCCACAACGAAGAATTTACCGTGATGTACGACGTCCCGGCGATTGACCCCGAAGTGGTCATCAAGGACTACCTCGAACTCGGCCAGAAGATCAAGCCGTTCGTGACCGACGTGAGCGAGATGCTCTACAAGGCCGTGAAGGCGGGCAAGCGCCTCGTGTTCGAGGGCGCCCAGGGCACCATCCTCGACGTGGACCAGGGTACCTACCCGTTCGTGACCTCCAGCAATACGGTCGCGGGTTACGCGAGCTGCGGCGCGGGCGTCGGACCTACGGCCCTGGACGAAGTCTGGGGCGTGGTGAAGGCGTACACGACCCGCGTGGGTAACGGCCCCTTCCCGACGGAACTTCTGGACGAGACGGGCGACACGCTTCGCAAGATCGGTAACGAATATGGCGCCACCACGGGCCGCAACCGCCGTTGCGGCTGGTTCGACGCCCCGGTCGTCCGCAAGGCTGCCGTGGTGAACGGCCTCACGCACCTCGCCATCACCAAGCTCGACGTGCTCGACACCTTCGACACGGTGAAAATCTGCACCCACTACGAATGCGACGGCGAAAAGCTCGACTTTATCCCGAACCAGCTCTCGAAGGTGGGCCGCTGCACTCCGGTGTACGAGGAAATGCCCGGCTGGAAGTGCGACACGACCAAGTGCCGCAGTTACGACGAGCTCCCGGAAAACGCAAAAAAATATTTGCAGAAAATGGCTGAACTTGTTGACGTAAAAATTGGTATGATATCTATTGGCGCTAAGCGCGACCAGAGTATCGTAATCGATAAGGGCCTCGCGAAGGGGTTGGGTCTGTAACTAGAAACAGGAGAATCGCACATGGTGGACTCTACAATTCTTGGACTGCTGAAGGGCGTTGAACTCTTCTCGGAGTTGAGCGAAGAACAGATCGGGATGCTTGCCAATCTGGTGGTGTCCCAGAACTTCAACCGCGACGAGACGGTTGTGCTTGAGGGCGACGATTCGGTGCAGGCCCTGTACCTCATCGCGTCGGGCTCGGTGCAGGTCTACATGACCGGCGTCGATGGTCGCGAAACGATCCTCAGCTTCCTTGAACGCGGTGACTTCTTCGGCGAAATGTCGCTCATCGACGGCGAACCGAGGTCTGCCTCGGTGCGCACCGTGACCGACGCGCAGTTGCTCATCATCCACCGTGAATCCTTCCTGCAACTCATCCGCCAGTCCCCCGAGATTGCGATGGGCCTCCTGAGTGAACTCAGCAAGCGCCTCCGCAAGGCGAACCGCCAGATCGGGTCGCTCTCCACGATGTCCGTGAGCGGGCGCGTGGCCGGCACCCTCCTCAACCTCATGGAAGAACGCGGCGTGCGCATCCACACCGACAACGGCAACATGGTGACGGTCATCCACAACCGCCCGACCCAGCAGCAGCTGGCCGACATGTCGGGTACTACCCGCGAGACCGTGAGCCGCATCTGCTCCCTGTTGGTGAAGACGAACGCGATTGCCATGACTGGCAAGGACATCGTCATCTTCGACGAAAGCGCCTTGCAGGAAAAGGCTACGAAGGGCTAGTGGTTGGCGGCGCGTTGCGGCCGCCTATTGACCTGTGACTAATGACCGCTGTATGAATAAACTAAAATCCATTATAAACAAGTTGTTGACCTGGTTCAAGACGTCGCCTATCGTGAAGGCGGTAATAGTTTGGATTGTGGGCCTGGTCGTGCTCGCCTTTGTTGTCGACAAGATTGCGTTGCCTATATTCTCCGGGCATTTCGCAAAGACGGGCATAGTGCCGAACCTGGAAGGGCTTGAGGCCTCTGCAGTGGAAAAGGCGCTCGATTCCGCCGGATTCAAGTACGAATGGCTCGAGGAGGGCCGCTACAGCGCACAGGTGCCTGCGGGCATGGTGCTCGTGCAGATGCCTGCAGCGGGCCGTACCGCAAAGCTCGGCCGCACGGTAAAGCTCACCAGGAGCCTCGGCGTGCGCGAGGTGGAAATCCCTGACCTGCGCGGAAAGAGCCAGAAACAGGCCGAAATCTCGCTTACCCGTGCCGGCCTCGTGCAGGGCGAAATCGTGAAGGGCGCCCATGCGAGTATCCCCCGCGGGGTAGTTATCCGCACGGAACCGATGGCGGGTAACAAGGTCCGTATGGGCGATACGGTGAAGGTCGTTATTTCTGCGGGTGTAACCACCGGCAAGGTGATGCTCCCCTCGTTCGAAGGCGAAATAATGGATAACGTTTACCCGAAACTCGAAAAGCTCGGGTTCCGCGTGGGCAAGATTAAGCGCGTGAAGGGCGAAAACGGCGAGATGTCGGGCACGGTTCTCGAGACCGCTCCGAAGGAAGGCGACTACCTGAAGCCCGACACGAAAATCGATTTCGTCATTGTGGACTAAACTATGAATTTTTTTGCCAAGCTGCTTGCCGTACTTGCTTGTACTGCGTTCGCCCTTGTGGCGTGCAGCTCGGCTCCCGTGAAAAAAACGGATAGTGCCGCTCCGGCGACTCCGGCGGTCGCGACTCCGGTTGCGGAAACGCCGCAGGTGTACAAGGGCAATCTCGATACGGCTCATGCTGCGTTTATCGCCGCGATGGACATGGAACTTCGGGGGCTTGGATTTGAAGCGGATTCGCTGTGGATTCTTGCGTGGCAATATGATCCGAATAATCGTTTCCTGGCTTTCCAGGTGGCGCAAAGGATGCTTGCCCACGGCGCGGACTCGCTTGCATTCGCCATTGCAAAACAAGCGAACAAGTTAAAGGGTCGGCAGACTGCGGCGCAACTAGAAACGATGGCCCGCCTGTATGTGAAAGAAGGTGTTGCCGATTCCGCCCGTAAATATTTTGTGGCCGCTCTCGATTCTTCGAAGAATCAGGACATGAAGTTGCTTTATGATTATAGCTTGTTCTTGGAGGCGGTGCAGGACAAGGAAGAACTGGTTCGCGTTTATGAACAATTGCTTCCGCAGACGAACTATATTCAGTCTCTTTTTAACAGGCAGGTGAAACTTCTTACTGAACAGGGAAAGGATTCTGCGGTTGTGGAACTTTTCATGAGCGCGTACGAGGCGACTGGAAACCGGGATTTTCTGGCGAAGGGGGTGCACGCCTTGGTGCTGCAGAAACGCTTTATCGAGGCGCGCGCGGTTGCCGATACCATTACGGGTTCGACCGAATCCGATGCGATGATTGTCGAACTTGCACTCCTCACTTTTGTCGATGGCTCGCGTGAACCTGTACTCAAGTTCCTCAAGAAGAAGTATTACAACGATGGCGTGCGTGTGCCGGAGCTGGTGTATCACCTGGGACTGAACGAGTACATGCTGCACGAGGTCGATAGCGCGAAGGTTCATTTGGACAGTGTCCACCTGAAATTGGAGCGCGACCCTTCTTACGGGGCGCAGGCTTGCAGGACCCTTTCGGCAATCGCTTTTAGTCGCGGGCAGAACAAGGAAGGCGTGCGTTATGCGGAGCAGGCGGATTCCCTGCTGCAAGGAGAAGGGAAGGTGTTCCTTGCGCTTGCTTTGGGGACGGCGAAGGAATTCAACAAGGCGTATGCGCTGCTGGATTCGATGCTCGGCGTGTGGAGCAACTGGCGCCCGATGGAAGGTGTCGTGGATTCCGCGCAACTGAACAAACTGATGACTGCCGCGAAGGTGAAACACCGCAGGTTCCAGCGTGCCTATGCCGATGTGCTTATGTTGCAGGCTCGCGACCTCGAAGGCAAGACAGTGTTTACGGATTTCTTCAAAAATCTCAGTCCCCTTGCGGGCAAGCCGAAGGAATCCCTGAAGGATTCCCTGAACCGTGCCGCTGCACGCGAGGCGCGCACGAAGGCGGAACTTTTCTGGGAAAGTATTCTGGCCGAGGAACCCGACGATGTCGCGCTCCGCTTTACGATGGCCCGCAACCTCGAACGTCTCGGCCGCATAGACGAGATGTTTGTGATGTTCGAGGCTATCCTCAAGTCGCCTCAGCTGCAAAAGCTCGACTACCCCGAGGTGGCAAACTACTACGGCTATACGCTTATTAACTTGAACCGCAACAAGGCCGAGGTGGAATACGGCTATTCGCTCGTACTCAAGGCGCTCGACGCGATAAAGGGCGACAAGCCCGATGCGATTATAGATTCCAAGGCCTGGGGGCTCTACCGCTTGGGCCGCTTCCAGGAAGCGCTCGAGGTGATTTTGCAGGTCAATCCCGAAAAGTTCAAGGACGATGACGAGTACTTGGAACATTTGGCCGCGATACAGGATGCCGCAGGCAAGAAGACCGAGGCGGCGGAAACATACCGCAGGCTTTTGAAACTCAGGCCCAAGCACCCGGCGGCGCTCGAATTCCTGAAGGGCAAGAAGTAGTATTCATGCGTTCGTTTGTCTTAAATCGCACTGCTTTCGTGAACCGCATTGCGCTCGCTGTGCTTTGTGCCGTGACCGTGTGGCTTGCGGGATGTGCGTCGTCGAAACCCGCAGTGGAACCGACTGCGGCGAAGTGCGTGGCCGGTGCAACAGATGCGGCGAGTGCGGCGTGCGCACCCGAAGCGCCGAAGCTTGATAGCCTGCGCGCGAAGATGGCGATAACCCTCGTGGACCAGAACGGCAAGGAACAGAACCTGGACGCGGTACTGTTCTCGGTACCCGGGAAGCGCTACCGCATGGAACTTACGGGTCCGATGGGGATAGGCGTTGCCTCGATGCTCTGGACCGAAGAGGGCTGGACCATGACCTTCCCGACGGAGAAACTCTACATGAAGGGCCGCGGCTACATGGTGGGGCTATTCGGTGAACCCTCTATCCCGACGGTGAATATTCACCAGATTGCCGGTTTCTTTGACGGGCAATATGTACCCGCGGGTGCGAAACTGGTGTCGGAGCGGGATTCCGCGGGCCTGAAACTTGTAGAGGCGGATGACGCCATGGGAATTCGCCTGACGTATGCGGTGCGTGACGGGCAGGTGGAATGGATCTCGAAGAAGGGGAGTGGCGGCAAGCCCGAGGTGCTGAAATTCCTGGACTATAGGCCCTTCGAAGGCCGTACGCTGGCCGAAAGAATCGTGTTCGAGCGCGACGGTGCTAAATATCTTGAAATACGCCTGAAGAAGGTGACCCACGGGAAGGCCTTCAGCCTCGGAACCTGGCGGTTGAATGTCCCTAGAAGCTACAAGGCCGTCGGGGAATAATCCGTCGGGGACTATTTTTGTAAATTGTAATCATGAAGTTTAATGCGACCCTACTTGCATTGTTTTTGGGTGTATTCGGTCTTGTTCCGAAGTCTTTTGCTGTAGATACGCTTGAAGTATTTGCGCTGCGCATCCAGTTCCAGAAGGAAAACCCGGATAACTCGCTCACTACGGGCGACGGCACTTTCGATTCCGACAAGAAGAACAAGGATGCCTATAGTCTGGATCCTCCCGAAAACCGCGGCACGCCCTTGTATTGGCTCAAGCATTTTGAATTCGCCAACAATTATTTCAATGCGGTGAGCGGCGGGAACCTGGTCGTGAAGGCGCGCGTGTTCCCGGACCCATCCACGGGTTCTTCCGTCTATACGCTGGCCAAGCCGATTATCGACTACAACCGCACGAGCAAGAAGAAGGGCGAAAAGACGGCCGAATATGACGAGGCCCGCAGTCGCGACTACCTCACGTTCATTTACGACGCCATTGCCGCTGCCGCCGCAGATTCCTCGGAGGCGGGGCCGTTCCGCATTCCGGTTTCGAAGAATCCGAACGTGAAGCGCGCGTACATGATTATACACGCGGGCGCAAGCCGCCTTGTGGATGGCGGAAGCATGGGCACGAAGGGTGCGGACACTCCGGGCGACTTCATGGACATCTACATTGCCGGTGACGACTGGCAATACCTGCAGGCAGATTCCGCGAGGAGCAAGGCCGCAAAACCGGTAATCGGGCTTACGAGCGTCGGCGATACCGCGACGACGGGAATCCGCATTCCGGGCGGTGCTGTCGATACGCTCCGTTCGGTAATGGTGGTGAGCGAGACTGCCTCGCAGGATGGCCTCAACTGGGGCGTAAACGGAATCATCGTGAACCAGATTGCGCGCGAAATCGGGCTCCCGAACACCTACGACGTGGTGAAGGGAATCAGCCGCCTCGGTTATTACGACGTGATGGATTTTGCGGGCTACAATGCCGGCAACGGGTTCCTGCCTTCGCTGCCTGCCGCGTGGGAACGTGCCTACATGGGCTGGTCGCAGGTGAAGGAAGTGCGCCCGGTGGCAGGGAAACCCGTGACGGTGGATATCGCAGCCGCGGGTACGGGCAAGGGAACCGAGATTGTAAAGGTGCCGCTCAGCGCGAGCGAATACCTGCTGATTGAAAACCGCCAGCGCAGCTGGAACAAGGAAGGAACGGTCGACGTGGCAGTGGACAGGCTGACTCCGAATGCGGAGTCGAGCGTTCGTACGGTTCCCGTGGATAGCCTGAATCTCGTGTTCGAGGACAGCGTTTGCGTGAAGGGCAAGTGCAACGAGAACAAGAAGAAGGCGAAGGGCCTGATTGTCGGGCTCGATTCCTACGATGCGGGGCTGCCGGCGAGCGGTATCGTGGTGTGGCGCGTGAACGACTGGTACCTGCGCGAGACGTTGCCGTACGGCATTGCGAACTTCTGGGGCGGCGATACCCTGCGCGACCACCAGTTCGGGGTTGCGATGGTGGAGGCCGACGGCATGCTTTCCATCGGCAAGACGTTCAAGAACGCGCTCGGCGAGGACATGTACGATTACGGAAGCGGTACGGATTTGTTGCCGCACCTGCGCTATTCCGAAAAGAAGAAGTACGATACTGTCAAGAGCATCGGGCCCTCGGGCTACGCGAACACGATGACCTCCATGGGCGGCTATACCGGCGTGAAGATTACGGTGAACGTGCCGAAGGATGCCCGCAAGGAAAAGACCGCGAACGCATTCATGGGCGATAGCGTGGTGAACTTTGCAGCACAGACAATCAGCGTGACGATAAGCATCGACGACGGGAGTATCGAGGGCGGCAAGTTCCCGCGTGAGATTGGCCTGAATTCGGCGGTGCGCGGCGCGGTGTTCGTGGACGACCCCGAAAACGAAGGGCAAAAGATTATCGTGGTGGGTGCCGAGGACGGAACGCTGCAGGCCTTTAATGCTTTGGGCGATACGCTGTTCGTTGCCGATACCGCGATTGTGCAGAAGTCGCTGAGCCGCGACGGAGCGGAGCGCGAAGTGCCGCTGTACCGCGTGGGCGCAAGCTACGGCCCGCTGGTGGGCATGGCGAGCGACGGCAAGGATGTTTACAGCCTGCATACCAAGAAACTCGTGAAGACGAGTTTTGCGGGCGGATTCCCGGTGCAGCAGGAAATTGACATCGATTCCGCGACGGCGGGGCCTCTGGTTTATGATGGAAAAATTATGGTTGCAGATAAAACGGAAGGAAGGAGCTTTGTGTGGACCTTTAGCGGGGCGTCGTTTGACGGGAAGTCCGCTCCTATACGTGAAATTCCTGCGCCCGTTGTCGATATGGCAAAGTGCTCAAGAACAGATGGTGCTTTCGCCTTTGCTTTTGTAACAGCCGGCAATTTTGTTTATGCGAAAGGACATGGAAAAAATCTGGGTGGCGCATCCGGTGAAAAGTGGAAAATTGCATGCACCGATTTGGACCGTGACGGGACAGACGATGTGATTGTGGTCGGTAGCCGCGGTACGGTGACTGCATACGGGCAGGGTAAAAATGAATTGAGAGCCCTCTGGACCAAGAGCTACAAGCGTGGCGCCAGCGGTACGAGCGGCCTCAAGGACGAGACTTCCGGCATTGCCATCGGCGACATAAACGGCGACGGTTATCCTGAAGTCGTATTCCTGGGCGATAACCTCGTGTATGCGCTCGACCGTTCGGGCCTCCCGATTGCGGGCTTCCCGGTGAAGATTTCCCGCGGCACCCCGGTTGCGGGATTCATGAGCGACCCGCTCCTTGTGGATGTGACGGGCGACGATATTCCCGAGATTCTTGTCCCGAGCAGCGACGGCCTCGTGTACGCCTATACGGGCAAGGGCACGGAAGTGAAGGACCAGTTCCCGCTTGCGGCCGGCAGCTTTGAATACCAGGATACGCTTGGGACAATCTACCCGATGAGCATATTCGTAGCGGACGCTGTTCCGGGCAAGAAGTCTGCGGGTCCCGAACTTTACGCACTGCATCGCAACAGCCTCTCCGCTTTCCGCCTGCGCAAGGCGAACGGGTCGGCCGCGGAATCGCCTGCGGCATGGACGCTCCCCGCGGGTGGCAACGAGCGCACGGGTTACTTTGATGCAAGCAAACTTGGCGACGTGGAGAAGGCGGAAGAGAAGGACGAGATAAGCGAGTTCTTCGTATTCCCGAATCCGGTCCGCGGCGGCAATGCGAAGGCGCGTTTTGAAATCGGTGCGGCCGCAAAGAATGCAACCCTTGAACTTTACGACATCACGGGCCTTTGCGTGTTCAAGCAGAAGATGGAAGAACCTGCGCAGGGCCGTAACCAGTTCGAGAATCTCGACCTGAAGCAACTCGGTTCCGATGTCTATACGGCGCGGCTCAAGGTAAAATTCAAGAGCGGCAAGACGAAACAGAAGCTTTACCGCGTGGGCGTGATTAAGTAGTCTTTGGAGGCGGAAAACAATGAAGGTTGTGTATAAACTAGCACTCGCGGGTTTGTTTGCCGCTTTCCTTTCCGCCTGTACTGCCGGCGGCGATCCCGTCGATGTCAAGCCCATCGAGCATGACTCCGACTGGTATTCTTCCGCGAAGCAGCCTTCCTCTGGCGATGGAAAGTCATCTGCCGGGGATCCTTCCAGTAGTGAATCCGGGAATGGCGGGGAACGTGATTCTTCTATCTACAATCTTCTGCGTTGGGTTGAATTCCAGGGCGGGAAGGCGAAGGTCAATTCTGTCGAGTTCTCTTTCAGTGCGTATTCCGTTTCGGCGACGGAAGTGACGCAGGCGGCATATGCGGAGGCGATGGGCGGCATGCCTGACCAGCCAAAGGATGCCCCCGAGAACCCCGTAGTGAATGTTTCCTGGTTCGATGCGGTACTCTTTTGCAATGAACTTTCCAAGAGCATGGGGCTCGATACGGCCTACGTCTATTCTTCCGTGGGCGCTGAGAACTACCTGCAGGATCTCGAAATCAATTACGGGGTGGAATCGTTCCGTCTTGCCACAGAAATCGAGTGGGAAATCGCTGCACATGGCGGTACGAACACGATGTTCTACTGGGGTACGGACAAGGCGTCGGACTTTGTGTATTACGGACAAACTTCTGGCCCCACGAGGGTAGGGAGTTATCCACCGAATCCTTATGGCCTGTTCGATATGGCGGGTAACGTCGCCGAATGGGTAAACGACTGGTACGGCGCATTCCCGACGAAGACCATGGACAATTACACGGGTGCCACTTCGGGTACGGCCCGCGTGGTGCGCGGTGGCGGCTGGAGCGACCCCATCAAGGACTGCGCTCCGGACGTGCGTGCGAAAAAGGACCCGCTCTATACGGCTCCGACACTTGGGTTCCGTGTGGTTTATTCCCGCGGACTGCTCTAATTTTGTTAGATTATAGCCCATGAAAAGGATTGTGCTTGCGACCCTTTGTATGGGTCTTTTTCTTGCCGGTTGCAATAAGGAAGAACCGGCTCCGTTGCCGGATTTGCCCAAGGTCGAGCTTCCGGAAACCATCGTGGGCTTCTATACCGGCCGCCTGCCGTGCGAAAACTGCAAGGTGCGCATGGTTCGCATGACGCTTGCCGAAGATAGCAGCGTGACGGTGATACAGAACATCATGACGGATTCCATGAAGACGGACACGCTTGCCGGCAGGTTCTCCATCGATTCGGGAAAGGTGGCCGTGGCGCTGTCGGAAGGAACCCGTTGGAATTTCCAGGTGGAAAAGTCGGGATCGCTTTCGCTCTTGACGGGCGCGGGTACCGTCTACGAGGATGAAAATGGCGTGCGGGTCGATCTCATCAGGATACTCAACCTCCCGTCTCAGAAAAAAACGGAACAGTAACGGAGAAGTAATATGCGTGCAAAAACTTTGATTGTGGATGATGAACCCTTGGCGCGTATGCGTATGCGTTCGCTCCTGGAAAAATATTCCGAGGATTTGGAAATATTGGACGAGGCCGGATCCGGTGCGCAGGCGATATCGAAAATCCGCGAACTGATGCCCGATGTGGTGTTTCTGGATATCCAGATGCCTGACATGGACGCGTTCGAGGTCCTGAAAAAGATCGAGGACGACGACATGCCGCTGATTGTCTTCACGACGGCCTACGAAAATTTTGCGCTCCGTGCCTACGAGGAAAATACGGTGGATTACCTGCTTAAGCCGGTCGATCCCGAGCGTCTCGAAGCCACGATGGAAAAATTGCGCAAGCGGTTCTCTGCGGTCGCGGAAAATTCGCAGATGCCTGCGGATTTTTCGTGGGAGAAGTTCCGTTCGCTCATGGCGCAGGGCGACGCCTACCTGCAGCGCATCCAGGTGAAGATCGGCGATAGGATTTTGCTCGTGAACGTGGACGAGATTATCCGCTTCCACAGCGAGGAAAAGTACACGACGGTCTACACGCCCACGAACCAGTATATTATCGACACGCCGCTGGTGGATCTCGAAAAGAAACTCGACCCGCGCCAGTTCGTGCGTGTGCATCGTGCGCACCTCGTAGCCATCGACTACATCTCCGAAATCCGCAAGTCGGACATGGGCCGTCTGGTCGTGCAGCTGCGCGACAAGGACAGGACGCAGATCCTCGTGAGCAGGAATTTCGTGAAGAGTGTCCGCAACCTCTAAGAATGGAAAGATATGGAAGAGCCTCCTAAGAATTTTTCGATAAAGAAATTCCTGAAATCGTTCCTGCGCGAAATCATCGTTCCCATCGTGCTTGCGCTCGTGGTTATCCAGTACGTTATCCAGGCGTTCCAGATCCCGAGCGGCTCGATGGAAGATACGCTCCATACGGGTGACTTTTTGCTGGGCCTCAAGTTTACGTACGGTTCGCCGATTCCTTTTACGAACCAGCATTTTCCGGGCTATGCCGAACCCAAACCCGGCGACGTGGTGATTTTCCGCTATCCCGGCGAACCGGAGTATCCCGACAACAATCCCGCGCGCTACACGCACCTGTTCAACGCGCTCATGTTCGGCAACTATTACTGGGATCACGAGCCGGAGAAGGGGAAGCCTCACCTGGTGCACTATGCGGACGGTCCGAAGGACTACATCAAGCGCTGTGTGGCCGTGAGCGGCGATACTGTGGCTGTCCATCAGGGGCGCCTTTCGATCAACGGCAAGGAACAGACGGAACTCCCGGGACGCGGCAAGCTCACGATGTCGTTCAGGAGCCATTCTCCGCGCGACGAACGAGAAAGCTTCGTGATTCCTTCCGTGGGCGATACCTTGTTCGTGGATTCGCTGTCGCTCGAAAAATTGTGGTGGCTCCGTTCCATCGTGCTGCAGGAAAATCCGGACAGCCGTGTGAATTTGGAACTTGCGCTGTGGAAAGATGGCGTAGAGGCGAACAACTACATATTCGAGGATTTCAATCTGCCCGTGGAAACGGATCGCGGGATGCTCCTGCAGGCGCTTTCCGGACTCAGGTCCAAGACGGACAGCAGGCCGGTCTGGGGCGATACGGTGACGGGGTCTGTGAATTTTGAGTTCTTCCGCAGGAACGCAGGGATCGGTTTTATCCCCGTCCCGATTCCGCCGGAAGCGCAGGGCTCGATGTCGCGCCTTGTCAGCTATGTCGGCTTCGAGGGTTCGCTGTTGCGTGATTTGGAAGGCAACGTGGCGATGCTTAATGCGCCTGCCGTTACCGTGGATTCCACGGTGGCCGACAGTGTCGCTTCCGATTCCGCTGCTGCAGAAAGCTCCTTCATGGAACCGTCTACGCAGCCGCGCTTCGAGATTCGCCGCCGCCTGCTGGTGGACGGAAAGCCGATCGACCGCTATGTTGTCCAGACGCCGCTCTTCTTTATGATGGGAGACAACCGCGACAACTCTGCGGATAGTCGCTACTGGGGATTCGTGACGCTCCGCAATATCCGTGCGAAGGCATTCGTAATCTACTTCTCCTTCGAGAACGATGACCAGGCGTTCAGCCTGGGGAACCCCTTTACCTGGTGGCGCATCCCGTTCAGGATCCGCTGGTCCCGCATCGGAAAGATTATTTCGCTGATAGACTGATGAAGTTTGGCCGTTCCGCATACGTTTCCGCCTTTGTCTCGTTGCTTGCCTGCATCGGGCTATGGGCGTGCGCGACTCAGGTGGCGCCCTCGGGAGGCCCTGCGGACAAGTTGCCTCCGCGGGTGGCTGCGGTCTACCCGGCCCTGAATACGACGAACCATCCCGAGGAACTCTATGTGAAACTCGAGTTCGATGAGTGGATTAACGCCTCGATTCCGCGCAGTGCCGTGTCCATTTCGCCCCCCATCGAAAAGAAGATGAAGTTCGAGGTCAGCGGGAAGACGCTGGAGCTTACGTCCAGGGCGGTTCTCGACACGGGAACGACCTATACGGTCACCTTCGCGGGCGGCATCAAGGACTTGCACGGCAACGCCCTTGCGCAACCGTTCCAGATAGTGTTCTCGACGGGCGACCATATCGATTCGCTTTCGCTTGAAGGGCGCGTGCTGGTGAACGATTCCATGGCGAGGAAGAAGATGTTCCCGAGCATCGGCCTCTTTTTGATGGGAGAATCCCGCGAAGGGCACCGCTATCTCGAAAAGTACCGCGATACGGTGACGCATGCGCTTGATTCCCTCCCGATGCTCACGAAGGAACCCCCGCTGTTCCTTACGCGTGCGGACAGCGCGGGCAACTTCAAGCTCACGGGGCTCAAGCCCGGACGCTACCGCGTTGTTGCCTTTGTGGATGTGAACGGGAACCAGAAAATTGAGCCTTCGATGGAACTTGCCGGTGTGTGGACGGACGACCTTGTGCTGACTCCCGAGACTGCGGATACGCTGTGGGTTCCCCTCGCGGACCAGGATTCCTCCAAGCTGGAACTCGTGTCTGTCTCACAGCCGTTTGCGAATGTCCTGGAAGCCTCGTTTTCCCGTCCGCTCTATTTCGATTCCGCATTCGCGGAACTTTCGAACTGCACGCTGACTTATCCCGACGGGCGTTCCGTACACCCCTCGGCGGTTTACCTGGGGGCATCTTCCGAAAAGCCGCAGTTCTATTTCGATTCGGTTCCTGCTCCTGAACTTACATACAAGTTTGCATGCAAGGTGGCGAAGGATTCCCTTTTCCGCGAACTCGATTCCCTTCATGCGGAAGTGGAACTCGAATGGGTCGAGAAGCCCGCCGACACGCTTGCCCCATCGATTGCGAAGACTAAGCTGCTTTCGAAAACGAGGTCCGCGTTCCCGGGCGATACGCTTGTCGTCGCTTACAGCAAGCCGGTCGATTCGCTTTTAGAAACGTTCCATATCGTGATAAATAAGGATACGTCCGAAGTGAAAATGCAACGCATAGACCCGGTCCGCTACATGGCCGTTCCTAAGGAACCGTGGCCTACGGACGTGACGGTCGGCTTCTTGAAGGGCTACAAGGATACGACGCTTGCAAAAGCCGACAGCAACGGCGTGCGCGATACGGTAATCGAGACTAAGTATCAGCAGCTTCTTAAGTTCGAGACGGTATCCAAGCTGAAGCTTGCGAAACTCAAGGGGCGCATCCCGAACGGGAACACGGACGTGACAGTTCGACTGATTGCGACCGAAAACAAGAATCCCTACTATGTCCGTTGCAACCGCGATGGGACCTTTGCCTTTGAAAATCTTGTGGAAGGCAAGTATTTTATTGACTACTACTATGCCGAAAGTGGCAGGCTGACTCCCGACGGCGGGACTCTGGCGCCATTCCGGTATGGCTTGCCGTGGCGCGCCCCGAACGATACGGTGCATGTGGCCAATGGTGAAAACGATATCAACAAGCTGTTGCCGAATTTGCCGGTGCTTCCGGAAAGAAAGAGGTAAATAATGGACAAGATTCCCGCATTTGTCGCGGTCGATTTGGAAACGACCGGTCTGGAATTTGACAAGGACGAAATTATCGAGGTGGCTCTCGTCCGCTTCGAGAATGGGGAACCCGTGGACTCCCTGGATTGCTTGGTCAAGCCGGCATCTGCCGAACTTCGGCCCTTCATCGAATCCTTGACGGGTATTTCGCGTGCGGACCTGGAATCGGCGGAAGATTTTGCAAGCCTCGCCGGGAAAATTTGCTCGTTTGTCGGCGACCTGCCGCTCGTTGCGCACAATGCGAATTTCGATTCCAAATTCCTGAAGCAATCCATGAAGAAGGTGGGAATCGCCTTCGACAATGTCCGCGTTTGGGATTCGCTTACCTTGTCCAGAATCGCCTACCAGGATGTGCCCAACCATAGGCTCGACACGCTTACTCAGGAACTGGGAATCGAACGTAGCCGCGCCCACCGTGCGCTTCCCGATGCGGATGCCTGCGGAAAGCTGTTCGTGATGGCCTACGAAAAAATCAAGGGGATGGACCCGTGGCTGCTTGATGCGTTCGGACGCATTGCCGAAGGTTCCGACTGGGAGATTTTATTCGAAAAGAAGGCGGGAGAATTGCCCGAAGCCAAGTTCGCCATGGCGGATGTCCCGTCGCAGGCGGGCTCGCTTCCGACCTGGAAAGCTCCTCGCGTGAGCGAATTCTTGAAGGAAGACGGCCTGCTTTCTCGCGTTGTCGAAGGATTCAAGCCGAGGCTGAACCAGCAGGACTACGCATCGTGCGTGGAACGCAATATGCACAAGGGCGGCCTCTGCGTGCTCGAAGCCCCGACGGGCTCGGGCAAGTCGCTTGCCTATCTCGTTTCTGCCGCGAACAAGGCGGTCACGGGCGAACGCGTGGTTATCAGCACGGCGACACATGCGCTGCAGAGCCAGCTGTGGAACAAGGACATTCCCTCGATCATGCCTCTCTACGAAGGCAATCTCGTGCCCGCGATCCTCAAGGGCCGCGACAATTACCTCTGTCTCCGCAAACTTTCGGAAATCCTTTCTGCACCGGAAACGCTTCTGGCTCCCGATGAACGCGATTCCTTCATGGCGATCCTGCCGTGGGCCGTTTCGACCCGGAGCGGCGACGTGGGCGAATGTTCGTCGCTCAGCCATTCCCGCAATCGCGTGCTGTGGTCCAAGATTTCGAGCAGCGCCTCTTCGTGTAGCGGCGAAAAGTGCCCCTACTATTCGAAGTGTCCCGCGCTTGCCGCCAAGCGCCGTGCCATGGCGGCGAACCTTCTCCTGGTGAACCACTCGCTGTTCCTTGCGGACCTTTCTCTCGATTTCGCGCTGCTGCCTTCGTACGAACATGTGGTGTTCGATGAGGCGCACAAGCTTCCCGATGCTAGCAACCAGTGCTTTGGGAGGACAGTCTCCTTCTTTGGATTCAGGAATGTGGCCAAGACGCTTTTGCCGACGAAGGATGGCCAGGGCGGGCTGCTCTCGGAAATCCGCTCGCGTATTCCCGAAGAGGATGCCGCGGCCCGTAGCGAGTGCGACCAGCTTACCGCCGATATTGCCGAGACGGAAAAGTGCCTGCATCGCTTCTTCATGAAGATCGGGAAAAAGCTCCAGAAGCAGAAAGCCGGAAGGGGAGGCTTTGTCTTTGCGAACGGGATCCTTGCCGAATACGAGGCGGACCCAAAATCTGTGCTGGACCAGTACGAAATTGCGAAGAGCCGTGCCGAGTCCCTGTTCGGGTTCGTTTCCGGAAACCCGCGTATGGAAGGCCTTGTGAAAGATGCCTCCGGCCGAATGGAAGAGCTCAAGCGTTTCATGGCCGATTTCGAATTCCTTGTGAAGGCTGGCCGTGGCGACTGGGTGTTCTACCTGGAAGAACCGTTCAATCCGCATACGCTCAAGATGCATGCCTATCCGCTCGATTCCGGCGATGTCTGGAAGTCCAAATTCTATCCGTGGGTAAAGTCTGCAACGTTCACGTCGGCGACGCTTGCCGTGCAGGGGGATCTCATGTATTTCTCGCAGCGCATGGGCCTTGTCGGCGCGGACCAGCCCAAGCGTCCGTTCCTCAAGGTGTTCAACGAACCGTTCAACAGCGATTCCAGACGCTCCGTGATGGTTGCGCGCTACCTGCCGAAACCCTCGACTCCCGAATTCGGCGATGCGCTGAACGAGACTCTCGTGCAGGTGCTCCCCGAAGTGGAAGAGAACACGATGGTGCTGTTCACGAGCATTTCCGCGATGATGAAGGCGCAGGCGGCGCTCGCTCCCGTTTTTGCGGCGAAGGGCAAACTCCTGTTGTGCCAGCACGTGGATGGCGCTCTCGACGGTCTCGTGGCGATGTTCCGCAAGTCGCGCGGCGCATGCCTTCTCGGCTGCCAGAGCCTGTGGGAAGGTGTCGACTTCCCGGGCGATGCGCTCAAGCTTTTGGTCATTACGAAACTTCCGTTCCCGAATCCGTCGGAACCGCTGGTCGCGGGAATCTCCGCCGACCTGAAGGCGAAGGGCGAGAACGTGTTCAAGAGCTACTACATTCCCGAGGCGTACATGGAACTGCGTCAGGGCCTGGGCAGGCTTTTGCGCACGGAAAACGATTCGGGCAAGGTGCTTGTTCTCGACAACCGTGTAGTGACCGAGGCTTACGGCAAGACGTTCGCTCGCATTTGGAACATGAAGCACGCTACCGCGAATACTGTCGACGACGTGAAGAAGTTCGTTTCTTGACACCCCTCGCCATATTTTCTAAATTTGCGTCCCCCTGAATGTTGTGTTTGGGAAGGGGTGTTCCTTTGATGTTTAGGTTTTTTGATGCTAGATCTCTTTAGTTATTTCGATGGCATGTCCAAGTCGCTGCTCCGCGATGTCCATGCGAAGGCGTATGGGAAAAAGGGGCTTCTGAACAATGCGCTCATCCAGTCCGAGGTGATGTCGTTCTTTAGCGACAAGAACCGCGCCGTCGAAAAATTTGCGGCGATGGAACCGTGGCAGCGTCGCGTACTGAACCTGATTTACCACAGCGTCTCTAGGGGCCTTACCTACAATGAGCTCCGCCTGACGGTCCACGTGAGCAAGGAGAAGGAACTGAGAAAGTTCCTGCTTGCGATGTGCAGGGACTTCCTGATTTGGAGGTCGAATTCTACGGGTGCGGCCGTATACCAGGGCTTCAGCGATTTTTCGAGGTGCTTCGAGATAAAGGCGGACGAACCGGCCGGGCTCGACCGCAATCTTGTCGATTACGGGAACCTGCTGAACTGGCACATTTGCATGGTGCTCTCGCTTGCCAAAAAGGGTGAGCTGCGGGTGAACACCAACGGTACGCTCCACAGGAGGAGCTTCCAGATTTGCACGAGCGCGTTTACGGCTGCATCCAAGATTTCGGAAAAGGCCGCCGAGAACGAGCTTTCGCTCATCTTCAATTTCCTCACGCAGAACGACTGGCTCGAACAGGAGAACTCCCTCCTGTACCCCTCCGAGAAGGCGACCGAGTTCCTGAAGACGAGTGGATTCCGCCTCCGTCAGTATGTCCTGTCGTGGTGGCTGAATGTGCGCTTCCGCGGCGATGCCGTGCATTGCAGGCAGCTGCTGAACGAGCTTGCCAAGGGAAGGAGCGTGTCCGAGGCGGCGTACCTCTTCTGGGTCATGGACCCCTCCTACCGGGTCCTCGAGTCGAGCAAGCACCTGGCCTGGGATTTCTTGCCGCGTCCGCTCCGTGAACTCTGGCTTCTCGGGCTCGTGAAGTTCCAGTTCCAGTCGGGCAAGGTCTCGGCCGTTGTGGTAAGCGGTGCGGGGAAGGAATGGATGGAAACGTCCGTCGTCCCGCAGCCCGAAGGGAATGTCTCGATGTTGCCGAACTTCGACATGGTCGTATCTACGGACACTTCGCCCTACCTGCTGTTCCTTGTCTCGTGCCTCTCCCGCGTAAAGAACGACGAATCCTTCCTCTGCTTCAACATCGACAAGGAAGGCTACCTCGCGGGGCTGAAGAGCGGCATATACGAATCCGAGATGGAGCAGTTCTTCAACTGGATCAAGCCGCCCGAGAACGTGCTCTCGACTTTCCGGGAATGGAACTCCTCGTTCTATGGCGCCCGCGTGAGTACGGTCCGGCTGCTGAAGATTGACGACCTGAAGATCCTGTCGGAACTGGCCAGGTTCCCGCATTTCATGGAATGTACGGAAGAATACATCCCGGGCTACGGTTTTATCTTGAACCCGAAACTCGAACACAAGGCTTTTGAAATCCTCGAGAGTTTCGGTTACTGTCCGTTCGTGGATCTGTCCGCGAAGGTTCGCGACCGCGCGCCTACGGAAGAATGGCGCAAGGATTTCACCATCGCCTGGCCCGAGGCGGGCAAGCCCGACTACGAACTCAAGGACGATATCGACGAGGCGTCTATCCAGTCTGCGCTCAATTCGACCAAGTACGGAAGCGTCTACCAGAAGCTGGATACGTTCGACCTGGTGAAGGTGCTCCGCTATGCGAAGATGGCGGGGACGTTCCTGGCCGCAAAGGTCAAGGATCCTGCCAAGCGTGCGGAAAAGGAACGCGAGATTGTCTTCTCCGTCCATGCGCTGCACCTAGCAAGGGCGCCGCTCAATGTCGATATCCAGGAACGCGGAGTCGAATCCATGCTTCCGCTTCCGCTTTCGTTTATCCAGGAAATCAAGGTCCTGCAGAAGAATATCTAGGCCCCCGCGGCGCCTCCCGCGCTAGGGAAGCGTCTGCGCGTAGCCCGCGATGTCCTTCATCTCGTCGAGCGAAATCTCGTCGTAGTAGGCTTCCATGTTGCGCTCTTCGTCGCCGAAGTTCATCTGGTACCAGAACGTGGGCATGTCCTCGCGTGCGCGCTCTCCTATGTAGGTGGGCTTCCCGGAGGGATTCACGTTTACGCGCCTGCCGTCTTCGCCGTGGCATGGCCTGCAGTTCTGGTAAAAGAGCTTTGCGCCGCGCTTGAGGTTTGCACCCTTTATCTTGCCGTTCTTGTCGAGCAGCTTGTACACGAGGTACGCCATGCGCGCATCCTCGCGGGTGAGGGTGTCCCCGGGGGATCCGGGGGCGGGCGCCTCCACCTGGGGGGCGCCGGCGCCTTCCGGCGCAGCCTCGCCCGCGGCGGCAAGGCCCGAGAGCAGCCCGTAGAAGGTGGCCGCCGCGATGAAAACATATGCATTTCTGCGCTTTTGCATGTAGAGAATATATAAAACGCCCAGGCTCTGGGGCTGAACTTGCTACTTTGTCCCCCATGAATGTGAAGTTGTTTTTGCCGACGGCCCTTTTTGTGTCCGTCCTTGCCTATGGAGGGCAATCCATGTCCATGCCCAAAGAAGAGTCCCTGCTTTTGCAGGGGCGGTGGAGTGTCAGTGAAGAATGCCTTTGTGCGAGTGCCCCCGCGGCATCGGTCTCCTTCAACGCGACGGCATCCGAAGTTTCGTTTGACATCGAGGGCGAGGCCCGGTTCCTTTTCGAAATCGACGGCAAGGCGGTGAAATACGAGACGGTGAACGACCGCAGGAAACTTTCCTTCAAGGCCCCGAAAGACAAGGCTTCCCACACCTACCGCCTCGTCAAGGTCAGTGAATCCAATCCGGGCAAGATCTGCATCCGCGGCATCGAACTCGGGAAGGGCGGTTCCTTCGGGCCGAAACCGAAGTCCTGGAACCGACGCATCGAATTTATCGGCGATTCCTTTACGGTCGGCTACGGGGTCGAGGGCAAGGGGCCGGAAGACGGCACGCCCTTCGAGAAGACGAACGCGAGCAAGAGCTACGCCTTCCTGCTTGCCGAAGGCTACAAGGCCGATTACCAGGTAAACGCCGTGAGCGGTCGCGGGCTCGTGCGCAACTATGCGAATATCGTCCCCGAGTGGACGCTCGAGAATTTGTACGAATACACGATGATGGGCACCCCCGAACAGGAAAAGGATGCCGAACGCTGGAATTTCGAGAAGTTCCATCCGCAGGTCGTGGTCGTGTTCGTGGGCATCAACGATTTCCAGGGCGAGCCCCCGTATGCGGACGTGGGCAAGTTCAAGGAAGCGTATGCGAAACTGCTGGATAAGCTCCGCGCCCTGCATCCCGGCGTGAAGTTCCTGCTCGTCGCGACGAAGACGTGGCCGAATGACGACCTGGGCGGCGTTGTCGAGAGCATCTACAACGACCAGGTGGCCGCGGGGAAGAACGATATTGTGTATAAGTTTGTTTACACCGAGAATACCGCCTTGCACGGTCACCCGAGCGAAATGTCGCAAAAGGAGCTCGCGAACACTCTCAGACCCCTTGTCGGGCGCCTTGGCGGGTGGCTTTCGCGGTAGCGGGCTGGTTTAGGAATCCGTAATATGTTATTTTTGGAGGTATATCGGTAGGAAGGAACATGTCGAGAATCATGGAGAAAATATACGCCCTATTCAGGATGAACATCCTGATTTTCGTCCTATTGGCTGCGACGGTCATTGCGCTGTTCGCATACAAGAACGGTTTGGACGATATTACGTTCCTGAACCTTTCTGATTACGCCTACGTGATTCCCGAGACGGACAGCGCGGACGGGGGTGCTTCCGCGGTCGCCCTTACCCGTACGGATTCTTCCATCATTGTCGACTACGAACTCAAGGAAGGCTACGCCTACCCGTATGCGGGCGTGAAGATCCTCCTGGGCGATGGCAAGACCAAGGGCCGCGACTTCTCCAAATACGACAGCATCTTCGTGTGGATCAAGCCCCGTGGCGAGGGAACGGTCCGCCTCTACCTGCGCGGCTACGATGCCGACTTCTACCGCGAGGGCGACGAAGGTTCGCTCAAGTTCAACGAAATCGAGTTCTTCCCGCTCGAAGAGACTTATCCCGCCGTGTTCGTCCCGCAGGAATTCCGCGTGGCGTCCTGGTGGGTCGCCCAGAACGAAATCAACGTCCACAAGGCGCGCGTCGACCTCTCGAACATCCCGCTTATCGAAATCCAGACGGGCACGAACGCCCCGCTCGGCTACGGCACGCTCGAAATCCGCGGACTCTGCTTCAAGGGCAAGAAGATCCCGTGGGCCGACCTTGTGACCATCATCGTCGCGGTCTGGTTCGTCACCTTCCTTATCATCCTCGTCATCCGCTTCTTCGACTACAACCGCGAGCGCGCCGCGAACAAGAAGCGCCAGGAAGAACTGGAGCGCTACCTCGAGGCTCTCGAAATCGAGAAGAGCGAATACGAGAAGTCCAGCCGTACCGACCCGCTTACTGGCTGCCTCAACCGCGCCGGTTTCGGCAGTGTGCTCTTGCGCGAACAGGAAAACCTCAACAAGAACGGTTCCTCCGTCTCGTTCGTGATGCTCGATATCGACCATTTCAAGGAAGTGAACGACACCTACGGCCACAGCGTGGGCGACGAGGTGCTCGTGAACCTCTCGAAGCTCATCCAGGGCAAGATCCGCAACAGCGACAGCCTGGTGCGCTGGGGAGGCGAGGAATTCGTCATCCTCTGCGGCGACACTCCCATCCAGAACGCGCAGTTCCTGGCCGAGAAGCTCCGTATCGCCATCGAGAAGGCCCAGCTCATCAAGCAGCAGACCATTACGTGCTCGTTCGGCATTGCGGAGATGATTCCGGGCGAAGATCCCAAGAAGCTGTTCGAACGCGCCGACAAGGCCCTCTATGCCTCCAAGGAAGGCGGCCGCAACCGCGTGACGAGCGCGACCTACAAGCGCCAGAACCGATAGCCTATGCGCACGCGTCTTTCCCTTGCCCTTGCGGCGTTGTCGCTTCTGCTCGCCTCGTGCGCACACAAGGAGCCGGAGGTCGATTTCAAGCCTATCCAGCTGTCGTGGAACGCCCTCTCCGAGGAGGCCGAGAACCACCCGGAAAAGGACGCCTGTGTGATTGCCGTCACCGCAAAAATGATGCGCGAGAGGGCGGTCCTGGACTCGAAGTCCGAGGTGCTGGACTACCTGGTGAACTACGATCTTAAGGGCGGTATCCTCGAATTTGAGGGTTTTTGCGGGGTTTCGGCTTCCCGTGAATCCCCGGAGTGCCGCTGGACGGCCTCATGCCCTAGCGCCGAAAATGTCGTTGTAAAATTTCACAACGGAGACTAGCCCCTAATACTACCTTTTTGGCTTGCGCTGTTTTATTTTTAATCTGTTAGCCCACAAGACTTTGCGGGCCACCCCGAGGGGTGATTCCAGAGGATATTTTTGTGAAGCCGATTTTTGAATATACAGACTACCGCGAATGGATCCGTGACGCATTTGACGACTTCAAGCAGCGCAAGAGCGTCATCTCCTGGCGTTACATGGCGATGAAGCTCGGGGCGGACCCGGGCAACCTTTTGCGCGTATCCCAGGGAAAGATCCACCTCACGCTCTCTCTCGTGAAGCCCATGGCGGAATTCTTCGGGCTCGACGAGAAGGAGACCGCCTACTGGACCGAACTTGTTTGCTTCGGCCGCGCGAAGACGGATGCCGAGGCGCTGAACCATTACGAGAAGATGCAGATCCTGAAGGGAATCCCCCTCAAGAGGCTTGCGAAGAAGGAACTCGAGTTCTACCGCAACTGGTATTGCAACGCCATCCGCTCGATTATCGGCATCTGCAAGTTCAAGGACGACTTCGAGGGCCTTGCGGAGAGCTGTACGCCCCCGATTACGGTGGAAGAGGCCAAGAGCGCCGTAAAACTTTTGTATGATTTAAACATGATTTCGAGGGATAGGGATGGATACTGGAAGGTGAACGATACCTTCGTGAGTACCGGTGGAAACTGGCGCTCCGAGGCTGTCCGCACGTTCCAGAAGGAAACCATCCGCCTTGGCGGCGAATCCCTCGAACGCCATGCGCCTCCCCTCAGGGACATTAGCACGGTGACGATGACGTTCAACATGGACGACATCGCGCTCATCCGCGAAAAGATCAAGGAGTTCCGCAGCGAGCTTCTGCGCATGTCGCAGGAAGGCGATGGCGACGATACGGTCTTCCAGCTGAATGTCCAGCTGTTCCCGATTGGATTTGCGAAGAAACTACAGGAGAAGGAAAAATGAAAAAGTTGCTTCTTCTAATGCCGATCGCCCTTATGGGGTGGTTCTGTTCTTCCGCGCCCGATGAATTTACGAAAGGTCCCGGCAGCGAGACGACGAACGGACTTGCGCTTATCGACGGCAAGCCTGCTTCCTATGCGTCTGTCGCGCTCCGGAAGGTCAACTTCCGCGCTTCGCAGGCAGTCGAGGAGAACGCCCTCGTGGTGGCCGACGGCTATGCAGACGAGAAGGGCGCCTTCGAGGTGAAGATTCCCGAGGAAGGCGAGTACCGCTTGACGGTGGTCCATCCGGATGGAGTCGCGTTCTCCAAGGTCGTGACCCGCGCCGATTTCAGTGAATCGAACGACAAGGCTTCCCCCGACACGGTGAACCTCCTCGCGACCGCCCTGATGGCTGGAGTCGTGGATGTTCCCGAAGGCAGTTCCAATGTCTGGGTGGGCGTGCTCGGTACCGACGTGCTCGTGAAGACCGATTCGAACGGCTGGTTCGCGTTGTCCGCGCTCCCGGCGAACGATTCGCTGCACCTCTATTTCGTTGACGGGGACTACGACAAGACCCTGGACGAAAAGACCTTGTACCTGAAGCCCCGCGAATCCGTGCTGAAGGATTATCGCGCTCCCGATCCCGATGAAGGGAAAATCGTCGCGCTCCTGAAGGACGGTACTCCCGCTGCCTATGCGACGGTCGCCCTCCGTGCCGCGGATGCGATGGCCGAAGAATTCGCCGTCCAGAGCATGGTGGTGGATTCGGATGTCCGCACCGATGCGAACGGCAAGTTCACTATGGAATGGCCCAAGAAGGGTGATTTCCGACTGACGGTCGTTTCGGATGGCTTCGCGTTCTCGAAAGTCTTCGATGCGGAAGATCTTCCCGATCTCGACACTATCAGGCTTTCTGCAACCGCTTCCATTTCGAGCAAGGTAACGCTCCGCTCTACGACTGATTTCCTGTGGGTGGGCGTGCGTGGCCTCGACATGCTTGTGAAGACTAACGATGTGGGTGCCTACGTACTCCCGAACGTGCCTGCCGACGATTCGCTTTCCATCTACTTCGTCGCATCCGACAGCCTGAACAGCCTCTACACGGAATGGAAGACCTCCGTCGAACCCAGCAGTACGCAGTTCCTGAACCCGGTGAAGGTGCTGCAGGATTTCGAGAAGGATGGCGAAGGCTGGTACCTGAATATCGACCTCCTCAAGAAGGGTACCGAAATCAAGCCGGCCAACAATGTGGCGGAAGGTATCGTCTACGATTCGACCCGCAAGTCGAAGGTGTTCCACGGTACATACAAGCTTGCCAACGACGATTACGCATGGGCCCTTGTCGGAACGTCTTTCGAACACTACATGAATCTCTCCGAAATCGATTCCGTGGTGTTCTACGCGAAGGGCAACGGCAACATCAGGCTTTCGCTCGAGAACTATATCGATGATAGCAAGAACCTGAAGGCCGCGACTGAATGGATCCCGCTCTCCAAGGACTGGAAGCGCATCAGCGTGAACCCGGCAGAACTCTGCGTGGGTGCCGCGGCAACGGAAACTTGCTTCACCTCGTGGAGCGGCGTCAAGAGCTGGGTCAAGCAGTTCCACATCTTCGTGCAGGACGGTTCCGAGTTCTACATCGACGACGTGATTCTCTACGGCGCACTGTTCTAACGCACATGAAAATGTCCGAAAAGCCCCTGCTGGGGGCTTTTTTATTTGATATTTGAACAATGCCGCCATTGTTTGTAAACGCGAATTTAAGTATCTTTGGATTATGGAAAATCTTGAAAAAGAATCTGCTATAGCGCAGGACTATCTTGCCCGCATTGCCAAGGAAGCGGAAGCGAAATTTGACGAACACCTTCCCCCCGTAAGTGACCGCCCGTGCCGCCTGCACGAGGCTATGCGTTATTCCATGTTTGCTGGTGGGAAACGCTTGCGTCCGGGCCTTGCAAAGGCGACGTTCGACATGTTCGGCGGCAAGGGCGAGAAAATCTGGCTTGCGACATCTGCGCTCGAGATGCTCCACACCTTTAGCCTCATCCACGACGACCTGCCCTGTGTCGATAATGACGACTACCGTCGCGGAAAGCTCACGAACCACAAGAAGTTCGGGGAGGCGACTGCCGTCATGGCGGGAGACGCCCTGTGCGTGCAGGCTTTCGAACTGATGGGCAAGACGGGCGATGCCCAGGCGATAGAGCTGCTTGCCCACCTGCTCGGTACCTACGGCATGATCGGCGGCGAGATGACCGATATCGAATGCGAAGGCAAGACGGTCGACCTCGAAATTGTGGACTACATCCATTACCACAAGACGGCTGCCCTTATCGAGGCTTCGCTCCAGGTGGGTGCGATGCTGGCTGGCGCCGACAAGAAATCTATCGAAGCTATCCGCGATTACGGACGCTCCATCGGGCTTGCCTTCCAGATTGTGGACGACATCCTGGACATTGTTTCTACGACCGAGGAACTGGGCAAGGATGCCGGTTCCGACATCGAGAAGGGCAAGGCGACTTATCCTTCGCTGGTCGGACTCGAAAAGTCCCGCGAGCGTGCGCACGAACTCTACGAAGAATCTCTCCTTGCCTTGGATAGGTTGGACTGCGACACCTCCATCCTCCGCGCGATTGCCGCCTTCATCATTACACGGGTTAAGTAATGGAATTGAAAGACGTAAAGTCTCCCGAGGACATCAAGCACTGCTCCTTGGACGAATTGAACCGGCTTGCATCGCAGGTCCGCGAAACCATCATCGGGCAGGTCTCGAAGCATGGCGGGCATCTTGCGTCTAGCCTTGGCGTCGTGGAGCTCACGCTTGCGCTCCATTACGTGTTCAACGCCCCGGACGACAAGATTGTCTGGGACGTGGGACACCAGGCTTACGTGCACAAGCTTCTGACGGGTCGCTACGACCGGTTCGACACGCTCCGTCAACAGGGCGGCATCTCCGGGTTCTTGAAGCGCTGCGAAAGCGAATACGACTGCTTTGGCGCGGGGCATGCGACCACCTCCATTTCGGCGGCGCTCGGTTTTGCGGTTGCCCGTAACCATTTCAACCGCAAGAACAACGTGGTGGCGGTCATCGGTGACGGCTCCATGACTGGCGGTATGGCCTACGAGGCCCTGAACAATGCGGGCGTCTCGAAGCAGAACATGACCATCATCTTGAACGATAACAAGATGAGCATCGCGCCGAACGTGGGCGGGTTCAGCAAGTACCTGAACCGCGTTATATCGGACCCGGTCTACAACAAGATGCGTTCGGACCTGGACCGCCTGATGAAGAGGCTTCCGGGTGTGCTCGGCAGCCGTTTCCGTGATTTGTTCCTGCAGGTGGAAACGGCCGCGAAGAATGCGGTGAAGCCCGGAACGTTCTTCGAGGACCTGGGCGTCCGCTACTTTGGCCCGATCGACGGCCACGATATCAACGAACTTATCATGATCCTTCAGAGGGTCAAGAACCAGCCCGGTCCCTGCATTGTGCACGTGCTTACCGAGAAGGGCCGCGGCCTCAACGCTGCCGAGAAGAATCCGACGAAGTTCCACGGTACGGGCCCGTTCGATCCCGAGAGCGGACTTCCGCTTTCGCCGGGCAGCCCGAATCCCTCGCTGACAAGCGTGTTCGGCAAGACGCTTTTGGAACTTGCGAAGAAGGACGACCGCATCATGGGCATTACGGCCGCGATGCCGACTGGCTGCGGCATGGATATTGTCGCGAAGGAACTGCCCGACCGTGTCATCGATGTGGGCATCGCCGAAGAGCATGCGGTTACTTTTGCCGCGGGGCTCGCCTGCGATGGCGTTGTTCCCGTCGTGGCAATTTATTCGAGCTTCATGCAGCGTGCCTACGACCAGATTATGCACGACGTGGCGCTCCAGAACCTGCATGTCGTTTTCGTCCTCGACCGCGCAGGGCTTGTCGGAGCCGACGGCCCCACGCACCATGGCGCATTCGACCTTTCGTTCCTGCGTACCGTGCCTGGCCTTACCATCATGGCTCCGAGCGACGAGAACGAGCTCCGCGACATGATAACGGCCTCCATCGACATGGAAGGCCCGGTTGCCATCCGCTATCCGCGTGGCACGGCGCTTGCCGAATCCCTTGCCCCGGTAAGCGACAAGCCTTTTGACGCGAAACTCCCGAAGGTCATCGAGCAGGGGAAGGATATCTTGCTGCTCGGTGCGGGATTCATGACAAACGAACTCAAGAAGACGGCAGAAATCCTGAAGCAGAACGGATACAGCCCGACGCTTGTGGATGCGCGCCTTATAAAGCCGCTTGATACGCAATCTTATCGGGGCCTGTTCGAAAACCACAAGGTCATCGTCACGCTCGAGGACAATACCCGAATCGGCGGCTACGGTTCTGCCGTGTCGGACCTGCTCGAGGATCTCGGCTATACGGACAAGAAGGTGTTCCGCTTTGGCTTGCCGGATCGTTTTGTGGAACAGGGCGAAATTAAGGAATTGTACAAACTACTTAAAATCGATGGCGAATCTGTCGCCAGACAGCTGATGGAAAAATTATGAGCGAAGAAAACAAGCGCACAGTGAGAACGACTTTGAACCGCAAGTTCGGAGTTAGCGAAAAAAGAGACGAACGTCGCCCCCGCCGTGACGACGATTCCCGCACGGATGCCGGCGACCGCCCGTTCCGCAGGGAAGAACGCCCTGTATTCAAGGGCTCCGACCGTCCGGGATTCCGAGGCGACCGCCCGCGCGGTTTGCGCGAAGACGGACGCCGCCGTGAAGATGGCGAAGGCCGCTTCAGCCGCGAACGCCGTCCCCGCAGCTTCGGGGATCGCCCCTTCAAGAAGCGCTTCGACCGCGACTCCCGTCCGTTCCGCGCTTCTGGCGACATGGGTGCTCCCGTGTACCGTCAGCGTCCCGAACAGAAGGCCGACCTTGTCGACGAGAATATCGACGAATCCGTATTGGAGACTCGCGCCGCCCAGGCGGAACAGACTGCGTCTTCCGAGGCGAATCCGCCCTGGTTCCGCAAGCTCCTGGCCATTACGACCGAGAAGGGCCGCGAACGCGAAGGCCGCTTCCTTGGCGAAGGCGTGCATGTCGTTGACGAACTTGTCTCCCGTCATCGCGAAATTGTGATTGCCGTGTATGTCGTCGAAGGATTCGAGGACGAGAACCTCATCGAAAAAATCAACGACGCCGAAGTCACGCTCCACGTGCTCACGCCGGAACAGATGAAACAGCTTTCCTCGACGGTTACTCCGCAGGGGATTATCGCCCATTGCCGCATCGCGAACACCAAGCCCGTCTACGAGGCGAGCCGCAGCGTGCTCACGCTCGTTGACGCCGTGCAGGATCCGGGCAACCTCGGGACGCTTTTTCGTACGAGTCTCGGTTTCGGTTCCAACGGCATGGTGCTCGGCCGCGGTACGGTGAGCCCGTTCAACCCGAAGGTGGTCCGCGGCTCCTCGGGCACGTTCCTGCGCGTTCCCTTCGAATTCGATATCGACCTCGTGGACCACATCAACTTCCTGCGCAGCAAGGGCTATACCATCATTGCGACGGACCTGCACGCAAAGCAGAGCCTGAAGGAAATTCCGAAGCACAAGCTCCGCAAGATGGCCTTCCTCGTGGGGAACGAGGGCGCAGGCACCAATCCGTATTTCATCGAGCTTGCCGACGAGACGGTGAAGATCCCGATGAGCAGCGAACTTGAATCCTTGAATGTTTCCGTGGCGCACGGAATCCTCAGCTACGAAGCCGCGCAGATCCAGGAGGAACTCAAGTAATGGCGAATTTCCACGAACTTCTCGAACAGAGAATCGCGAAGTGCGGGAACCCGGTATGCCTCGGCATGGACCCGGTCTTGAAGCTTATCCCGCTCGAAGGCAGTGCCGAAGAGAAGATCAAGCGCTTCTATTCCGACATTCTGGAATGCGCATTGCGCCGTAACGTGCAGCCCGCCGTGGTGAAACCCAACAGCGCCTACTACGAATGCGTGAGCGTGCAGGCGATGCTTGTGCTGCAGCAGCTGATTGCCGACTACAGGAGCGCGGGCATTCCCGTTATTCTGGATGCAAAGCGCGGCGACATCGGCAAGTCGAGTGCCGCGTATGCGACTGCCGCCTACGACGTGTACAAGGCAGATGCCGTGACGGTTTCGCCGTGGATGGGTGCCGATTCTGTCGGCCCGTTCATCCGCGAGAACTCCGAAAATGGCGCCTACGTGCTGCTCCGCACGAGCAACAAGGGTGCTCACGATTTTCAGGACATGACGGTCGTCCGCAGCGATGACCCGCGCGACAATGCGCAGGCGTTCTACTCCGTTGCCGACAAGATTATGGAATGGGACGGAAGTCTCGGGTACCTGGGTGCAGTCGTCGGTGCGACGCATCCCGAGGAACTCGAACAGATTACCGCCTACACGGTCGCGAAGAAGCACGAAATCCCGTTCCTGATTCCGGGCGTCTCGATTCCGGGAGTGCCGGGAGGACAGGGCGGCGACGCGAAGACCGTGCTTACCGCAATCGCGAACGGCGGCGGCAAGCGCAAGTTCCACGTGCTCAACAGTTCGAGCGGTCTCAATTTTGCATGGCAGCGCAACAACACGCCGTCGAATTTCGCGAACGACTGTATCGACGCTCTCGAAAAACTGGCCGAGGCCTGCGCGCTATAGGGAAGGCCTATGCGGTTCGTTGCATGCATCGTTCTTGCCGTAGCGGTTATCGCGCTCGCCTTCAACCTGGCGAAGCCGCTCCCGAACGCGCATTTCGATGAATCCTTCTTGCCGAAGGCTTCGTACGTGAAGTATGTCGCCGCTGGGAATGACGCCTCCGTCGCGGGGCTCCTCTGGATCAAGGGGCTTACGGACCTGGGCGAGAGCTTCCTTTCGGGCAAGGAGTACAACCACCTGAGCCATGTGGCGAACCTCTGCACCGAACTCGACAGCCTCTTCTACACGCCGTATTACTTTGTCGGTAGCATCACTCCGATCGATACGCAGGACACCACGGACTTTATCGTGATGCGCCGTGCAATCAAGAACTTTCCGGAACAGTGGCGCCTTGCGGTCGGGTTCTCGCTTCGCCTCTCGAAGGGGCCCTTCCCTAACCCGCGTGCCGCGGCCGACGTGATGCGCCCTTACTTCGACAGTCCCGATACGACGATTCCCCAGCATATCCGCCTCATGTACCGCACGTTCGAACTCGATGCGGAACAGACGGAGACCGCGCTCGAAATGATCCTGAACGACGTGATGCAGCCCCGCTTCAAGAAGTTCCGCGAAAGCTTCTACAACAAGACTTTCCGTGTGCTGGGATACCGTGGCGTCGGCTCGAAGACTGGGGCAGATTCCACCAAGTACAACGACGTGAAGAATACTATCGATGCGTTTGCCGATGGAAAGTTGCCTCCGCCGTATGCGTTCCACCACCTGCTTTCGCTGAAGAAGGTGGAAGAACCGAAGGAAGCCCCGGCGGATTCCGTGATAGCCCAGCCGGATTCGGCGGCGGCTCCCGTAGCGAATTAAAAAATGTGGAAATGAAAAATGCGTCGGCTTAACCGGCGCATTTTGCCTTGAAAAGAAAAAGAGGTCTATTCCCCGCAGCGCTTTGCGTTGTTCGGGAGGCCCATCAGTTCGAACGCGTTCTTGCAGCGGAGCTTGAGGTCCTCGGCTTCCTTTGCCGGAGTGCTCTTGAGCTGCGAACGGTGGTAGAGGATAGTCGCGGTCATGTAAGGGATGTTGCCGCGGATGGACTTCTTCTCGGCTTCCCTGTAGAGCGAATCCGCGGTTCCCTTGCCCGAAAGGTCTGCCATGCGCGCCGCGGTCCAGGCGTAGAATCCGCCCTTCTTGTCGGAACGCTTCCCGACCATCTTGAGCGATTCGTCTGCGTCTTCGCTCCTGCGTTCTGCTGCCTGCGCGATGGCGCATTCGGAGTAGAACGCCGCCTGCAGCGGGTCGTCCACCTTCTTTAACGAGTTGGGGTCTGCGGACCTGCAGAGTCCGAGGGCTTCGTCGAACTTGCCCTGCGCATTTGCGAGTGCCGCTTTCCCTTGGAGGAACAGGATTTTCGAGGTCTTGTCGAGAACTTCCTCGCGCACCTGGGCGAGCAGCGAATCGGCAAACGCGAAGTCGAGGCTCATGGTGCGGATTTGTGCCATGGCCATCAGCACGCGGGCTTCGGCCCGGAGGTCCGATTCCTTGCGGCTGGCGAGCAATGCGCGTTCGAGCTGGCCGTAGCTCTTGGCTATCTTGCCTGCATCGAGGGAACGCTGCGCGCGGGACGAGAGAATGCCCGATTCCGATGCGCTTGCAAGCGTTGCGAGCGAAAGTAGCGCTGCGATGCCGAACTTGCGAATTACCATAGCGTCTCCACCATGAACGGTACGGAATCCTTGCTAGGCATGTTCCTGCGGATAATCCACATGTTCGAAATGCCGGTCATGAGGTCGTCGGCGTTCTGCAAGGTCTGTTCGGTCGATTCCATGAAATCCGAAAGCCCGGTGGTCACCTGGCCCACTTCCTTAAGCAGGCCGTCCACCTTGCCCATCGTGTTGTCGATGTTGCCCATCAGGCCGTCGACGTTGCCCATGAGCTGGTCGACCTTGCCGGGCAGGGGCTTGAGTTCGTTCATCATTCCGGATACGTCGTCCGTAATCCCGTCGACCTTGTGCAAGAGTCCGGGGATGTCGCTGTGCAGCGTGTCGAGCAGGCTGGAAGTCTTGAAGAGGGCTGACTTTCCGGCAAGCGTAATGTCGTTGAGGCGGTGCAACTGCATGTTCAGGTTGTCGTAGAGGGTGCGCGAACCGAAGAGTGCGCCGACGGTCGTTCCCGTGTCCATTGCCATGGCGACAAGCGTGTCCGCCGCATCGATAAGCTCGTTGACGCGACCCAGGAGTTCGTTCGTGGTTTCGAGTACGGTCTCGATATCCTGAGCCTTGCCCGGGGTGATGTAGTCGCCGTCGTCGAGAATTCGGCCCCTGCCCTTCTTGACGTCGATGTTGATGACGCGTGCCGAGATCAGGTTCTGGTCGCGGATGGCGTAGACCTGTGCGCTGTCGGTAATCCAGCTCTGGAACTGCTTGCGGATGACGAATTCCATATGGACGCCGTCGCCTTCGATTTCCATATCCGAAATCTGGCCGACGTCGACGCCGTTGATCTGGACGCGGGTGCCGGGTCGGAGGCCGAGCGCCTTTTCGAAAGTGCTGTGGAGGCTGTATTCTTCGACGCCGATCATGCCGCTGGCAAAGAGCTTCGTATAGAGGACAATCCCGAAAATCGTAACTGCAACGGTAAAGAACACGCCGACCAGGAGGCCGGAGAGTTCCATCCAGTTGATTTGTTTGACGGGCTTGAATATCATACTGCGAAATATATAAATATTTATTTTCAGTGTGCAAAGGCGGTTTCGTGTTTTTTATTTTGCAGGGAAAAGAGAGGTTTTTATGGAATTTCTGGATTTTCTGGACGGATCGGTCACCCCTTACCATACGGTTGAGGGAATCAGGGCGCTCTTGTCGCAATCCAAGGCTGGGGGACTGAAAGTCTGGGAACGTGGCGGTGCGCTCGTCGCTGTCCGGGAACCCCAAGAAGCCTGTGCGGACTCGAAGTTCAGGGTTGCGCTTGCCCATACCGATTTCCCGGCGCTCAAGGTGACCCCGAACCCGGATGTGCGCTCGGCGGGTATCCAGACACTCCATCCCGAAATCTACGGGAGCCCGATTTATACGAGCTGGCTCGACCGCGATCTGGGATACGCCGGAATTCTGGCGTACGGGGTTCGCGGAAAAATCGAGACGAAGGTGTTCCGTTCAGACAAACTTGTCCGCATTCCTCAACTGGCGGTCCACCTGAACCGCGGCGTGAACCAGGACGGCCTGAAGGTAAATCCGCAGACGGACCTGAATGCGCTGTGGACAAGCCGCGAGGGAGTGAGGTTTGTGGACGCACTGAAAGGGGGACTGCCCGAAGGTGCGGAGCTGCTCGATTTCGACGTGCAGTTCTTCGATGCGCAGCCTGCACGGCTGGGCGGGCTCGATAATGAATGGATATACTCCGGCAGGCTCGACAACCTGAGTAGTTGCCATGCGGTTGCACTTGCGATGGCGAACGCCCCCGTGCCAAGGAAGGATTATCTGGTGGCCGCGTTCTTCAACAACGAGGAGGTCGGCTCCGAGACGCGCGAAGGAGCTGGCGGGAATTTCCTCAGGAGCGTCCTGGAAGAGGTTGCGCCGGATGTCTCCTTGAATAGGGCGCTTGCGTCTAGCCTTGCCCTTTCGATCGACATGGCGCATGCCGAACATCCGAACTTTACGCAGAAGCACGAGCAGAACCACGCCCCGATTCTAGGAGAGGGAATTGTATTGAAGACAAATTCGCAAAAACGTTATGCGAGCGATGTTTTTTCGAATGCACGGTTCAAGATGCTCTGCAAGGAGGCGAAAGTCCCGTACCAGACATTCGTGATGCGTAACGACATGCCCTGCGGCTCCACCGTCGGGCCCACCGTTTCTTCTGCGCTCGGAATCCCGACGGTCGATGTCGGGGAGCCCATGCTCAGCATGCACAGTATCCGCGAAATGACTGCGGTAAAGGATCACGAGAGCATGATTGGCCTGGTTTCTGCCTTGTATGGCTGCGAAATCTTGGCCTAGTCTTTTTGGCTTAATTATATTTGCAGACGCGTGATTGCTGATAAGATAAAATCGCTACGAGACCGGTTCCCTCGCAAGTCCTTGCTGGGACAGTTCCTCCGTTACCTGGTGACGGGAGGGCTTGCCTTTGTAGTGGATTTCGGGCTGTTCGCGCTTTGCCTTTATGTCTGCGAATGGCATTACCTGCTCGCGAACCTCGTGGGACTTGTGGCGGGGCTTGTGCTCAACTATACCATGAGCATCGTGTGGGTGTTTACCGCATGCGAGCGGACGCTCGAAAAGCAGAAGGTTGCCGAGTTTGTCCTGTTTGCCCTGGTGGGAATCGCGGGAGTCGGCATCAACCAGCTGCTCATGTACCTGATGGTCGATGGGCTTTCGCTGAACGAGATGGTGTCCAAGATGGTCGCCGCGGTTCTCGTGCTGATGTGGAATTTTGGGGCGCGAAAGCTTTTGCTTTTTAAAAAGAAGAAGGATGTGTAAAATGGCTCAGGAGAACGAATCGAAGAAAGTTGCTGTAATTGCGGGCGCCGGTCCTGCGGGACTTACGGCGGCACTGGAGTTGTTGCGTACCACGGACGTGAAGCCCGTGATATTTGAATCCGAGGATGTCATCGGCGGCATCTCGCGGACGGCTCGTTACAATGGCAACCGCATGGACATCGGTGGCCACCGCTTCTTCAGCAAGAGCGATACCGTGATGGACTGGTGGCAGGGAATTCTGCCGCTGCAGGGTGTCGCCTCGAAGGACGATATCGCCATCGGGCGCAGCGTGCCTCTGGTTGCCGGAGGCCCCGATCCCGAGAAGACGGACTACGTGATGCTCTGCCGCAGCCGCCTCAGCCGAATCCTTTTCCTCCGCAAGCTTTTCGATTATCCGGTGAGCCTGAACGGCGATACCATCCGCAACCTCGGGCTGTGGCGCATGTTCAAGATTGGCATGAGCTACATCAAGGTGCAGCTTTTGCCCGCCCGCAAGGAGAAGAGCCTCGAAGATTTCATGATCAACCGCTTCGGCGTGGAACTCTACCGCACGTTCTTCCGCGACTACACCGAGAAGGTGTGGGGCGTGCCGTGCAGCAAGATCAGCCCCGACTGGGGTGGCCAGCGCATCAAGGGACTTTCCATCACGAAGACCGTGGTGCACGCCGTGAAGCAGATTTTCGCCGGCAAGAAAAAGCCGGCCGCGGGGGCCGCGAACGGAGCGGACATCCGCCAGAAGGATACCGAGACGAGCCTCATCGGGCAGTTCCTTTATCCGAAATTCGGGCCCGGCCAGCTGTGGGAAACAGTTGCCGAGAAGGTGAAGGAAGCGGGTGGCGAAATTCGCATGAACGAGAAGGTGGTGGGCGTGAACCGCACCGCCGACGGCAAGCGCGTCGAAAGCGTTGTCGTGGAAAGTATGGACGGCACGGGCGTCGTCATGCACGAAACGGTTGCCTGCGACTATTTCCTCAGCACGATGCCGGTGAAGGAACTCGTCTCCGCGATGGATAGCGAAAAGACTCCTGTGCCTGCCGATGTCAGGCGCGTCGCCGATGGCCTCGTGTACCGCGACTTCATTACCGTGGGACTCCTGCTCGACAAGCTGCTCATCAAGAATCCGGCAAAGCCCGGCACTCCCGAAAGCAAGCTCAAGTTCGTGGCCGACAACTGGATCTACGTGCAGGAATCCGACGTGAAGCTCGGCCGCATCCAGATCTTCAACAACTGGAGCCCCTACCTGGTGGCCGACCCCGAGAAGGTGTGGATCGGCCTCGAATACTTCGCCACCGAGGGCGACGAGATGTGGCGCATGCCCGACAAGGACTTCATCAAGTTTGCCATCGCCGAACTCGACAAGATCGATGTCGCCCGTCCCGAAGACGTGCGCGATTCCGTGGTGTTCCACATCAAGAAGGCGTATCCCGCCTACTTCGGCACCTACGGCGAGTTCGACAAGATCCGTGAATACGTGGACCCGATCGAGAACCTGTTCCTCATGGGCCGAAACGGCATGCACAAGTACAACAACATGGACCACAGCATGCTCAGCGCCATGGAAGTCGTGAAGTGCATCCGCGAGAACTCCGCTGACAAGACCGCGCTCTGGAACGTGAACAGCGAAGAAGAATACCACGAAGGCAAGAAGTCGTAGACCATGAAACGCGTCGTAGCTTTTTTCAAGCTCCCTGAACTCTATTGCGCCCTGCTGCTCGTGGCCTGTGTCGTCACGGGCGTTGCCATGCGCGTCTCCATTGACAATGTCGTGTTGACCAGGGACGGCGATCCCGAAAAGGTGAGCTTCCCGGTTGCGCAAAAGATGGCGGACGGCGAACTGTTCCAGGTGGAACTGGATATCCACAATCCCTTTAACGCCTCATACGACCTGCGCGTCGTTCCGGATGACTGCGCAGAAAGCATTGTCGTGAACGGGGAAGAAGTTGACGTGTCGGGCTTCCACGACCGTTGCAATTTCTCGAAAGGCTTCCTCCTGAAGGATAGCGTGCTTGCACCCCACAGGGTCGGGGACAAGGCGCACTTTGCGTTCAGCCTGAAGAACAACGGGGGCGATGCGGGCCTGAACCTGTTTGTCTACCAAAGTTCGGCGGCTGCCACCGCTTCGAATGTGGGGGCGGTCCTGTTCTTTGCGGTCCTGTGCCTCCTAATAGGGCGTAGGCTTGGACTCCGCGGAGGGCTTCTCTTTGTTTTCTTCCTTGGCGTGGCTATCAGGACGGTTTTCTTTGCGAATGTTCCCTACACGACTTATTCGAACGATGTCGACGGCCATGTCGCTTACGTGCAGTACGTTCTCGAAAAGCATGCCGTTCCGGGAGTCGATGACTGCTGGACCTGCTACCATCCGCCTGTTTATTATGTGTCGTCGGTGCCCTCGTTCGTGTTTGGCAACGGGATAGGCGTGGGCGGCACTACGGGATTGCAGACGTTTAGCCTGCTGCTCTCGGTGGCGACGCTCTTGCTTGGCTTGTTCTTCCTCAAGGGCTTCATGGGCGGTGCGGCGCTCGGGCTTTCTTCGCTCTTGTGGACTTTCTGGCCGTTGATGATTCTTGTCGCGCCCCGCATTGGCAACGACCAGATGTTCTATCTGATGCATGTCCTTTGCCTTTGGGGGGGTATCAACTATCTGAATAAGGGGAAAGGCAAGTACCTGATTGTGTCCGTTGTCGCTACGGCGCTTGCGATGTGGACCAAGACGACTGCCGTGGTGACGCTCGGGACGACGTTCCTGTTTGCCGTGTGCGGCTATGTCCACAATTTCCGCCGGCTTACCGCGTCCAGGTCCGAGTGGGTGGCCTGGGGAATGTTTGTCGCCCTGATTGCCGGAATCCTCCTGCAGAAGTTGCTGGGCGATGCCGACCTGGTGGGCAATTCGAGCGGCCTGAACGGGCGGTTGAAGGTTGGCAACGAGGCGTTCAACTACATTTTCTTTGACCTGAAGTCCTTCGTGACGCATCCTTACACGAGTGCCTGGAACGAGGAATGGGGACGCGAGTTCTTCTGGAATTATGCGTTCAAGTCGTCGATGTTCGGTGAATTCGAACTGGTGCGCAACGAGACCGGAAGGACGCTTGCAACCCTGATGAGCGTGTCTTTCCTCGGGATGCTCGTGTATGCTGCCCGCGGATTCTGGAAGGCGAGACTTGGCGCGATTCATTGGATTCTCCTTTTGCAGGGCGCGGCCTTCTTCGCTGCGCTCATGTTCCTGCGGATCAAGGTGCCGTATTCTTGCAGCAACGATTTCAGGTACATCGCACCGGTCATCTTGAGTTTCGTCCCGTTTGTCGGCTGGGGAGTTTCTCTAGAAGGGGCGTCGACCAAGTGGAAAGTGCTTGGTTATGCACTTGTTTCGTTGTTTGTCTTGAGCACGGCGATTTTGTATATTCTTGCCATGTAGAGAATACGAAGGCTTGAAAATGCGATTTTTTTTGATTTTAGTATGTGTGCTGTCGGTTGCCCTCTGGGCGCGGCCTATAAACGACGGCAATAAACTGTTCAAGAACGGCGACTATGCCGGTGCCTTGGAAAAGTACATGAAGGCCCGCGAGGCCGAACCCGCGAACCCGCTATTGTTCTACAATATCGGAACGTGCCAGTACAGGCTCGGCAATTACGAAGAGGCCAAGAAGGAACTCGAGAGTGCCGTGCGCATGCCCGACAAGAAGATGGCAGCGAAGGCGGCGTACAACCTCGCGAATACGTATTTCCGCATGGGCGAGAAGGCCGCCGAGGGTAGCGAACGCATTGCCGCCTGGCGCGAATCTGTCGCCTATTTGAAGAAAGCCATCGACCTCGACAACAATTTCGAGAACGCGAAGAAGAACGTGGAAATTGTCCAGCGCAAGCTGAAGGAAGAACTCGACAAGCAGAAAGAGAACAAGGACCAGAATCAGGACCAGAACAACGACCAGAAACAGCCGCCGCTTTCCGACAAGGCGAAGGAAGTCCTGGCGCGCGCATTGCAACTTTGCAAGGACGGCAAGTACGCCGAAGCCAAGGAGATGCTCGAGAACCTGATTGCCGAGGACGAGACTGCGGGCCAGTTGAGCGGCCACGTGCAGCGCATCGACGACGTCATCGAAATCAAGGCCGGCCGCAAGCCCAAGGCGAAGATTGACGCGAGCAACACCGACAACGACCTGGAGGTGATCTGATGCGTTTGATTAGACCCATTGTACTTGTTTTGCTGTTGTCCGCAACGGCCTTTGCCGCCCCGAAGTCGGCGAGCGCCTACTACAGCGATGCCGCCTTCCAGTACATCGAAAACCGTTTGCCCTCTGCCGAAATCACCTGCAACGAGGGCCTGCAATACTACCCGAACGACCAGAAGCTGCAAATGCTCCTGGACCGCATCAAGGAAGCCAAGGACGAGCAGAAGAACGAGAACAAGAAGAACGACAAGAACCAGGATAACAACCAGGACCAGAATCAGGATCAAAATAAAGATCAGAATCAGGACCAGAATAAGGACCAGCAGAACCAGGACCAGAACGGCGATGGCAATTCCAGCGGGTCCGAGAGTTCTTCGAGCCAGGGCGATGACCAGAACCAGAATCAGAATGGCGGCGGCCAGTCCAGCAGCAGCCAGGGCGGTGAAAGTTCCGACAGCAATGGTGGGCAACAGCCTGAACAGCAACCCGAGCAGCCGCAGGAAAATTCCAGCGACAGCCAGGGTGGCGAAGAACCCCAGGAACAGCCCGTGCAGATGGGCGAGATGAGCCCCGAAGAGGCTGCACAGCTCCTGAAGGACTTTGACGAGCAGAACGGCGAACGCAAACCCTGGAAACCCATCCGCGGGCAGGTAAGACCTGCAAAAGACTGGTAAGCCGAGCGTTGCGACGGCAAGCTTGCTTGCCGGCATGACCGAGGCGCCGTGTCTTGCGCTCAACGAGCGCAATGATTTCTTTATTTTTCATCTCGCAACAACTTCTCGAAAAGTGCGTGATACCCGGCGATATCTTCCAGCTGCATGATGGTCGTGATCTTGTTTCCTGCATCTTTGCTTGATGCCCCGCAGTGGAAAAGTTTCTCGCTGTCGGTGCCAAAATCCAGATAGATGTACCTGTCGTGGAACACGTTCCCCGTGGTGCGAACATCGTCAAGTTCAATATCCGGGCGGGCTGCTCTGAAGTCTGCTAGCATGCTTTCGGTCAAACGGGAACGTCCGTGCTGTTCGCTGAAAATCTGGACCGAAACACCCTTCACCACGCACCGCAACAAATCGAGCGTCTTTACATCCAGGTAATCATCTACAATCAGCACTGACTTCTTCGCCATGCCGTAAATCTGCGTGTAGGCGACATCGGCCTCCAGCCGCTGCCCGTTCAGAATCAGAAAGTGCTTGAAGGTGCTCGGGTCGATGAAATTTGCCATGACCTTCTGGACGTCGTTGGACAATTGCTCGATTCTCTGATTTTGGGCGGAGTGGGCTGTATTGACGAAAAAATCTACGCGCTGCTCGACTGCTGTGAGTCGGGTATTGACGTTTTCAATCAGTTTTTGTTGAGTCTGGGGTGCCAGCATTCGCTGGTTTACAGCGTAGCCCTTGAGCATGTACTCTTTCAAAATGTTCAATGCCCATTGACGAAAGCGCGTGCCCTGGATTGACTTTATTCGATAGCCTACAGAAATGATGACATCCAGGTTGTAGTTTTTTACGGCGTGAACTTGCGTTTTTCCAGTAATTGCGCCGTGTTGAGTGGTTGTCAAGTATTCCTTGACAACCACTTTTGGGTCTAATTCACCTTCTTTGAAAATCCTTGCGATATGCAGGCTGATATTCTGCTTTGTGGCATGGAAAAGTTCCGCCATCTGCGCCTGCGTGAGCCAGACGGTCTCGTTTTCGACTCGGACTTCGATGTGGAATTCCCCACCCTCCGGCTGGTAAACGACAATTTCGTTCTTTTCGACAGCCGGCACTATATCCTTTTTCTTCATCGTCAACTCCTCTGGCATACAAGCGTCAAAACGCCAAAGACTACACACTTGTGCACTAAATATAGATTCAAAAATCCAGTTTGTCAATAGGCCCGCGCATTTTTTTTGAAGGGGGAGGCCTCCCCCTCGCTCCAACCGCCTTCGGCGTTTTTCGCTACCCCTTCTAGCGGGGACACCCCGCAACGCCCCGATTGCAAAAAAACGCCCGCCGTCGGCGAGCGATTTTTAATGCCAGAGAAAAGTTTTCCCTCTCAAATGCTTCATTTTTACGGAAAACAGATTTGTCAATCATGATTTTAAATTATATTACCGTACATAAGGTTTGCCCTCTTGGGCAAGCCGGTTTTTGAGTTAAAGATTATGGCTGGATTTAACGAATGTACTAGAGTTCAGGTCCCGGCGGCACTCCATCTGTGCCGTTTGGGTTACACTTATTTTGCTGAATGCGGCGACGAAACTCCGGTAGGCAGGCTCGACAAGAACAACAACGTTCTTACCGATGAATTCCTTAAAGCTCTCGTTCGTTTAAATCCGGAGCAAAAGCTCCACGACCTTCAAATTCATGTAAAGTCTGTGCTGAGCAAGCTTGGCAGCGACGATCTTGGTCGTGGATTTTACCAGGTGCTTTCTTCGAATTCTGGAATCAAGCTGATTGACTTCGAAAATCCGGAGAACAATAGCTGGCTTGTGACGACGGAACTTCCTTGCGAGAATCAGGAGACGGGTGATAGTTTCCGCCCTGACATTACATGCTTTGTGAACGGGTTGCCTTTGGCTTTTATCGAAGTGAAAAAGCCGAATAATGCAGAAGGCATTGTTGCAGAGCAAAGCCGCACAAACCAGAAGCGTTTGCCCAACAAAAGTTTTAGGCGTTTTCTGAACATCACCCAGCTGATGATTTTCAGCAACAATCAAGAATACGACAATGCGAATCGTGTTCCTGTTCAGGGAGCGTTCTACGCCTGCATTGGTAAGCAGAAAGCGTTTTTCAATGTGTTCCGCGAAGAAGACGAAAAGTTCGGCCCCAAGTATCTGTATCGGGAAGTTTCGGAAGATACAGAAAAACTGATTCTTAAGCACAGAAATTGTCTTTCTCTCAAATGCCATCCGGAGTATGCCACGAATTGCAAGGTGACTACTCCCACGAACCGCATTCTGACTTCGCTGCTGAGCAAGGAACGTTTCTTGTTCCTGCTTCGTTATGGCTTTGCCTATGTAGAAAAGACTGTCGAAAAAGACGACGGCGAAAAGATAAAGACTCTTGAAAAACATGTAATGCGTTACCAGCAACTTTTCGCTTCTTTTGCCATCCGTAAAAAATTGGATGAAGGCGTAAAGAGTGGAATTATTTGGCATACGCAGGGCTCCGGCAAGACGGCTTTGGCTTATTACTCCGTAAAGAGCCTCACCGACTATTTTGCGAAGAAGTCTATTCCGGCCAAGTTCTATTTCATCGTGGATAGAATTGACTTGATGGAACAGGCGTGCGACGAGTTTGCCGCTCGCGGCCTTGTTGTGCAGACTGTAGAAGACCGCGCACAACTCATGGCAGATATCAAGAATACGCAGCTGGTAAAAAGTGCCGACGGTAGGCTGGAAATCACCGTTGTCAATATCCAGAAATTTGCCGAAGACAAGGCCCCGGTAGATATTTCTGCGGGCTACAACACAAACCTGCAACGAATATTCTTTATTGACGAGGCTCACCGAGGCTACAATCCCGAAGGAGCGTTCCTTGCAAACCTTTTGAGTGCCGACAAACATGCAATAAAGCTCGCCCTTACGGGCACTCCGCTGCTTCGTGAAGAACGTGAATCCTGGCGCGTGTTTGGCGATTACATTCATACCTACTATTACGACAAGTCAATTGCGGACGGTTACACGCTTAAGTTGATGCGTGAACCCATTGAAACCCACTACAAAGAAACTTTGCAGGGGATTCTTGATGAACTTGAAAACAATTCGGCAAACCAGATTCAAGTCAAAAAGAGCGATATCGATAAGGATAAAATCATTGAGCATCCTAAGTATTTGAACGCCTTGCTGGATTATATCATTGATGATTTTACCTCTTTCCGCGTTGAATGTGACGACAAGTCTATTGGTGCGATGATTGTTTGCAAAACTAACGACCAGGCCCGCAAACTTTTTGAGTTGTGGAACGAACGCTACAACTTTGCATTAAGTGTCATTGAGAAAAAGAGAGAAGAAGTCGCAAACATGGCGGCAGAAAAGCTGATGCATTACAACGCTTCTTTCTTTGAAAAACCGTTGAAGGCGTCCCTGATTCTCCATGATGAAGGAGACAAGAAGGAACGCAAGGAATACATTGTTGACTACAAGAAGAACATGACGACGGACTTTTTGATTGTCAATAAAATGTTGCTTACGGGTTTTGACGCAAACCGCTTGAAAAAGTTGTATCTTGGTCGCAAACTCGATGGTCACGATTTGTTGCAGGCGCTGACTCGTGTCAATCGTCCATATAAAGATTTCAAATACGGCTACGTGGTGGATTTTGTTGACATCAAGGAAAACTTTGATGCCACCAACGACCGTTACCTGCGGGAACTGAACAAGACTACGGAAGATTCTGGCTTGGAACTTTCCGCTGACCCGGGCCAGGTGATTATTGAAAATCCCGAAGAAGTCAAGCAGCAGATTAAGGAACTGACGGATTTCTTGTGGAATTTCCCTACCGAGAATTACGAGGAATTCCGCGAAGTCATTGATGGAATTGAAAACAAGGAACCTCTGTACCATCTTCGTAAAATTCTTGAAGACGCAAAAGGCCTGGGCAACAGAATCCGTTCTAGCGGGAACGTTGAACTGCAGGACAAGTATAAGAACATGCTGCCCGGCGGCATTCCCGTTTTGTTGCGTGAAGTGGAACGCCGCATTGCGGCCATTAACTTCAAGGAAGGCAACGACCATAGCGAAGATGTGTCGGGCATAATCAATACGATTCTTGATAGTCTGGATTTTGAATTCCGCAAGGGCATTTCAGAAGAACTCAAGATTATCATCAATAGCCTTAGGGAAGAAGCCGAAAAGGTCCGTGCCGAATTTGACGCCAACTTCGATAAGAAAGAAGACAAGTTTGTCAACCTTATTGAAGAATTCAAAAAGTATTTCAGGGAACACGGCTATATTCCTAAAGACAAAACTGAAGCCGAAGGCAGCATTTTCTACCTGAAAGACGTAATGTCCAAAATCAAGGAAATCAATCGCAAGAATCGCGCGCTAAAGTCCCATTACAAGGACGATGAGAAATTTGTCCGCATTCACAAGCGAATTGTAGAAGCAAATGAAGTGCGAGTACAAAGCGATAAGAAAGAAAGACCCTTGCTTTCTAAGGAAGAATTCGAAATTCAGAAAAGCCTTATCGAAATCAAGGACTCTGCCGACGACCTGTTTGAAAAGAATCCGGGAATTGTGGAAAACGAGGACAAACTCCGTAAGGATATTTTAGGCTGCGTAAGCCACAAGTTCATGGACCTTGATTTGACCGCGAGTCTTGATGACCGCAAATTCATTAGCAACCTGATTTCTAATGAATACATCAATCAGTATAATAGTTATGGAGTGTAAATGAACACCGAAGAACTCAAAGCCAAAACCATAGCCCTTATTGATTCCCTTAAAAGTACGACTGGTGCGTATGGCCTTGCCAATGGCGGTAATGAATACAAGATAATCACAGAGATTTTCCTTTACAAGTTCTTTAACGACAAGTTTGCCTTTGAAGCCAAGAACCAAAAGACTCCTTACAAGAAGCGCTTGAGCAAGGCTGAAAAGTGGGATGTTGAATACGACACCTTTACCGACGAAGAAGTCGAGGATTTGTTCTCTTACATGGGCGGAGGCGTTCCTTTAATCAAGCCGCACCAGACCTTGAGCCATTTATACAATGCTTCGACTCAAGGCGATTTTTCTGCGTTGCTGGATTCTACCTTGGTAGATATCGCGACCTATAACCAGGACCAGTTTTCGGTGGTGACTTCGGGCAAGGCGAAGGTGAATATCTTTGCTGCCGTTACGCCCTATGTCACTGACATTGGTAAGCGCGATGATTTTGCCAAGGCGTTGGTAAAGAACATCGCGGAATTTAACTTTGAAGAAGTTTTTAACGAAAAGTATGACTTTTTCAGCGGCATTTTTGAATACCTGATTAAGGATTACAACAATGCCGGTGGCGGTAAGTATGCGGAATACTTTACTCCCCGAGCAATTGCCCAGGTGATGGCTCAACTTTTGGTGGATCCCGAAACCGAATACAAGGGCGCAACCTGTTACGATCCCAGTGCTGGTACCGGCACGCTCCTTATGGCGCTTGCGCACCAGGTGGGCGAGGACCGTTGTTCCATTTACAGCCAGGATATTTCTGACAAGTCCAGCGAAATGCTGCGACTGAATTTGATTTTGAACAATTTGGTGGGCAGCTTGCCTAATGTGGTGCAGGGGAACACCCTTTTGGAACCCGCCCATGTAGAAAAGGATGGAAGCCTCAAGAAGTTTGACTTTGTGGTAAGTAATCCGCCGTTCAAGCTGGACTTCCCTGAGTATTCCGACACCCTGGCGGCAGACAGTGTCCGCTTTTGGGCGGGAATCCCCAACAAGGTAAAGAAGGTTGACCCCAACAAACCCAAGATGGCCATTTACACCTGCTTTATTCAGCATGTGATTAACTCCATCAAGGCCGATGGCAAGGGCGCAATCGTTATTCCTACGGGATTTCTAACAAGCAAGCCTCCAAAAAAGGAAAAAGGAAAAAAGAGCGTTGAATACAAAATACTTGAATACCTAACAGATAAGCATATCATTAGCGGTGTGGTCAGCATGCCAAGTGATGTGTTTGCGAACACCGGAACTAACGTTTCAGTGCTGTTCTTTGACAAATCGCCCAAGAAAGATTCTGACAAGGTGATTTTGATTGATGCTAGCAAGCTTGGTGAAGAATACAAGGAAGGCAACAACCAGAAGTGTCGTTTACGCCCCGAAGAAGTTGAGAAAATTGTAACTACGTTCCGCAAAAAGAAGACAGTGGAAGATTTCTCTGTTGCCGTGACTTATAAGGACATCAGGGAAAAGGGCTACAGTCTGAGCGCCGGCCAATACTTTGATATCAAGGTGGAATACGTAGAAATTACCCCCGAAGAATTCAAGGCCAAGATAAAGGGCTTTGCCAATGAACTGGAAACGCTCTCTGCCCAGGGCGTAGAACTTGATAATCAGATTCTCAAGAACCTTAAGGGAATGAAAATTTAAGAACCCTCGCCGATTGAAAGAGAAATTGTATGACAGTGGAAATGAAGAAATATAAGCTGGGGAATATTGCCGATTTTGATAAAAAGACTTTGTCAAAAAAAGACTCTATGGATGTTATTGAGTATTTGGATACAGGTAGTTTGACCGAGAATATATTTGGTCCAATGCAAGTTTTATCTAGGCAAGATGCCCCAAGTCGAGCACAAAGAAGAGTCTTTGATAAGACGATATTATATTCTACAGTAAGGCCCCGTTTGAAACACTATGGTTTTATGGAAAAACCTAAGGAAAACACAATTGTTTCTACAGGATTTGTAACCATTGATGTGAAGGACGAATATAAAAACGTAATAGATCCGTACTACCTATATTTGTTGTTGATTCAGGATAAAATTACGGAATATTTAGGGACTATTGCTGACACTGCTGTATCTTCTTATCCCTCTTTAAATCCATCGGATATTCAAATGTTAGAATTTGAATTCCCTGATTTATCAATACAAAAGAAAATAGCATCTGTTCTTTATAATATTGATAAACGCGTAGTAAATCTCCGTACCCAGAATCGCGTGTTGGAACAAACCGCCAAGACAATCTACGACTACACCTTCCTCCAATGCGCCGGCCACCAAACCACTTACAACAAAACCCTCAACCGCAACATCCCTGTGGATTGGGAAGTGAAAAAACTTGGTGATTTATGCAGTATTTTTACAGGAAAAAAAGATGTTTCAAAAAGAATTCCCGGAGATTATGCTTTCTTTTCCTGTGCACCGGAAAAATTGTCTTCTAATGAGTATTTATATGATGGACAGGCTATTTTAGTCTCAGGAAATGGAAGCTATACAGGACGTGTTTCGTATTATGATGGCAAGTTTGATTTGTATCAAAGAACTTATGCGTGCGTATTGAAAAATACAAGTGCTTCTGTGATGCCGTATCTATATTTCACGATGAAATATCTTTTTGAACCCGCTTACAGTGGTGGTACTCATGGTTCTGCTATTCCTTATATAGTTATGAACGATTTAACGAATTATAGTATATGCTGGAACTCGCCGGCCATTGAATCCTTTGTTCAACGAGTTTCTCCAATGTTTAAAAAGCGATTGATAAATTTAAAACAAATCGAAGCCTTAATCGCCCAACGCAACACCCTCCTCCCGCTCCTCATGACCGGTCAAATTGAGGTGTAGTTGAAAATTGGTTTATTAACAAAAAAGTTCTTCAAAGATGTTGGAAAAAGAAAAGATGATTGAGCCGTTAAAGTTTCGCCTTATTAAAGGACGTTTTCAGAATGCTTCTACAAGGCCTGATATGGATGTTGAATTTTTGTTGGAGGAAAATTCTTCATGGGATGATTTCGGTTATCATACAGGCTTTATGTTGCATGCGAGTAAAAAGTTGACTGGTGATAAAGCGAAAGCTCTAGGTGTTATTCGTATAATGGATTCTGATTCTCCTCAATTGATGAATCATGTGGCGAAATTAGTAAAGGAGATTGGTCTTGAAAATGTATTTTTAAAATTACCAAAAAAATACTGTTCTGTATCTACAACAGTAGAATTATATAAGCAGTTGCATCGGATTCTTAATAAAGAGCAGCGAAAGAATTTTGAAGATTCATTTAATTTAATCTTAGATGAAAATAATCAATATTATGCTAAAGTTGCGAATTCTTCGTGTTTTAATCAATCTTTATTACGAGGCACAACTATTAATGATTTTGCTTTGAAATATGGAAAAAGTAAACTGAGGGATGAACATTGCCAATATGATTTGAGAAGCAAAGAAATAAAGGTGAAATTCAATGATTGTGATGAGGAAACGGAATTCAAGTTCACTCCATTAATGAATGCTGACAATGAAAGAGCTTCTGAAATTTTTCCGAACGGCGTTATTGCATTTATAGGTAATAATGGATCTGGTAAAAGTACAATACTCTATAGCCTTGCTTTGGAATTGTATAAAAATGCAAGTAATCGGAAAATGCAGATAAAGCCAAATGATATTGGCATTTCGCAATTAATGCTTTTTTCATATTCTTATTTTGATGATTTTATTTTGCCAATTCAAGAGGATATACACAGTTTAACTTCATGGCAAGAAGAAGTAAAAAAATATAGAGAAAGCCATGACTTACTTGATAAACCTCGTTTTATATATTGCGGTTTACGTAATGTAGAGAAAGAAGTTGAAGAACTTATAAAAAAGCATGTTGAACATGAAAATGATCTTCGTTATGGCGAAGGATGGTATACAAATGATGGTAAAGTAAAGAATCGTATTAGAGAGACGATTGTAAAAAAACTAAATGACATTTCGGAGGAATGCCGAAATGCATTTGTTTTAGTGCTGCAGAAATCTTATAGCTCAACTTCTGATTGGAATGTGTTTGTCCAAAGTGTGTCTGAGGAATTCCCTGAATTAGGGCGGAAGATACAAGAGTTACACAAAGCGGCTTTGCCAAATGACAATTATAAAGGTCCTAGTTGGGATCTCATCTTTAAAAATTTGAGTACTGGGTATAAATTTTTTCTTCATATGATATTGCATTTATTCGCTTTAGTTGAAGAAAATGCTTTGATTATGTTTGACGAACCTGAAAATCATTTACAGGCACCCTTGTTGTCTTTTATGATGAAAGAGATAAGGAAATTTTTAGCAAGGCGATCGTCTGTGATGCTTGTGGCGACTCATTCACCGGTCGTTTTACAAGAAATTTTATCTAGCAATGTTCGAGTAATTCGTCGAAATGGGGAAAAAATATCTGTAAGCAAGCCGAGAATAGAAACATTTGGAGCTAGTTTCGATTCAATTTCGTCAGAAGTTTTTGATTTGACTGTAGACAAAGTTTCATATTTTGATGTTATTGGTGAAATATATAAACAAGAATATTGCAGTACAATGAAATCCATAGATGATGTTTTGGCCCTTATGAAAGATCGTATGGGAAGGTTGAGCGTTTCTGCAATTCACTATATTGTTCAACTTTATTATAGTGAAAAGGATAGAGGTACAGATGTGGATATTGCCTAAGCCAAGTTTAAGTGACGCATTAAATGATGTTGATGAATTTGAACGCTTAAATATTATTCCGAAAACAGAAACAGATCCTTTAAAAGCGTTGACAAAATTGTATGATACTTCGTCTGCGCAGGTAACTCTATCTCAAGTGAATACAATTACGTCGAATGTCGCACAACAAATACATGATGCATATGATGAAACGTATGAAAACAAATCTCTTTATTATATAAGAGATGACTTGAATAAATCAGTTGTCAAATGCCCGTATTGTGAGATAAATGAATGTGAATCATTAGATCATTTTTTCCCGAAAAGCAAATATAAAGCACTCGCTCTTTGCCGTTTGAATTTGGTTCCAATGTGTACAAAATGCAATGGAAATAAAGCGGCAAAAAATGTGTCCGGTTTCATTCATTCTTATTACCCGGACGTGACTCTAAATAGCAAAGTGTTTTTTAAGTGTTCGGTAAGAGTTTGTTCGTGTGGGCTGAGTTGTATTTTTTTTGTAGCTCCTAATGTTTTACCAAAAAATATTGAAAAAGCTGTAAACAATCAAATAAATGCAGTTGATTTGAAAGCAAGATTGAACAAGGCGATTATCCCTTTCTTAAAAACGATTTTTATCACTATTTTTTCGGCAAAAGCTTTAGTTCAAGGACTTCCTCGGCTTATTGCAGAATTTGAAAATCAGCCTGGGTTTTATAACCATTGGCAAACTGCGGTTTTAAGAGGTCTAGATAAGAAAATTAATGGTAATGTTGCTGTTGCGCAACAAATCATAGATGCTGTCAAAGGCTAAAATGCTGATGCAGAGGCAAGCTTATTCTGAGGTCGGGGCGTTGCGGGGTGTCCCCGCTAGAAAGGGTGGCGAGCAACGTAGTGCGAGCGAGGGGAAGGCTTGCCCCTCCAAAATAAAACTTTGAAATGTCAAATTATGTCTTGGCAAGAATGTATATTTAATCGTGAATGCTGATAAAGGGATATGACAAATGACTGAGCCAAAAGTAAAACACTTGAAAGTTGCGACTAAAAGCGAAAGCAAGTTCTTGGACGAAATAGCTCAACTTGTCCAGAACGCCAGGAATGCGGCCAACAGCGCCGTCAGTTCAATCATTGTAGTCACAAACTGGAATATTGGGCGAAGAATTGTCGAACAAGAACAGAAGGGGAAGAATAGGGCTGCATACGGGGATCGGCTTGTTGAACTTATTTCGGAGGATTTGACTAGAAAATTCGGGGATGGCTACGGCAAACGGAATGTTCAGTATTTCAGGAAGTTTTATCTGTTGTTTAACGATTTTGAGATTGTGAACACATGTGTGCGCAATCTTAATTGGTCCCATTTCAAGCGTCTGTTGTCGGTATCGAATGACGACGCCCGAATGTGGTATATGAAAGAAGCCGATTCACAAATGTGGCCCGTCAGAACTTTGGATAGGAATATATCTACGCAGTATTACGAAAGACTTTTGCATTCGCCCAAAAAGGAAAAGGTGATTGCCGAAATGAAACGTAATACGAAAATTTTCCAGAGTTCCCAGTTTGAACTGATTAAGAGCCCTGTAATTGCTGAATTTTTAGGTTTTCAAGCAAATGACTATACCGAAACTGAACTTGAAAGCGCCATCTTGACTCACATACGGGATTTCCTGATGGAGATGGGCAAGGGCTTTGCTTTTGTCGCTCGTCAGCAGCATATTGTCACTGAAACGGATGATTACTATGTTGACCTTGTTTTCTACAATATTGAGCTGAAGTGCTATGTGCTGTTTGACTTGAAAATCGGTAAAATCACACATCAGGATGTTGGGCAGATGGATATGTATATACGGATGTACGATGACTTGAAGCGGAAATCAGGGGATAATCCGACTATCGGCATAGTACTCTGTTCTAAGACGGATGAAGATATCGCTCGCTATTCTGTGTTACATGACTCAAAACAGATATTTATGGCAAAGTATATGCCGTACATGCCCACGCAAGATGAGCTGAAACTGGCCATTGAACAAGAAAAGAAAAATTTCTATTTGCAACATCCAGATTTGGAAATAGAATATCAAAAGAAAAACTTGCCTAAATCCAAAGGGAAAACTCGCCCCTCCAAAATAAAGCATTGAAATGTCAGATTATGTCTTAGCAAGAATGTATATTTGATGGGATAACGGAGTGATTTTAAGAATCTGAGGAAAATGCGAATGTCTTTACAGCAAGAAATTCTGAACGGCGATAAATTTAAAAAACGGCGATAAATCGGTGATAAAATCGAAAATCGGTGATAAAACGGCGATAAAAGTGGCGATAAATACTGAGAACGGCGATAAAAGTGGCGATGAAAAATGATGTCTGATGTTTTTGTCATAGGTGCCGGTTGCAGTGTCCCGTACGGATTCCCTACGGGCGCTATGCTGATGCAGAATTTGAAGGATTTCTTTTACGGAAGCGATATTCTATATAGTCAATCCATTTCTCCTCCTTCTTATCTGTTTGACTTATATCAAGAACTTTTTGGAAAATATCAAGAATACGCCAACTTAAGAAAAGCTGGCGGACAATACAGCTTTGAAGCTGATAGTATTGAAACTAAAGTTACTAACAAGATACGTGAAACTATTGCCCCCTTTGCCCAAAGTATTCGCCATTCAATGATGGTTTCGACAGATGAATTCTTAAAGAATCGTCTTAACCAAGAGAAAGCAGAAGAGGCTGATTTTGGAAAGCGGCTTATTGCTAGAGAGATTCTTGACGCGGAACGTGAATCGAAAGTCCAATATGATAGCGATGATGGAAAAGTAAAAACAAAAAAATATTGGCTAGGCAACATTGACTGGATTCAGCATTTGCTTTCTCGGATAGACCAGCAAGATAATTGGGAAGAAATCTTAAAACAAACGGTGTTTCTAACCTTTAATTATGACCGTGTTTTAGAATATTGTATTTTTTTGTATTTGACATCGGACAAGCAATATGCAGATGCTGACGCACATGCCTTCATAAAAGAAATGCAAATATTCCATGTTAATGGCTTTATCGGACCTCTTGAGAAAATTCCCTTTGGCGCTGTTGGCAATGGCAAATATCAAGAAATTGCCAAGAGGATGGAAACTGTCTGGGAAAAGCGCCAGAATCGCGATGAATCCGAAAAAGAAAAATATCAAGGATTCCTAAAAAATGCGGAGCGAGTCTATTTCTTGGGATTCTCTTATATTCCGGATAATCTGGAATCTATAGGAATTCCTCGGGGTGCTGGGATTATTCGAAACGCAAAAGTCTATGCCACGGCCATGGGCTTGTCTCCTCAGAATCGTCTAAGGATTTCGACGTATTTGGATCTCATGGACTTTGAAAAAAGAAATGAACCCGAGCCAATGCCCGAGATAGAAGTTCAATACCAGCCTTTTAAGAATAGTATTATGCGTCAACAGGAATATAAACAGAAAGAAAAATGGGCGAAGGATCAAATAAGAAACAGACGAATTCGCTACGAAAACCGAATCCTCAAGGACGCAAGTGCGGTTGACCTGATTCTTGATTATTATACGCTTCCGTGATAAAGTGCAAATCAAAAGTAAAACCAGATGTAAAATTTTCTTGCCCCTCTTGCCAGTTTTCTGAAATCTGGCTACATTACATCTCAGCGCGTTATTCCGTAGAAAGGAATGATGCGCTTTTGCTTTATTTGGCTTTGCCGTATTGCAAGGGAGTTGCAAACGGCTCTTGAATATACAGAATGGAGAAATTTTGAAAAGGGCGTAAAACGGGCAAAAGAAGCGTGTTCGGCAAGTGGTTTTGCCGAAACAGATCATTTTGCCGACGTCGGCAAAATGACAACCCTCGCCAAAGGGGCCCAGCGTGAAATTACTGATATCAAGCTTTCCCGTTACGCTTAATACCTCTTAGGCCCGAAAATGAGGCTGTGGAAGGGGATTGTCTTGATGCCGATGAAATAAGATGTTAGGTTTATGTGTATGAAAAACTATAAAGTTCTTGTTCCGGCTGCTTTCCTGGTGGCATCCCTCGCCTCCTGCGGTGACGATTCTAGTTCCGGTGCAGATACATCGGTGCCGGAAAGTTCTTCGGAGCAGGCTTTGTCGAGTTTTACGCCGGTATTGAGTTCTGCCGAGGTTGTGTCCTCGAGCTCGGAGGCGCCCGCGTCTAGCGATACTCCTGAATCCAGCAGCAGCGAAATTGTTCCGGCTTCTTCCTCCGGCGACGACGGCAAGTGTACCGATTGCGATAGCTACACTGCGGCAGACCCCGAACTTACGGAGAACGGCGGCAAGGGATCCGTGACTACCTACGGGAGCATCACGGCAAAAGAAACGAGCCTGGGTGGAGCCTGCAACTACGGACAAACGAATATCCAGTACTATGCGGCGATTCACGTGAATGTTTCTCCGGGCGATGACAAGGGTCCGTGGGATGGCGGTGCAGCCTGTGGCGGTTGCGTGCATGTGAGGGCGAGGACGCCCGAAGGCTGGAAAGAGGTGACCGTGCGCATTACCGACCGCTGTCCCGACGCGAACTGCGGGGTGGATCTGGGCGGTGCCCCTGCGGCCGATATCATGGGCAATCGCGTGGGCCGCTACTACGGTGAATGGGAATTCGTGAGCTGCGAAGGCGTCGACGGCGTGTGGGGCGATTCAACGTCGCTCTGGGTCAAGGAAGGCGCAAGCGAATTCTGGAGCATAATCCAGGTACGCAACCCGAAGGACATGGTCAAGTCCATCACGATTCTTGGCGAGGGCGGCGAGTCACGCGAGCTCGAGATGGTCGTGGGTACGGAAAACTTCTGGACGGTCCCGCAGGCCGTATTGCAGACGGACAGCCGCTACCGCGTGGTGGTGAAGTACCGCACCGGAACGGACGACGAATGGAAAATAAAGGGCTCCGACCTCGCAGTACCCGAGGCGAACCTATATCTGCATGAGCACAGGGAATAACCCTGCTGTGTGGTGCTATGCGGGCTTGCCGTCCTCGTTAAGCTTGGTGCGCTCGTTGTAGAGCTTTTCCGAAATCTTGCAGAAGGCATCGACGACCATGGGGTCGAAATGCTTGCCGGAACCTTCGGTAATGATGGACATGGCCTTTTCGTAGGTGAAGGGCTTCTTGTAGATGCGTTCGGCCACGAGGGCGTCGAACACGTCCGCGACAGCCATGATTCTTGCCGAAAGCGGAATCGCATCCCCCTTGATTCCCGTGGGGTAGCCGGTGCCGTCCCATTTTTCGTGGTGGTAATGCGCCATCTCGATGGCTTCCTTTAGATAGTCGTCGTCCAGCGAATCGTTGGTATTGTCGACAATCTTCGCGAGAATATGGAACCCTTCAATCGTGTGGCTCTTCATGATGGCGAATTCTTCGTCGGTGAGTTTTCCCGGCTTGTTCAGGATGAGGTCCGACACAGCGATTTTCCCGATGTCGTGGAGCGGCGCCGAGCGCTTGAGCTTTGCGATGTAGGCGTCGTCGATGATGTCCGGGAGCTTGCCTTCGCGCTGCAGTTCCTTCGCGATGGCCTCCACGTAGAAGGCTGTCTTCTTGATGTGGCTTCCGGTACTTGTGTCGCGCGCTTCGACCATTTCTGCGAAGTTGATAATAATTTCGTCCTGCATCTTCGCGATGCGATCGGCTGCCGCCTCGAACCGGTGGATGAATTCGACGGAGTCGATGCCCATCTTGTTGATGGCCTTGTAGAGGTGCTCTATTTCGTCGGAGGTGCCGATATTCAGGGTGTTGAGTTCGCTGAGGCTGTTTTCGCGACCCTGTTCCAAGTTGTAGGCGAAGTGGATGGCCGCCGAGGCGATCCTGTTCACCGGATGCACGATTCCGCGCTTTGCGAATTCCAGCACGATGCTCATGATGATAATGGAAAGCCCGAAGAACATCGAGAGCAGCTTGATGAAGAACTTTGCCTGGTCATAGACGATTTCGCCCATGGAAATGTCTGCCGCGACATAAGCGACCGTCTTGCCGGCGCTGTTCTTCAGGGGCCTGTAGACGGTAAGCAGCCATCCGTACTGGTCGTCGGAAATGATGGGCTCGATGGGTTCGCCTTTGAGTAGGTTGGAAAGGTATGGCTTGAAACTCGGGTCGAATGCGACGAGATCTCCGGGGCTGCTTCCCGCTTCGCCGTCCCTGGACACGAGGTCGAATACGACATGGCAGCCGTCCTCGAGAATCTTGTAGACGTAGAGGTACTGTGCCTGGGGGAACCCGTCACGGATCCTGTACAGGAGCTTCTCTATCGCGTCGTAGCCTTCGGCGTTGTGCCCCTGTTCGATGAATTCGTCGACACGGTCGGCGTCGATGACGACGGATGCCGCCTCGGAGAGACCATTGGCGATATCGGTAAACTTGCCGATGGAAACTTGCCTGTAGAGGATAAATCCGGTGATACTTGCTAGCGCGCCGAGCAGGATTTCGGCCGCGATGACGATGATGACGACCTTGCTGAGCAGGGAATGCTTGAAGAGTTTGTTCTGGTGGTTGATGTAGGGCTCGAAGAGGAACACCTTTGCAAAGAGGCGCTTGAAGTGGTCGTTGATGAACCTGTAGCCGATGATGGCCGCCGCGACGACGATAGCCTTGTCGAAAATGTCGATGACGATGTCTGCCGAGAGCTGCGAGAAGAACTTGGAAAAACCGAGGGTACTGTAGATGGCGTTTGCGAACGGGGCCGAGATGCCTTCGCCGAAGTCGTAGCCATAGAGGAAGTAGGTGAGAATCGAACCGAGCCCGCCGCCGATAAGCGAGAAAACGAGGACGCTTGCGATGATTTTCGGAACATGGAGGAAAAATTTCCGTTGCTGGAAAAGGGCCGCCGCGACGCCGATCAGGATGCTGATGATGCCGTAGTAGAGGGTCGTGATGTCGGAGATGCCGTTGAAGGCGTTGGAGAAAAAGCCGACGATGACGGCGGGAAGCGTGCCGCCCAGCATGGCGACAAGGATTGTGCCGATAGAATCAAGGAATACGGGGAGTTCGAAGTATAGGGCCAGCTTGGCAGGGACAATGTTGAGCAGCAGCCCGAATGCGATAAGCGCTATGGCGCAGGCCCAGTAGGCCGCTGGACTGTGTGATTTGGCCAAAAGAAAGTTTTTCATAAATCCGGACACCTTCTTTGGAAACTCCTTCCAAGAATCCCCTCATGAAATTTACATTGTTTTTTTGCAAAAGGGAGTTATATTTATAGGGAATTTATCGGTAAAATGCCTTTTAGGCGTTTAGGAAGGTAAAAAGATGAAAAGATTGGGTCTTCTCAGGCTCTTTGCCGCCCTTTTGGGCTTGGTCCTTGTTTCCGCATGTACCCACGGGTTGCTCGTCCGCGATGGCGCTACCTTCAAGGGGAAATCCGGGGTCATTGGTGTGTTCCGCCAGCCGGCCTTTTATTGCAGCGAGGCGAATCCCCACTATGCAAAGATTGGAGACTCCACGGTTGTCGTGAAGCCCGCGTGGAGCGAGGAGCAGGATAACCTGTTCTATACCCACCTTAAGCCGGGCCGCGCGACCCTCTATAGCTATAGCTACAGCTGTGGCGATAACGACAATAAGTTCGTCCTGGACACGACTTCTGCGAACAAGGGCTCTTCGGGAATCGTTATCCCCGATAGCGGATTCTGCAAGATCGTGATTTCTTTTGTCCAGGGAGACAAACTGTTCGACCACAATGACGCCCTGATCGATGAGCTTTTCAAGAAGGAAAAGGTCGCAGTGGCTGCGTCGGATATACCCTATTGCGAAGTCGTAAGTACCGACGGTTCCGTACAGAGCTTCGCGAACAAGGATTCCCTGCTGGATGTCCAATACGAGGCCGCGATCGAATCTGCCCGCGACGGTTCGTGCGAGGATATCCGCCCGTTGATCTCCATTGACGAAAATTCAAACAAAGTAACGTGGAACGGTGGCAGGAACATGGTGCTGATGGTGGTGGCGCATGCCAATCCCGATATGTTCAAGGATGTCCAGAAGGTCACGTTCGACAACGAAGTGCGCGTGTTCTCGGACAAGGAAATGCTGGAATGGTTCAAGACGAACCGCAAGTCGGTCCGTAACTGGCCGCTTCGCATCCGTCAGCTCCTTGGGCTCCCGCGCGGGGAGAAACTGACGCACTTCACGACGGTCTGGGTGAACCCTAAGGACATGATCCGTCCCGCCTACATTCCCGACATCGCGAGCGCCGAGATGACCTGCCGGTTCAACGAAGAAGACGATTCGCAGCTGGATAGCCTCGGCATGTGGCTCAGGAACTGGTTCGACGATGCCTGGGCGAAGAACTACAAGGCCCATGGCTATCCGTGGACGCGTCTGGGATACACTTATGACTGGGGCTCGAAGGGCGACAGGTATGGCCTTTCGGAATTCATGATTATGAATGGAACCGAGGTGCATGTGCAGTCGACGAGGGAATTCAAGGCTTACCTGAAGTGGCTTGCCGACCGCGACTAGGGTAGTTTCAATCGCGTGAGACGATGACCCGCCACAGCTGCTGGCGGGCTTCTTTGTACTTGCGCTCGAACGCGGTGACGGGATGCTCGGAATCAAAAGGCTCGCGGGCGATGGTCCGCTCGGGAGCGGCAATCCGTGCCGCCTCCGCAAATTCCCGCGCGTATATTTCCCAGTTGGTGCGCAGCTCGATGGCATCGCCGAGCTGGAGGAGCGTCGGGAAAATCGGGTGCAGGTGGAAACGCCTCGTGGCTTCGCTCTGCTTGGGCCATGGGTTCGGGTAGTAGAGCGCATGGTAGGGGATGTGCCACTGGCCTGCCTTGACCTTCCCGAGGGCGAGCCGCCAGAAGTCGAGCAGTTCCGCGCGCACGAGGAATGCGTTCTGCGGGAAGGTTGCCGTCCCGTTCCCTGCACCGCCGGCCTTCGTGAGCCGGGCCGCGGACTTGTCGATGCCTATGACGGGAATGCCCGGATTTGTTAATGCGATGTTTAACGTGCTTTCGCCGGTGCCGCAACCCGAATCGAGAATTACTTTATATGTGGTGTGGCTCGCGCTCTCATAAAAGTTTAAAACAAACTTCTCCGCTTCCGCGAATGCCGCGCGTGTATGGTCCGCAATCGGGCGCAAATACTCCGTAGAGGCGTACTTGCGTACGGCTTCTTCGAGCTTGTCGTATATATCGGTCTGGTTGGAGGTGACCGCGCGGGCTCCAGACATTACCGCTTCCAGATGCTCAGGCGCTTGCCGCCGGTAAGCTCGATGTCGTCGAGCCAGAAGTTGACGGTCTTTTCTTCGTTGTTGGGCTTGAAGCTCCACACGAGCTGGTTCACGCAGGTGTAGGAGAATTGCGGATCCAGGATGTCGGCCAGCGGTATGGAAATGCGTTCCCACTTATCGCCGAGCGTGAATTCGGATTGCGCGATAATCTGGCTGCTTTGCGTCTCGTCGATGAGTCCGAATACGATGGCGCCTTCGCCCTTCGTGCGGAATGCGATGGAATCCACGGAGGATATGTCGTTGCAGAGGCTCTTGTCGCTCTTGCCGAGCTCGATGCCGACCGTCGCCCAGGGCCACTGCGTCTCGCCGGAGGAATCCTTGACCGCTTCGCCGAATGTCGCCGCCACATGCGCGACGATATTGCCATCCTCGCTTTCGAGGCTGAACCTGTGGCTGGACCCGTTGTCGGTGAATTTGGGCGTTACCGTTTCTTCGTTGTAGTCGAAATACCACCAGCCGCCGTCGTAAGTGCGTGCGGGCATGAATCGGTTCTGGTAGTTGGAGTCCTGGAAGTCGTCGAGCAGAAGCGCGCGGCTCTCTTCGGCGAACGTGCTCGCGGTGGAACTTTCGCCTGCGATGACCTTCATGTAGGTGCTGCTCGTGTCGGCGCCTTTCTTGTTCGGGATGAACACCAGGCTAATCGGCCCTGCCGGGAGGGAGTCCATGGAGAACTTGCCGTCCTTTACCTTGGCCGAATGCGCCATGCCGCGGACTTTCACCGTGCCTTCGGCGCCATCGCCTACGGAACCCGCGATGGAGACCGTCTCTTCGAGCGCTTCCTTGCCCAGGTCGACATCGGAACCTTCGACGGAGACTTCCTTCTGGAGGGCCTTGCCGTCGAGTCTAGCTTCAAGGGTGTATGTACCTTCGGCCACGTTTTCGAATACGACCTTGCCGTTCTTGTCGGCCTTGGTAAATTCGTTGTCGGCCGCGTCAAGGCTTTCGCTCTCGCTGAGCTTGACCCTCGCGAAAGCGGCGGGCTGCCCGTCGACCGTAAGCTGTGCCATGATGGCGTTGCCGGCATCGGTGCCGCTCGGGCCGCCGCCTGCCGTCTTGTCGGTGTCGGAACATGCCGAAAGGACCGCCGCCGTCGAAAGCGCGATCAGTCCCAGGCCGAATGTCGAAATGTTCCGCTGCACCTTGGAAAAATACATTTTTTTGAAAAGTCCGCGCATCGCCTAGCCCTCCTTTTTCGGGCTGGGGTTGCCGTCGTCTGCGGTAGCCGGGTCTTCGACCCTGTCGGAGAGCGGGAACATCGCGATATTCATGGCGTACACGCGGTCGGCGCGCTCGCTCTTGCGGGCAAACTGCAGGAGTCCGCGGCGGAATTCCTCGATGCGGTGCTTGATTTCGGGCAGGTCGTCCTCTGCCGCGGTGAACACCACGCTCGAAATGTCGCGTTCTTCGGGCTTGTGGCGGTCGATGGATTCCTGGGCAAGTTCGATGGTATGCCTGTGGAAATTTCGTACGGCCTGGCTCTTGACCTCGCCGCCGGTAGAAAGGATCTGGTCGGTGATGTTCCAGCCGCCGTTGCCGTCGGGAGCGACAAGCCCGAGTTTTTTCAGAATCTCGAGAGCGCTGCGTGCCTCGTCGTGCGAGATGGGCGGGTTCAGGTGGGTCGCGAGTTCCGGAATGTCGCTCGTGTCCTTCGTGATGCCGATGAGGGCGCGGAGCGCAGAACAGCTCCAGCTCCCGAAATAGGCGAGTTCGGGCTCGGTGAGCACGCGCGTTTCCATCTCGCGCAGTTCCATGAGTCTGTAGTAAAGTTCGCTGAGCGCCTGCTTGGCTTTTGTCTTGTTGAAGCGGTAGAGCGTCTTGAAGTACTCCGCCCTGCGGTCGTCGAGCTTGCAGAGGCGAATGAATACCGGGAGCGAGTCCTCGTTGAGGTGCCCGCCCTTCTGGAATACTCGCACGAGCCACGCCGGGTCCACGCCGGTCTTCTGGCTCAGGTAGCGATAGCTGGTGAACGGGTTGTCCTTCTTGCTTTCGGCAAACCAGTCCTTCAGGAAATCGCGGTATTCAAGGTATTCGAGTACGTCAACCATATCCAAAATTTACCTAAATAAGGGCGCGAGCGTCCCGGGGGAGGGCGTGTCGGGTCAAGTTTCCGTTGCTCTTTCTTCAACGCCAAAAATGGCGATTTTGATTCAAAATCGCCATAGGGAGAGCTTTTCGCGTGCCGGAAATCAGTTCAGGCCGTTGAATTTGAGGGAATTGATGAGCGTCGTTCCCGAGATGGTGTAGTCGGCGATGCCGCCGTTTGCGCTGTAGACGTAGTAACGGTCGGCGTCCTGGTCCTTGCCGAGCACGACCACCGCGTGCAGGCGGACGAGGGTGCCTTCGGCGAATCCCGCTTCGCTCAGGTTGAGGGTCCGTTCGGCGGCGGCGCAGATGTCGTGGTAGCCGGAGGACTCGTAATCGCCGCTCGAACCGTCCATCGGGTTGATCCAGTGGACCCTGATGCGGGCGACGAAGGCTCCGTCGTTGTGAAGGGTGAAGGCCTTGACTGTCTTGATTTCTTCAGCCATGATAATGCTCCTTTTGATAGTTAGAGGTTGATGTTGTATTTGGTTGTAATCTTGTCGCTGGGGAGATTTTCGCTGGTGCGGTCCAGGTTGACAAAACCGATCTTCTGTGCGTTTTCGATGTTGAAACACAGGTCGTTCGGCGTGACAAACATCGACTGCAGCTCGCGGGCGTTCTCGATGAGTTCCTTGATGGAAGAGAACGTGTATCCGAAAAATTTCAGGAGGGTCTTGAGGAAATCCTCGATTGCGTTGCTGAGGAAGTTGTTCTTCAGCAGCATCACGTGTTCGCTGTCGGTGTCCTGCAGCGCTTCCTTAAGAAGGTCTTCCAGCTTTTCTTCCTTGCCGGAGTTCTCCTGGACCGAGAAAGCGTTCTCGCTGAAGTTGTATTCCGCGGCGTGTTCGGCGTAAAGGTCGAAGAGCGTCTTGACATTGTTCGCCTGCCGGATGCCCCGGATGTCTGCGTTGTCGAGGGCAATCTTCAGGCGGCCGTCTTTTTTCGATGCGTCCAGATAGCACTGGTAGACAAACGAGGAACAGACCATCGTATGCTTGCCTTCGTGCACCTTCTCGTCGATCAGCTTCTTGATTTCGGCGGAGACAATCTTGAGTATCCCAATAATGACGTGCTGCTTGATGCTTACGCCGGAAATGTCCTTGTAGACGAGAATCATGGCGAGCAACAGGAGGTCGGAATAGGGGTAGGGCAGGTTTTCGTCGAGGTAAATCTTGGCGGCCTGCATCACGGGCAGGATTTCGGCATCGGAGAAGAAATCGCTGCTTCCGGGTTGCGTGAGTCGGCAGACGTAGGCGCGTCTGGAGGTTTCCTTGTCTGCGATTTCATGGGCATGCAGGCCGGTCGTGCCCGCATCGGCAAGGGCCTGGACGGGACTGTCCTGGAAGTAGAGCGCCCCGTGCGTCACCTTGGAATTCGTGAGCTTCATGATGAGGCTCGAAATGAGGTCGTTGTCTTCGCCTTCGAAGGTGAGGATATCCCCTGCCTTCAGATTCAAAAGGGTGAGTTTCTGTTTGTAAAAATCGTCCGGATTCTTGGGTTCTGTTTTCATTTTGCAGTTTCCTTTGTTTGTGGTTTTAAAGATAAACTGCAAAAGTACTATTTGTCCATAACCCGAATGGACTATTTTTGAGGCTAATCTTTACGGAAAGACATTCTTGACGCTGTCAAGAATGATGTCCTTCTTTGAGGGGGCAATCCCTGAGAGAAGGTGCTCCAGGTCCGATTTTTTAAAGTGCGGGTGGTATTCGAAAAATTTCCGGATGTGCTTGTCGCTTTGTTCGAAGTCGCCCTTCTTGTTGTTGCAGGCGATGAGGATTAGGCGTGCGAGGGGCGTCTCGGGGTGGAATAGCAGGACCTGCCTTGCGGCTTCCTCGCTCTCGGCGAATCTCCCTTGCAAAAAGTAGATGAACGCCCTTGGCGTGGACTGGAACGGTTGACCGGACGATTCCGGGAAGAACCGCTCGTTCTCGTTGAGGAGGGCCAGGGCCTTGTCCTCTTTCCCGACGAGCATGTAGATTTGCGCCAGCATGCGCCTGACCCTGAAATCGTTCGGGTTTGCGTCCAAAATCTGCAGGAAATAGGCGATGGCCTCGCTCTTGTTTCCGATGACGATGTTGTAGAGCGCCATCATGAACTGCGAATAGATGGAGTAGGGGTTCTTGCGCATTTCGGAACATGCGATTTCCCCTATCTTGGCGCCGTAGCATTCGGCATCTACCCAGGATTCGTTGATTGCCACGTAGTAGGCCGAAACGAGCGAGTAGGCCACGTAGGTGTGGTGGTTTTCTTCACCGTGCAGCGCTTCTAGAGTCGAAACGATTTCGTCAAAGGCATCCCTGTTGCCGCTATCGGTCTGGATATTGGCGTAGCAGGAGGCGAACCACCATTGCGGGAACTTTTCCCTGTCGGTCTCGTAGGCGTGCGCTGCGGAAGAGACCATGTGGCTGAACAGCTGGATGGTAATCTGCGAGGCAAGGAACTGGATGTCGTCCCCGTCCCCGATCTTTTGCGAGACCGACCACAGGATCTCGGATGTGTCGCCCCTGTATAGCGTGACGAACAGGTTCTCGTCTTTCTCGGGCGTTCCCGTTACCTGGATCTGGTAGGTCGGCGGGGATTGTGGCGCGATGCTGCCGTTGATTCGGAATAGGTGGTAATGGTGCAGGGCTTCGACGATAGCGAGGGAGAGCCCCTTCGCCAGAGGCGTGGCGGTTAAGCCGTCGCATCCCGTAATGGTGATGTGGATGTCGTCGTCCGTTGTTTGCCTTCTTGCGCTTTTGGTGATATCCGTTGAAACCGCTTCTGTCCTGTTTGTGACTTCGAGCGCCTTGTAGATGTTGGCGAGATGGACTTTGACGGTATTGGCCGAGATATTCAGTGCCCTGCAGATTTCACTGTTTGTGAGGCCTTTGCGGAGCAGGGAAAGAATTTCTTTTTGGCGAGAGGTAAGGAGTTTGCTCTGGTCTTTCATATATGTAAAAATATATATAAATTAAGAATATTTTATTAAATCGGATGAAAACGAAAGAAGTAAAAATTCACATTTTTTACTATGGACAAGCTATTTTTTGGTTGAAATTTTTTATTATTTGAATCGGGTTTGTTTGATGAGGTTGAATTTATACGTAAAAACAAACTGTGGAATTGATTTATAAGATGAATATGGGCATAATTTCCGTAAGAATGGACAAGGAAACAAAGGAAAAGTTCACGGATTTCTGCAAATCGGTGGGTATTACCGTTTCTGCCGCGGTCAACATGTTTGCTCGCATGACCATTCAAGAAAATCGTCTGCCGTTCGATGTGAAACGGTTCCCGAAGCAGTAAGGAAGCTTGGGCTTCGACTTGTTTTGTTATATAACTTTTGTATTATAATCACTATACAAAGTGTTGTAGATGCATGACGATTGCTGCGCTCTTCCAAACATTTGCGGACAAGTTTGAAAAGTTCTGATGATGCAAGATAATAATGATGATAGGAAGTAAAAGAAAAAAAACATTGTATTGTATTACATTGTTAATTTGTTGTTAGGATGATGTTTGACAAATTAAAATTAAATAAACAAAGTAACTTTATGAAATTATCTTGAATTTGTTATTTTGTTGCTAAATCCACAAACAAGGAGTAATAAAATGGCAAATAAGAAAGCGAAACTGCAAACCCTGGTTCTGAAAGATTTGGAGAACGAGGCCTTGAGAAAGAAAATGACTGCTGCAATCAAAAAAAGTGAGATTGCTTCTGTCGAAGCGCAGATGGAGTTTTTGAACCAGCTTGTAAACAATGAGGTGCAGAAAAAGAAATTCTTGGAGAACCCGGAACAGTATGTGAATGAACATAATATGTCGTTCTCTTTGGATTTTGTCCAAGATGTGATGGACTATGTTGTTTTTGATGGCTCCATGAAGAGCTCCTTAACGAAACAGGTGGGGGAAAAGGCGTATGAAAAGCTTTTGAGCTTAAAGGAATCGACCCGCAGACAATCATTTGTGAAACCGGGAGTCGTGATGAATCTTGCTGCTGTCGCCGCTTTCGCAGCTGTCGTGTCGGCTGTTGCGTCGGTAGTTTGTGCCGTAACGGCTTGCGATGGTTTCCATCCAGCAAATGTTAGCAGGCTGGGAGCTGCGAAGATTAGGATGCCGGATGGAAAGGTCTTTGTGGCGAAGGATACGGGCGCTCGGATAAATACGATTGTTACGGCGGAATATAAGGCGGGATTAAGAAAATAGTTTTTCAGAGAAAAGAGAGAAAACTTTGCTATCTGAATTGTTTACAAGGGAGCAACTTGGCAAGTTGCCCCTTTTATTGAGTATGCCGATTCACTTTTGCTCGCTCGTCCTGGAAACAACGAACTGCTGCAATTCTAAATGTGGTATTTGTTATCAGTCTGCCGGATCGGAAGGCAGAAACAGGATCGATTTGACTGCTGCCAAGAAGGCGATTGAGGAATCTGCGATCCTTGAAAACGTTGGATCGAGGCTTCATATTGCGGGCGGGGAAGCGTTCTTGTTCCCGGAGGATTGCTTTGAACTGTTTCGGACAGCAAAAAGCGCTGGGTACTCCCTGATTTCGGCGACATCTAATTGTTTTTGGGGCGCAACACTCGACAAGGCGCGTAAAATGTGCGAAAAGGCTAAAGAGAGCGGCTTGAATTACCTCGAATTGTCATGGGATTATTGGCATGGCGAGCATATTCCTGCGTCTTCGGTGAGTAATTGCCTTATGGCGTGTCGCGAGTATGAGATAATGTCAAACCTTCGTTTGCTGACGACAAAAAAGCATGACATGGAAGAATCTATTTGTCGGTTGGATCCCGAAGCCTTAAAACTCGCTTCAAATATTACTTCAGGGCCTGTTTTGGCGACAGGAAGGGCAGCTGAAGTCTTAAAAAAGGATGACTTCTATCCAGCTCGCGTTGGAATTGCCGGAACGTGCCATTCGATGTTGAATTTGACTGTGGATGCGCATGGGGATGTATTCCCTTGCTGTTCTGGCTTTGATGTGTGTAAGGAGTGTTCATTTGGAAATATCAATGAAGAATCAATACAGGAAATTGTTCTTCGAATGAACAAGAGTTTGTTGTTGCGGCAACTTGTTTTTTGGGGACCAAAGTCTTTTCTGCCACTGTTAGAAAAAAATGGAGTGAAAGTCGAAAAATGCTCCACTTTTTGTACACTTTGCGTAAAGATGTTCTCGGATGAAAAAATTAGGAACATAATTATGGCGCATGTGCCAATGAATGATTCGCGAATTGGTACAAATAGTGATAATTCGTTGTCAAAGCAGGAGGTGGGCTAGAAATGTTCGATATGCGCGCTCAGCTAGCGTCGAAATTCCTTTCTTTGAATTTCTTTTTGTTGGCGAATGAGAAAAATGATGATTTTACCGTTCCTGTGTCTCAAATAAAAAAATGGATGGGTGATTTTTACGACTGGGCTCAGGAGATGTTTAAGGACAGGCCATATTATGCCTATGGTCGAAGTGTCACGTTTGCTGTAGAAGATGGCGTCTTTAATAAGGAAAAATTAAAGGCCGTTATGGAGTCCGTTTCCGAAATGGGCTTTAGTGTATCTTTAAAAATTTCCCTGAGATCGTTGAGAGAAAACTTAGATTTTATGACGGAACTATCAAAGCAGAAATGCTTGGGTTCACTGATGGTCACGATTGCAAATAAGGAAGTGAATGTTTTGGGGGGTGTAGAAGCAATTTTTGCCCGAATAAAAAAAATGAAGGTTGCTGTTACGTTGTTGGGATCGATGAAGGATTTCTTTATCGCAGGAGTTTTTTCGTCTCCTTCTCTGAATGGGTCTGATGTTAGTTTCTTCTTGCAGGAACCTGAGGCTTGCGACAAATTAAACACTTTGTCAAAAGAAATGACCCCTTGCCAGGAAAAAATGGTTCTATGTGTAAATTCAGAAGGGCTTGTTTTTCCCTGTGCAGGATTGATGTCATCGCCACGACATAGCCTTGGATCCGTTTTTGACAAGGATTTCTTTTCGACGTTCCGCATGGAAGGCGATATTCTCGAATGGGCTTTTGTTGGACCGGATCTTTTACCTGAAGGGCCTGTTTTGAGTGAATCGGGAATGCCTTGGCCATGCCGGAGGCATGTCGCCGAGGTCTTGACTAATGGATGAAGCTTGTAGCCAAGGTGTGATTGGGGTTAGTTGAGAGGGTCCCTTCCTTCGGGAAGGGACTTTTTATAATCCGAACTTTTTCACCTTGTAGTGCATCATGCGGGGGCTCACGGATATGTCGCGGCCGGCGGCACTCAGGTTCCCGTTGTTGCGGCGGAGCGCCTCGGTGAGGATTTCCTTCTCGTAGCTTTCGAGCAGTGCCGTAAGCGACGCGGTGCCTTCGGGGATAAGCGCCGTGCCGCTCGTGATGTCGGTCTGGAGCGTGGGCGGCAGGTCGTAGGCGTTGATGGCGACGTCGGTCGTGGCGAGGCAGGCGTGCTCGATGCAGTTCTCGAGTTCGCGCACGTTGCCCGGCCAGTGGTAGCTCATGAGCATGTCGATGGCGGGGGTGCTGAGTCGCGCGATGTTCTTGCCGTACTTGAGGTTCATCTTCTCGATAAAGTGGTCGGCGAGCAAGAGGATGTCGGTCTTTCTCTGCGAGAGGTCGGGCAAGTTTATCTGGAATATGTTGAGGCGGTAGTAGAGGTCTTCGCGGAAAAGCCCCTGCTGCACGAGGGCCTCGAGGTTCTTGCCGGTGCTTGCGACGATGCGGATGTCGGAGCGCTGCTCGATGTTGCTCCCGAGCCTCTTGAAGGTGCGCCCCTGCATGAATTCCAGGAGCCGCGCCTGGCTTGCGGGGGAGAGTTCCGCGACTTCATCTAGGAATAGCGTGCCACCGCTTGCCTGCTCGGCCTTGCCGATGTGCCTGCTGGTGGCGCCGGTGAACGCGCCGCGCTCGTAGCCGAACAGTTCCGCCTCGAACGCGCTGGTGGTGTTGCCTTCGAGCGTGTCGCAGTTGAGGATGGTGAACGGCCTTGCCTTGCGGTCGGAAAGTTCGTGGATATAGCGGGCCACGTGTTCCTTGCCGGTGCCCGCGCCGCCGCGGACGAGAACGACGCCTTCGGTGTGGGCGATGTGCCTTGCCTGCCGCGCGACCTCCTGCATTTCGCGGGTGTTGCCGATGATGTCGCCCGCGCGGCCTTCCACGATGCCGCGGATTTTTTCGCATTCCGCCTCGTGTGCGGCGCGCAGGTCGGCGAATGCCTTGTCGAGAACGTCGTGGATGTGCGCGGAAAGGGCCCGCGCGGAGCGTCCGTGTAGTTCACGCTTGATTTTTTCGAGGGCTTCCTTTTCGATGCGTTCGATTTCCATGCCCAAAATATACGTTGTTTTTAGGGTGGTGTTGCCGGTTTTCTCGTTTGCACTTTACAAAAACGTAATAAAATGGTCTGATTTTACAAAAGTGTAATAAAACGTGGCTGAAAAAGGCGAAAAATTCCGTGCAATGCGTGCCCGCTCTTTCTAATTTTGCCGCGTAATAAAGAAAAGGAACGTGAAAATGTCCACTACGCGTACAAAAACCATCTACGATATCGCGACCGCCACCCCGGCCCCCGTGAAACCCGCCGAACCCGTCAATGTCGATTTTTACGGCGAGGACGTGTTCAATGCCGAAGCCATGCGCAGCTACCTCCCGAAGGATATCTGCGAAAAGCTCCTGGCGACCATCGACGAGGGTGCCCCCCTCGACCCGAATATCGCGGGCGATGTCGCGCACGCCATGAAGAAGTGGGCGATGGACCGCGGTGCCACGCACTTTACGCACTGGTTCCAGCCGCTCACCGGCTCCACCGCCGAAAAACACGATTCCTTCCTGGAACCGAGCGGCTGCAAGGCCATCATGGTACTGAGCGGCAAGAACCTCATCGTCGGCGAACCGGATGCATCGAGTTTCCCGAGCGGCGGCCTTCGCTCTACGTTCGAAGCCCGCGGCTACACGGCCTGGGACCCGACCAGCCCCGCGTTCATCAAGCGTCACGGCAACGGTGCCACGCTCTGCATCCCGACCGCGTTCTGTAGCTACACCGGCGAGGCGCTCGACAAGAAGACCCCGCTTCTCCGTAGCCTCCAGGCGCTTTCCAAGTCCACCCGCCGCCTCATGACGTGTTTCAAGGCGGGCCCCAAGAAGACGACCGTCACGCTCGGCGCCGAACAGGAATACTTCCTCATCGACAAGCGCTTCTACCTGCAGCGCCCCGACCTCTACCAGTCCGGCCGCACCATCTTCGGTGCCACTCCCGCGAAGCACCAGCAGATGAACGACCACTACTTCGGGAGCATCCCGAGCCGTATCCTGAACTTCATGAACGACGTGGAGAAGGAACTCTGGAGGCTCGGCATTCCGGCGAAGACTCGCCATAATGAGGTCGCTCCCGCGCAGTTCGAACTTGCCCCGATTTTCGAGGAGGTGAACCTCGCGTGCGACCACAACATGCTCATCATGGAGACGCTCCGCAACGTGGCCGACCGCTACGGGTTAGTTTGTCTGCTGCACGAGAAGCCGTTCGCCGGCGTGAACGGTTCGGGCAAGCACAACAACTGGAGCCTTTCTTACGGCAAGGGAAACCTCCTGAATCCGGGCAAGGACCCGCACCAGAATGCCGTGTTCCTCACCGCGATCTGTGCCATTATCTACGCAGTGGATACGCACGCCGACCTGCTCCGCATGACCTGCGCGGGTGCGGGCAACGACCACCGTCTCGGCGCGCACGAGGCTCCTCCGGCAATCATCTCCATCTACCTGGGCGACCAGCTGATGGACGTCATCGACCAGATCGAGCAGGGCTCCGCGAAGTCCAGCAAGCAGGCGGGCGCGATGAAGCTCGGGTCCGACATGCTGCCGCCGCTCCCGCGCGACGCTACCGACCGTAACCGTACATCGCCTTTCGCGTTCACCGGCAACAAGTTCGAGTTCCGTGCACCGGGTAGCAGCCAGAGCTGCTCCGAACCGAACGTGGTGCTCAACACGATCGTGGCCGAGGCGTTCGACATGATTGCCGAACAGCTCGAAAAGCTCGATGACAAGAACTTCCACACGGGCCTGCAGAAGATTCTGCAGAAGATAGTGAAGGAACACAAGCGCGTGCTCTACAACGGCAACGGCTACACCGACGAATGGGTGAAGGAAGCTGAACGCCGCGGACTCCCGAACATCCGCACTTCGCTCGAGGCCCTCAAGGCGCTCACGAAGGACGAGAATGTGGAACTGTTCGAAAAGTACGGCGTGATGAACCGCCGCGAGATGCTTTCGCGTTACGAGATTAACGTGGAAGACTTCCACAAGAGAATCCACATCGAGGGCGAAGTCGCCCGCGACCTCGCGAAGAACGTGATTCTCCCGAAGGTGGTGGAGGCCTACGAGAAGTCGTTACGTACAAACGAAATGGCCTTGAACCAGGGCTTCCCGGGGCTCGATACCTACGTGAAGTCCATTGGCGAAGGCTGTCGCTCGCTCACCGAATCGATTGCTGCACTTGAAGCATCTCTCGAAGGCGAACACGAGGGAATCATCGCTGCCGTCGCTGGCCTCCGCAAGGTGGTGGACGGCCTCGAGAAGATTGTGCCCGACGAGATGTGGCCTCTGCCTAAATACCGCGAGATGCTTTTCATTTACTAATGAAAAGCATGGCCGAGCGTCGTAAATTTCTATCTTTGGGCGCGCTATGCTATTTTCGGAACTTCCCCTTGCAAATCCCCTGCAGCGCGCGGTGCGCGCTGTCGGTTACAAAAAACCCACTCCGATTCAGGAGCGTTCCATCCCGAGCCTGCTCGAAGGACGCGACCTGCTGGGTATTGCCCAGACGGGGACGGGGAAGACGGCGGCGTTCGCGCTCCCGATTCTGCAGCGCCTGCTCGATTCCGGAAAGTTCCGTGCGCCTAAGACCTGCCGCGCGTTGGTTTTACTGCCGACCCGCGAGCTTGCCATCCAGGTGGAGGATTGCTTTAAGCAATATGCGCAGTTTACCGCGATTTCGACGGCGTGCATCTTTGGCGGCGTGAGCGATGCTTCCCAGAAGCGAAACCTTGTCCGCGGTGTAGACGTGCTCGTGGCGACTCCGGGCCGCCTGCTCGATCTGATTGGCCAGAAGGCGGTGTCGCTGAAGGCTCTCGAGTTCTTTGTGCTCGATGAGGCCGACCGCATGCTCGACATGGGATTTATCCATGATATCCGCAAGGTGGTGGCGCTGCTCCCGCCTGTGCGCCAGAACCTGTTCTTCAGCGCGACGATGCCCGACGACATCACGAAGCTTGCGGCGACAATCCTGCGCCCGGATCCGGTGCGTGTGGAAGTGGCTCCGCAGAGCACGCCCATCGAACGCATCCGCCAGGAACTTTACCGCATCGACAAGCGCCGCAAGGGGGCCCTGCTGAAGGAACTTTTGCTTGCCCATCCCGAGATGACGAAGGTGCTCGTGTTCAGCCGCACCAAGCATGGTGCGGACAAGATAACGCGAGTCCTTGAAAAGGCGGGCGTCAAGTGCGCGGCGATTCACGGGAACAAGAGTCAGAACCGCAGGCAGGAAGCCCTGGGGAACTTCAAGAACGAAAAGATCCGCGTGCTTGTGGCGACTGACATTGCCGCCCGCGGTATCGATGTGGACGACGTTTCGCACGTGTTCAACTACGACTTGCCCGATGTGCCCGAGACGTTCGTTCACCGCATCGGACGTACGGCCCGTGCGGGCAAGGACGGCATCGCGATTTCGTTCTGCGCTCCCGACGAGGAACAGGACTTGCGCGCCATCGAAAAATTGACGCGCATCCGTATCCCGGAAGGCGACAAGGCGATATATGAGAAGTTGCCGCCCCCGCAGAAGGAGACCGCCGAGAGCGAGATGCGCAATGCGCGCGGCCGCATGAACCGTGGCGAGGCGCAGGCCCGTGCCGAGAAGTCCCGCGAGAAGAAGCCCGCCTGCGGTTTAACGCCGAAAAAAGACGAGCGCCGGGCCGAACAGAAGCATACAGACCCTCGCCTACGCGAGGGTGACGTGCGCCCTGAAAACGGTATGCCCCGCCATAAGCATCGTCGCAACCGCCCGGGCAGCCGTGCCCGCAAGCGCATGCGCGAAAACGGCGGCTATTCCACGACGCTGTAGGTCTGGCTGCGTCCGCCCTTCTTGTTTGCAGAAACAAGCCCCTTCTCGATGAGGCTCTGTATTTCGCGTAATGCGGTGTCGTGGCTTGTGCCGAAGAGGGCGGCGACGTCCTTTGCGGTGAAGTTCCTGGGAAGTTTTTCCGTGAGGGCCGAATTCAGGAGCAGCTGCTCCCTTTCGGTTGTCTGCACTCCCGAATGTCTTGCCAGGAATCGAAAACGCTTGGTCTCAAATTCTATTGCCGATTCGCTTGTCTGTACCGATTCCTCTATTTGTTTCAGGAACCACAGGATCCATTCCGTGAGGTCCCCGTTGCCGCATTGGGCCCTGTTCAGCGTGCGGAAGTATTCTTCGCGGTTCTTGAGGATTTGGCGGTTCAGGGAATAGTGCATGCGTGCGGATTTTTGTGCGCGGCTCAACTGCAGTGCCGTAATGGCGCGCGCGATGCGCCCGTTCGCCCTGTCGAAGGGACGCAGCGTCAGGAACCAGAAGTGCGCGATGGCGGCTTTGATGGTGCCGTCTGTGGAGGAATTCTCGAACCACCGCAGGAAGTTTTCCATTTCGGCAGGCAGGCGTTCGGGACCCGGTCCCGTAAAGTGCAGGCCTTCCGTGTCGGACGAGATTTCGCTTACGTTGCTGCGCCATGCCGCCACCCGGTTCCCGACCAGGGAGCCGTACCAGTTGGAGAGGCGATCCTGAGAGAGGGGGACCGTGTAGTTTTCGATGGCGCCGATGTAGTTCTGTACATGGGCGCTGCTTCCCTGGGCGCGGAGCGAAACTTCGGTCCGGATGGTGTCGGCGTCGAGTTCGGTCCCGTCGATGGCAAAATTCGCGACGATGTCCTCGGTGATGAGGTCCGTCTCCAGGTCCTTGGTGCCTGCGAAGGAGAGGAGGCCCGCGAGTCTGCCCTCGCTGAAGCGTGCCCTGCCGAGTGCGTCGAGCACCCGCGCGGAGTCGAACCTGAAGCGCGTCCAGTCGGGAAATTGGTGGATGAACAGCATGCAAATAATATAGTCTATTTTACGCAAATTGTGCGTCGGAAGTTGCTCGGTATGCGTATTCGTTGAAAAGGCGATGCCCTTTTTTTATATTTGGCGAAAAAGTTTCCTGTGCCCTGAAAAGCTCTTGCAGGCGGCCCCGGTTGCCCGCAAGGAGAGAACCCCGTGAAAGCCGGGGGCGGTCGCGCCGCTGTAAGGGAGGACGAAACCGGTATGAACCAATGTGCGAGAAATCGCATGTGAAGGAGCCGGGAGTAGGATGATCCCCGAGCCAGAAGAACTGCGGGAAACGTGATGTTGAGGAACGATGCGAACGACATCTTTCTGCAAAGCCGCGATGTATGCGGTGTTTTTGTGCTGTGCTTGGGCTAGTGCCCATGCGCAAGTTTCCGTGTCTTCCAAGGAAACCACTGTCGATGAGTCCGCGCCCGTGCAGGACCTGGGCGTTTCGGAGGTCGAATCCTACGCTATCGCCGAGACAGAAAATCCGGGAACGGACTACATGGAAATTACGCCTTCCGCATGGGAGGGCCTAGGCCTTTCGGCTTCCGAAGTCATTTCATCGCTTTCGGGCATCCAGGGTTACAAGCAGGGCGGCATGGGCAGTTTCCAGACGGTGTCCATCCGCGGGATTGCCGCGCGTAACGTGCTTGTCTGCATCGACGGCATTCCCCTGAACGATGCGGGCGGCGGTGCTGCCGACCTGGGGGCGATCGACCTCAACAATATCGAGAGGATAGAGGTCTACAAGGACAGGGTCCCGGCGAAGTTCGGCGGCGCGGGCCTTGGCGGTGCAATTAATTTCGTGACCAAGGATGCGCTGCATAGCGGCAAGAACCCGAAGGGGCGCGTCATCGCGAGTTTCGGTTCGCACAACACGTTCGAGGGTTCCGTGCAGGTTTCAGCGAGCGTCAAGGACAGCGTGCAGTTCTCCGCGACGGCATCCATGCGCCACAGCGACAACGACTACGAGTTTGAAAACCGCAACGGCACGCTCTATAACGACGAGGACGATTTCAAGGACAGGCGCAGGAACGCGGAGTTCACGGAATATTCCGGCAGCTTCCAGTACCGCATGCTCCACGGGAACGGGTTCTTCTCTACTTTGTCTGCAAGCGCGTTGCACACGCAGGCGGGGAACCCGGGCCTGGAAGATCTGCAGACCTTCGTGGCGGAATTTACGGGCGACATGATGCAGGTGGCTTACCGCCTGGAATTTCCGACGGTTGCCGACATCTTGCTCCTGACGGCGGGTGTTACCGGCAAGTTCGAGAAGAACATGTCCTCGTCGTATTACCCGCTCGATAAGATTGGATTCCTCTCGAAGGATTTCAGGGAGTACGGGCTTGCGGGCTACAGGGTTATTCCCGAAATGTCGGCGAATCTCTTGCTGGACAAGTTCGAGGCTTACCTGCGCCTTGCGGGTAGCGCGGAACTCTGGGAATCGCGTGGTACGCTCAAGAAGTTTGAACTGGAACGCCTCGCGGGTTCGATTGCGGGCAATGCGGAATACAACTTTACGGATTGGTTCTCGCTTTTTGCCGAAGGCAACATCCTCAAAACGTACGACGATATCGGTGGCGGCCAGGTGCTGATGACTACGGGCTCTGCGGTGGTGGACGAGGCGACGGATCGTGACCTGAGCCTTGCGGGAATGGTGCAGGCGAAACTCGGGAAGAAGGATTCCTGGATCGGCGGCAACGTCTCGTTCGGGCGCTTCTACAGGCAGCCGCAGCTGATGGAACTCTACGGCGTGTATCCGGGAACCCTTTCTAGCCCCACGCTCAAGGATGAATCGGCCTTGCGTTTTGCGGCAGGCCTTTCGTTTGCTACCCCGAAGAACCGTTCGGTATTGCGTGCCACCTATTTCGAGAACCATGTCGAGAACGGTATATACTGGATTACGAGTACCAACTTGATGAAGGCCTTCAATGTCGACAAGTCGCTTATCCGTGGGGTGGAACTCGAACTGGAAAGCCGTCCGGCGAAATTTTTCCAGACCGTGCTGCGCGGGACTATCCAGGACCCGCGTGATGACGGCGCGAACAGGGCCTACAACGGAAACTTGTTGCCGGGCGAACCTGTGCACAGCTATTTTGCCGAGGGCACGTTCTTCTTGCCGTTTGACCTGAGGGCCATTTTCCAGGCCACGTACAGGACGCGGATTTATAGTGACCGCTTGAATTTCACGAGGCAGCCTCCGGTTGCCCGTTACAACGCTTCGCTCGCATGGCAGCCGTGGGAAAAGACGCAGGTTATATTCGTGGTAGACAACATTTCGGATGAGACGTATCGCAATATTTATACGCCCTTCCCGGCGCCCGGTCGAGAATACAGGTTTACACTCATACAGGGGTTCTAGCCCCCGCGCATTACCGAGTACATAGGGTTATGACAAAGTAATTGCGTAAAGCCAGAAAGGACAAACCATGAACAAGAAAATACTCACATTACTTGCTTCAATGTCGCTTGCGTTCTTCATGAGCGCTTGCGGTGACGACAACAGCTCGAGCACCGGCGTGGATTGCCTCGAGAACGAAAGCTGTCTGGACGATGATCTCAGCAGCGCTTCCGACGACGAGAGCTCCAGCTCCGTGAAGGGGAAGTCTTCCAGCTCTTCGAAGGCCAAGTCGAGCAGCTCTGTCAAGAAGGACGAAAAGTCTAGCTCGAGCGAAAAGGACGCCAAGTCCAGCTCCAGCAAGAAGGATGAAAAGTCCAGCAGCTCTGCGAAGAAGGACGATAAGTCCAGTTCTAGTGAAAAGGTTGAATCCAGCTCCTCCGAAGCCGAAAGCAGTTCTTCCGAAGAGCCGGAATCGAGCAGTTCTGTCGAACTGAAGGTAACCTACCTTTCCGAAACGCCGAACGCCGCAGACCTAGAAGTCTCTGGCGATACGCTTTTTGCCGTGTTCCAGCGCTATGTTCCGGTTACTGGCGGTGCAGATTTCAAGGAACCGGGCCTTCTCGCCATGTATAAGTTGAGCGATGGAACCCTTCTTGATACGATTCCGCTTCTGACCAAGAACCCGATGGCTGTCAAGGTCGTGAAGGGTAATGTGTACGTGGGTACTCAGGGCGAATACAATCCTGTTACATGGGGTATTGATGCCGATGATAACCGCGGTATCGAAAAAATCGACCTGAAGAACAAAAAGTCTGAACTTTGGGTAAGCGGCGCGGAACTCGGTGGTGGCGTGAATCTCATGGAAGTGAATGCTAAGGAAGGCAAGGCCTATGTCGCTGTTTACAGGGCTTATGGTGATGTCTTTGTTGTAGAAGTTGATTTGGCGAGCAAGTCTGTGAAGAGCGTTGGCAAGGAGGTTGATGCGACTGGCGGATTGTTCTATGATGCCAATAAAAACCTCCTTTACATTGGTGACCGTGGCGTCGTGGATTTGACAACCTTCGAAGCGAGTGACATGGGTGTTCGCGCCTATGATGGAACGACGTTTACCTCGTTGACATCTGAAGAACCCTATGAGTTCCTCTATCAGCCTTACAGCATTACCGTCGCAGGTGGAGAACTGTTCGTCTATGTTTCGGACTATAGCTCTGGTGCCCTGTACTGGTTTGAAGAAGGTGAATTCAATGATGAAGATCGCATTCAGTTCTCTGCCGACGCTGTCATTAGAAATGTGAATGGCAAGCTGATAGTGCTGGACCGTGGCGACAAGGGTAGCATTGCTGAAGTGAACGCTAGCGCCAAGACGGTTGCCTGGCAGGCCGCTCTTAACAAGGACAATCCCTATGATATCGTGGCTATCGACAATAACACCGCCTGGGTTGCCATGTATGATGTCGGTGAAATCCGCAAGATCTCGCTTACGGACGGCTCTACGATTTCTTCCATCGATACGAAGGAACTCAGCGCCAAGAAAGTCGAAGTCGTGGAGTAATTTGTAAAAAAATTAAGTCCGGCAAATCGGTCAATAACCCTGCAGGCTGTCCTGTGGGGTATTTTTTCTATTGCGGTGACACTTTTGGCGGGTTTAGGTGTTATAATAATGTAATTTTGATATCTAATTCATTTGGAAAGTTATGAAAAGATTGAAATTCTTGCCCCTCGTGCATTGGGTGCTCATGGTGCTGCTTGTTTCGGGCCCGGCCCTTGCTGACCGCGCTTCCGAAATTCAGGACCTGAAGCTCGAGAAGGAAAAGCTGAATTCCGAAATCCAGAAGCTGAATCGCCAGATCTCGGCGACGGATTCGATGCTCAAGGCGGACGATTCCCGCTACAGGACACTGCAACAGCGCTACAAGGCCGATACGGAACGCCGCCGTGCCGAAATCGACAGCCTGAACGTGAAGATAAAGGCGGTTGCGGGCGAACTCCAGACGGAACGCAACAAGCAGGCCCGCGCGAAGAATCGCACGGACAACGTGGCCGCAAAGCGCAAGGCGTTGCGCGCTGAACTTGCGGGCATCAGCAAGAGGCTCGAGTCACAGGTGGCGCAGACGGTACCCTGGGAACTCGAAAGCAGGCTCGATCGCGTAAAGTCCCTGACCCGCGATATCGAGAGCGGGAACGCGAGCGAGGAGGAGGGCTTTTCGCGTCTCAAGTCGCTCATTGCCGAAGAGACGAAGTTCGGCGACGAGGTGGCCATAATAAACAGCCCGCTCACCCGCAAGAACGGCGAACTCATCAACGCCTCGATTCTGAGAATCGGGAACCAGTGGATGGTCTACAGCGATGACAACGGCACGGTGTTCGGTGCGCTGGTGCGCAAGGTCGTGGACGGGAAAGTCGCATACGAATGGAACGAGGAATTGAACCTGGAGGAGCGCGCGGCGGTGAAGCTCGCGCTCGACGTGAAGCAGGCGAAGAAGCCTCCCCAGATTGTGAAGTTGCCCGTAAGCCTCTCTATCGTGGGAGGTGAAAAATGAAGAAGATAATCGCAGTTCTCTTGTGTGCCACATCCGCATTCGCTTGGCCGTGGTCATCGGACGAAAAGAAGTCTACCGCCGAGGACCAGGCGCGCATCAAGGATTCCCTGCAGATGGAAGAGGTGCGCAGCTTGCAGCGCGAGGTGGAGGCGCTTACCCGCATTCGCCTGCAGAAGGCGGACTCGCTCGAGAAACTCGAGGCGGAACACTGGCGCAAGCGCTATGCCGAATCTCAGTTGACCGAGGAGCACCAGGCGGCATCGCGTGAACTTGACGGCCGCTATTCCAAGCTCTCGACGGATCTTGGCCGCGTGAACGAGGAGGTCATGGCGAGCAGGAACATGACGGGCGATGCCGAGGAGAAGGCGCAGGCCGACGAGTCGGCGTACGATGCGCTTAATACGCAGGTGAAGCTTTCGATTGACAAGACTCTCGGCGACGTGATGGGCGACTACCCGGTGGGAATGAACGGACGCCTGATCCGCCTGAAGCAGGCTTCCGAGGATGCCGAGAAGAAGGTGCCGAATACGGTCGGCGCGGTGCAGAATTTTATGAATGACTTGCTGCTGCGTCACGAACTGACCTACACGCAGTTCTACGGGCGCGAGACTTCGCAGGTGGGCAACCGCCCCGACGTGAACGTGAACCGCTTGCGCCTGGGTACGGTCTTTTTGGGCGAGGTCGCGCAGGATAACGGCGAGGTGCAGGCGCTGCTCCGCTCGGGTGCGCTGCAGGGCAAGATATTCGAATGGAATGCGACGCTCCCTCCGGAGATGGCCGCGAATATAAAGCAGGCCGTATCGCAAGCCTCGGGGGCTTCCGAAGTTGTCACGATCCCGCTGGATGTATTGCAGAACAAGGCGGTCAAGAATGCGATTACCGACACGAAGGAACTTACCTGGCGCGAGGAATTCCAGGCGTTCTTCAAGAAGGGCGGTATCGTGATGTACCCGCTCATGCTGGTGGCGATTTTCGCGCTGCTGCTTTGCCTGGAGCGCTTCCTGGTGCTCAGCTACCGCGGGCATCTGAGCCGCAGGTTCAACCGCAAGCTCGACGCCCTCGTGAAGGAGAACCGCTACGAGGATGCGGCTGGTCTCTGCCTCAAGAAGGAAACGAGCCTCTCGATGGTGCTATTTGCGGTGCTGAACCGCGCCCGCGACAAGCGCGAGGATGCGGAACGCGCCCTGCAGGAGGCATTGCTCCGCGAGCAGCCGAAACTGGAACGCCGCATGGGGCTCCTTGCCGCGATGGGCTCGATTGCCCCGCTGCTCGGCCTGCTCGGTACGGTCACGGGTATCATCACGCTTTTTACGGTGATTACCGAGGTGGGCACGAACGACGCTCGCGTGCTTGCGGGCGGCATTTCGGAGGCTCTCGTGACTACGGAAACGGGCCTCGTGATTGCAATCCCCGTGATGATATTGCACGGCCTCCTGAGCGAAAAAATCGAGAAGGTCACGAGCGAGATGTACGTGCAGAGCACCGCACTCCTGAACCGCATTTTCGGGAAGAAAGAATAAGTTCCGCGCCATGACTAACACCCACTACATACTTATCGAGTCGCTCGAGAATACGTACCATGCCGGCGGCGTGGTGATGCTCCCGATTCTCCTGGCGGGTGTCGTGGGTTTCTACTACCTGTTTTCGAGCTGGTTCCGCATCGGGAGCGACTTTTTCCGCACCGACATCCACAAGGTCATCAAGCGCATGCGCGTGGACCTGAACGGCGGAATCGAGGAAGACGAGAAGAATGCGGAACCGCCCAGCGTGAAGAAGGCTCTCCGCAGGCTGCGCAAGCGTGGTGGGCTCCTCTCGCGGGAACTCTGCTATGCGATTGACGTCGCGAGCACCAATCCCGAGGGCTTCCGTGACTATATGCAGGTGCGCATGATGAAGACGGTGCGCTACATGGAGCAGGGAAACCATATCGTATCCGTGATGGCATCTGCGGCGCCGTTGCTGGGCCTGCTCGGCACGGTGACGGGAATGGTTTCTACCTTCGAGGTGATTACGTTGTACGGGAACCAGAACCCGGTGCTCATGGCCGACGGTATCTCGGAGGCGCTCATCTCGACGCAGAGCGGGCTTTTGGTGGCATTCCCGCTCACGCTCCTGAAACAGCGCCTGGACGAGCGCGTAGAAATGCTGCGCCAGAAGATGGAACTCGGCGCGACTGTTATAGAGAATTATTTTGTAGAGAGGAAGTGCCCGTGATTCGTCATTGCGAGGCTTCGAAAGAAGCCGTGGCAATCCAGGAATGAAGGATTTATTATGGAATTCAACTTGCCGAGAAGAAAGCAGAAGGATATGGGTATCGAGATGGGCCCGCTGATGGACATCGTGTTCATCCTCCTCATCTTTTTCGTGGTCACTTCCTCGTTTACCCGCGAGACGGGCGTGGACGTGACGAAGCCTCAGGCACAGTCTGCAAGCCAGCTCGAGAAGGAAAACCTCTTGATTGCGATTACGCGCGAAGGGACAATCCACATGAACGAGCGGCAGGTGGATCTCGCGAGCCTGCAGGATATCTTGAAGCAGTCGCTCGCGAAGGCGCCCGACCGCGAGGCCGTAGTGATTGCGGATAAGGGTGCCGAGACGGGCGTGCTCGTGCAGGTAATCGACATGTGCAACCTGGCCGGAGTGAAGAAGGTCTCCATCGCGGCGCAGGCGGAGTGACGCAAAGCGTCATCCTGAGCGCATTGCGTGGCACGAAGTTGCAGGAGCTGTATCTAGGAATTTGTGATGTTGAAGTTCTTTAAGAAATTGTTGAAGCGTTTTGCTATCCTCATCGCGGCAATCCTCGCGAGCTGTGCGCTCGTGTTCTCTGTGACGATGGCGAACCTCTTCTTGACGGGCAAGGTGTTTCACGAGAAGAAGTACAACAAGACAGAAATTGCCGTGAAGAAGGTGGAAGAAGTCGAGAAGAAGGTCGAGAAGAAAAAGCCCGCGCGCAAGCCCGACCGCCAGAAGTCCAATTCGCGTTCCCCGAAGGCGGGGCCGCGTTTCGCGATGAATCTCGGGACGGCATCGGGTAACGCCGGCGCCGCCGTGAGCGAGGACATGGTGGCCGATTTCCGCGGCGGGGCGCTTTCGACCGAAAAGGGCGACGTGGACAAGAAACCCGAAAGCAGGGCGTATCCGAACTTTCAGGTGCCCCCGCAGATCCGTGACCGCGAAATCGATGCGATGCTGCGGCTCAGTTTTTGTGTGGACGTGAACGGCAAGGCTTACGATATCAAGGTGCTGGAGGAATCTCCCTCAGGTTCCGGGCTCGCCGCCGCCGGCCGTGAGGCGCTATCGCGCATGACGTTCGCGCCGGCCGAAAAGGCGGGCAAGGCGGTGCCCTTCTGCGGCATGGAACAGCCTTTCGAAGTGAAGTTCAGGGACTGATTTAGACGAAAGAACGGCGCGTTGCGCCTACAGACGAAAGACGAAAGATTTATAATGGCGCTTCGCGCAAAGAGCTTGAAAATGATGAATGGAATGATAAACAAGTGTAACGGATTGATGGGCAGTTCACGTTCTGCGCATCTATCGTCTATCGTCTTTCGTCTATCGTCTATTTTACTGTTTCTCGCTACCTTCTCCTTCGCGGCGCAATCCGCATACGACCTGATGGAACGCGCGAACGCCCTCTACCGCGATGGCAAATTCAAGCAGGCCATCACGCTCTACCGCAAGGCGGAATCCCGAGGTGCGGACCCCGTCGCCACCAGTTTCAACATTGCGAACAGCTACTACCAGCAAAACGACCTGCCGAATGCCGCCGCCACGTACCGCAAGGCTATCGACTTCTCGAACGGGGCGTTTTCCCCTGCGCTTTTCAACATGGCGAGCGTGTACTTTAGGCTCAAGCAGTACCCGGAATGCGTGGCGGCGTACCACAGGGCGTTGAAACTGGAGCCCGAAAACGTTTCGGGCTGGCTTTACCTCGGCGAAGCCTACGGTAAAACCGGCGACGCGGTCGGCGCGCTGCGTGCCATCGAGAAGGCCTACCAGCTCGACAAGGAAGACATAAGCATCGTCTACCAGCTTTCAGAGGCGAACATCGCGCTGAACGATTTCGAGCGCGCCGTAGCCGTTATCCGCGAGGGCTACGCCGCGCACCCCGACGAAGTCGATTTTCTCGTGTATCTCGGCGACGTGTACCGCCTGAACAAGCAGTTCGAAGAAAGTGCCGCCGCTTATCGCGAAGCACTGGGCGTCCGCCCTGACGATACCGCTACCATGTACAAACTAGCAGACGTCCTCGCCGAAGACAACAAGCCGTTTATCGCGATGGACGTGCTCAACAACCTGGTACAAATCAAGCCGGATTTCAGCGATGCCGCCATATTCCTCGGGAATCTCGCTTACGACGCGAAGTTCCTTGACCGCGCCGAATCCGCATACGAACTTGCGGCAAAACAGGGCAACGCGGAATCTGTCTACGGGTTCAAGAACATGGCCTACGACGCCCATGCCGAAAAGCGTGACGACGAGGCGCTCCGCCTGCTGAAAGTCGCACAGAAGTACTTCCCCGACGATATCACCGTGCAGGCGGACATCATGGAATTCGAGAAGAACTAAAAAGTCCGGCGAGTGAGCCGGACAAATTTTAATCCTTCACGCAGCGGACTGGGTTATAGCACTCTTCGTCGTTATAGTCCCATACTTCCGCTTCATTTTCTAATCCCCTTATTACAATGTAGTATTGGGTCGAGGATGCATAATATACCCATAGACGTCCATATTCACCCAAAGAATGGAATCCATCATCGCTGCAATAGCATCCAGCGCCCACAAAGGAGAGCCCGTATGTATCAGTCCCGGGTGTAATTCCTGTTTTCCATCCCTTTGCCGACATCAACGGGAGTGCGTGTCCGCTAGCAAGATTTACAAGGTCTTGCGCCTCCTTATTTGTCGGGATATGCCACCCGTCAGGGCAGATTCCCTGGATGTGGCCGGTACCCAGGTCGCACGAAGATTTATAGGCACAACTGGAGGAATTCATCGCCGCGCTGCGGCTATAAAAGTGACCGTATAGTTCGCAGAAACGGTCGTCGTCGTTGAAACAGGTAGATACTCCAATTTCGTTGCCGGCGTAGTTCAGGTTCTCCGCCATCCATGTTGCACTACCGACTTTTACGGTCTTGTATGTCTTGCCGTCGCGCGAGTCCGTCATGGTGCCATATTCGATGTCCGGGTTGAACTGCTCGTCAGCGGCTTCCAGGAGAGGCTCGGCGCCTGCCTGCTTGGTTCTCGATGAACTGCTCACGGAACTGGACGAAACGCTGCTCGAGGATTTTGCGCTTGAAGAGCTCTCGCTCGACGAAACCGGTACGACGCCGTCACCCTTCACGCAACGGACGGAGAAGTTCGACTCGTAGCCGTCGAAATCATTGATGAACGCCTCGTTGTCTTTTCCCCTTATGAGAAGGTAATACATGTCGCTCGACTGGTAATAGACCCACATGAATGTGAATTCGCCGATGTCATTGTAACCGTCCTTGGTATCATATTGTCCCGTTCCCACGAAGGAGAGCCCGTACGTATCGATCCCAGGATTGATGTACAGCGAATCCTCGGTTCCCCATCCTATCGTCGACATCAGCGGTTGAGCCTTTTTGCCGGCAAGGGTTACCAGCGTCTGCGTCTCGGAATATGTCGGGATATGCCATCCGTCCGGGCAGATGCCTTGAATAGGATCGTTCCCTAATAAACAGCTAGCTCCATACTCGCATTTTGAACTATTCATCGCGGCATCGCGGCTATAAAAGCGGCCATACAGTTTGCAGATATCCTCGTCACCTTTAAAACAATAGGACTTACCTACTTCGTGACCGGTGTAGTTCAGGTTTTCCGCCATCCAGATTGTTCCCTCGATATCCACGGTCCTGTACGTCTTGCCGTCGCGCGGGTCGGTCATGGTGCCGTAATCGATGTCCGGATTGAACTGTTCGCCCTTTTCTGTGAGGCGTGGCTTGAGTTCTTCCCAACTCAGCGAGGAACTACTCGACCTTGCCGACGAACTCGACGAACTGTAGCTTGAAGAACTGTAGCTCGACGAATACTGCGAGCTGCTGGAGTCATCGTCTCCAGAACTACTCGACTCGCGTGAACTGCTTGAAACATTCTTGCGGACAAACTCCTTGCCCTTGGCCGTGAGTGTATCGTTGTAGCCAGCCCAGATATACACGGAGTCAATCTCGTCGAACTCGCAGAAGTAGCTTTCCTTGTCGCGTCCGACAATCGCCTCGCGGCCCTCGCGCATCTCGTTGCACGGGTAATCCGCAAATCCATTGTTTGACTTGAACGCATAGTCGTACCCGCGGTTCTTCGAAACCGGGGAGAAATCGTCGTCGTCACTGCAGGCGGTAAAAAATATCGTTGTCGTGGCTAGAACGCACAGGCCGGGCAAGTGTCTAAACACAGAATGTTTCATTCATCCTCCTTTATCATCCTGCATAAAATATACCTAAAATGTTGGATTCGTCGGTTTAGCGCTGCCGTTTTTCCTATATTCATTCCGTAATTACCGGAGTTTTTATTATGGAAATCAAATGGCTTAATCCCGATGCAAAGTTTGACCGCCTCGTTCTTGCAGGCGATATTGGCGGCACCAACACGAACCTTGGCCTTGTGGGCTACAAGGATGGCAAGTTCACGCTGATTCTCGAGACGGTGTGCCCCTCCAAGGATATCGATGGGCTCGACGCTCCTATCCGCGAGACGCTCAAGCTCGCCGCGGAAAACCGTGCCGACCTCAAGCCCAGTCATGTGTGCATCAGTGCCGCGGGTCCGGTGGCGAACAACAAGTGCGTCATGACGAACCTCCCGTGGAGCGTGGATGGCGACGCCCTCACTGCGGCGACCGGCATCCCGACGCTTGTCATCAACGACTTCATGGCCATCAGCTACGGCATCCCGACCTTGGACGTGGACGACCCCAAGCAGATTTTCAAGCTCACGCATACCGACGGCAGCCAACCCGCCCCGCAGAAGGCGACCAAGGCTGTGATTGGCCCGGGTACCGGCATGGGTGTCGGCTTCCTCGCGTTCGACGGCGAGAAGTACATCCCCGCTTCTTCGGAAGGCGGGCATTCTACCTTCGCCCCCTTCGACAAGGATTCGCAGGAATTCCACGATTACATGGAAAAGAAGATTGGCACCGTGCCCGGCGTGGAACCGCTCGTCTCGGGCATGGGGCTCCGTAACATGTACGAATGGTGGAAGGAAACCCGCGGCGTTCCCGACAACGAGGCTTTCAAGAAGATTGAAGAAACGGAACCCAACGATCGCCCGAAGTACATCAGCCGCGCGAGCGACACCGACCCGGTGGCCGCCGAGATGATGCGCTTGTTCGTGAAGATGCTCGCCCGCTTCGCAAGCGACGCTTCTACGCTGTTCCTGCCCCTGGGTGGCCTCTACCTGGCCGGCGGTACGGTGCAGAAGGACCTGCGCTGGCTCGAGCGCGACAACCTGTTCATGAAGTATTTCGAGAAAAACTACAACCCGAACATCCGTCCGCTCTTGAACAAGATTCCGGTGTACATCATCAAGGATTACAGCATCAGCCTGTACGGCGCCGCGAACGCGAGCCTCAACTTGCAGAAGTAATCTGCGGGCGTCTATTTTTTCTCGTAGCGCACGTAGGCGAAACTGCGGCTATCGGGGGACCATGAATTCACGTTGATGGTTCCCTGGCCGCCGAACAGCTGCAGAACCGTGCGGGGCTCACTCCAGCCTGTTTCGTCACACCCTGTCATCAGGCGGATTTCCACGTTCTTGTTGGGAACGTGCTCGCCGGGGCGTACGTCGCGCTCGTGGTAGGCGAGCATCACGACTTTTGTACGGTCGGGCGAAATGTGCGGAAACCAGGTGTTCAAGTGTGCGTCGAATGTCATCTGCGTCTGCTCGGAACCGTCGGCCTTCATGCGCCAGGCCTGCATGCGGCCGCTGCGCACTGAATTGAACCAGATGTATTCACCGTCGCAGTCATATTCGGGGCCGTCGTTCAGTCCGAATGCGGTCGTGAGCTGCGTCTCGTTCCCGCCTGCAGCAGGAATCGTGTAGATGTCGTATTCTCCGTTGCGTTCGGCGCAGTAGGCGAGCATCTTGCCGTCGGTGGTGACGCCGTGCAGGTAGCTCGGGGCAAGCGGGGTCACGAGTTCCGGCATGCGTCCGTCGAAGAAAATCTTGTAGATGCGCGAAAGCCCGTCTTCCTTGGTGTGGTGGCTCACGTAGAGCCCCTCGCCGTCGGGAGAGAGAACGTGGTCGTTGTTGCAGTTGTTGACAAAGTAACTCGGGACTTCCGTCACCTTGCCGCTTTCGATTTCAATCTTGTAGATGCGGCCTTCGCTGTTGAACGTGAGGAACCTGCCGTCGGCGCTCCAGTTCGGCGCCTCGATGACCTTGTCGAATTCTTTGAGCAGTCTAGATTCGCCGGTCTCGACGTCAAAAATTTCGAGGAAGGACTTGTCGCCGCTGCGATCCCAGACTTCGCCCGGACTGAGCTCGAACGGGTAGCTTACTCCCCATGCGGCACGGAGGTTATCCATCTGCGTCATCATCTGCATGGTCTTGGCGTGCGGCATCTCGGGACATTCCTTGAGTCCCTTCTCGAGGGCCGCCTTGCAGCCCAGCACCTCATATTCGTAGCAGTTTTCGATGCGGGGCGGCTTTACCGATTCCACGAGCGTCCCGGCGACATCGAACAGCTGGATTTCTTCCATGTCGTTGAGGTTCTGCACGCGGATAAAGCCTTCGGAACCGTAAATGACGCCCTCGTTCTTGAGAGGGGCCACCATCGAGGTCTTGAGGTGTGCGACTTGCCCGCCCGCATATACGAGGTCAATCCAGTCGGTCGCATCCACGCCCGTATGGAACTTGACGCACTTCGTCTTCGTCTCTACGATGTGGTTTGCAACGTATTCCCCACCCGGTGTCATCCCCGCGCGTTCCTCGTCCGATGTCATCCCCGCACGTTCCTCGCCCGATGTCATCCCCGCGGAGGCGGGGATCCCCTTGCAAATTTTCGGGTCAGTCAAGAAGATATCCGCAAACGTAAGGCTATAAATGCCCAGGTCCAGCAGTGCACCGCCCGCAAGTTCGGGCTTGTGCAGGCGTCCGATATGCGAAAGCGGCATCGAGAAGTCGGCCTCCACGCTTTCGACCTTGCCGATCTTCCCTGCCAGAATCCAGTCCTTTACCATCTGCACCGCAGGCAGGAATCGCGTCCACATGGCCTCGCATATAAATACGCCTTTCTCTTCGGCAAGGGCTAGTACTTCCGATGCCATTAGCGCATTCGCGGTAAAGGCCTTCTCCACGAGCAGGTTCCTGCCATGTTCCAGACAAAGCAGAATGTTGCTGTAGTGTTCTGAATGCGGGGTCGCAATATAAATCAGGTCGACATCCGCATCTTTCGCGAGTTCCTCGTAACTGCCGTATGCGCGGCTGAATCCGTAATCATCGGCGAACTTTTTCGCTTTCTCGAGCGTGCGCGAAGCGACTGCGTAGCATTCCACGCCCATGCCGTTCTTTTCAAGTGTCTTGACCGCAGTGGCCATCTTCGTGGCGATATGGCCACATCCGAGAATTGCAAATTTTATAACCGTTTTCATTGTTATACTAATATAAACTTATTTCTGAAAATAAAACACCGCTTGCGACCATATAAATGGACTCACGTGTAAACGCCATTTTTGGGGATTGTGTAGGGGCTTTTATTCCAACATTATCGTGAAGGGGCCGTCGTTGGTGAGGCTCACCTGCATGTCGGCGCCGAATTTCCCTGTTTGTACGACGGGGATTTCTTTTTTGCACTCGGCAACGATGTATTCGTAGAGCTCGTTTGCGAGTGTCGGGTTGCCGGCGCCGTTGAATGTGGGACGGTTGCCCTTGTTGCAGTTCGCGTACAGCGTAAACTGCGAGACGAGCAGGAGCTCGCCGCCGACGTCCTTGATGGAAAGGTTCGTCTTGCCGTTTTCGTCGGCAAAGATGCGCAGCGCAAGCATCTTGCGGATGAGCCTGTCGGCGATTTCGCGGGTATCGTCTTCGCCTACGCCGATGAGAATCATGTAGCCCTTGCCGATTTTGCCGACAGTCTGCCCATCGATATCCACTTGGGCGTTCAAGACGCGCTGAATCAGGAATTTCATATTACTTTGTGCTTGCTAAAGCTTTTTGATAGATGTCCTGCATCACGAGGCCCGCAATCATGAATCCAAAAATAGCGGTGGAGTGTGCCATGGTCCCGTTGATTTGCGCCTTACTGCTGCACCATTCGTGATCGACCAGGTTTGCATTCTGGAGTTCGGCTTCGCTTCTTTCGTGGCGCACCTTGGGGCACATGCAGGCGTCTGTGCCACAAGAGGAATTCTTGCCGCGGTTTTTCAGGAGTTCGTCGCTGTAGACGCACAGCACTTTTTTCTTGAGCGCCATTTTCTTTTTCTTGAACTTATCGCGGAGCGCGCGGGCGAGCGGGCAACCGGCGACTTTCCAGAATTCGGCGACCTTGATTCGTGTGGGGTCCATCTTGAGGGCTGCCCCCATTGAAGAAAATACCGTGGCCTTGGTGCGCGTGGCGTGCCACAACAGCTGCATCTTGTTTTCGAGGCTGTCGATGGCATCGATGATGTAGTCGAAGGTGTCCAGTTGGAATTTGTCCGTATTCGCTTCTTCGTAGATGTCTTGGAGTGCTACGATGTTGGCGTGCGGGTTGATTTCGAGTAGGCGATTTTTCAGCACGTCCACCTTGACTTGCCCCACGGTTTTCGTGGTGGCCATCAGTTGGCGGTTCACGTTGGTGACGCACACGCGGTCTGAATCAACGAGTACGAGTTCCTTGATGCCGGAACGCACCAGGCTTTCGGCGCACCAGCTGCCGACTCCGCCGAGACCGAAGATGATGACGCGCTTCTGGTAGATGTTGCCCATCACGTCGTCCCCGAGCAGGAGCGATGTGCGGTTGAAGATGCCTTTCTCGATTCCCATACGAGTCCCGGTTAGCCGAAGAGTCGGAGAACGCGCTTGATGCCTGCGACAAAGCGGTCGATGTCGCGCTTCAGGGTGTACGCTCCGAAACTGAGTCGAAGCGTGGCGTCAACGCCGAAGCGGTCCATGACGGGTTGGGCGCAGTGGTGCCCGCTACGCACCGCAACGTTTTCTTCGTCGAGAATCATGGCGGCGTCGCTTACAGCGATGCCGTCCAGCGTGATGCTGATGAGGGCGCCGCGTTCCTTCGGGTTCCCGAAGATTTTTACCTGCGGAATTTGCGCGAGCTGTTCCAGCGCGTAGTTCGTGATTTCTTCTTCGTGCTTGCGAATGTTTTCAATGCCTACTGTATTAATCCATTCGATGGCTTTGCCGAGCCCGATGACTTCGGCAATCATGGGCGTGCCTGCCTCGAAACGTGCGGGAACGTCGGCGTAAGTCGTCTTTTCAAAAGTCACGTTCTTGATCATCTCGCCGCCACCATGCCAGGGGGGCATACTGTCGAGAACTTCGTACTTGCCGTAGAGTACGCCCACGCCTGTCGGGCCGTACATCTTGTGTCCGCTGAAGGCGAGAAAATCGCAGTCCAACTTTTGCACGTCAATCTTGATGTGGCTTGAACTTTGGGCGGCGTCAATCAGGATCTTTGCCTGCGGGGCGAGACCTCGCACGGTGGCAATAATTTCAGCAATCGGGTTCACGGTGCCCACGGAATTGCTCACGTGGGTGACGGCCACCATCTTGGTTCGCGCATTCAACAACCCGGGAAGTGCTGCCAAATCCAGATCGCCGTTGTCCAAAACGGGAATCACCTTGATTTTCGCGCCTTTCATTTCGGCAACGAGCTGCCAGCTCACGATGTTTGCATGGTGCTCCAGACCGCTAATCAAAATCTCGTCGCCCGCCTCGAAGAACTTGCGGCCGTAACTCCACGCCACCAGATTGATGCTTTCGGTGGTGCCGCGGGTGAATACGATTTCGTCTTCGGTTTTTGCGTTAATAAATTTTGCGACATTCTTGCGCGTTGCTTCGAACGCTTCGGTGGTGCGGGCGCTCAGACGGTACACGCCGCGCTTTACGGAACTGTAGTGTTCGCGGTAAAAGTCGTCCATGGCGTCGATGACGCACGCGGGCTTTTGCGTGGTGGCCGTGCTATCCAAAAAGGCAAGGGGCTTTGCATCCTTATCGCCTGCGACAAGCATCGGAAATTCGCTACGGATTTTTTCTGCGTCAATATTTGCATCAATCATGGGCCCAAATGTAGAAAAGTTCGGCTCTTCGGCGCTTTTTTTAGGGGTGGACTCGGTTGCGAAAGGTTGATTTGCTATATTGGAACGAAACGAAAGAGAGGACAGTATGAAAAATATGCGTAAGATATTGGCCCTTGCTGTGGTATCCGTTTTTGCGACGGGTGTGTTTGCCCAGGATGAATTGCATGCCGCCATCGATGCCGGTGATTTGGCGACCGCCCAGAAAATGGTGAAAAAAGGTCAAGTCGAGGACGTGTACTGTGGAAAGCTCACTCCGAACGAGGCTGTCCAGGTCTACGAAAAAATTTTCAAGAAGAATCCCGACGAGTCTTTTGCCAACTGCCCGACTCAGTTTGCCTATGGTTACGGGACGCACACCTGCTCCAATCCGAATGCGATGGAAGCCTGTAACGAGGTCATCTCGCTCTTGCTCCTGGATGGCGAAAATGGAAACGCCAGGGCGATTGACCTGCTTGAAGCGGCTGTAAAAGCGGCTGTCAAGGTCAAGGCTTTTGCGAAGCCTATCAAGATGCTTGTCGATACGTCCCTCTGGGTCCCGTGCCCGAAGAAGGGCCGCGCCCGCAACGAATGCATGGAAGAATGTTTTGAACAGGCTCACAATACGCTCGATGCCGCACGCGAGGCCCTGTGCGAAACCAAGCCGGAACGCTTTGTTTCCGACACGACTATCAACGCTCCGCGTCCGTCTCCCTTGTTCGAAAAGCTCCGCAAGGGATTGCCGGAGGCCTTCTGGAAATCTCCGAAATCTGTAGCGGGCCGCTTTGCGACGATTATGCAGAATAGCGCAAAGGCGCTCTCGATTCCGGATACGGCTATTATCGGTCTTGGTTACGTGAGCCGCTGGGTTGAAAGCCACAAGGCTGCAGGGACTCCGCTTCCTGGCAGCGAACTTTTCCGCTTCTGTGCGGTTTGGCCGTCCGAAGTGGAAACAATCCTTGCGACGAAGGGACATGGTTCCCGCTGCCCGGTGTTCGAAGAATTTGTAGACCCTCGCGACAATCAGAAATATAGGGTCAAGGATATTGGTGGAACCAAGTGGTTTGTCCAGAACCTGAATTTCGCCATGGAAGGCAGCTCCGTTTGCTATGAACGCGAGGAAGACAACTGCAAGGCCTATGGCAAGCTCTATACGCAGGGAGCCGCCAAGGTCGCTTGTCCCGAAGGTACCCATCTCTCGACGGAAGAAGACTGGAAGTCCCTCGAAGCGTTCGCTGGCGGCACGGACGTGGCTGCCGAGAAGCTCCGCAGCAACGGCAGCGACGATTATGCGTTTACCGCACTGTTCGGCGGCTATGCCAACAAGAACATGAACTTCGTTATCCAGGGCGAAGGGGCCTACTTCTGGACCGAGAAGCAGCTTGCGGACGGCCGCGGCCTTGCGAAGTCGATGTTCAGCTCCGATAAGAACGTGACGTCGATGCCTGCCGACAAGGACTTCTGGCTTTCCGTGCGTTGCGTGATGAATAAATGATGATTGATGGATGATGAAGGAGCTCGCCATGTCCTTCGCTCCTACTTGCAATCGTGATTCCTGGATAAGGCGCCAAGCCTTGATGGGCAAGGTGCGCGCCTTCTTTGAAAGCCGCGGCGTGCTTGAAGTCGAGACTCCTGTGCTCTCGAATGCGGGCGGTACCGACCCCCAGCTCGATTATTTCGAGGTGAACGGTCGGCCGGCGCGCTTCCTCATGACGAGTCCCGAATTCCACATGAAGCGCCTGCTGGCGTCCGGTTTCGGGGACATATTCCAGATAACCAAGTCCTTCCGCAAGGATGAATTCGGAAGCCACCACAACAACGAGTTCAGCATGGTGGAGTGGTATCGCGTCGGCATGCCGCAGGAGAAACTGATGGACGAGGTGGAAGCGCTCGTGTCCGAAATAGTCGGAAGCCCTGTCAAGGCCCATCGCACTCGCTGGATAGACGCGTTCAAGAATTATGCGGGAGTGGACCCGTTCTGCGAGGATTTGGACAACTTTGTTCGAGCGTGCGAATCCGGCGGCGTGCCCGTTCCCGAAGGCCCGGAACGGATGGCCCGCGAAGACTGGTGGGATTACCTGATGGTCTTCATGGTGGAACCTGCCCTTGCGAAAAACGGCCCCGAATTCATCCTCGACTACCCGCAGTCGCAGGCCGCGCTTGCGCAGACGTTTGTCGGGGAAGATGGCCACACCTGGGCGCGCCGATTCGAACTCTTCATGGATAACGTGGAACTCTGCAACGGCTATACGGAACTCACCGATGCCGCCGAACAGCGTCGACGTTTTGAGTCGGATCTCGACATCCGCCGCCAGATGGGGAAACCGCTTCCGCCTGTCGATGAAAATTTCTTGTCCGCCCTGGAATCCGGGATGCCGGCCTGCTCGGGCGTGGCGCTCGGGCTTGACCGCTTGTTTATGCTTGCCCTCGGCAAAAAAGAAATCAAGGATGTGATCCTGTTCCCGAGCCCGATTGCCTGATGCGTCTTATTTGACAAGCGCCTTTATCGCGCGCCTCATGCGGTGTTCTTCGATGATTCCCGCTTCGATGTAGTCGATGCCGCCTTTTTCATCCAGAAGGTAGCTTACCGGGATGACCCGCGGGTTGCCGAGCATGTTCATGAGGTCGTAGTTCCAGTGCACCATGACCCATGGCATGTCGTACTTCTTCTTGAACCGGGAGGCGATTTTTATGTTGTCGTCTTCGTTTACCATGAGGATGCGGAAACCGTCGTCGAAAAATTCGTCGTGCAGTTTTTTCAGCGTCGGCAGCTCAGCGATGCATGCGGGGCACCAGCTAGCGCTGAGCACGATGAGTGTCGCCTTGCCCTTTTCTGCCTGGAACGTGGTTTTCCCGCCGTCGATGCTGATTGCGTCGAAGTTCTCGATTGAATCGGGCATCTGCTGGAAAGGCTTCGCGTTTTCCCTGTAGGCAAGGAAAATGGCGCACAAAATGGCGATCAAGGCCAGAATTCCGGCAGTTTTATAGGATTTAATCTGCATATCCATAAAGAATTTATTTTTTTTTCGCGCTGTTTTAAGTTATATTCTTTGATATGGCGTATAATATTCAAGATCTTCTTTCTGAAATGGTTAAACGCGGGGCTTCTGACTTGCATATAACCGCAGGTTCCCCTCCGCTCGTCCGTCTTTCCGGCAAGCTTACCCCCATCGGCGAGGACAAGCTGAAACCGGACGAGACCATGCGCATGACGTATAGCCTGATGAACGAACTCCAGAAGAAGTCGTTCGAACAGAACAAGGAATGCGACTTCTCTTTCGGTATCGCGAACCTGGCGCGTTTCCGTGCGAACGCTTACCTGCAGCGTGGTTGCGTGGCGCTTGCCCTCCGTATCATTCCGCTTGAAATCAAGACTTTCAAGGAACTTGGCCTCCCGAAGATCATGGCCGAATTCACGACCCGACCCTCCGGCCTCGTGCTGGTGACGGGTGCTACCGGTTCCGGTAAGTCGACAACGCTCGCTGCCATGATCGACAAGATCAACAAGGAACGTCACGACCATATCCTGACCGTAGAAGACCCGATCGAGTTCTTGCACAAGCACCAGGGATGCATGATCAACCAGCGCGAAGTCGGTAGCGATACGAACAGCTTTGCGATTGCCCTGAAGATGGCCCTCCGTCAGGACCCGGACGTGGTGCTCATCGGCGAAATGCGCGATAACGAGACCATGCGTTGCGCCTTGACGATTGCAGAAACCGGTCACTTGGCCTTCGCGACCTTGCATACCAACTCCTGTGTGCAGACGATCAACCGTATTATCGACGCGTTCCCGAAGGGCGAACAGCAGACCGTGCGTACGCAGCTCTCGTTCGTGCTCCAGGGCGTGATATGCCAGACGCTTATCCCGAAAATTGGCGGCGGCCGCGTGATGGCCTACGAAGTCATGAACGTGACTCCGGGTATCCGTGCGCTTATTCGCGACGACAAGGTGCACCAGATTGAATCCATGATCGAAATTGGCCAGAAGTTCGGCATGAATACGATGAACATGTGCCTTTGCGAACTGGTGAAAAACCGCAAGGTCGACCGTTTCGAGGCGCTCGCCCGTTCTCCGAGCCCGGACCAGCTGGAACAGTTGTTCGTGAAGGAAGGAGTCTAACTTATGGCAGAATTCCTGTACAAGGCGCAAAACGCACAGGGCAACAACTTTGAGGGAACTCTCGAAGCGAAGGACAAGGCCGAGGCCGAAGCGCTCCTCATGCGCCGCCGCCTCACGATTGTGAAGCTGAAGAAAAAGCCGATGGAAATCAAGATTAACATCGGCAACGGAATCAAGCATGAGGACTTGACCCGCTTTACGCGTATGTTCTCTTCCATGTGCTCTGCCGGTCTTCCGATGCTGCAGTGCTTGAACATTCTGGAAGAGCAGTGCGAGAACCCCGCATTGAAGGATGTGATTCACAAGGTGACCCAGTCCATCAACGGCGGTTCGTCCTTGGCCGATGCCTTGGCTCAGCACCCGAAGGTGTTTGACTCCCTCTACTGCAACATGGTGGCGGCTGGCGAAGCGGGCGGTATCCTTGAAGGGATTCTTGCGCGTCTGGCTGAGACGATGGAAAACAGCATGCGACTGAAGCGCAAGGTGAAGAAGGCGCTTACTTACCCGGTGATGGTTATCATCGTGGGTATCGTCGTGGTGATCGCGCTTATGACTTTCGTGGTGCCGACGTTTGCCGAACAGTTCGCTGCCTTGGATGCCGAACTCCCTGCCCCGACGCAGGTCGTGATGAACATTTCCGACTTCTTGCTCAACAACGGTGGCTTCCTCTTCCTCGGGCTCATCGCACTGATTATCGGCTGGAAACTCGTGATGAAGATTCCTGCCGCGCAGTTCGCATTTGACAAGTTCCTTTTGAAGGTCCCGAAGATAGGTGACTTGCAGATAAAGTCGTCTACGGCGAGTTTCTCCAGAACGCTCGGTACGCTTTTGAATGCAGGTGTGAGCGTGATGGATGCCTTGAAGGTGGTTGCGTCCACGGCTGGCAACAAGGTCGTCGAAAAGGCAATCGGAAGGATTTCGATAGGTATCGCCGGCGGTAAGAGCATCGCGGACCCGATGGCCGAAGTGGGCATTTTCCCTCCCATGGTGATCCAGATGACTGGCGTGGGCGAGAAGACCGGTAACTTGGGCGGCATGCTTTTGAAGCTAGCTGACTTCTATGACGAAGAAGTGGACGCCGCAGTGGATGCCGTCGTGAGCATGATCGAACCCTTGATTATCGTGTTCCTCGGTGGCGCGGTCGGCGGCCTTCTCATTGCAATGTATATGCCGATGTTCAGCATGGGCGACGCGATTAAAGGGTGATCTTTCGTCCAAAACTGTCGCGATAGTTCGTCACGGCTTTGCTCACGTACGTTTGTACGCTACGCGGAGTTGTTCCTGCTCTCGCTAGGCTTTAGCCGAAATCTCGGTTTTAGATAATAACCTCACTCGTTTTTCTGCAAAATTTCGTTTTAGTTAAGTATTGAGTTTTTACAAAAAGCCTTTTAGCCTTTACTCATATTAGTACACCACGATGACACAGAAATCAAAAGACTTTATAAAAAATTTTATCAAGTGCTTTGTGTTCGCACTTTTCATGAGTGTGATGTTTGTGATTATGGATCAAGAGGGTGTGGGGTATGGATTGAGAGGCGGTGCAACGATGCCGCTTCCGGAAAGCGAACTTCCTCGGGTTTTCGTAATTTATTTTATTTTCAATTTTATTGTTGCCATTCCTTTGACGAAATGGCTTCACTGGCGCTAAATTACTGCTTTTTCCAACCGGTGTACTTTTCGGTTTCGAGGAGGGCGTTGGCGTTGGCGACTCGCTCGGCGGAGGGAGACTGCGTGTCCTTGAGCGCGTATTCGATGCCGAGTTCGGCGTATTTGCCCAGTGCGAGGGCGTGGTAGGGTAGCACGTCGATGCGTTCCACGTTATGGAGCGTGTCAATGAATTTGCGGGTCTTCGCCAATGCAGCGTCGTCGTCGCTTATTCCGGGAACAAGCACGTGCCTAATCCAGATGGGCTTGTGGATTTCGTCCAGGTAGCGGAAAAAGTCGATGATGTTTTCGTTTCCGTGTCCGGTGAGTTCTTTATGGACAACGTTGTCTATGTGCTTGATATCTACGAGCAGAAGGTCGGTCGCCTTCATCAGCCGCTCGATTTTTGCGAATGTTTCACCGGAGCGCCTAAACGTGACTCCGCTCGTGTCGATGCATGTGTGGACTCCGGATGCTTTCGCAAGCTCGAAGAACTCCACCATGAAATCAAGTTGTGCGAGTGGTTCGCCGCCGCTGACGGTAATGCCGCCGTCCTTGCCCCAGTATGTCCTGTAGCGGAGAGCTTTTTCGAGTAGCTCCCGGGCGGTCATTTCGATGGCGCCGTTTACTTTGCCGAAGCCCCACGTTTCGGGATTGTGGCAGAACTTGCAGCGCATCGGGCAACCCTGCAGGAACACGACAAAGCGGATGCCCGGCCCGTCGACCGAGCCGAACGATTCCAGCTTGTTGATGAATCCTGTTGCCATGCGGGTTGCCTTCGTCTGCAGTTCGATCGGTCGGAACTAGCCCTTCGCGAGCATGTCCATCAGTTCGCGGTCGAGCCTTTCGGGGTTGTTGTACTGCGCGAGGCTCTCGTGCAGCGATTCGCCCTTCGATACAAGCCCGAAGTCGAGGTTCTTGTAGTTCCAGTAGCTGAACCCCACGTCGGCTGCTCGCAGGATGTCGAGGAAGTCGCGCATCCATGCGATCTGGTACTGGCGCGGCACCTGCACGTATACGCCGAACTCGTTGCAGCTTACCGGCAGGTCGTATTTCGCGCGGAAGTCGAGCGCGTTCTGGATGCTTGCCTGGAGTCTCGCCTTGTCCCACTTGCCGTACTCCACGTTTAGGCGCGTTTCTGCATCTCCCGTCGGGGCGGCATAGTCGCCGGGCCACGGGCGTTCGATGTGGAAGAACGGGTCGCTGATCCATGCGGCGCCCTGGTGCGTGAATGTCACGGGCGTGTAGGTATGGAAACTGTAGATGGCGTTGTCGTCGTCGAGCGGCGTAAGGAACTCGAATTCCTTCGCGCTGTTCCATTTGTTGCTGCCCACGACAATCGTGTTTTTCGGGGCGTGCTTGCGGATGGCCCAGAAGAGCTCGTCCTTTACCTTGTCCCAAACCTTCGAGTCGCTGCCGGCAGGTTCGTTCAGAAGTTCCATCATCACGCGGGGCTCGCCGCTGTAGCGTTCGCCCATGAACGCCCAGATGTTGCAGGCGCGCTTGCGTGCGGCGGGGTCGGCGAAGAACGCCTGTTCCGTCGAGCAGCCCAGGTGGAAATCGTGACCCGGGCACTTGTGCAGGTCGAGAATGACGTCGAGGTCCGATTCCTGGATTTCCTTGAGCGCCTTGTCGAGTAGCCCGAAGACCTCCTCGTCGGGCGTGTCGTTCTCGCCTTTGAACAAGTTAAAGTAGTCCACGGGCAGTCGCACGTGGTTGAACCCCGCCTCGCGGATGCGCTTGAAATCGCTCTTGTCGAGGAAGGTTCTGATGTGCTGGACGACCCCGGGGAAACCGACGGGGTCTTTTTCCTGGATGCAGTCGACCTGACTGAACCAGCCACCCAAATTCACTCCGCGCAGTCTTTCCTTTTTCATGGTTTTGTCGTCCTATGAGTTGAGGGTTAGTTGATGATGTTCAAATCTTCGTTCGCGATGTTCAGCCCGAGGATGACTTCCATGTCTTCGGGAAGGTCGTAGAAATCGGCGACGAGGCCGACCTTCTTGTCTTCGTCCTTCTGGTTTTCGAACTGGACTACGTCGTAAATCTTCACCGGAATCTTGATATCCGGGGTAATCGGGATTTCAATGGTCATGCCTTTGCTGATGGGCCCCTCGAGAATCTTGCCTTTGAACACGATGCTTTTCTCGTCTGCACCCACAGATGTTTTCTTCACGCGAAATACAGCCATTATACCTTAGCCATCTCTTATTGTCGGTTGATTTGTATTTGCGGCCTTGCAGGAGGCCCCGCATAAAAGTTAATTTTTTTATATGCCCCTTCAGGTTGGACGAATCCCTTTTTTGGTATGTGCACCGTTTTTCCATGAATTTCTCGGACGCGAAGATGAATGTGCCGGAGTGAAGTTCGTGGACGGCCCGCCGAGTGCCCATAGCGCGGGACTCAAGGAAGGGACGATCCATCTTTCTCCCGCATCGTCGATTACGTTTGCGCAGAAACCCGGGGCGTTCGTGCTTTCGCCGTCGCTTTGCACGTCGTGCTCCTTCGAGGTCCGCTCGGTCAAGCTCTTTTCGCATTTCCCGATAGAGGATCTCGGTGGCCGTAACGTCCGTCTTACGTCGCAGAGCAGGACCTCTGTCGCGCTCCTGCGGATTCTTCTCGAAATGCGCTACGGGGTTTCGCCGTTCTACTGCGAAGGCCTTTCGGCAGAGGCCTCGGACGATGCCTGCCTTTTGATTGGCGACCTCGCGCTCGAAGAGAACGCCCGCGGTCGTTTCCCCTACAGCTACGATCTCGGGACGCTCTGGCAGGAATGGCAGGGACTCCCGTTCGTGTTTGGCGCATGGGTCATCTCGAAGGCTGCGCTCGTGCCGCAGTTGAGACCGCTGCTCGAAAACTACCTGCGGCAGACGGAAGCGGGAATCGAGAGCTTCCGGGCCGATGTCTCGGGCGCGCTCGATCGCTGGCTTGCCAGGTACCCGGTCGACCTTCCGCGCGGGGTCCTGGAAGATTATTACAGGGTGCTCGACTACCGTTTTACCGACGAGCGCAAGGAATCGCTTTCCCTGTTTTTTGAACTCGCCGCCCGAAAGGGGATTGTCGAAAGCGCCCCGAAACTCGAATTCCTCTAGTTTTTGGGCGCGAAAGCGCCTCTTCTTGGCCAATCGGAGTTGTCGCAGTGGCGTTTGTCGGCTCAAGAATATAGATTAGGGGAAAAGGAGTCCAGGATTATGCTCGAAGAAAAGATTCTCATAGTGGATGACAGTGCGGAGACGCTCCTGCAGATGCAGGAGCTTTTGACGCAGGTGGGTTATAACGTGGCGACGTGCAACTCCGGCGAGGAGGCCCTGGATTACCTCGACAAGGAGAGGGTGGACCTTGTGCTGCTCGATATCAGCATGCCGAGTCTCAACGGCTACGAGGTGTGCTTGCGCATTCGCCAGCGCTATGCGCTCGACGACCTCCCCATCATCTTCCTCACGAGCCGGGAAGACAGCGATAGCATTACCAAGGGGTTCCATGCGGGTGCATCGGACTTTGTTTCCAAGACGTCGATTACCGAAATTCTGCTTGCGCGCGTAAATGTGCATATCCGGCTTTCGCGTTCCCTGCGCTACCTGCGTGATATTTCCCTGACCGACGACTTGACGGGCGCCTACAACCGCCGCCACGGGATGTATTCCCTGCGCGAATGGTTCGCACGCAGCAAGCGCTATGGGACTCACTTCTCGCTGATCTATTTCGACCTGAACGGCTTGAAGCAGATTAACGACGACTATGGCCACCAGGCGGGCGACCTCTTGCTCCGTGCCGTGGTGAGCGCATGCAAGAAGCTCCTGCGCGAATCGGACATGCTGTTCCGCATGGGCGGAGATGAATTCATGGTGCTTTGCCCCGATACCGACAAGCGCGGGGCCTTCATCTGCGCCGAACGTATGCAGGAGGCCGTGAAGGCGGTGACGATTGTGGACAAGAGCGCATCCTTTGCCTACGGTGTTGCACATTCCAGCGACGACTACCGCGAAATGGACGAAATGCTCCACAGCGCGGATTTCGCGATGTATGAATGCAAGAAGAAAATGCGGAAGTGACTAGTCGCGGTTGCTGGCGGCATCAAGCAGTTTTTTTAGCTTGTCTGCTATCGTAGCCCAGTCGCCTTGTTGCATCAACTTGACATTGAAGATGCTGGCCCCGAACGATACGAGGTTGCTTCCCGCCTTGAAGTAATTTTGGACGTTATCCGCGTTTACTCCGCCGCATGCCATGAGCGGGATGTCGCGGAAGGGGCCGCGCAGCGCCTTGATGTATTCGGGCCCGCCGACGCAGTTTACGGGGAAAATCTTGACGGCGGAAGCACCGAGGTCGAATGCCTTTTGCACTTCGGTCGGCGTGAGCGCACCTGGAATGATGGGGACGCCCGCCGTGCACGAGAGACGGATGATTTCGTTTCGGGTGTTGGGCGTGACGATGAATTCTGCTCCTGCGGCAAGCGCCTTCTCGAGGTCGCTCCCGTGCCGGACAGTGCCCGCTCCGACGGTGATGCCGTAGGGCTTTGCGCATGCCTTCAGCTTTGCGATGATGTCCGTGGCGCCTTCCGTGTTCATTGTCACTTCGATGGCCTTGAGCCCACAGTTTGCGGCTGTCTTTGCACATGCCTCTTCGGCACCCTTGGGAATGTCGCGGAGAATGCCCACGACCGGCATCGGTTTTAAGAATTCAAGCAGGTCCATGCCCTAAATATACAAGAAAAAACGGAAAAAGGACAGGGGCCTATTCGAATCTCAAGGCTTCGATGGGGTCGAGCCTGCTCGCCTTCCTTGCAGGGTACCAGCCGAAGAATACCCCGGTGACAAAGCACACGGCAAAGCTCACGACGACGCTCGTGATGGAGACGCTCATGGGCATGTTGAAAAAGTTCTTCACGACTTCGGAGGCGGCGATGCCGAGCGCAATCCCGATGATGCCCCCCAGGAGGCTGATGATGACGGATTCGAACAGGAACTGGAACATGATGTCGCGGCCGCGCGCGCCGATTGCCATGCGTAACCCGATTTCCTTGGTGCGTTCGGTCACGGAAACATACATGATGTTCATGATCCCGATGCCGCCTACGAACAAGCTGATTCCCGCGATGATGGTGAGCACGAGCGAAATCAGGTCGGAGGTGCTCGTGATAGTCTGTATCATTTCCTCTTGCGTGAAGATCCGGAACGGGTCCGTGGGCCTGGTCCAGCCGCGGCGCTCTTTCAATATGCCCATGATTTCTTCGGTCGCCTTGTCGGCGTAGCCTTCGCCGATGGAGTTCGCGTAGATTTGCCGGATATTTGTTGTCGCCGAAAACCTTCGCATCACGGTCTGGTACGGAGTGAATATCACGTCGTCATTATCTTGTCCAAAATCGCCGGAGCCCTTTGATTTCAGGGTACCGATGACCTTTAGCGGGATGCTCTTGTAGCGGATTGTCTTTCCGATGGGGTCCTCGTCGGGGAAGAGGTTCTTTACGACGGACTGCCCGATGACGCATACCTTTGCCATGCGGTCGGCCTCGTCGTCGAACATGACCCCGTCCTCGATTTCGTAGTTGCGTATCTTGAGGTAGTCTGCCGATACGCCGCTCAGGGTGGTGGGGGAGTTGTTGTTGCCTACAATCGCCTGCCCGCCGACCGTGACCATCGGGGACACCCCGTCGATGTAGGTCGCCTGCTCGCGGATGGCGATTAGGTCGGCTTCCTCGAGCATTTCGGAAGATTCCATCTGCACGCCGCCGCGCCTGTCACGGTTCGGCATGATGATGACGGCGTTCGAACCCATCGCTGTCATCTGTTCCTTGATGGAAATGCGCGAACCTTCGCCCATCGCGACCATGGTGATGACGGCCGCGACACCGATGACGATGCCGAGCACCGAGAGGAAGGTGCGCATGCGGTTGCGCAACAGTGCGCGGAGAGCGATTTTTGCCAAGGTAAGTGGAGCCATCGTCAATTATCCATTATCCATTATCAATTATCAATCATCAATCATTTCTGGTGGCGGCAGGGCCTCGAAGGCGGCTTTCGCGTCCTGCACGTTCTCGTTGATTACGTCCTTCTTGATGAGTCCGTCACGGAGCGTGATGGTGCGCCCGCTGAAGGTCGCGATGTCGGGCTCGTGCGTTACGAAGGCGATGGTTTTCCCCTGGCGGTTGAGTTCCTGGAAAATCATCATGATTTCGTAGCTCGTGCGCGTGTCGAGGTTCCCGGTGGCCTCGTCGGCGAGGATGATGACCGGGTCGTTCACGAGTGCGCGCGCGATGGCGACACGCTGCTGTTGGCCGCCCGAAAGCTGGTTCGGCACATGGTTCATGCGTTCGGCAAGCCCGACCCTTTCCAGGGCCTCGATGGCGCGGCGCCTCCTTTCGGATGCGCTCACTCCCGAATTGTACAGGAGCGGCAGTTCCACGTTCTCGATGGCGGTCGTGCGGTTCAGCAGGTTGTAGCTCTGGAATACGAACCCGATTTTCTTGCTCCTTATGCGTGCGAGCGCGTCGCGCTTGAGCTTTTCGGTATGCTCGCCGTCCAGTATGTAGTGCCCGGAGGTGGGGCGGTCCATGCACCCGAGTATGTTGAGCATCGTCGACTTGCCCGATCCGCTGGTCCCCATGATGGTCACGAACTCGCCTGGATGTATATTAAAGTTTACACCGCGCAGCGCATGTACGGTCTCGTCGCCCATCTTGAAGTCGCGACGGATGTCCTGTATCGAAAGTATGGGGCTTTTTTCACTCATTTTCGTCATTTTAGATGTCTTGGCGCATATTTCCGTTGCACGGGGGGTAGAAGATAATATATTTGTGGTTGATGTGTGGCGAAAAACTGGCCCAAAAGCCGGGGTGATTTTCGTCACTATTTCTTTTTTTGCTAGCTTTTGTAATAATAATGTATTTTTCCCTCGTTGAACGTATCTTGACGTTTGATAATGACTTGGAGATTTTTTGATGGATAATAAGGTACCGCAAGGCGCTACTGCGAAACCGGAAGATGACGAGATCGACATTCTCGAAATTCTGGTGTTCTTGAAGAGCAAGTGGAAGTTCTTGACGATTTTCCTTGTTTTGGGGCTTTTTGCAGGTGGCGTTGCTTCCATGTGGATGCGTCCCGCGTACAAGAGCGATATCCTTCTGCAGGTGGATGTTAAGGGCAACAAGTCGTCCAAGGCGCTTGGCGAAATGGGTGCCCTCCTGGATGTATCTACCCCCTCCGAAGCAGAAATGCAACTCATCAAGAGCCGCATGGTGCTCTCTACGGTCGTCGATGAGCAGCGCCTCTGCTATTCGGCCGTACCGCTGGACAAGGTCGACCGCCTTTTGCACAGGGAAGGCCGCATGGACCTCGAGTTCCTGAGCATCCCGCGTGCCGTATCCGAGGCGAAAATCAAGATCAAGGCCCGTGTGCTGCCCGATTCCACCAAGTTCGAACTCCTGGGCGAGGACGATGCCGTATTGCTGAAGGGCGAGGTCGGGGAAACCTACAGGCAACCCTATGCGGGCGATACGCTTGCCATTTGCGTGCGGTCCATGAAGGCCCGTCCGGGCCAGACCTTCCTCCTGGGGGCGACCCATCCTCAGATGGCGGTTGCCGGTCTCCTGGGTGGCCTGAGCGTCTCGGAAGAGGGCAAGAATTCCGGGATTATCCGCGTCTCGATGCAGCACGCCTACCCGGACCGCGTGGCGGATATCCTGAATTCCATCGCGAATACCTACCTCAAGCAGAATATCGAAATGCGTAGCGCCGAGGCGAAGAAAACCCTCGACTTCCTCGAGGAACAGCTCCCCAGCGTTAAGGCAAAGCTCGATTCTTCCGAACAGAAGCTTACCTCGTTCCGCAATGCGAACGGGACTATCGACCTTTCGGGTGAAACGCGCGTACACCTCGAAAAGGACGTGAGCCTCCAGCAGCGCCTGCTCGAACTTGAACAGAAGAAGCAGGAAGCCCTGCGCCTGTTCCAGGCGGAACACCCGACGGTCCGTACCATCGAGCAGCAGCAGGCTAGGCTCTATGGCGAACTTGCGAAGCAGAAGAAGGCGGCGGACAAGCTCCCCAAGACCCAGCAGGAATTCCTCTCCCTGCAAGAGGAAGTGGAAGTCAACAACAAGCTTTACACGAACCTCCTGAACAATATCCAGCAGCTCCGCGTGGTGCAGGCGGGTGAAGTCGGAAACGTGCGTATCGTGGACCAGGCCTACGTGCCCATAAAGCCTGCGAAGCCGAACCGCAAGCTGATTTTTGGCGGTGTCGCCTTGGCGTTCCTCCTCCTTGGCTGTGCCATCGTGCTCGTGCGCCGCATGTCGCATAACGGTGTCGCGAGCAGTACCGAGGTCGAGCAGGCTACAGGTATCGGCGTGTACGGAAAGCTCCCGATGCTCGGCAAGGGCACCGAGAACAACGTGCTCGATCCGGTCGTGCACGAAAAGCCCGACGAACCGTTTGCCGAGGCGGTCCGTGCCCTCAGGACGGCGCTCGAGTTCTCGCTCTTTGCCGACGGCAAGAAGGTCCTTATGGTATCGGGCCTCATAGAGGGCGTGGGCAAGTCGTTCGTCTCGACGAACCTCGCATGCTCCTTTGCCATGTCGGGCAAGAAGGTTTTGCTTGTGGATATGGACCTGCGCCGTGGCCGCATGTTCAAGAAGGGCCACAAGGGCCTCTGCGAAATGCTCCGTGCCGAAAAGTTCGATGACGAGTACATCGAGATGGTTAGCGAGAACTACCACATCATCGGTTCGGGCAAGCGCGTGGTGAACCCGGGCGACCTCTTGAACAAGAACCGCTTCGGTACGTTCCTCGACACGTTCCGTAAAAAATACGACCTGATTATTCTTGATACCCCGCCTATATTCCAGTGCAGCGATGCGCTCCTGGTCGAAAAATATGCGGATTACCTTTTGTGCGTGCTGAAGCAGTCGGCGCATAGCATGGATAACATCCAGGAAGCGCTCTCTACCTTCGACCGCAGTACCGAAACACCTTTGCCCAAGGCCTTCGTGTTCAACAAGTGCGAACGTCATTCGGGTTACGGTTATGGTGGCTACTACGGCTACTATGGCTACAAGAAGTATTAACAACACAATAAGGAGAATAGATGAAAAAAGCAATCGCTCTTTCACTACTAGCCGGTAGTCTCGCCTTCGCCCAAAGCGGGTTGATGGGTGGGTCTGACGGTATCCACCAGCATAATGCCAGAACCCTCGGCCAGTGGAATTTTGTCATTGGCACGGGTGGTGACATTACTCTGGATAACTGGTCCCTTACTCGCGGTGGTCAGTACACCTCCAAGGGCAAGACCTATACCTTAAATCGCTGGGACTGGACTCTCGCCGGTAACTTCAATGCGGCAATCGGTCTTCTCGACTTCTTGGATGTCGGTGTGAGCCTCCCGCTCTACTACGACCACGCCAACGACGACGAAGGCCCGTCCGGTTACTATGACATGTGGACCACGAGCCGTGGCGACCTTGACCTCTGGTTCAAGGCTGGCGTCCCGTTCAGTGACGAGAGCATCTTCGGCCTTGCCGCCATGTTCGACTTCTACATCCCGACTGGCGAAAACTCCGTGGGTACGCGTCCGCGTCACGCCTGGTACCTGAACGATGAAGGCTACACCCATCCGTTCTCTGCCGACGCGTTTGCGATGGCCGCGACTCTCGAATTCACCTTGGACCTCACCAAGAAGAATATCCCCATCCGTTGGAACACCCATGCGGGCTTCGTGCTTGCTACCGGTGACGGACAGGCCAATACGCTTGTCTACGGTACGGGTATCAACTGGCTCCCGCTCTCCTGGTTGGACGCCTTCGTCGAATACTCTGGCGAATACCGCGTGCAGAAGACGGGTTACCCGCGTGACATGATGGCCGACCCGATGATCGTTACTCCGGGTCTCCGCTTCCACCTGCCCTGGAACATCGACTTCGCCATGGGTCTCGATATGTCCGTCCGCGCCCTTACCAACATCGGCTACGATTGGAAGGAAGAGATGGAAGATGTTGAGAAGTTCACGGTCCGCTACATCGATGAACGCGGCAACAAGGTCACCTACGGCTACGTTCCGACCCCGCGCTTTGCCGGTACTGCTGCCCTTACCTGGCGCTTCGGCGGCAAGGACAAGGATGAAGACAGCGACGGCATCAACGACAATAACGACAAGTGCCCGCATACACCTTCTGGCGCTGTTGTTGATTCTACTGGCTGCCCGCTCGATGGCGACAAGGACGGCGTTCTCGATGGCTTCGACAAGTGCCCCGGCACTCCGGAAGGCGCAACGATCGACTCTGTCGGCTGCCCGATCGATACGGACAAGGATGGCGTTTACGACGGTCTTGACAAGTGCCCCGAAACCAAGGAAGGCGCTAACGTCGGCATCAACGGCTGCGAAGGCGACTTCGACGGCGACGGCGTGGAAGATTCCTTCGACCGCTGCCCGAACACCAAGCAGGGCGTGCCTGTCGATTCCACGGGTTGCCCGAAGGATAGCGACAAGGACGGCGTGACCGACGACATGGACAAGTGTGCCGATACTCCGGCTGGCTTCACTGTCGATTCTACCGGCTGCCCGGTCGACAACGACAAGGACGGCATCCCGGATGCTCTCGACAAGTGCCTCAACACTCCGGCTGGCCTCCCGGTTGACTCCGTGGGCTGCCCGGCTGACGCTGACAAGGATGGCGTGCCCGATGCCCTCGACAAGTGCCCGAACACCAAGCAGGGTGCCCAGGTGAACTCCGAAGGCTGCGAAGGCGACTTCGACAACGACGGTATCCCCGATGCTATGGACAAGTGCCCGAACACCAAGCAGGGCGTGCCTGTCGATACCGTTGGCTGCCCGGCCGACGCCGACAAGGATGGCGTGCCTGACTACCTCGACAAGTGTGCCGAAACTCCGGAAAACTACACGGTCGACAACACCGGCTGCCCGCTTGACTACGACAAGGACGGCATCCCGGATGCTCTCGACAAGTGCCCGAACACCAAGCCCGGCGTGCCTGTTGACTCCACGGGCTGCAGCAGCGACACCGACAAGGATGGCGTGGCCGATGGCATTGACCAGTGCGAAAACACTCCGTCTGGCGCCCAGGTCGACTCCGTGGGTTGCCCGCTCGATTCCGACAAGGACGGTGTGGCCGACTTCCAGGACAAGTGCCCGAACACCCTCGAAGGCGTGAAGATCGACGCTAAGGGCTGCCCGGTCAACAAGAAGGAAGACCTCGAACTCCTCAAGAAGGGTATCCAGTTCAAGACCGGTTCCTCCAAGCTGACCAAGGCGAGCTACAAGATCCTCGACGATATCGTCAAGCTCTTGAAGAAGGTCGAATCCGCGAAGCTCGAAGTCCAGGGCCACACGGACAACACCGGTTCTGAACAGACCAACAAGAAGATTTCTCAGGATCGCGCCGACATGGTTGCGAACTACTTCATCAAGAAGGGTATCGCTGCCGACCGCGTCCGCGCTGTGGGTTACGGTTCCGAGAAGCCGATTGCTGACAACAACAGCAAGAAGAATCGCGCCAAGAACCGCCGCGTGGAACTTGTTCCGTTCGAGTAATCGACAGCTGACATAAGTTCAAAAAAGGTGCCCGCAACCGCGGACGCCTTTTTTTCGTTAATGCGCACCGAAGGTGTGCGCATGCGCCTAATTGAAAATTAGGTGCGTGTCTTAAAAATGTTAAATTTTAATTGTGCTCCATTTCATCAAGTACAATGCCATTGGCATCGTAAACACGCTCATCACGCTTGCCGTGGTGTGGGTGCTGCACCAGTGGCTGGACTGGGGCAAGGAAATCTCGAATTTTTTGGGGTTTGTCGCGGGCGGCATCAACAGCTACCTCATGAACCGCATTTGGAATTTCAGGAGCAACAACCGCAAGCGAACGGAAGTCGTGCGGTTCCTCGTTGTCTTTTTGCTGAGTTACGCGCTTAATCTCGGGGCGCTCGAAGGAACTTCGTACCTGCTCGAGAATGCTGAGTGGTGCAGGCCGTTTACCGCATGGATTTCGCAGTTCATGAAGCCTACGTATTTCGCGAACGTAGTCGCGAACGTGGTCTACGTGTTAGCTAGCTTTATGCTGTACAAGAAGTGGGTTTTTAAGAAATGACTGGTGGTTTATAGCATGAATTGGATTGAAGGCAAGAAGTGTTCCGCGGAAGATGCCGCGGCGATGATTCAGGATGGCGATATTCTTGGCGTTTCGGGCTTTACGCTCGCGGGTTACCCGAAGGCGGTTCCCCTCGCGCTTGCGGCCCGCGCCGAAAAATTGCATGTCGCCGGCGAGAGCTTTCAGGTGACGCTCTATGCGGGCGCCTCAACCGGCGACAGCTGCGACGGGGCGCTCTCCCGCGCAGGTGCGCTCAAGCTGCGCATGCCCTACCAGAGCAACCCGAGCCTCCGCAAGGGCATCAACGACGGGAGCATCCGCTATATCGACGCGCACCTCGGCAAGATGGGCTACCTTGTGCGCACGGGCGCAGTTCCTGCGCCCACTGTCGCCGTGATAGAGGTGAGCGCTATACTGCCCGACGGCCGCGTGTGCCTTTCTACCTCGGGGGGGAATTCGGTATGCTACCTCGACATGGCGCCGAAAATCATCCTGGAACTCAATACCCGCCTGGGCGAGAGCTGTATCGGCATGCACGACGACGCCCTCCCGGAACTGCCCCCGCATGCGAAACCCCTGCCGGTCTATTCCGCAGGCGACCGCGTGGGTAGTGAATTTGTCAAGATTGATGTAAATAAAGTAATCGCAGTCGTCGAGAACGATGCCTACGACGAGGTGACCCCGTTTGTAGAACCCGACGACGTTTCCCGCAATATCGGCGAACGCATTCTCGATTTTATCCGGTTCGAAGAATCGCACGGCAGGCTCCCGAAGGGAATGGCCTACCAGAGTGGAGTCGGGAAGGTCGCGAATGCGGTCTTGTGCGCGATGGCGAACGACGAGCGTCTCGGGCGCATCGACCTGTTTACCGAGGTCATCCAGGAGGCTGTGCTCCCGCTACTCAAGAAGGGCAAGCTCGGTGTCGCCTCCGGTACGGCGCTCACGCTTTCGCAGGCCGCACAGCAGGAGTTCGTGCAGAACGCCGCCGACTGGAAAAAGCATTTCGTGCTCCGCCAGCAGGAAGTGAGCAACAGCCCCGACATCATCCGTCGCGTGGGCGTCATCTCGATGAACACCGCCCTCGAGGCCGATATCTTCGGGAACGTGAACAGCAGTCTCGTGTGCGGCTCGGCGATGATGAACGGCATCGGCGGCTCGGCGGACTTTGCCCGCAACTGCGCCCTCGGATTTTTCCTCACGCCGTCTGTCGCGAAGGGCGGCGCCATCAGTAGCATCGTGCCCTACGTGAGCCACGTGGACCACACGGAACACGACACGCAGATTTTCGTGACGGAGCAGGGACTTGCCGACCTCCGCGGGCTCGCCTCGGAAGACCGCGCGCGGCTCATTATCAAGAACTGCGCCCACCCCGACTTCCGCGAACCGCTGACCGATTTCCTGGAATACGGCCTCAAGCATGCGAAGGGCAGGCACCTGCCGCTCGCGCTCGATCGCGCCTTCGAGATGCACAACCGCTTCCTCGAAACCGGGAAAATGCTCTAGGAAACGCTCCGTTTCCGCATCATTCGCATTTGGAATGCCCGATTTGCGGGAAAAATCTTCCGCATGTAAGAAAATTATTATATCTTTAGGATGGGTGTGTGACTCCGCGTTTATACGTTCATGGGGCGTCTTGATGGGTACACGAAAAGAAAAGAGTTTTGCGTTTTTGTGGGCGCTCGTATGTGCGCTCTCTTTTGGGGTTGTCGCGTGTGGCGACGAGGCGTCGCCTACTGGAGCCGAAACTCCGGACTCCTCTTCTGCCGCGCCGGAGGGAGGGGATTTTTCTACAGCATTTTCTTCTTCGTCGTACTATTATTGGGGATTTTCTTCGGGTGCTGTAATCGGCACGCAGCCGGGTGATTCCCTAAAGCCGGGCGATACCCTTGAGCTGGCCGATTCCATTTCCCATGATACGGATTGGGTCGTGTATCCGGATTCTATCTATCATCTCAGCCGTCTTGCTGTTGACGGGCGCTTGTCCGCCCTGTTCGCCTTGTCTCCGAACTCCTCGATGAAGATTGAATATCTGCAGACGCTGACCGACTTCTCCGTGAACGGGGTGGATTCTGGAAGTGCTTCCGTTATCGAGGCTTTTTTACCGATCACTTACTGGAAGCCCTATGTCAGGGTGACGGTCGATGGCGTCGCTCTCGATTTCCAGGGAGCGCAGGTCGCAGGGCTTTCGCTTTCGGCGTTGGGTGACTTGTCTTCGAGCGATACGGTGAAAGTGGATTTTGTTTCGACCGCCGAACTTTCGCGTGCCGAAACCCTTGTCGCTGCGGGGCAGACGCTGGCCACGGCGATGGAGCAGGCGTCAACAGAGGTCTTGCGCGCGTTCCGCATGGACGATTTTACCGACTTGCCGGAAGAGGAAGTGGCAGCACGTTTCCTCGCCATCCACCTGCTTGCTTCTTCGCGCGTGGTGGTGGGCGATGGGTTTTCGTTTGCGGATATCGTGGACGACATCGCGGATGACGGACTCTGGAATGATTCGGCTGCACGTGCGGCAGCTGCCGACTGGGCTTTGCGCGCGGATGCGGAAGATGCCTTTGCCGGTGTCCGCAAGTGGCTCTCTGCCCAGGCGCCGTCTGTTCCCGATTTCGAAAAGTACCTGCGCCTGTTCTACCAGAAGGAACTCGGGCTTCCCGAGTGCAGTAGCGAAAATGCGGGGACGATGCTCCACGTGGGGAATGTCGCTAGCCGCTACTTTGTCGCGGACGAATCGGACTTCTCGAAAGTTCAGGACCGGTTTGTCTGCGAGATTGCTGGCGGCGTAGGGCTTGCTTCCGATTCCTTGAAGGACGTATCTGCCTTCGGTTCGGGCTCGGATGGCGAAGTGCGCCCGGGAGCGTTTAGCGGCAACATCTTCTATACTTACGATGCTTCGACAAAGGCATGGCGCCATTCGACAGAACTCGAAAAGGATTCTTACTTTGTCCAGATGTCGGCGACGAGTACTTTTGTCGACATCCAGGATGTCTATGACGGGCTCAAGGACAACGAGCGCGTTATCTTCGTGATTCGGCACGGCAAGCGTGGCGACGACACGAGCATCTCCGGGACGCTTACTTCTGACGGCAAGGAGCAGGCGCGCGATTTGGGCAAGCGGCTCACGAAGCATAGGCAAGATTTCCTGTTGGGGGCTTCCGAGTTCCTGCGCGCCCACCAGACTGTGGAATACATAGCGAAGGGACGCGGCCAGCAGTCCGACATTCGCGATACCTTCCCGGAACTCAACGACAACTGGTACGAGAAAAACCACGAGGCGAGCGAGAAGGCGAAATCCGAATGTGGCGGTGGCTGGGAGCTGACCTCCAAGTATGCCTACACGGGAGCCTATACGACGGGCGAGAATGCCGCGTTCTACAAGCTGGACGAACGCTCCGTGGAACTGATTGTGGATGTGCTCCTCGCGAAGTACAACGACCCGTCGCAGCGGTTCGTGATGCTCAGCTCGCATGACAAGGTGATGGTTCCCCTGGTCGCCTACTGCACGAATTTCAAGGTGAACCTCCGCAAGTACGACGGCGGAAAGTGGCTCAATTATCTCGCGGGAGTAGCCATTATTGTCGACGAGCTCGGAAATAGGCGCTATGTGCCCGTCAAGGGCCTGGATTCTGCCTTCATGTAGTTGAAATCCGGTTGTAAATTACTATTGTTCATTATTATGAAGACGATATGGCCTATTGTACTGATCGCCTTTTTTTTGGCATCTTGTGGATCCGACAACCCGGCATCCGAAGGTTCTTCTGTGGACGATCCTTCCAGCGGGTCCGCTGCGCTTTCTAGCGGTGGCCATTCGCATGGCGGCCACCATGGCAGTTCCAGCTCGAGTTCCGTGAAGGCTGAACCCATCTCCGCGGTGGGCGATTCCCTGATTGAAGATACGACTGCGGTCCTGAGCAAGAACGACCTGCCCGCCTGCACGCCCGATAAGGAAGGGGAGTCCTTCTATGTCGAGAGCGAACATGTCCTTTATTTCTGCCTTGAGAAGGAATGGTTCCCCTCCGAGACGGTCGAGTCGCTTTTCAAGATTGGTTGCCACAATGGCGTGTTGACCTTGGAGGCTCCGGGTGCGGAAGAGGAAGAAGAGGAATCTTCCGGCCAGGGCCAGTCGAACCCGTGGGGATTCTTCAATGGCGGCGGTAGTGGAACCTCTGCGCTCGATACGATGCCGGTGCGTTTGCCGGGAGCGCATATCGTTGGCTTTGCGGAGAAGGGCCCGTTCCGCTACGGGGCGTCGGTCAAGATCATCGAACTCGACAGCACGCAGAGGCTTGCCGATTCCAAGAAGATTCACAAGACCTGCATTACCGAGGCGGGCGGCAACTTCAGTTTCGACAGCGTCGACCTGGTGTCGCCGTACCTGCGCGTGGAGGCGAACGGCTACTTCCATAACGAACTGACCGGCGGGCTTTCGTCGCAGATGGTGACGCTCAAGGCGGTGGTCGACGTGACGGACCGCGATACGGTGAACGTGAACATGCTTACCCACATGGAAGCCCCGCGCGTATTGAAGCTTGTAGAGAATAGCGGCAACAACCAGCCGATCCGTGCGGTGAAGGCCCAGGCCCTGAAGGAAATCCTCTCTTCGTTCGAGATTAACCTGGGCGAATCTTCGGGCGGCGGAAACAACGGGTTCCCGTGGGGCTACGGGCAGCAGCAACAGTCTACGGTTACGACCGACGGACGTTTTGCCGAAGACATCAGCCTGTTCGATGGCGATGAATACAGCGCGGCGCTCCTTGCAGTTTCCATCATGATGCAAAGGAACGGCTCTGGCAACGACATGCTCCAGTACACTTCGGGCATTGCCGAACGCATCAAGGGCAACGGCAACTGGGACGACAACAATGCGAAGGCGGACCTCGCCGACTGGCTCATGGTGCTCGATACGAGCGGCTCGTATGCGACTATCCGGAATAATATCGCTAGCTGGAAGCGTGGCGATGTCCCCGACTTCGAGAAACACCTGCGCAATTTCTGGACCGGCATCTACCAGTTCGGCGCCTGCAACTCTATGACGGCAGGGACCGTGAAACACGTGAACAACAGCCTGAGCAAGTACTTCATTTCGTATTACGAACAGCCCGAAGGCCCGCGCACGCGCTTTATTTGCGATGCCGAGACGCACCGGTGGCGTGCGGCGACCGATATCGAGAAGGATACGGTGGGTTTTGGCAAGGGCGATTACGACGGACAGATCAAGGCCGGAAAGATCAATGCGGATAAATTCTACGTGTACGAGCAGAGTAAGGGCAAGTGGCGTGCGGCTACGTCCGACGACATCATGGAATTCGAGGATATCGGGGATGTGTACGCCTCGCTTGCTCCGGGAGAAAAGGTCATCTTTATCTTGCGCCATGCGGAACGTACTGACGATACGGGCAAGAAGGGCCACCTGACGGATAACGGCAAGAAACAGGCGAAGACCGTGGGCGAGAAGCTCAAGGGTGATGCCATCGTGTTCGCGAATTCTACCTACACGCGCAGCTACGAGACTTGTGAGAATGTGGCGTCTGGCGCGGGAGTGTCGCCGTTTGTTTCCGATACCATCAAGGATCTGGATGGCGAATGGTACGTGAAGGACGAATCCAAGTATGACAGCTACAAGAATTCCGATGGCGGCGGCTGGGTTGTGGCGTCCGCATACGCCTACAAGGGCGCCTATGCCGATGCGTTCTACGACTTCGACAAGCGTAGCGAGGAATTCCTCACGGGCGTCGTGAAGCCGAGGTTTGCAAGCGTGAATCGCGTGGGAGTCTGGATTTCGCATGACATGTTTGTTGCCCCGATTACCGCCTACTGCACGGACAAGAAGGTGAACTTGCGCTATTTCGATACCAAGAGCTGGATCAACTACCTTGCGGGTGTCGCCATCATCATGGGCACCGACGGCAAGATGCGCTATGTTCCGGTCAAGGGGCTTTCTTCCGGGACAATGACGATGTAAACATCGAAGGGGGTGGTGCGTGAAATTCAGGAACCTGCTTGCAGCTCTCGCCGTCGCATGCGTTGCGCCGTTCCTGGTTTCGTGCGAGGACGATGCGACCGGCGCGTCGGAGGTCTCTTCGGACAAGGTAAAAGAAACTGTTCGCGATTCTGTCGTGGTGCGCGACTCCGTTGTCATCCGTGATTCGGTTGTCATCCGCGATTCCGTTGTCTTGCGCGACAGCGTGCGCGTGATCGATAGCGTACGGGTCAGGGATAGCGTGCACGTGGTGGATAGTCTCAATGTCAAGGACAGCGTGAACATTGTGGATAGTGTTCGCGTGGTCGATAGCGTTCAGGTTGTCGAACCGCATGTCACCGCCTTTGTCCCGCTCAGGAATGTGCTGGACAGCCTCGCCGAGGGCGAGAAGATTGTTGCCGTATTGCGCCATGCCGAACGGGGCAGCGATTATTCTTCGACAGGGCCCCTGAATGACGAAGGGGTGCAGCAGGCGCTGTCGTTTGGCGAAAAGCTCAAGGGCGACTTTGATATTTATTTTGCGGCATCTCCCGCCACGCGGACGCACCAGACCTGCAGCAACATCGCGAAGGGCCGAGGCCAGGCCGATACGCTTGCCGACACGCTCGAATTTTTGGGCGGCTCGTGGTTCGTGAAAGATACGGTCCTCTACAATCAGTACAAGGATGACCATGGCGGAAGCTGGAAGGTGACATCCAGGTGGCTTTACGATGGTCGCTATGCCGACGCGTTCTACGAACTTTCCCCGCGCGTTGCCGAGTACCTGGACGATAACATTGTTCCCGCATTCGAGCGATCCGGAAAAAGAGTGGGGATATTTATTTCGCATGACTTGCTTGTTATTCCGGTTGTCGCCTTAGTTTCGGACAACAGCATAGACATGAATTATTACACGTCGAAAAAGTGGCTGAATTATCTTGCGGGTTTTGCTATAGTTCTAAAACCCGACGGGAAGCGCCGGATTTATGCGGTGAAGGGGCTCGATGCGGGGACAATGAAGAAAGAATAGGTGCGGATGGATATGAAAAGGTGGTATGTTGGATGTTTGGCGGCCGTAATGGCTGTTGTGCTTGTTGTGGGCTGTAGCGACAGCAACGGCTTTATGCCCGGCGGTGAGAATGGTTCCCATGAAACTGTCGAAAAAATTGACGCCCCGCTCTTTGTCTATGAAATTCTCGCGGAACGGGCTGCGGAGGACTCGACCTCTGTCGACATTCTGGACATGTTGTCCGAGCCGCGTGTGGAACAACTTCTGATGAACCACGTTCCCGAGGAACTGGTGCATGTGCAGGCGAAGCGCGAAGCGGCGGCCGCCTTCGGGATTGATTCCGTGCAGCTTGCAAGCGATTCCGGCGCGGTGATGCTTGCCGTCTCGGCGATGGTGCAGAACCGTGCTAGCAAAGAAGAGACGCAGAACTTTATCCATAATCTTGGGGAGGACCTGAAGGGGGACGGCGTATGGAACGACCCGAACTGGAAAATCAGGATTGCGGACTGGGTCGTGGGGCTTGATTCCAGCTGGAAGTATAACGATGTCCGCAACAACGCGGCCCCGTTCTATGGCGGGAACGTCCCTTACTTCGAAAGATACATGCGCGAGTTTTTTCCGATAGCCTACGGTTTTGAGCCGTGTGACGCCTCGAATGCGGGGAAGGTCACGTACGTGAACCAGGGCCAGAGTGTCTATTACGCGAACGACTACGAACATGCGGACCATTCGAGGGTGCGCTTCATTTGCGATGCGAACGGATTCCAGTGGCGCGTCGCGAATGCCATCGAGAAGGATACCGCGGAATTCGGTGCCGGCGAATACGACCGCGAGGTGCGTGAAGGCCGCGTGAACCACGACAACTACTACATATTCGACGGGGGCAAGTGGCGCGTCGCGACCCCGCAGGAGGCTGACGGCTTTACCGACCTCGTGCAGGTTTACGCGAACCTCAAGTCGGATGAAAAGGTGGTGTTCATCATCCGGCACAGCGAACGCACGAACGACACGGGACCGGGTGGCCACCTGACTGACAACGGGAAGAAATATGCCCGCGACCTGGGCGCGCGCCTCGCGAAAGCCGGGGCGGAGGATTTCTACTTCGGGTATTCGGGCTATACGCGCACCTACGAGACTTGCGAAGGCATTGCGCAGGGCAAGGGACAGGCAAACTACAGCATCGAACAGCTCAGTTACATGAATGGCGACTGGTACGTGAAGGATGCCGACAAGGCGGACGCCTACGTGAATTCCGATGGCGGTGGCTGGGTGGTGTATTCCAAGTACGGGTTCACGGGCGCCTATCCCGATGCGTTCTACGACCTGGAAACACGCAGCGAGCAACTGCTCAAGGACCAGATTCTCGCGAACATCGGGAGCATGAAGCGCGTGAACGTGATGTGCACGCACGACTACCTGGTAGTGCCATTGCTTGCCTACACGACTGACGGCCATGCGAACGTGCGCTACTACGAAAAATACCACTGGGTCAACTACATGGCGGGTGTCGCGATGATTATTTCTGCCGATGGTTCCGTGCGCTATGTCCCTGTCAAGGGCCTCGAAACGGGAATAATGTAACTGCGACAGTAAAAAAAGATATATTAAAAAAAACGGCGCCATATGAATTTTTCGCGGATAACTGGGCTACAGGGAATCGGAGTGATTGTCGCGGCTGCAGTCGTGCTGGAACTTGCTGCTGTCGTGCAGTATGTTTCCATGAGGAACGCCATCTCCTCGCAGGTGGAAGAAATGGCGCAGCGCGACCTGAAGGCCACCAACCATATCGTCGAGGTGAAGCGCATTGCGGAAGATGCCATTGCCGGCGTATTGCCCGAGGTGGAGCGCCTGCTTTCCCTGGGGCAGGAGGATTCCCTGCATCGTGCCCTGCGTAGAGTCGTGAGCGAACATCCCGAAATCGTGGGTGTCGACTTTGCCCACCGCGTGGGCGAAGACGGCGTGCGCAACGGGTACTTCACCTTCGTAGACGAATCGACCGGGAACATCGCGGATACCGTCATAGGTTTCGACTACACGGAACGTTCCTGGTACCGCGACGGCATCGTCAGTGACGGATTCTGGAGCGAGCCCTACATGAGCCGCTATTACGTTATCCTCATGTCCACGTACTCGCGTGCCGTGCGCGATGACAAGGGGAATGCGGTTGCCGTCATCGGCGCGGATATCCCCATGCACGAGCTTTCGTCGCTCTCCGTGCAACTCTATGAAAACCAGCAGCGCGCCCTGTTGCCTGTTGTCGCCTTCCAGCTGTTTGGACTGTTGCTTCTCGGGATCATCGTTTACAGGAGCATCCGGAGTGCGCGCCGCCTGAACGACGCAAACGCCGAAAAGGAATTCATGAACAGGGAGCTGGACATTGCGAGCCGCATCCAACTGGCGATGTTGCCCGGGAAGACCTATGTCGACGATTGTCTCGAAATTGCGGGGAGCCTCGTGCCTGCAAAGCAGGTGGGCGGCGACCTTTATGACTACGTTATACGCGACGGCAAATTGTTCTTCAGTATCGGTGACGTGTGCGGCAAGGGTATTCCGGCTGCTATCTTCATGTCCATGACGCAGGCGGTATTCCGTTCCGCCGCATCGCATCTGAACGATCCGTCGCGTATCGTGCACAGCATGAACAAGCAGGCAAGTCGCGGAAACGAGACGGGCATGTTCGTCACGCTCTTTGTAGGCGTTATCGACCTTGCGACAGGAATGTTGCGCTACTGCAACGCGGGGCATGAACACCCGCTGGTTGTGACGGGAAAATCTGTCCGGACACTCAATGCGAAATCCAGCCTGCCTATTGGCGCGATGGAAGAAACCCGCTATGTGGAGCAGGAAACTCAACTTGTTCCGGGCGACATGGTGATGCTCTTTACCGACGGGCTGACCGAGGCGATGAATTCGGAAAATGCATTGTTTGGCAGGGAGCGTGTCGCCCGTGTAATTAGAGGGGAATCTCCGCAGCAACTGCTCGACAACATGTCGCAATCGGTCGCGGACTTTGTGTGCGGTGCCGAGCAGAGCGACGACCTCACGATGCTTGCCATCCGCTACAAGGGTGCCGCACGGTAATAAGCCTAAAAGAAAAACCTCTCCGCTGGGGAGAGGTTTTCGTGGATGATGCAGGGGTCGAACCTGCGACCCGCTGATTAAGAGTCAGCTGCTCTACCAACTGAGCTAATCATCCGAAGGTCTTTCGACGGGCTCAATTATAGAAAAATTTTGCATCGTGGCAAGGGGTCTGGTGGCAAGTCCTGAAAAAATATAGAGGCAGACTGGGCGTGCCGAGGTTATATTTATGTATATATATGGTGTGCCCGCCTAAACCCGTTAGACGTCAAGAGGTTGGAATGAAACGGTTTGCATTGCCCGCTGCGCTGCTTCCCGTGGTTATGGGTCTCGTTACCTACGGTTCCGGCTACCAGCAGTGGAACAAGCTGAACCCGGCAAAGGGTGTCTACGACTGGAGCGGGCTGGAAGAACTGCTGGATGCGCTTGCGGCGCACAACATGGGCTACGCCCTGCGCGTATTTCCGCATTCCCAAGGGGACGTTCAAGGACGAAAGTTCGCAGGAGTTTGCTTTTACATATAAAGTTGCAGCGGGGGAGGAAAACGTTGCGCCCCTGCCGGGCGTTTCCGTGGCGCTTTCGCTCTACGAGAGCGAGGATGCCTTCAGGGGCGGAAAGGACCCGACCGTCCGTTTCGATAACGAGGGCCTCCAGAAAAACAACAAGCTGCTGCTGAAACCGTAGCTTTTTCAGAATCTGCCCACTCTTGTTTCTCTAAAAAAACTATCTTTACCCGCGTTGATTTTTATCAAACAGTTCACTTAATTAAATGGACACATTCCTATATGAATGAAACAGTACAGAATACAGCCGATTCCGCAGTAGCCCCGGCCCCCGCCGCGGCCCCTGTCGCCGAAGAAGCTGTGCAGCAACCGGCTATCGTTGCAAGCGAACCGGCTGCCAAGGTGAAGGGCAAGTTCGACGAACAGCTCGGGCTCATGCTCCCCTCCGACGCAGCCCAGGTCCAGGCGCAGCTTTCCATGCCGGGCACGAGCGATGACATGGTTTACAAGATCGTGGAAACCCACGGCGGTAACCATGCGGTTCTCTACAAGACTTACGACCAGGCAGTGATTGCCCGCGACGTGCGCGATTCCATCGAGAACGCCGCCGGCCACAAGGTCCTCCCCATCGCGAAGGCGAAGCTTGGGTCCACCTACTGCAAGGGCGAATACTCCACCGAACAGGGCTGCAAGGGCGATTCCGACACCTTCGGCATCGGTTCCCTGGTTGAATTCCAGGCTACCGGTCTCATAGTGGTGATGGTGGTGATTATCGGCCTCACGGTGCTCTGCTACCTCATGAACTTCATCATGGCGAAGCTCGGCCTCAACAAGATCAAGGCTCCGGCACCCGCGGTCAAGGCTGCTCCTGCTGCCGCCGCCGCTCCGAAGACGATCGCCCCGGCCCACTGCGACTGGGACCCGAACGCGAAGAGCGTCCACCCGGGCTTCACCAACAAGCAGCTCCAGGCCTTCCTCGGCATTGCCGCCGTGGCCGCCCTGGAAGAACACCCCGGCATGAGCAACGATACGTTCCTTGCCCTGGTGACCGCCGCTGCGACCCAGGCCATCGGTCAGCCTTGCCGCGTGACCGCCTACAAGAACATTAACTCCCCTGCTTGGACGATTGTCAAGTAAGGTCAACTTTTAAAACTTAACAGGCTTATAAGCCAGGAAAAATCAAAATGAAGAAAACAGTCCGTATCAGTTTCGAAGGCAAGACCTACGACGTCGAAGTAGAAGTTCTTGATTCCGCCGTCGCCGCCGCTCCGGCAGCCCCGGTCGCCGCTGCCCCCGCTGCCGCTCCTGCCGCAGCTCCCGCCGCAGCCGGTGGTACCGAAGTGAAGTGCCCGCTCGCCGGTTCCGTGTTCAAGCTGAAGGTCAAGGTCGGTGACAAGGTCGAAGCCAACCAGGAAGTGGCCATCATCGAAGCCCTCAAGATGGAAAACCCGGTCGTCGCTCCGTGCGCCGGCACCGTCAACTCCATCTCCGTCAAGGAAACCGATACCGTCGTCGACGGCCAGACCCTCATGACCATCGCCTAAGAGGTACAGATAAATGAGTTCACTCTTAAATTCGGTCGTCGAGTTCGCGTGCGATACCGGATTCGCATATGTCACCGGCCCCATGGTGATTATGTGGATCGTGAGTTTCGTGCTGATGTACTTGGCGATTGTCAAAAAGTATGAGCCGCTGCTGCTCTTGCCGATTTCCCTCGGCGCACTGGCGGTGAATATCCCGAGCGCCGGGTTCTACGATGGCGGCTGGAGCATCGAAGGTATGTTCACGCCGACTGCCGGCCTCTACTACTACATCAGCCAGGGTATCCACCTGGAACTCTTCCCGCCCATCATCTTCTTGGGCGTGGGTGCCATGACGGACTTCGGACCGCTTATCGCCAACCCGCGTACGCTGCTTCTCGGCGGTGGCGCCCAGTTTGGTGTGTTCGCGACCATGTTCTGTGCCGTGGCTCTCGGTGGCTTTACTCTCGGTGAAGCGGCCTCCATCGGTATCATCGGCGGCGCCGACGGTCCGACCTCCATCTTCACTGCGAACAAACTTGCAAAGCACCTCATTGGACCTATCGCCGTGGCGGCCTACACCTACATGGCTCTCGTTCCGCTCATCCAGCCGCCTATCATGCGCCTGATGACCAACGACAAGGAACGTAAGATCCGCATGAAGGCTCTCCGTCAGGTGAGCAAGGCCGAACGCATCGTGTTCGCCGTGATGGTGATGATCGTCTGCATCCTCGTGGTGCCCGACGCTTCTGCACTTATCATCATGCTCATGCTCGGCAACATCTTCAAGGAAGCCGGCGTCGTGGAACGTCTCGTGAAGACTTCTTCCAACGAACTCATGAACATCGTGACCATCTTCCTCGGTACTTCCGTGGGCCTCACGATGTCTGCCGACATCTTCCTGAAGCCGCAGACCCTCATGATTATCGCCATGGGCGTTGTCGCCTTCGGTTTCTCGACCGCGGCCGGCCTCTTCCTCGCGAAGATCATGAACTGGTGCTCTCCGAAGAACCCCGTGAACCCGCTTATCGGTTCTGCTGGCGTGTCCGCCGTGCCGATGGCTGCACGTGTTTCCCAGGTGGAAGGTGCCAAGTATGACCCGCAGAACTTCCTCTTGATGCACGCTATGGGCCCGAACGTGGCTGGCGTTATCGGTACCGCAGTCTGCGCTGGTTACATGATTTCCAGGCTCTCGTAGTTTGGACCCTATCGCCACAAGTGGCTCCAGGGTGACAGAGAATGAATGTCATTCTGGAGGGGCGAAGCCCCGATAGAATCAAGGAAAGCCCTCGGCAATGCGCCGGGGGCTCCTTTTTTGTTCTATAGAATTCCCACTTTTGTTTTTTACTTTAACAAAAATCTTTCTACTATAATCAGAAGTGGCGAAATTTGTTTAAAATCGCCATTTTTGTTTTAACAAAAATGTTGCGCGCATGCCAGCATAAATCTATCTTATAGTCATGATGAAATCAGTTGTTGAATATAAAGACTACCGCGAGTATGTGCTCGACTACTACCGCGAACGCAAGCGCACCTCGGCTTTCACGTGGCGCGAGTTCGCGAAGATTGCCGGGTTCGCATCGGGGTCGTACTTGAAGCTGGTTTGCGACGGCAAGACGCGTCTTCGGGAAGAAGGAGCGAAGAAAACTGCGCTTGCTATGGGGTTGCTCGGCTTCGAGTACGACTACTTTATTTTGATGGTGCGCTACGAAGGCGCGAAGACGGAGCGCGAAAAGAAGAAATGTTTTGAGGAGATGCAGGCGCTGAGCGAAGCCCACCATGTGAAAATCCTGGGCAGCGACCTGTACACCTTCTACGAAACCTGGAAGCATTCCGTGGTGCGCGAGCTGGCGGTTGCCATGCCGGGAGCGAAACCACACGAGATTGCGAAGGCCTGCAGACCCGCAATTTCGGCGGCCGACGTGAGTGCAAGCCTGAGTTTCCTCATGAAGGCGGGGCTCCTTACGCGCGACATCAAGGGCAATTACCACCAGACGAACCGCTCGCTTACGACAGGCCGCCTGAACGTGGTCGCCGTTGCGGTGCATTCGCTGCTGCGGCAGATGGGCGAATTCGCGCTCGATGCCCTCGACAAGTTGCCGATTTCGGAACGCCACTTCAGCGGGATTACGATGGGCGTGACCGCAGAAACCTACGCGAAGGTTATAGAAGAACTTGCGCGGTGCCGCAAGCGCATCGTGTCGCTAGTCGCCGACGAGCCGCATCCAGATAAGGTGTGCAGACTCAATTTCCAGTTTTTCCCGCTGACGGAGAATTTAAAACGCGTCCAGGGGACGCCGGGTAAAGGAGAATAAAGTATGTTTACCAAAAAGGATTTGAATATGAAGAAATGGATTCTGCCGACGCTTATGCTCGGGTCGATTCTTGTGACCGCCTGTTCCGACGGCCGGCAAACCACCGGTACGAGCGAGGAGTCCGAGGGTATCACCGCGGTCAAGGACTGGGAAGTGGCGGGCGTGTCGCAGAAGGGTCCGTTCGTGACGGGTTCCGCGGTGACCGTGCAGGAACTCGACGGCATTACGCTCAAGCAGACGGGCAAGAGCTTCAAGGGAACCATCAAGAGCGACAAGGGCGACTTCGCCATCAAGGATATCAATCTGCAGTCGCAGTACGCCATCCTCGAGGCGTCGGGCTACTACCGCGACGAGATTACGGGCAAGAAGTCTACGGGCACGGTGACGCTCCGCGCGCTGACCGACCTCACCAAGCGCAAGACGGTGAACATCAACCTGCTCACGCACCTGGAATACGAACGCGTGATGTACCTTGTCACCGAGAAGAAGATGTCCATTGCAAAGGCGAAGGCTCAGGCGGACGAAGAAATACTCGCGGCGTTCGGCATCGATGTCGACTTCGGCAAATCCGAAGACCTGAACATCTTCGAGTCGGGCGACGGCAACGCGGCGCTGCTCGCCATCAGCGTGCTGATGCATGCGGATGCCGACGTGGCGGGCCTCACCGAGCGCATGGGCGAGTTCAGCATCGCGATTGCGGAAGGCGGCGACTGGGAAGATGCCGATACGAAGGCCGTGATTGCGGACTGGGCGTGCGATGCCGACCTCAAGGGCACACTCGCGAACGTGCGCGACAATGTCGAAGGCTGGAAGTATGCGGATTCCGTGCCCGCCTTCGAGAAATACGTGACGAACTTCTGGTGGGACAACTACGGGCTCGGCCAGTGCACATCGAAGCGCGAGGGCGATACCAAGCGCAACGTGAACAAGCTGAGCAAGATGTATAACGAGTACTTCGTCTGCGAAGGCGGACGCTGGCATATTCCGGGTGAAGAACCGGCCTCTTCCAGTTCCGGAAACGAGCCCGGCAGCTCGTCCGTCGATTCGGGAGAACCTGTTTTCGGAGAACTGACGGATGCCCGCGATGGTCGTGTCTACAAGACTGTGAAGCTCGGGTCGCAGGAATGGATGGCGGAAAACCTGAACTATGCCGCCGAAGGCAGTCTCTGCTACGAAAATGACGAAAAGAATTGCGAAAAATATGGCCGCCTCTATAACTGGGAAATTGCCCTGGATACCTCGAACAGGGGATGTGGTGACAACTTCTCCGGGTGCAGGCTCCGTAGCGATTTCCACCCCCGTGAGGGGATATGCCCCGATGGCTGGCATGTGCCGGAACACGCGGAATGGGACACGCTGTTTGCGTATGCCGATGCCCATGGCGAAGGCGAAAGTGCCGGGGATGCCTTGCAGGCGTATTACCGGGATGATTATCTCGAAAAGACGTTTTCCACGGACCGCTTCGGCTTCAATGTGCTCCCTGCGGGCGTGTTTAATGGCAAGGAATTTTCGGGGCTTGGAACGTCATCGGAATTCTGGACGGCCTCGATAGAAACGACGGATTGGCTGAGCTATATTTCGATTACACCCTCGACTATCCATTTCGTCAAGGGTTCCGGATCCAATGTGTATATGACGCATATCAGCCATGCCGTTTCTGTCCGCTGCGTCAAGGGACAGGGCGGGAAAAGGAACGGCTATGATTTTGATGCCCCGCGATACGAGGAGGACTTGCCGGAAGAAGTAGGCTTTATCCAGGATTATGTTTCGGATAAGGATCGCAGGGCATGGGATGACGACTCGCTCATGACATTCTGGTATGTCCGCCATATAACGGGTACGGAAAGCGTGCATACGAGCGGCAAAAATTATTCGCAGTATGTGTCCGTTTCTCTGGAGGATGATGCCAGGGATAGCCTGGATCAGTTCAAGGGCGTGCTCGAGGAAAACGGGTTTGTCTACGTGAAGTCGGATTCTATCGGCCAGGCGACGTATAACGGGAGGGACGGCATTTACTTTATGCATGAGGTGGCGACAAGCGATTCGAAGGTCCGTCGCGATTATTATGAAAAGGAAACCGCCAAGGCGAAATACGTAATCGTGGTCCTTGTCGGGGCGAATGTCTCGGCAGGAGAAAGTTTGACGGTGTTCAGGTATGGCTACTCCATAGAAGTCCATACTTACTATAAGCCAAAGTCGTAATACAGGTCGCCCCGCCAATGAGCTGAACCCAAAAAGTTGGAC
>DJXN01000010.1:0-183805 GCA_002449765.1 Fibrobacter sp. UBA7003
TTTCGCCCACGCGCATGTCCTTGTATTCGAATTCGCCTGCGCCGGCCTTGGAACCGTCCACGTAGACGACAATCTTTGCGCCCTGGTAGTTCGCCTGGTCGAGCTGCTTGCCCATCTTCATGGGGGCGAGCGGGTGGCTTACGGAGCAGTTGCCGTACTTCGCGTCGCGGAACATCTGGGCGGTCTCGAAGACCTTCTTCATGTCATTCGTGAAGCTTGCGATGTAGAAGTCGACGCTCTGCTTGGGGCTCGGCAGCAGGTTGTGCTCGGCGAGGAGGTCTGCGAGGACCACGTCGCCCATGCCGAATCCGACTCCCGGGATGCGTTCGCCGCCGAGCTTTTCGGTGAGGCTGTCGTAACGGCCACCGCCAGCGATAGCACGCATGGATTTGCCCTTGTCGAACACCTCGAACACGATGCCCGTGTAGTAGGCGAGGCCGCGCACGATAGAGAGGTCGAGGTTCACGCATTCGCCGTAACCAGCTGCAGTCAGCGTGGCGAATAGGTCCTCGATTTCGGCGAGGGCGGCAGTCGCGTTTTCGCTCTTCACGGCGGCGCGGACTTCCTCGATGCTCTTGCAGCTCATGAAGTCATCGAGCTTTTTCACCTGGCCCTCGGTGAGGCCCGCTTCGGCGAGTGCCTTGGCAAAGGCCTCGGGCCCGATTTTCAGGCGGCGGTCGAGTACAGGGTAAACGAGCGCGGGGTTCGGGGCGCCGATTTCTTCGAGGTAGGTGGCCAAAAGTTTGCGGCTCGAGACGCCAATCGCAAATTCGCCGTCCTTGAGGCCGAACTTGCGGAGCATCGTCGCTATGGAGGCGAGCAGGTCTGCTTCGGCGTAGATGCTCTCGGTGCCGATAATGTCCATGTTCAGCTGGAAAAACTCGCGCAGGCGGCCCTTCTGCGCCTTCTCGTAACGGAAAAGGCGCGGCATGCTGAACCACTTGAATGGCTTCTTGAGTTCGCGGGCCTTCTGGATCACAAGGCGGGCGAGCGTCGGGGTCATTTCGGGGCGGAGCGCGATTTCGCGGTCGCCCTTGTCCTTGAAGTTGTAGAGCTGGCTTACGATTTCTTCGCCGGACTTGCCGGTGTAAAGCTCCAGATGCTCAAACATCGGGCCTTCATACTCTTCGTAGGCAAAACTTTCGGCGACTTGACGCCAGGTATCGAAAATGTAGTTCTGGATGCGTTGCGCTTCCGGGTAAAAATCGCGCGTGCCCTTGGGCAGCTGGGGGATAGAAATGCTCATAGTGTCACACAATTTAGAAATTTTTGCGCAATGTTTGCGCAAACGCGGTCAAGGATGTATATTCATAGGTTGAAAAGAAAGGGAAGGTGTTTATGGAAAAATCTTTCGTTAGGGCAATGCGCATTATCTGCGCTTCTGCACTTGTTTCGTCTACGGCGGTAATCGCCAAGCAGGTGAATGTTTCTACTGTCGCCGACTTGACTTCGGCTACTTTGAATGCCAAGGCGGGGGATACCATCTGGGTTGCCCCGGGCAAGTACGAACTGCCAACCTCCAACTGCAAGAACGACAAGTTCGTGAACGAGACTGGTCGCGATTGTGGCCTCATCTGGCTCGGTGCCGACGGCACGAAGGCCAATCCCGTTGTCCTTGCCGGTTCGGATCCTGCACATCCGTCAGAGATATTCAGCTCCGATTACAAGCACAACTACGGCGTTCACGTAACGGGAAATTATGTTGTTCTTAAAAACCTCAAGATCCATACCTTCAGCAAGGGCGTGGTATTCGACAATTCCGTCGGGGCCCTGATGGAAGACTGCGAGGTGTACCACACGGGAAATGAGATTGTCCATGTTCGCGATTCCAGCCAACAGGTGACACTGAACCGCAACTTTATCCACGGTTCTGGCTATGAAATTGCCAAGTACGGTGAAGGCATCTATGTCGGAACCTACAATACGGGATGGGCCTCTTCCCAGCAGGCCGACAGGGATGCTGGCTTTTGGGGGACTGACGCCTCACAACATCGCTATAGCGGCTATGACTGGCGCGTTAACGATACGAAAATCACATGCAACATCGTCAGCGGGACTACTGCCGAGAACATCGACGTGAAGGAAGGAACGGTCAGGGGATTTGTCCAGGGCAATATGTTCATTGGGGACAGTCTTGATTACAACGGCGAGGTGTCCTATGACGACGCAAATATCGACATGAAGGGCGCTTCTTGGACTGTTACCGGAAACTACTTCTATAATTCCAAAAAACAGGGGCTGCCTTATTACAATCCCCATTTCAACTATTTTGTGGAAGAAGTGGTGATGCCGTCAAACGGGAATAAGGCTGGGAGTAATATTGAAAAATACGAGAAAGCTGTTGGCTACGTGGTCAGCGTCGACAAATACGCGCAGAACGGCTGGTGCGACAACAGCGCAATCGATTCGAATGACTGCGTAGAAAGCAAAAATACCGTGGTAGAGGAAATACGGGAAGTTCGCAACGACTGCGAGGAACTTTTCAGAATTCCGACGTCCGAGATCGTATATTCGTCGAGCTTTACGCCGCCATCCAGCGCGTCGGTCAATCAATCCAGTTCCTCGGTCAGCCCGTCCAGTTCTTCGGCGGGGAATGAATCCTATGAGGCCGTGCGCTACGAGGCGGAGGCCGCGACTTGCACCGGGTGCACCGAGAAGACGAATGATGCTGCGTCGGGTGGCAAGTATATGCGTACCGAAACGACGGGCAACATCACGTTCAATATCAGTGTCCCTGCGGCCGGGAAGTATGAGGTTGTAATCCGCTTCAGCAACACCGCTTCAAACGCCAAGACTCAGGATATCCATGTAAACGGGACGAAGGTCAAATCCCAGGAATTCCCGGTAACGCTTGAAGGGAACTTGGGTGGGGCCGCAGCTGCCTTTGAGGATATGCCGGTGCAGGTGTCGCTCAACGCGGGGGCCAATACCTTCGCCATCATCAAGAACTGGGGGCATGTGGACGTGGACTATATCGAGGTGAAAGTGCCTGGTGGGTCTACGCGGGTTGCGGGCTTTACGCCTGTGGCGGGTGTAAAATTCCATGTGCAGGTGTCGGGTCGCAACGTTCACGTATCGGGAACGGACGGCGCTCCTGTCGCCATCATGGATATGCAGGGCAGGGGGTTGCGTTCCGGCTATTTGCAGGGGCGGCGCGGGCTCGATTTCCAGGTGGAACGGGCCGGCTCGTATCTTGTGCGCGTAGGCTCTGCGGTGCATCGCGTGAATATCGCCCGGTAGGGGAAGGTTCCTCGGGCGAACTGCTGTGCTCTAGGCGCGGTTTTGGGTGCGTCTCGGGGAGTTTTTGCGCGAAAATAGAACTAAACTACGCAAAAATGACCTTTTAGTCCTATCTATGGGCGCTTCAAATGCGTCGAATTCAAAAAATGTAGGACTAAATGCGCCAAAAGTGGCGATTTAGTCCTATCTTTGCGACGGTTTGACTCTCTTGGAGGATACTTTTTGTGCGAAAGTGACCTGTTTGATAGGACTAAAAAGGGTGAAAAGTGGGTTTTGGTACTATCTAAGGGCGTTTCAAAGGCGTCAAATTCAAAAAATGTAGGACTAAATGGATAAAAAGAGGTGGTTTAGTCCTATCTGGGGGCCTTTCGGGCGCATTTCGGACTTTCGGTGTGCATTTCAGGGCGCATTTCGTGCGCAGTTCGTGAGGCGTCGGCGCCTTGCTCTATAGCTACCAGGCAAATAAAAATGCAAGTGCTGAAATGAATGTTGCAAAAAGGACTAGGCCTTTGTAGTTTCGTTCTTTTATACAACGGTAGCCGTACTTGAATGGGGCCAGATAATAGAATTGCAACTGCGTTTTGAACATAGAAACAAGGTCGTTTTTAGAGTCATCCCGAGGATTATTCTTTTGCTCACTGTCGTACATAAATCCCAAGACCCCTAAAAAGGGAATGCATATTAAAAAAACGAATGCAACAAAATAAGTGGAGTTGAAGTTTATTATGTCCGGATATTCAGCAATAAATGCGTCTCTCGTTATCACGGTAAGACATGTAATTCCTATTGTGAATAAAATAAGCGCTGCGACATAGCGCTTGGAATACAGTCGTGTCTTGAGCGGGAGTTTTTTTTCGTCGATCTCGACTGTCTCATATTTTTCGTTAGAAGATTCTTTATGAGGCTTTGACGCTCCGCACCAGGGACAGCGGGGCTCAGAGAAATTGTAATGCTCACCACAGTTCGGACAGAACATTACAGGGAATCCTTATTTAGGTTGAGTCTTCTCACAGTTTTGAATATACATTTTTTTATTTTTCTACATTTGAGGCAATGGAAAACTGTTCCCTGAATGTCTTGATTCTGGCGGCGGGACTCGGGACGCGGCTCCGCCCGCTCACGAACGATGTGCCCAAGCCGCTCGTGCCCGTGGTGGACGCTTCGATTCTCGATTTGCAGGCCCGCAAGGCGCGTGCGATTGGCGATGTGCGCCTGCATGCGAATGCGCATTACCTGGCGGAACAGGTGGTCGCGGCGGGCGAGACTCTCGGATTTGAGAAAGTTTGGGTGGAACAGCCCGAAATTCTCGGGACGGCGGGGCCGCTGCATCGCATTTATGCTGCAGGTTACCGCGGTGGCCTGCTCGTGATGAACGGCGACGCCTACTGCAGTTTTGATTTGAAGGCTTTCGTGAGCAACGCGCAGACATTGGCCGCGCAGCCGGACGGCCCGCAGGTAGCGCTCCTTGCGGTGGACTTCCCGCAGGTGAACACCTTCCGGGTGGGCGCTGACGGTCGCTTGGCGGGCATTGCCGGGCGGTTCGGCGCTACGGAAGGCACCCCTGCGACGTTTTCCGGCGTATCGTGGTACAGCGACGCTGCCCTCTCGCGCATACGGGAAGGCGAGTTTGATATACGCGAATTCTGGAAGCAGGAAATTGCCGCAGGCCGCGCGCCCTTCGTGGACATGAGCCAGCTGAATGCCACCTGGATTGACATGGGGTCGCCCGAGGGCTTGATGCATGCGGTGGAGGCGCGCCTTGAGGAACTGGGCCGTAACCCGAACGAAGCCGTCGTCGTACCCGGCGTGGAACTGCCCGCGGGCGTGAAAATCAGGCACTCCGTGATTTATGCCGGCGCACAAATTGCCGAAGGCGAAACAATTGAGAACGAAATCCGCGGGAAAGGGTTTACCTGGAAGGTTTAGTTATGCGTAAATTTAGAGTTGTCCTAGTAGAACCGGAACATCCCCATAACGTGGGCTTTGTCGCGCGCGCCATGCACTGCTACGCCCTCGACGAACTTTATATCGTCTATCCGAAGCGTGACAAGGTGATTGAAAATTCCTATCACACGGCACCGAACAGCCACGAGGTCCTGGACAAGGCGACCATCGTGCACAAGTTCGAAGACGCCATTGGCGATTGCGCCTGCGCGGTCGCATTCAGCCGCCGCATTTACGGTTCTGCCATCAAGCATACGATGATGCCTGGGCTTTCGGAACTCTTGCCCGAGAACGGCACGATTGCGCTCGTGTTCGGGCGTGAATCCTGCGGGCTCGAAACCGAAGAAGTGAACGCTTGCACCTACCAATGCGAAATTCCTGTGCCGGGGCTCATGAGCCTCAACTTGGCGCAGGCGGTGACGGTCGGCCTGTATGAACTATGCCGCAGTGGCGCACTTGCGAACGGCGAAGGGCGCGCAAAGCGTGGCACGAAGGGGGCCTGCGAGACGGCTCCCGCGACGATCCAGCAGATTGACGGATTCAAGAAGTTCCTCGACCGCTACCTGACGGGGCAGTACCACGACCAGGCGTGGCGCGACAACTTCCTCAATACGCTTGTGCAGCGCCTGCACCCCACGCGCAACGAACTTTCGGCTCTCTTCGGGCTGTTGCGTAACTTGGCGGGAAAGCCTGCGCGTCTCGAACGTGCTGCAGATAAAGCCGCTGCCGAAAAGGCTGCGGCGGGATCTGTCAAGTTTGCCGAAAAAATCGAAAAATAATGTTTATTCGATGTACTTCTTTATGAGTCTTGCCATCAAGTCGGCGAGAATTTCCACTTCGAAGTCGCCAACAGATGCTTCCATGTGGTGGTATCCGATGCCGCTGTCGTCCGTGAGGAACACGTAGGTGCCGCCAGTCGCGAGGTCAAAGAACCTCAGCATGAATTCCGCGGGCTTGTCTACGCCGCTTGCCGCCACGGGGATCAGCTTGATGCCGTTCTTGGCGAAGAGTTTGATGGAATTCTGGAGGCTCTTGATAATCTTGTCTTCGTGGTGTGCGGGGGCGTCGAGGATGATGAAGGCGATGCGTGCGCGTGCTGATTCGTCCCAGGAAAGCTTCTGCAGCGTGGTTTCGAGGGCGGAGTGCACCGCTTCGGGGGTGTCGCCGCCGCCACCTGCATTTTGCTTGCTTATGAATGCCTGCGTCTTGGAGAGATCGCTGGAGAAATTGTCGTAGCGCGTGAGGTAGTCGTCCCCTTCGTCACGGTAGACTACCGCCGCCGTACGCAGGTTCACGTTATTTCCCGATTTGGCTTTCTCGATGATGTCGTCGAGGTCCGATTTGAGGAAGTCGATTTCGTCGCCCATGGATCCCGTGGCGTCCACGATGAAGGCGATGTCGGCCTTGGCTTCGGCCTGCTTGGCTTCGCTTACGACAAAGTTGATGTTGAGCTCTTCGTCGCCCTTGGCCGTAATTGCGAGCGGTTCCGTGTAGTCGACTCCGTCAACGCTGAGCGAATATTCGATGGTGGAATCGTCCGCAGCTCCGCTAAACAGGTTTATCCAGCAGTAGGCATAGCCTGTGTTGTCGGTCTTGGCAGCAAATTCCACATCGCCTCCCTTGAGGAGCTCGACGGAGACGTTTGCGATGCCGACGCTGTCTTCATCGATAACTTTTACTGCAACGAGTTTCTTCGGGTAAAATCCCCAGTATTCCGTATTGTTGTAGAACTCGTTCTCGTTGAGGAGATCAGTCCAGAACTTCCAATTGTCAAGGTCGTTCCATTCGCCGGCCGTGAGCAGGCCCGAATAGGTTTGATTGCCTTGTTCGACTTCCGCACCGCCACCTTCGCCAATGGCCCCACCTTCGCCGGGGGCTTCGCCACTGAAGCCATCCTTGGCGATGGCATCCTCGGAGAATTCGGTTGCGCCGGCCATATCCCCACAGCAATCGTCCGAGTTGTCACTGCAGGACATGCAGAGCGATGCAAGTCCCGCCATTAATAAATACCCGAATCCTTTTTTCATGTCGATTCCTCCTATTTATACGGTTCCCGAGGGAAGTCTATGTTAATTTTATTTTTTTTATGAAACAAATTCAAGATATTTTTTTGGCAAAAACGAATGTTTTTATAAAAATTTGTGGTCAAGTCTTTTTTATGAAACGTATTGTTTCTTATGTCGATAATGCTTTTTTTTGAAAAAAAAGATTGAACTTTTTTTATATTGTTGTATCGTGAAAATTCGCTTATCCACAGAGACTTTGAACCGGCTGAAGCGCTTCCGCAAGAACAAGCGGGCGTTCTGGTCGCTGGTGGTGCTTGTGGTGGCGTACTTCTTGTCGCTCACGAGCCCGTGGACGGTGAACGACGAACCGCTCGTGCTGCGTTACGAGGGCAAGACGTATTTCCCGGCGTTCGTGCGGTACAGCGATGCGGATTTTGGCGGGGAATACCAGACGGAAGCCGATTATGGCAAGCTTTTCGAGGCGGTTCGCGAGTGCGAGGAAGACGCTGCCGAGGGCTTTACCCGCGCGGGTGGCTGCCCCGAGGTTTGGGCGGTTATGCCCCCGATTGCGCATGACCCGCTGAAGGCGGACCTGAGCGAGGACGGAGCGCCCCCGTTTGCGCCGAGTGCAAGGCATTGGCTCGGCACAGATAGCAATGGTCGTGATGTTTTGGCGCGCCTGATTCACGGGTTCAGGATTTGTATCAGTTTTAGCCTGCTCTTGACGGTGCTCGGGACGTTCCTCGGGATTGTCATCGGCGGTATCCAGGGCTATCTCGGCAAGTTCTGGGATATTGGCATGCAGCGCATGATTGAAATTTGGTCGTCGCTCCCGATGCTCTACGTGGTGATTTTGATTGGAAGCATTTACGGGCGCAGTTTCTGGCTCTTGATCCTGATTATGGCGGCGTTCAACTGGATTTCGCTCAGCTACTATATGCGTGCGGAGTTCCTCAAGCTTCGCGGCATGACGTACGTGCAGTCGGCGAAGGTTCTGGGCATGGGGCACAGGCATATCTTTTTCAAGGAAATTTTGCCGAATGCGATGACGCCCGTGGTGACGCTGTTCCCGTTCACGCTCATTGGCGGTATCGGGAGCCTTACTTCGCTTGACTTTCTGGGATTCGGCCTGCAGCCGCCCACGCCCAGCTGGGGCGAACTCATGAGCCAGGGCCTCAACAACCTTTACGCACCGTGGATTTCGGTGAGCACGGTCGCCGCCCTCTTTGTGACGCTGCTCCTCACCACGTTTGTGGGCGAGGGCGTGCGGGATGCCATGGATCCAAAATCGGGAGATAGGTATGTCTAAAAAAGGATTGGTTCTCGAAGGTGGCGCGATGCGCGGCCTTTTTACCTGCGGCATTCTCGATACGTTCATGGAAGAGGGAATTGATTTTGATGGTGCTGTGGGAATTTCGGCAGGAGCCTGCTTCGGATGTAATCTCAAGTCAAGACAACCTGGCCGTGCCTTGCGCTATAATTTGCGTTTCGCTGGAGACAAGCGCTATTGTAGCTTCCGCTCGCTATTCCAGACGGGCGATATCTACAATGCGGATTTTTGCTATCGCAAGATTCCTCAGGAACTGGACCCGTTCGATTTCGAAACCCTTAAGAAGAATCCGATGGAATTCTACATGGGGGCAACCGATATCGAGACAGGCAAGGCGGTTTTCCCGAAACTCATAGATGGAAGCGACAAGGATTTGGAATGGATGCGTGCTTCGGCCTCGATGCCGCTTGCCGCGAAAATCGTAGAAATTGACGACGGTAAGTACATGGATGGTGGAATTGCCGATTCTATTCCGCTCCAGTTTATGCAGTCTGTTGGCTATGACCGTAACATAGTCATTCTCACGCAGCCCCGGAATTACGTGAAGGGTCCGAACAAGCTGATGCCACTAATGCGATTTATCTATCGCAAGTATCCAAAGTTTATTGAAGCGATGGCTCATCGCCACGAGATGTATAATGCCGAGACACGATTTGTATTCGAACAGGAAAAGTTGGGGAATACGCTCGTCCTTTGTCCCGAAGCCCCTCTTGGTATAAGCCGTATCGAAAAAAATCGTTCAGAACTCCAGCGTGTGTATGACATGGGTAAAAGGATTGCGTCGGAACGGATGAATGAAATCAAGAATTTCATTTCGAGGGATTGACATGGCTGAATCCTCAAGGAAGGTTGTTCTCTCGGTTGACGGTCTTTCCGTTGCGTTCGGTTTCGACAAGAAAGGAGCCCCGCGCGATGGGATTCCTCCGCTTCAGGTGACTGACAAGATATCGTTCGATATTCAGGAGGGCGAATTTTTTGCTTTGGTGGGCGAGTCGGGTTGCGGCAAAAGCGTGACCGCCATGAGCATCTTGAGGTTGCTTCCGCAGCCGAGCGCACGGATAGTAGAGGGGGCTGTCTTTTACAACGATGTCGGCGCCGATGCGACTCCTGTAGACCTTGCAAAAATTCCGCTGAATGAATTGCAAAAAGTTCGAGGTGCGGGCATTGCATGCATTTTTCAAGAACCGATGCAAGCGCTGAATCCTGTTCTGACCATCAAGAAGCAACTGCTAGAAGCGTTTTCTTTTGGAGCAAAATCGGAATCTCCTCTTGCCGAAATCAAGGAACAGCTTGCTGCGGCTGGTTTCAGCGATCCGGATCGTGTGCTGGATGCCTATCCGCATGAGCTTTCGGGCGGCATGCTCCAACGCGTATGCATCGTGATGGCGCTGCTTCCGAAACCGAAGCTGATTATTGCCGATGAACCTACGACTGCGCTTGACGTGACGGTCCAGGCGCAGGTGCTTGCGGTTTTGAAAGACATGGCGAATCGCACGGGAACAGCGGTCCTGCTGATTACGCACAACATGGGAATCGTCTCGCAATATGCAGACCGTGTAGCCGTGATGTATGCTGGCCGCATTGTGGAGTGTGGGCCTGTTCGTGAAGTAATCGATAAACCGCTGCACCCGTATACGCAGGGGCTATTGTCTGCGATTCCTGAGAACCATAACGACATGTGCAATCTGCGCTCCATCCCGGGCTCCGTGCCGCATCCGCGCGATTTTGTGAAGGGCTGCCGTTTTGCAGACCGCTGTGAAAAATGTGCTGGATTGTCTGCCGAAATTCAGGAGAAATGCCAATCGCAGGAATTGCCTCCGCAAGTGGGCTCAGAACATTTTGCCTATTGTTATTCCTTGGAACAAACCTAAAGGCGCAGTAAAAAATTCCTGCACTATTTGAGGTTGTATTTTTCCTTGATTGCAATACGGTCTTCTTCGGAGAGATTCTTCAGATAACTTCTCCAGCCGGGGCAGAAGTTGATGTGGAACCGCCAAAAACGCCCGATGAGGGACTTGGGGTTCTTGTCGTACTGGGCTCGGATTTTACAATTTGCACAGGCCATAGTGTAGCTCCTTTTTTATAAACATAAAAAATCCCTGCAGAGAACTGCAGAGATAAAAAATCAAGACGAAGTTTATCGGAGGATGGATGCAAGGCGTCCGTGCCCCGTAGCGTATAATAATACGTGAGGGGCGCGGCAACGAAGCAGACGCCTCCGAGAAACGAGTCTTACTTCACCTTGAGAGCGCCGCGTTCCAACTTAATCGTAAAGTTGGTAACGTCGCACACTTCGCTCGGACCCCAGTACTGGATCGGACCCGGATAGGTGTAGGATTCAGTCTTGGCCCAGACTTCGCGGTTCTTGGCGAAGAACTTGAACGGAGCACCGTCGAGTTCCACAAGAGCCTTCTGGATAACCGGCTTGTCGGCACCGTGACGACGTTCGATGTTCATCATCATGGTGATAGGAATGCCACCGGCAGTCCACTTTTCGATGCCCTTCGTGAGGTCACGCACAGAGCTCATGTAGCCGTTCATCTTGTTGAAGGCGAGCACAGAGGCGGTGAAGCCGAGGCTGTAGCAGTAGTCGGCGTCGAAGTTCGACGGTGCGGCGCAGCGGCCTTCGTAACCGAAGAAGTGGTTGAGGGCGCTGAACTTGCCCTTGAAGTTCTTGCGGCTCTTGAGTTCCTTCTTCACCATTTCGATGACGAGCTTTTCGGTTTCGATGAGAGAAACCTGCACGTTGCCGTGGCTGTCGCGGTCGAGCATCAGCTGGCCCTGAGTGGTGGAGGGGAGGCTCTTGAGGACTTCGGCAGAAGCCTTGGAAATCCACTTGCAGAGCAGTTCCACCTTGGCGGCGGTGTCGAGGCCTTCGACTTCCTTCTCGTGGTGGGCGAGGGCTTCGGAGAGTTCGGAAATGAGCACGCCCACATCCGGGATGAATTCGAGGAGGCCTTCCGGAATCAGGCAGACGCCGAAGTTCTTGCCGTCAGCAGCACGAGCAGCGACGATGTCAGCCACGTACTTGATGACCTGCTTCAGCTTCATCTTCTTGGCCTTGACTTCTTCAGAGATCAAGCAGATGTTCGGATGGGTCTGGAGAGCGGCTTCGAGAGCGATGTGAGAAGCGCTACGGCCCATGAGCTTGATGAAGTGCCAGTACTTCTGAGCGGAGTTGGCATCGCGCATGATGTTGCCGATGAGTTCGGAATAGGTCTTCACGGCGGTGTCGAAACCGAAGGAGGTTTCGATGTATTCGTTCTTGAGGTCGCCGTCGATGGTCTTCGGGCAGCCGCAAACCACGCAGCTAGCACCGTTGGCCTGGAAGTATTCACCGAGGACAGCAGCGTTGGTGTTGGAGTCGTCACCACCGATGATCACGATAGCGTCGAGCTTCTGGGCCTTGGCAACAGCCATGCACTTCTTGAACTGTTCTTCAGTTTCGAGCTTGGTACGGCCGGACTGGATGATGTCGAATCCGCCAGTGTTGCGGTAGGAGTCCATGATCTTTTCGTTGATCACGATGAACTTGCCGTTCTCGAGGCCGGACGGGCCGCCGAGGAAGCCGAGGAGCTTGGAATTCTTGCTGATGCTCTTGATACCGTCGAAGATACCCGCAATCACGTTGTGTCCACCAGGAGCCTGGCCACCGGAGAGAACCACGCCCACGTTGAGGGCCTTACCGGCAGCAGCCTTGGTAGCCTTCTTCATGCCGATGTACGGAGCGCCGTAGGTGTTCGGGAACAGGGCCTTGATCTTGGCCTGGTCACGGACGGACTGGGTGGGCTTGCCCTTCACGAGAGCAACTTTGAGAGCGCCGTCGCGGAGAGCGGCGGGGAGTTTCGGCTGGTAGGCCTTGCGGGCCTTGCCGAGGACGGACAGATTGTCAGCCATTGTTGTTTCCTTTTGAGTTTGCCCGGCGGGTTGACGCACAGGCAGGGTTAAAAAATTACGGGAGTAAATATAGAAAAATTTTTTGTGACAACGCCACGTTAAAAAAGATCCCCGGTCAAGCCGGGGATGACAAGAATGAGGCTCAGGATGACGCTTCGCGTCACTTAAACTGTGCGGTGATGGGCTGGCCGTTCGGAGTGAACTTGCGCGGGTTTTCTGTCGAACCGTCGCTCCAGCCGGTAAACACGGAGCCGTTGCTCGGCACTGCCTGCAATAACAGGTCGTTACCCGCGTAGAACTTGCCCTGGTAATTGCTCTTCGGGAGTTTCATGCCGTCAACCGTCACGCTGCCGCTCCCGCTCACGTTGATGCTCACGTTCACTGCATTCTGCAGGCCAAAGTATTGCTCCATTTCCTGGCGGACCGTCTGGGTGCGGTTCTGGGCATACTGAATAAGGTCGCTACCGTCGGGAGACCAATGGAAGCTGCCCTGGTTGCGCGGCCATCTCTGCTGGTCACGCTGCTGTTCGCTCGCAGGAATGGCTGCCATCATCTCTTGCACCTTCTTCTGCACATTTTCGTAGGTCAGGTAGTTGTCGAGCAATATACATGCGTTGTTGATGAACAGGCGCTTGAAATCGTTGTTGTCGAGAAGTTTGTTGAGCATCTGCGCGGGGCCCTGCTTTGCGCCGCCGAAGCCCCATCCGCCGCCGATATCCCAACCGCCCATGCCGGGGAATTGGCCCTGACCGGGCTGTTGCTGGCCGCCCTGCTGGCTGTTGTCCCTCGTGGCAGAGCCCAGCGCCCACTGGAACATGTTCTGGCTCGTTACGTCAAACCCGCTGATGCCCGGCGAGAAACCGAATCCGTGGTCGGTGTCGAATGCGACGAACTTGAACGGATTGCCGTTGCCGCCCCAGGCGCGGATGTTGTTTTCGGGCCAGTCGCCGTTGTGGAAGTAAAATTCGGCCAGCATGTACTGCGCGAAGCTGTTCATGTTGACCTTCTGCTTCATTTGTTCGTAACTCTGGTTGTTGTCGCCGGCAAAGTTGCCGTTGATAATCTGGTTCGCAATGTTCTTGTATTCGTCGGCAGAGGCTCCCTTGGTGCCGCTAGCCTCGGCGCTGTTGCCCTTGATGTTAATCATGTTGATGGACTTGCTGTCGATACCGTAGTTCGTCTCGACAAAGCTCCTGTTCAGGCGTTCGCGCAGGTCGTGAATTCCGAAGTATTCGCCGTTGTAGAAGACCACCACCTGCAGGCTGCGCTGGTAATCCACGTCGGTGCCTTCCATGAGGCTCGTCATCATGGCATCGCCGATGTAGTCCGTCCAGAAACGGTTGCCGTTGTTGCGCAGGTTGAAGCTCTTCATCTTCTTTGCTTCGGGGCGCGTCTTGAAGAACGAGTATTTGAGCACCTTGTCGCCCCATTCGTCGTTGTCCATCTTGATGGCGACGCTCTTCTTGGGCTTGTAGCGGCTCCAGTTACCGATAAGCGAAATGCCTGCATCGATTTCCCACGTCTTTTCGGTGGTGGAACTGCCCTTCTCGAAGTATTCTACGTGCACGGGAAGGGAATCTTCGCACCAGAAGTTCGCCTTGAAGCAGGGCTCGGCGCACTTGGAATTGTTGTTGTCGCTAAGGTTTACACCCATGCTCATCTGGTTGAAGTTCGGGTTGTTGCAACGGAGCTGGTTCATGGGGCCGGTCGCATAAAGGCCGTCGGTCGAGTCGAACATGTCGTGGTGATTCACGGTGAGTGCTACCACCGGCATCGAGACGTTTTCGCCGATAAAGTAGGTCTGCGTCGTGGTGTCGGCGGGCTGGCCATTCACGAACTCGCTACAGCGCACCACGGTGTTCTTGGTAATCTGCATCGCCGAGGTAATCGCCTGCGAACCCTGCGTGGGGAACGATCCGTCGAACGTGCACTTGATTTCGCCACCCTTCGTGGGGGTCGGCGGTTCAATGGTCAGGTTAGAGTAGAAACCCGCCTTGGGGAGGAACGTCGCTTTTGCCTTGTGGTTGTCGTCGTATTCCTTGAGCCCGACGGAAGAAGACATGGCGATTATCAGGGCCGACGAACTCGAAATGCCGGGCTGTGTCGTGCTGGAAATGCCGAGCTGGGCATTGCTTGATTGCGGATTGACAGGGCCCGTTGCGGAACTGAGCGGATTTTGTTGCCCCTGGCCCTGGTTCGGGTCTCCCTGCTGGTTGAGCGGATTGTCCGGATTCACCACGGGGATGGAGTCCTGGATGCCTCCGTTCGGGTCGATCGGGTTCGCGTTTGTGGGCTCGTCTGAACATGCCGCGAAGAATGTGGCGGCTGTTATAAACGAGAGAAGAGCGAGTTTTCTTTGCATAATTGACCTTGACGCTAAAACGCCCTAAGTCCACACACCATCCCTTAAATTAAAAAGATTTCGCCAATTTTGACGATTGTTAACGGATTCTTTACAGTTTTTGGAAGGCAAAAAATGGGGTGTTTTGACGCAAATCACACTCATTTCCAAAATGGCGTAACATATCTTCCCGATAATCGAAAATGTTTATATCTTGGAGGGGCCCAAAACACGATGAAGAAAGATATATCCGAGCTGTTTACCAATTTCAGGCTCCGGAAGCGACTGCTCGCGCTTGCGGACGGTTTCATCGTCGTTATTGCGGGACTGCTCGCGAATTTCCCGATTCCCATATATGCATCGCGAATCGGACGCCCTGAGCTTTTCTCGTTCATGTCGACGTGCGTGGTATGCTGCCTTGCCGCCCTCCTCCTGGTAGGTGCATACAACAAGCTTTGGCGCTACTTCTCGCAAAAGGACTACCTGAGTTGCATTATCGGTGTCGTGCTCGGTTATTCCGTCGCTATTTGCCTCTACTATATTATTACCGGGGTCTCGTATCTGCGTTTCTCGGCGCTTTCGTGCCTGCTTACCATTGTGGGCATCTGCCTGTTCCGTTTCGTGTTCCGCGACGCCTTCTTGACGATTGCTGAAGTCGGCCGCAAGGATGCGGAACGCAAGCGTACCATGATTATCGGCGCGGGCGAGGCGGGGAAGCTCCTGATTACCGAAATCAACAGGCTTTCTACGGGGGCCGCAAGCAGTGTCGAATCGAAAATAGAGCCCGTGTGCCTTATTGACGATGACAGGAACAAGATAGGATCCACGGTCTGCGGCATACTTGTTGCGGGCGGATCGCGCGATATTGTAAAGGTCGCGAAAGCAGAGAACGTGGAGCAGATTATCTTCGCGATTCCCAGTTGCCCCTCCAAGGACCGCCAGGCGATTCTCGCGATATGCAGCAAGACGGGGCTCCCGGTCAAAGTGCTGCCGTTTATCGGTAGCCTGCTCGATACTTCAAGCATTGGCGACGGCTCTACAAGCTTCGTGGAGCAGATTCGCGATATCAAGGTCGAGGATTTGTTGGGGCGCGACCCCATTACGTTTGATAACAAGGATGTCCGCGGCTATATCGAGGGCAAGGTCTGCATGGTTACGGGTGGCGGCGGCTCCATCGGCAGCGAACTCGTGCGCCAGATTGCGAAATACGACCCGAAACAGGTCGTCATTGTCGATATTTACGAGAATAACGCCTACGAGATCCAGCAGGAACTCCTTATGGAGTACGGGAATAGTCTCGACTTCGTGACCCTCATTGCGAGCGTGCGCGACTACAACCGCATGAACCAGATTTTCAAGAAGTACACGCCCGATGTGGTGTTCCATGCGGCGGCCCACAAGCATGTGCCCTTGATGGAAAATAGCCCGATGGAGGCGATTAAGAACAACGTTGCGGGGACTTTCAACGTGGCGTTCCTTTCGCTGTTCAACAAGGTCAAGAAGTTCGTGATGATCAGTACCGACAAGGCGGTAAACCCCACGAACGTGATGGGGGCGTCCAAGCGCTGCTGCGAGATGATTGTGCAGTACCTTGCCCAGCACAAGAGGAGCGGAACGGAATTTGTATGTACGCGGTTCGGAAATGTGCTCGGCAGCAACGGGAGCGTGATTCCGCTGTTCAAGCGCCAGATTGAGCAGGGAAGGCCCGTGACGGTAACGCATCCCGATATCATCCGCTACTTCATGACGATTCCCGAGGCGGTGAGCCTTGTGCTCGAGGCGGCCAGTATCGCGCACGGCGGCGAGATTTTCGTGCTCGACATGGGTGAACCCGTCAAGATCGTGACGCTTGCCGAGAACCTCATCCGCATGTACGGGAAGGTGCCTTACAAGGATGTCCCGATAAAGTTTGTTGGGCTCCGGCCTGGCGAAAAGATTAAGGAAGAACTCCTGATGGACGAGGAAGGCCTGCAAAAAACCGGCAACAAGCTCATCTTTATTGGAAAACAGCTTGAAATTGACAATGGCAAGTTTATTCCGCAGCTTCGCAAGCTCAGGGATGCGGCCTTTGCGAACGACGAGGCTGGAACCGTGCGTGCTTTGCACGAGATTGTGCCTACTTTTGTCTCCCCGGAACAGTACAACGCGACAGAAAAAGCTAAATTTGGCCAGTCTTTTTAACCGGAATGTTATGAAATTACGTTTTTTTTCTGTTTTGGTTTTGGGGTTTGCAGCGGCTTGCCTTGCCCAGACTGGCCTTATGGGTGGTTCCGACGGTGTCCACCAAATTAATACCCAGACGCTCGGTACGGGGCAGGTCATTGTTGGTACGGGTGGAAATTTTGCGATTGACCCGTGGGCGCTTTCGCGCGGAGGAATCTTCTACGACGATGGCGAAAGGAAAAAGCTCCAGCACCTGAAGGTTTCGGCGACAGGTAACTTCTTCGGCGCGGTCGGGCTCACCCGGTTCATCGATATCGGTGCCGCGCTCAACATCAACTACGACAGGTCGTATGCGGGCAGCTACTGGGAAGCGGCCGGCAATATCAGGCAGGGAGACCTGGACCTTTGGGCCAAGGCGCGCGCTCCCTTCTTTAGCGATTCGAGCGTGTTCAGCCTGGCCGGACAGTTCGAACTGTATCTCCCGATTGGCGTCCGTTCTATCGGTATCCGTCCTCGCCATGCGTGGTATATCCACGGGAAGGGCGAAACGCACCCCTATACGGCGGGCGAAGTGGTCGTCGGGATGAGCGCCGTGACGACTGTTGATTTGACAAAAGTGAACGTTCCCTTGCGCTGGAACGCGAATATCGGATTTGTCTATGCGAACGAGGGCTCGAATACGCTGGTTTATGGCACCGGTATCGACTGGGACATGTTCAAGTGGATGACCTCCTTTGTCGAATATAGCGGCGAATTCCGCGTAGAAAACAATGGGCTCCCGATTGATTTTTGGGAAGATCCGATGACCTTGACTCCGGGTCTCAGGTTCCATCTGCCGTGGAACCTGGAGCTTTCTGGCGGCATCGACTTCTCGGTGCGCATGCTCCGGACGCTCTATGACCGCGACAAGGAAATGAAGGATGTCGATAAGTGGACTATCGGCTACACCGACCAGAAGGGATACAAGAAGACGTATGGCTACACGCCGGCCCCGACGTATGCCCTGACAGGACTCCTGACGTGGAAGTTCGGCATTGCGGACAAGGTTTCCGAACGCCAGTGCCCGCAGGGACTCCCGCCCGAAGAGCCGCGCGACACGGTGACCGTGGCCCGCACGGATACGATTGTGCATGTGGACACCGTATACACGGTCGATACGGTGGTGCAGAAGCAGTCTTACGTGAAGGTGGATTCGCTGCCGGATAGCGACAACGACGGTGTTTCGGATGACCGCGACAAGTGCCCGGATACGCCTGCGGGAATTACGGTGGATACGACGGGTTGCCCGCGCGACTTCGATGGCGACGGTGTCCCCGATCATAAGGACATGTGCCCGAATACGCAGCCGAACATCGGCGTCGATTCGACGGGTTGCGCCATGGACGAGGACCGCGACGGTGTTGCGGACACGAAGGACCTGTGCCCCGCGACTCCGAAGAACGCTCCGGTGGATACGACCGGATGTCCGATGGATTCTGACCGCGATGGCATTCCCGACTATCAGGACAAGTGCCCGAACACCCTACGTGGCGTGAAAATCGACAAGAAGGGTTGCCCTGTCAACAAGCGTGAAGACCTGGAAAGGCTCAAGAAGGGAATCAACTTCAAGAGCGGCTCCACCGTGCTGACCAAGGCGAGCTACAGGACTCTCGACGACATTGTGAAACTGCTGACTAAGTTTGGCGACGTGAGCCTTGAAATCCAGGGCCACACCGATAACGTTGGCGGCGACGAATATAACGAGAACCTTTCGCAGGGCCGCGCCCAGTCGGCGGTTGATTATCTTATCCGCAAGGGAATCCCGGTCGAGCGTCTCCGTGCGGTTGGCTTTGGACCGCGCAAGCCCATTGCCGACAACAAGACCAAGAAGGGCCGTGCCAAGAACCGCCGCGTGGAACTGATTCCGTTCTATAAGGATGATCCTTAAAGGAGAGTCGATGCGTTTCGAGAAGAGAGTCTGGCTTGCTAGCCCCACCATGCATGGCGATGAACTCCGCTACATGCAGGAGGCCTATGAGACCAACTGGATGAGCACCGTCGGGAAGAATATCGACGAGGTGGAGCGCCAGGTGGCCGAGAAGGTGGGCGTGAAGTATGCCGTAGCGCTCTCGGCGGGGACTGCGGCGTTGCATTTGGCTACGCGGCTTGCGGGTGTCCGCTTGTTCGGAGTGCCCAAGGCGGGCGAGGGTTCTCTGCACGGGCAGAAGGTTTTCTGTAGCGACATGACGTTTGCTGCGACGCTCAACCCGGTGGCCTACGAGAATGGCGAGGCCGTTTTTATCGACAGCGAACGCGATACCTGGAATATGGATCCCGTGGCTCTGGAAAAGGCCTTCGAAATTTATCCGGACGTGAAGCTGGTCGTGCTTGTTCACTTGTATGGAACGCCCGCGAAGGTTGACGAGATTCGCGCAATATGCAAGCGTCACGACGCCCTGCTCATCGAAGATGCCGCCGAAAGCTTCGGGGCTAGCTACAAGGGAGTGCAGACCGGAAGTTTCGGCGACTTCAACGCCATCAGCTTTAACGGGAACAAGATTATCACCGGCAGTAGCGGCGGCATGTACCTTACCGACAGCAAGGAAGATGCCGACCGTGTGCGCAAGTGGAGCACGCAGAGCCGTGAGCCCGCGCCGTGGTACCAGCACGAGGAAATCGGCTACAATTACCGCATGAGCAACGTGATCGCGGGTGTGGTGCGCGGACAGCTGCCGCACCTCGAGGAACACATTGCGCAGAAGCGAGCCATTTACGAGCGATACAAGGCGGGCCTTGCCGGGCTCCCCGTGCAGATGAACCCCTATGACGCGGCGAATTCCGTGCCGAACTTCTGGCTGAGCTGCATGATTATCGACGAGAATGCGATAGGCGAGGGTAGAGGCAAGGCGACGCCCGCGAAAATCCTGGAAAGCATTTCTGCGATGAATGCCGAAGGACGCCCGATATGGAAACCCATGCACATGCAGCCTTTGTATGCGGGCCATGCCTTCGTGACCGCCTCGGGAGATGACGTCGGTGCCGATATTTTCGCCCGCGGGCTCTGCCTCCCCAGCGACAACAAGATGACCCCCGACCAGCAGGAGGCCATCATCGCTACGATCAGGGAGTGTTTTGAGGGGTAGCTGTCATCCCCGCAACATAGTCTGTCATCCCCGCGAAGGCGGGGATCTCCCAGAAAAACTTGTTATATTGAATTAAAATGTACTCCCGCTTCCTTAAACGCCCGATTGACTTCTTCTGTGCCCTGGCGGCAATCTGCTGCCTGAGCCCGCTGATGCTCGTGCTCACGGTTGTGGGCGCGTTCAAGATGAAGGGGAATCCGTTCTTCACGCAGCCCCGTCCCGGCAAGGACGAAAAGATATTCAAGCTCGTCAAGTTCCGCACCATGACAAACGAGAAGGATGCAAACGGCAAGTTGCTTCCGGACGACGTGCGTCTTACCGCATACGGTAAGTTCCTTCGCTCCACCAGCCTCGACGAACTCCCGGAACTATTCAATATTCTCAAGGGCGACATGGCGGTAATCGGTCCGAGGCCGCAACTCGTGCGCGACATGGTGTTTATGACCCCCGAACAGCGCAAGCGTCACACCGTACGGCAGGGCTTGAGCGGACTTGCCCAGATCAACGGTCGGAATGCTGTCACCTGGGAAACCAAGATCGCCTACGACCTGGAATACATCAAGAATATCACCTTCCTAGGCGACGTGAAGATTATCCTTACGACGCTCAACAAGGCGTTTATCAAGCGTTCCGACATTACCGAAGAGAACTGCGATACCGCCACAGACCTTGGCGATTACCTGCTGGCAAACGGACGCATTACCCGCGAGGAATACGACCGCGGTCAGGAAGAAGCGAAGAGACTGATAGCGGAGGCGAAATAGCATGTCCGCTTTGGTGTCGATTATCATGCCCAGCTATAACACGGCTCCGTACATTGCCGAGTCCATCAACTCGGTTGTTGCTCAGACCTATGCCGACTGGGAACTGATTATTGTTGACGATGCCAGCTCCGACAACACCGACGAGGTCGTGAATAGTGTTATTCAAGGCTGTCATCCCCGCGATTTATGCTGTCATCCCCGCGAAGGCGGGGATCTTTCATCGCGAATCCACTACCTAAAAAACGACCGCAACCGTGGTGCCGCCTACAGCCGTAATCGCGCCCTCCGCGAGGCAAAGGGCCGGTGGATCGCCTTTCTCGACAGCGATGACACCTGGACGCCCGACAAACTCGAAAAGCAGATTGCCTTCATGACCAAGAACGGTTATGCCTTCAGCTATACGCGTTACGAGGAAATGGGCGAGGACGGCAAGCCCACGGGAACGATTGTTGGGGGCCCGAAACGCATCACCAAGACCGGAATGTATAACTACTGCTGGCCCGGATGCCTTACCGTGATGTACGACCGCGAGGTGGTGGGCGATATCCAGATTGCCGAAATCCAGAAGAACAACGATTACGCCATGTGGCTGAAGATATGTCGCAAGGCCGACTGCTACCTCCTGGACGAAAACCTGGCCCGCTACCGCAAACGCGGTGGCTCGATAACACACTCCTGTCATCCCCGCGCAGGCGGGGATCTCCCATTGGGGCAATCTCGCCACTTATCTCTTATCAAGTGGCACTACAAGCTCTACCGCGAAGCCGAAGGAATGAACCCGGTCGTGTCACTGTTTAATACCGGCCGAAACCTCTTCTTTGGCGTGTGGAAGAAGATGAAGTATGTGGGGAGGGGGTGATTATTGCATTTCAAAATGTTTTTTATTATGTTTAGAATTGTACCTAGAAACAAGTTTTTTTAGATAGGGTGTAACGCTGATGCTGCTTGAAAAAATGATTTCCAAGGGCGAAAACAGTAAGGTTGAGTTCAAATCGTCCTTTAATCAAGAGACGATAGAATCTGTCTGTGCCTTTGCGAATAAAAAAGGCGGCACCATAATTGTCGGGTTAAAATCGCTAACGAAAGTACATGGTGTGCAAATTGGCGAAGAAAGTGTGCAGAACTGGCTGAATGAAATAAAAAGTAAGACCGAGCCCGAGCAAATACCTGATGTTGAGCTGATTGAGTATAAGGGCAAAAAGTTGGTCGCCTTAATTGTTCGTGAAAGCGCAATTAAGCCCGTGTCTGTTCAGGGGCGTTGCTTTATGCGTCATGAGAATAGCAACCATCTGATGTCTCCGTCTGAAATTGGCGACTGTACCTTGCAAACGCAGAACTCTAGCTGGGATTATGTCCTTGATGAATCTGGGAGAATGGACGACATATCGTTAAGGAAGGTCAAGCAAAGCATTGAACGCATAAACCGCCGTGGCTACCATTTGCCCTTGGATCCGGTTGATTTTTTGCGGAAAAATCGCCTGTTGCGTGATGGAAAACTGACGTTTGCAGCGGAAATGCTCTTTGCCAAGGACTGGCATATAAATACCGCAGTACAGATGGGTTTCTTCCAGACACCGACGATAATCAAGGATAGAGATGAGGCCCATGGCGACCTGGTGAGTCAGGTAGATCATATTTTTGAATTTGTAAAAAAACATATCAACTGTGCAGTCGTAATAACAGGTAAACCTGAAAACGACTTGGTTTGGGACTATCCGTTAGACGCTCTGCGTGAAATAATCTTGAATATGATAGTCCATAGGGATTATCGTTCTCCGTCTGAATCTTGTGTGAAGGTGTTTTCGGATTATATTGAGTTCTTTAATCCTGGAATACTTCCTGAAGATATAAGCGTTGACGATTTAGTGCACAACCGTTATCTTTCAACACTCCGTAATAAGGCTATAGCTAATCATTTTCACTTGCTTGGTGAAATTGAAAAATATGGCTCGGGCGTTACTCGCGTTATTCAGTTGTTCCGTGATGCAGGCTTGCAGGAGCCGAAGTTCGAAATTTTAGGAGGAGGTCTCAAAGTGACTGTATCCTCAAAAAAAGTAGCGGATAAAGTAGCGGATAAAGTAGCGGATAAAGTGACGGATAAACCTGAGAAACAATCTCCTGCCAGAGCCCGTCTGTTGTCATTCGTTAAGCAAAATCCTGGTTGCAGTATAGGAGACATGATGAATGCAACAGGTTTTTCTGATAGTTATGTTCGGAAAAATTTGAGTATTCTTGCTAAAGAAGGCGAAGTGGAGCATCGGGGAAGTCGAAAAACCGGTGGGTATTATGCAGAATAATATTCAGTTCCTATCCCTGTTTAATACAGGCCGAAACCTGTTCTTTGGCGTATGGAAGAAGATAAAGTATGTGGGGAGGCCATGTAGAATCATAAAACAAGGGGAAACTTGAATATGAATTTTCTTGGCAGACTAAAAAATGCATATGATGGCGGTGGCTTGAGGGAAATCGTTCGCAAGTCGTTCTGCCACATGGTTTATAGAATCAACAACTACAAGACGAAATTTTTAGTTGATAGAGCGAAATTTGATTACGGCTTAAATGCGACAGAAGAAAGAGAAACGAAAATCATTGTGTCGTTGACTTCTTTCCCGTTAAGGTTCAATAAAATCCATATTTGCCTAAAAAGTTTATTGCGGCAAAAGGTTAAGCCTGATAAAATTATTGTCTATCTAGGATCAGATTCTTCGCGAGATCAATTCACGAAAGAAATGTTGGCCCTGGAACAATATGGCGTTGAATACCATATTGATAGCGAAAGGAACCTGAAAGCGCATAAGAAATATTTTTATGCAATGCAGGAATTCCCCAACGATATAATAGTAACTGCGGACGATGACCTGTATTACCCGTCAAACTGGTTGTTGTCTTTGTTGAAAACTTATAAAAAATATCCAAATGCTATTAGTGCACGTCGCGTACATTTAATGAAGCAAAAAGACGGAATTCTTCTTCCTTATAATATGTGGAAAGACCAGTGCCGAAGCGTACTAGAACCTAGTTTTTCTCTTTTAGCGACGGGCGGAAGTGGAAAACTGTATCCGCCACATTGCCTTAAAAAGTGCGTTTTTGATGATACGAGATTCAAGGAACTGTGCTTTGACGCTGATGATATTTGGCTAAAATGTATGGAAATTGTTAGCGGGATTCCTGTGGTTTGGACAAAAAATTGGGAAGTCGACCAATTGGGTGTTGGCTCAAACGAAAAAGGAGCCCTTTCAAAACAAAATGTAGATTGCTCGCACAATGATGTCTGTCTGAAAAATGTGCTGAATTTCTATAATATTCCTACGAGCCGCTTTTTGGGGTAAATAAATATGGAAAACTTTGCCGTCGTCATATTGAATTATAACACATTCGAAGACACCGTTGTTTGTGTTGATTCTATTAAGAAATACACGGCATGTTCTTCTTATAAAATATTTGTGGTCGACAACGCATCGCCTGATAAGTCTGGTCAGTTACTGGTTTCAAAATACGCGCAAGACGACAAGGTGCAAGTTCTTATAAGTGAAACAAATTTAGGTTTTTCTGGTGGTAATAATATTGGAATTCGCAAGGCTTTGAAAGAAGGCTTTGAATATGTTTATCTTTTGAATAGCGATATTATCCTGCAAAATGATGCTTTTGCCTTTATGCAAGAAGCGTTTGCATCGAATAAAGATGTAGCTATTGTAGGACCTTCAATTTATAACCCTAAGGGAAAGTATGTCCAGTTTGCAAGGCATGGCATTACAGCGGAGTCTTATTTAACAAGTAAAAAATTATTCAAAACATTTTTCTCTGGTCAAAAAAATAAATCCCGTTTTATAGATTATCCCACGGACAAGGATTTTATTTTTAACGGAATGGTTTCCGGATGCTGTTTCGGGATGTCGTCTGCTTTCATTAGGCAAAATAATTGCCTGGATGAAAATCTATTTATGTATTATGAAGAAGATATATTGGCGTATGTTTTGCAAAATGCGAAAAAATGCGCCATGATTGCGAATGAATCCCGAGTCATACATAACGAGGGCATCTCGACACAGAAGAAAGGCGATGGGAAAATGTTGTTTACTCGTTTTTATCGCTGGACGTCCGTTATATATGTTCTGTTGAATTATGCAAAGTTAAATCGATTTGTGTGTGCGTTGCTCTCTTTACAGAATATTGGGTGTTGGCTGGTGATGTCTTTGTACAATAAGAAATACAGGGAGTCGCTGCGGGCTTTTGTTGCGGAAAACAAAAGGGCCCTAAGAAGTAGAAAAAGATAAAAGTATGCCACTATATAGAGTGTTCCCATATTTGTATTTTTTTGGCTGGATTTTTCTGGCCATCTTTCAATATATTTATAATACAAATTACTTGTATGAGCCGTTATTAATTTTTTTCTCGGTTACTGCATTGTATTATTCTTTTTATGTTATATCAAACTATAAATTACCTTTTTATTTTAAATGTTTGTTTTTATTTGTCGGTGTTTTATTTGCTTATGGCTTTGTCTTAATTTTTCTTGGAGAAGATGTTTTTTGGCAAGCCGTTGGCCATAATTTGAGGAAATATTTGTATATATTATGGCTTATTTCCTCAATGTTGTCTGTTGTTCCTGTATATGTTTTTACCTGTCGTGGTTGGCTTAATAAAAAAAGAATGCTATGGATTTTCATCCTATTATATGCGTTAAGCATCTACGCGTTTTATGGGGCGTTGGAAATTCAGAAATCATATGCTACATTATTGAAATTAGACCAGGATGAATATACGGTGACTAGTGTGTATTCTTTTTTGAGTATAATGCCTCTGCTATTGTTGTTGAAAAATAAAAAAGTTGTTCAATTTGCTTTATTGAGTGTAATGCTTGCTTTTTTTATACTTGGAGCCAAACGTGGACCTATAATTTTGGGTGGAACGTCTGCGTTTTTTTTGACATTATGTATGTTTGTGGGATGTTCCATAGAGGAAAAAATAAAACTTTTCTTTATAGAGGTACTTTTTTTTGCAGGAATTATTTTTTTTGTGGCCCATCAAATGTCGTTGAGTCCATATTTATCTTGGCGATTTGAGCAGACGTTAGTAGGTAATAGCAGTGGCCGAGATGCATATGTACAAACAATATGGAACTATTATTTGAATTCCTTAAGTAATAGACAAATGATATTGGGTATCGGGGCGCAAGGAACTCTCGCTGTAAATGTGTCTTTTGCTCATAATGACTGGCTTGCTATTTTGTTAGAGAATGGTATTTTGGGTGTGTTTCTTTATGGCTTATATTGGATTGGCTTTGTATACACATGGGTAAAATCAAAAATTGATAAAGATTCGTTTATTGCAATTGGTTTGCTTATTTTTATAGGAATTGGAAAATCTATTTTTTCAATGTATTATTTGCCGGCAACGTCCGAAATGATGTTTTCTTCTGGATGCTTTACTATTGCTCTTGGATATTATTTGGGAAAGGCTTTTCCGCAATATGATAAATATTCTGAATTTAATGACAACATTTTTTGAGAAATAGTTATGAAATTTGAACATATATATGTATTCTGTCCGAACGATAATGTATCGGGAGGCCCGGACGCCCTTCATCAAATTGTTTACTATTTAAACTATATTGGATGTGCTGCTGAAATAGTTTACTTTACACAGACAAGAAACAAAGACTATTCCATTCCCAAGCTATATCAAAAATATGTTTCTTCATTTTTGAAAGAAGACGAAGTTGAGGATAGTCAAAAAAATGCAGTTATAATAACGGAAACATTTGTCGGTTTGGCAAAAAGATTTAAGCATAGTACGGTCTTTATATGGTGGTTGGGCGTAAATAATAATGTGCTGCATGCAAATTTCTTCTGGAAAACTTTTTTCTTTATTTCTTTGCCATTAAGGATTGTGAAAAATTTCAAATATTATCGAGTTCATCTTTTAGATGCAATTCAAAAGACTTTGAAAAAGACTCCGTATACATTTAGAAAAGAACAACGAAATGTCAAACATATTTGTGCTTCTTTTCATGCGTATGATTATGTTTCAAAGAGAACAAAAAATGAAGTAGCAATAGGTATAGAACCATTAAGCAAGTTTTTCTTGGAATTATATAATGAAAACAAAAATAAAATTCCTTTTATAGAAAGGAATGATGTTGTTCTTTATAATCCAAAGAGGTGTGGCTATTTTGTTCGATACCTTTCCAAATTTTTGCCGGAAATTAAATTTGAACCATTAACTGGTTTAACGCAGGATGAAATTGTTTCGAAATATATGACATCTAAGTTGTATGTTGATTTCGGGGCTTTTCCTGGTGCTGAACGCATTCCCAAAGAAGCTGTTTTGTTCGGCTGTGCGATTATTACAGGGAAAAGAGGGGCGGCATCTTTTCATGGAGACGTTCCAATTCCAGATGAATATAAATTTGGTAGACCTAGTAAACAAATTCATGAGATTGCTGAAAAAATTCGCTTCGTGTTGCAGAATTACGAAAAAGTTTATTCTGATTTTGATGAATATCGTGAAACCATACTTAACTTGGAAGAAAATTTCAAAAAATCTTTAGGAAATATATTTCTGAAATGAGAATCGGTGTTGTGACATTTTGGCAATCTGCGGATAATTTTGGACAAATTTTGCAGGGTTATGCGTTGCAGAGAGCATTAAAAGCAATGGGAAATGCTCCCGTATTGATTCGTACTGAAAGAGATCAATGTTTATTACCATTTCCAAGGAAAATCAAATTATTTGTTCATAGATTTTTTCATCTTTCCTATTTAGGAAGTGGTGGAAAGAAAATTCGATGCTTTCGAAAAAAATATTTATCATGCTCTAAAAAAATTTTTAAATCAAAAGCAGATTTCCAGCCTTCAGATTTAACCTATGACGCTGTTATTTGTGGTAGTGATGTTGTATGGAGTGAAGGTGTTGGGTGTGGTGAATATGGTGAATTAAATTTTCTTAGTTTTGTACCTAAACCGATAAAGAAAATTTCTTATGCCGCAAGTTTTGGTGCTTCGTCTCTTTCAAAAGAGTTCTCAGAGTTTGTAAAAGAGAAAATATTTGATTTTGATGCAATTAGTGTTAGAGAAGATTCTGGAATAGATATATGTTCCCGGTTAGGTCGTAGTGATGCCGTTTCAGTTTGTGATCCAACCTTGTTACTAGAAAAAGAAGATTATGACACTTTGTTATCATCTGATAGAAGAAAACGTTCTTTTGCGTATTTCATTGGATGGCCAACTGATATCCCTGAAAAAGAAATCATAGAATATACACTGAAAAAAAAAGTACATTATGATCGGCTGGATTGTCAAAAATCAAGAAAAACATTAAAATCGGTTTTTTCCAAAAAGAAGACGATACAAGATTGGCTGGCATCCTATTCTTCTGCCGATTGTATATATACGAATTCTTTCCATGGGACAATTTTTGCGTTGCTGTTCAATAAACCATTTCTATTTTTCCCAGTAAAGGGAGATGCACGTCAATTGAATGATAGGATTTTAAACTTGTTAAAAAAAACAGATTTGCTTGATAGAGTGTGGAATTCGAATATGTCAATACAGGAACAAATGGAACAACCTATAGATTGGAATCAAGTGAATTTGGCAGTTGAAAAATGGCGAATTTTTTCGTGCGATTGGCTAAAAAATGCGTTGGAATTATAAATGAAATCCCAGCTTAAAATAGGCGCTTTACTCTCGTATGTGGTCCTTGCCCTGCAAAACCTTGTGGGCCTGGTCTATACACCGTTCATGCTCCGTATGCTTGGTAAGTCGGAGTATGGGCTCTATTCCATTGCTGCGTCCATTGTTGCTTATTTGACCATCTTGGATTTGGGTTTTGGCAACGCCATTGTCCGCTATACAGCAAAGTACAGGGCGGAGGGCAAGGTTGAAGAACAGCACAAGATGTTCGGGATGTTCTTTCTACTCTATTGTATAATCAGTTTTGTCGTTTTGGTTGCCGGGGGAATCCTGTGTCTGAATGCGGGGAACATTTTTGATGCTGCGATGACTCCCGTGGAATTGTCTCGTACCAAGGTTGTTTTGGCCCTGATGGTCGGTAACCTTGCTATAACGTTCCCGTTGAGCATCTTCGGCTCCATTATTACTGCGTACGAACAGTTCGTATTCCAAAAGGTAGTTGCGATTGTCCGCATTGTGTTGAATACGGCAACGATGATAGTCTTGCTTACTATGGGCTACAAGGCTATCGCTATGGTGGTTGTGGCGACTGTTTTCAATGTCGTGACATTGCTTGCAAACTACTGGTACTGCAAACGATTTTTGAATGTCAAGCTGAAGTTCGGCAAGTTCGAATTGTTATTTTTGAAGGAAGTCTCGCTTTATTCGTTCTGGATTTTCTTAAACGTTATCATGGACCGCATCTATTGGAGTACGGGGCAGTTTGTACTTGGCGCTTTTGCTGGTCCCGCAGCAGTTGCTGTTTTTGCGGTTGCGATCCAGTTAGAGCAAATGTACATGAGTTTTTCCACTGCGATAAGCGGAGTTTTTTTGCCTAAAGTTACTGCAATGACGGTAAATGATAGCGGCGGTAGGGCGATTTCCGATTTGTTTATTAAGACGGGGCGCGTTCAGTATTGCGTTATGGCTCTTGTACTGTCGGGCTTTATTCTTTTCGGTCGTCAGTTCATTAATCTTTGGGCTGGGGATGGCTATGAAGACGCCTACGTGATTGCACTCTTATTCTTTGTCCCGTTGACGGTGCCGCTGATTCAAAACCTTGGCATTGCGATTTTACAGGCGCGAAACCAGATGAAGTTTCGTTCGCTTCTGTATTTGGTGATTTCTTTGGTGAGCCTTGCCACTCAAATTCCATTGGCGAAACGTTATGGCGGTATTGGATGTGCCTGCGCCGTTGCCGGGGCGTTGGTACTAGGCCAAATAATTGTGATGAACGTCTATTACCAGGTGCGGCAAAAAATAAATATCGTCCGTTTTTGGGTAGAAATCCTCAAGATGTCGATAGTTCCGGCATTTGTGACAGTAGCGGCTTATTTCGTATTGTGGCAATTTGTCCTGGATTCTGTACAGAAACTCTGTTTAGGCATTATCCTGTACTTGCTCGTTTATTTGCCTTTGTTCTTCGCCTTCTCCATGAATGCCTATGAACGTGAATTGATATTGCAACCCATAAAAAGATTACAGAAGAAGTCCTAGATGAATATCCCCGTCAAAAATTGTTCATCCTGTGGTGCCTGCGCCAACGTATGTGCGCACGGTGCCATTACTATGATGTTGAGCAAAGAGGGGTTTTACAGGCCGGTGGTAGATCCGTCAAAGTGTGTTAAATGCGGCCTGTGTGAAAAAAAATGTCCTTGGGAAAACGATGTATTTAACCCTAACGGAAGTTCTAAAGCTCCGAAAACCGTTGCGGCTTACGTTTTGAACGAAGATATTCGCCTTCAGTCTTCTAGTGGGGGTGTTTTTACGATCTTAGCGGAAAATGTCCTGGACGATGGGGGTGTCGTCGTTGGCGTGGCCCAGCTAAGCTCGACCCGCTTTGGTCATATTGTTGTAGACAACAAGGCTGATTTGGCAAAACTGCGTGGTTCCAAGTATGTGCAGGCTGAATCAGGAACCATATATAGGGATGTCCGTGCATTGCTGAAAGCGGGAAAAAGGGTCCTCTTTTCGGGAACCCCCTGCCAGGTCGCCGCACTCTATGCGGTTCTTGGCAATCAGGCGAACTCGGCAAACTTGTTTACGGTAGATGTTGTTTGCCATGGAGTATCTAGTGTAAAGGTTTTTGAAAATTATATCAAAGAATTGGAACGTGAAAAATCAGCAATGGTGTTGAAAACGTATTTTCGAGATAAGAGTAAAGGATGGCGATTGTTTTCGATGACTTCGTCATTGAAAATGCCTGCAGGAAATAGAGAATCGTTCTCTCAAACATTGCATGAAGACACTTTTATGCGCCTGTTTTTGAGAAATCTTTGCTTGAATAAAAGTTGTGTTGCTTGCCGTTATGGGAAAATCCCTCGCATCGCTGATGTCACTTTGGGGGATTATTGGAATATTGCTGAAATTCACCCAGAAATGGACGACGACAAGGGAACCTCCGTTGTTTTGCTGAATACCGCCCATGGCGAGTTTTTGTTCAATTCTATTTCGAAAGGTCTTGTTCTTTGTGAATCGTCCCTTGAAAAGGCTGTGGCCGGAAATCCTTGCATAGTGCGTTCCATCCGCCCGCACAGGAACCGGGCGATGTTCTTTGAAAATCTGAATAAATACACACTTGAGGAACTAATCCAAAAATGTGATGGCAATTTGCCCTTGCATTGGCGCTTTTATTATATGGTTCGAGGTTGTCTTGGTCGTGTTAAGTTACGGATAACAAATAGATTGAGAAAATGACCTAATATTTTTATGTATATTTCCGATAACACTGTGATGGAATCTAAAAGATGGATGAGAACATAAAGAAAATACAACCGTTAGAAGGCTCGATAACGCTGCTCGATGTTGCTCAAACCCTTTGGAACAGGCGTTGGGTTATTTTCCTGTTCACTCTTTTGACAGTTGTCTTTGGGTATGCCTATGCCATGTGGGTCCGTCCGCAGTTCACGAGCGATGTTCTTCTTCAAGTCAATGTCAAGGGATCTAGCAGCAAGTCGACCAAGGCTCTTGGCGAGATGGGTGCAGTCCTTGACCTGGCAAGCCCTGCAGATGCCGAAATAGAACTTATCAAGAGCCGCATGGTTCTCAGTGAAGTGGTAGCGATCGAACATCTCCATATATGGACTATCCCTATCGGGGTGTCAGACAGGTTTACCCATAAGGAAGGTCGTATGGATGTCGATTCACTGATTATCCCGGAAAAACTCCGTGTAAAGAAGTGGATCGCAGTCGTCAAGGGTGAAAATTCCTATGCGGTAATCGCGCCGGATGGCAAGGTTGCCTTGGAAGGGCGTGTTGGCGAAGTCTATTCGGCTGTGTTTGCGGGCGATACATTGACAATCCGCGTAAATTACATGCAGGCTCGTAAGGGGCAAAAATTCCAGATTGTCCAGGGCTCGCCCTTGAAGGCGGAACGTGCACTAAAGGCGTCTTTAAACGTGGCTGAAAAAGGTAAGCAGACGGGTATCATTTCGGTCCGCTATAGCCATCGTTACCCGGATCGTGCTGCGTCCATCTTGAATACTATTGCGAAAACATACCTACGCCAGAATGTAGAAATGCGCAGTGCTGAGGCTGAAAAGACTCTGGAGTTCCTTGAAGGGCAACTTCCGGGAGTCAAGGCCAAATTAGATAGTGCCGAGAAGGTCTTGGCAGACTATCGCCATAAGGTTGGTTCCGTGGATATTGGCGGCGAGACCAAGGCGCATCTCGACAAGGAGGGTCAGCTTCAGCGCCAGATTATGCAGTTGGAGCAGGAACGTCAGTCTGCCCTTCGTTTGTTCAAAGCAGAACACCCCAATGTCATGACCATCGTCAAGCAGCAGAACAAGGTGAGGGCCGAACTAGCCCAACTTAAGAAAAATGCTGAAAAGATGCCGCTCACCCAGCAAGAGGTGAAACGGCTGCAAGAAGAAGTGGCCGTCAATAACGAGGTCTACACCAACATGCTCAACAACATCCAGCAGCTACGCGTGGTGCGAGCGGGCGAGGTGGGCAACGTTCGTATAGTTGATTTTGCACAAATCGAGCCGAGCCAGAGTAAGCCGAATAAGTCGAGAATTATAATAGCTTCCGTAGCTTTCGGATTTGCTTTAGGAATTCTATTTGTTGTTTTGATGCGATTCCTGAAAAACGGTGTTCGCAGCGCTTCCGAAATCGAACGTGAGACTGGTCTCAGCGTGTTTGCGAAGATCCCTCAATCGTCCAATAAGTTGCTGCGCGGTCATAAGCACCTGCACCATGGTTTACCGTTCGTGCTTCAGGCGGGAGAAGATAAAGTAAGTGAATCATTCCGCTCGCTGCAGACGGCTTTGATTTTCCTGATGCCGAAACCGGAACATAGCGTTGTGCTTGTAATGGGGCTGATTCCTGGTGTGGGTAAGAGTTTTGTTTCGCTGAACCTGGCGGCGACGATTGCGGCGAGTGGCAAGAAGGTACTGTTAATAGATGCAGATATGCGCCGTGGTGTAATTCACGGACGCTCAAAGTTTGGACTTGCTGATGTTTTGGCGGGAATTGCGACTCTTGACACAGCTGTTTCACAAAAACATGACGATAATTTGTTTGTAATGAACGCGGGCAAGACAAAGCTTGCCGCTTGCGAACTACTCCGTAGCGATGCCATGGACAAACTCCTTAAGGAAGCCCGTGAAAAGTTCGACCTGGTAATCGTCGACACTCCACCGTTGAACTTGGTGACCGATGCTGAACTTATTTGTCCGTTGGTGGACTTCTCGCTTTTCGTGCTCCATTATGGTCGCCATAGCATGGATGAAATCAAGGAAACTGTCGAACGCGTACGTCGCTATTCGGACAAGCCCGCCGCTATCGTGATGAACCACTGCGAACGCGAACCTGGCCACTATGGATACGGCTACGGGTACTACGGTAAGGGCTATTACGGCAAAAAAGCGTGATTTTTGTGTGATGCTCGACACTTTACGGAAATATTACATTTTTCTATATTTGGCCTAAATCTATAGGTTGAATATGAATTTTTCCCAAAAAATGGCCGTTTTGGCACTTTCGTTCGCTGTCGTGGGCGTTTTTGCCCAGGAAGAGGGCGCTATTCTTGGCGAATATGGCGCAATTACCGTTAAGATGCTTAATGGCAAGAAGACTGCCCTCATTAGCGGTACCTCGACGGAAACGGTCGAGATTGCGGAAGATGTCGAGGTGGATTCCATCTATTACGATCGTGATTATTCGGGTGAATGGGGCAAGCCTGGTACCTTGATGCTGCCTTTTGATTTCCCGAATGGATGTCTTTCTGAATTCGGTCAGATTTACGAAATGACGGGGATTGCATTTAATGGTTCCTCGGAAACTTGGCAGATTGATACGAAAAACATGGGCAGTAACGGGGATTTTTCCGCCAATAGGCCTTATTTCGTGCGTCCCAATAAAAACCAGGTTGTTTTTCCTGCATGGTGTGCTGGTAAAACAACCATGAAGAAGACGGTCGGTGCCGATACAAAGTTCTCTTTCGATAACTGGGAATTTCGGGGCATGTATTCCTATAAGACTTGGGATGAGGGAGACTCTGATATTGGTCGTGTTTATGGCTTTGCTGCAAAGGAAAAGGAAGTTGATGGCAAGACCATTAAGCAGGGCCAGTTCGTGAGGGTCAAGGCGGGTGCCTATATCCGTCCGTTCCGCGGCTATCTGATTTACAACAATAGCGCCGTTCTTACCAAGAGCGCTACGAATTCTGCAACCGCCTCTATCGATGTAGAAGATTTGCCTTCCACGATCGAGGTTGTTTTCCATGATGAAGATGAAACCACTGCAATTTACATGCTGAACCCGCACACGGGCGAGTTCTCAACGGCGACCGGCTGGTTTGACATGAAGGGCCGCAAGCTTGACAAGAAGCCGACCATCAAGGGTACCTATTTCCACAACGGCAACAAGGTTATCATCAAGTAGGGGTGGATATGAATTTGAAGTTTGAAAAGAAAGAATACGTTGCCCCGAAGCTCACTTTTATCGATATGCGCGGTGACATGTACCTGCTCGCTGGTTCCGGTGGTGACGGTCCCGATGCCGATGACTACGACGACGAACTCGGATTCAACCTGAACGAAGGTGCAGACCGTATCGCATAACGATTCTACGAGGCGTACGCGTCTCTTCTTTACACTCCTGCGATTTGCCATAGGGGCTTCGCGGGAGTTTCCTGTTTTTGGGGTGGGCGATATTTCTGCCGAAGACTGGGAATGGCTATACAGGCTGTATGGTCGGCAGTCGCTTTTGGGTGTTGCCTTTTATGCGATTCAAAAGCTTTCATCAGGGAAGCCCGAAACTCTCGGGATGCCGCGCCAGCTTTATCTCAAATGGTATTACCAGGCTGAGGGCGTCCGGTCGCTGAACGAGCGGCATTATGCGTGTTCTAGCGAGTTGACTCAGAAGTTTGCTGCGGAAGGTTGCCAATCGTTCATTCTCAAGGGGCAGGCGAATTCCCTGCTTTACCCGGACAAGTTTATCCGCCAGACGGGAGATATCGACATCTGGGTTTCTGGCGGGCGAGAACGTGTTCTTGAGCTGCTCCGGAAGATGGACTTGCTAGAAGATACGAAGATCTCTAGCCACGACGTCCTTCTTCCCAAGAAGGTGTTCGGGGAAGAGGTCGAGGTTCATTTCGGGTTCGGGGTCGACCGTTGCAGCCCTTTTGCGAACAAACGCATGCTCGCATTCCTTGACGCGGAAACGCACAACGCGACACTTGTGCCCGAGGGCTTTTATGCCCCTTCCAGCAAGTTCGCGCTGGTCATGCAGCTCTCGCATATCTACAAGCACATGCTGGGCCTCGGGGTAGGGATGCGCCAGCTGGTAGATTACTTCATGCTGCTTCAAGCATCGTCGAGTGAGGAACGTACCGAGATTGCCTCGCTGCTCGGGGCCATGAACTTGCGGCGATTTGCAGGTGCCCTCATGTGGGTGCTTACGAAATGTCTCGGACTAGAAAGTGAATACCTGCTTTGCCCGCCCGATGCCCGCCGCGGTCGCATTCTCCTTCGTGAAATCATGCGTGACGGCAACTTCGGGAAATTCGCGGATCGGCGTCGCGGTTCTGTCTGGCGCTGGTGGCTAAAAAACCGCCTCCGTCTGGTCACATTCCTCCCGTTCGATTTCTCCGAAGTTTCGTGGTTCCTGCTGCGCTACTGGGCTTCGTTCGTGTTCTTGATGCCCCAGCGCATTCTGGCCCTCCGCCAGTATAAAGAACGTCACAAATAGATATGGCGTAAAAAATATGCCAATTTTTTATAAAATTGGCTTGTTTTTTATGCCAATTTTGTGTATATTGTTGATATGGAAAAAGTAATTGCCGAAATTTTGCGTGAATTTTATGAGAATGGCGTGCCGACAGATGTTTGCCGTCGCCCTGTAGAATTTCTCGAAAAAAAAAGAAATGCCACTTCTATTATCGGTATGCGTCGCACTGGGAAAACCTATATAACGTACCAGCGTATGCACGAACTTATTGATGCCGGTTTGCCTCTGAATCGAATTGTTTATGTCAACTTTGATGATGAGCGTTTAAGGGGTATCAAGGTGGACGATCTCCATCTTATCGGTGATGTGCATGCGACAATGTTTCCTGAGGCGGCTCGGGAAAAATGCTGGTATTTTTTGGATGAGTTACAGGATGTTGATGGCTGGGAATTTTATGCTCGACGTCTAATAGATTCTGCGTTGGTTCAACTATGTGTGACCGGATCTTCATCTAAGTTGCTTTCATCAGAGGTGGCGACTCAACTTCGTGGTCGATCTTTGGATATGGAGGTCTTTCCTCTGTCTTTTTCGGAATTTCTGCAATTTAATGGGATTTTTAAGAATGTTCCTGAAAAACCATTTTCGTCTAGGACTAGTGGTTTATTGCGTAATGCCATGGCTCGATATTTGGACGAGGGTGGTTTCCCTGATATACAAGGGGAGAATGTTCGTGTCCGGAACAAGTTGTTGCAGGAGTATGTGAATGCCGTTGTATTTAGGGATGTTATAGAACGGCATGAAATTTCGAGTGTGCAGGCGCTTCGGTATACTTTAGATTATGTTATCCATAATTATGCGCGGAAAGTTTCGACTCGTGCCATCTCTGGCACGTTGAAGGCAATGGGGATTTCGGACAATCGTGAATATATTTCTAATTATCTTCGCTATTTAGCCGATGCGTATCTCATTTATCCTGTATCTATAAGGACGGATTCTGTTTCGGTGCGTAGAACAAATCCTGATAAATATTATATGGTTGATACTGGGGTTGTTCGTGCGATGACGCCAAAGAATGATGCTGAAAAAGGGTGGCTTCTAGAGAACCTTGTTTTTATGCATTTCCGGCGTGGAAATAATAAAATTGAGTATTATATCAATCGTGCTGGCGGCGAAGTTGATTTCCTTGTTACGAATCTTGATACGAAATCTAGGCGACTCGTTCAGGTTGCTTGGGATATGGAACAGCAGGACACGTTCAAGAGAGAGATAGATGCGATTCGTTTGGCGAAAGAAGAAATTAAAGTGAAAAATTGCTGCATCGTTACATGGAATTCGGAAGCCATATTAGAAAATGGCATTAATGTGATTCCAATTTGGAAATTCTGTCTCGAATAATTATGTAATAAAAATGGCGGCCCAACTGTCGCCAGATGGGGCCGCGCTTTTTTTAGAAAGATGCTCGACTTCTCCCCAAAGAGGATAACTCTACTATGGCAACAAGTTGCCAAGTATCGTATAGCGAGCATGACGATCGCCTTACTTCTTTTCGCCCTTGCAGCACTTGCATTCGGCCAAGCACTTGTATGCAACGCCGCCGATGACGCCGCCGAGAATCGGGGCGACCCAGAAGAGCCAGAGCTGCTTGATGGCGGCCCCGCCAACGAACACTGCCATTGCGGTAGAGCGGGCCGGGTTCACGGAGGTGTTGGTCACCGGGATAGAGATGAGGTGGATGAGCGTGAGGCAGAGGCCGATGGCAATCGGGGCGAAGCCTGCCGGAGCTCGGCCGTCGGTAGCGCCCATAATCACGAACAGGAAGATGGCGGTGAGCACGGTTTCTATCAGGAACGCGCCGCACATGCCGGTGGTCTTGCCGCCGAAGGCGTTCACGCCGTTGGTGAGCGTGTCGGACCAGCCGTTGGTGGCGAATGCGCCAATGCCTGCGTTGGTGAGGTCGGGCTGGGCGATGCAGTAGAGCACTGCCGCAGCGACGATACCGCCGATGACCTGGGCCACGATGTAGGCCGGAGCTTCCTTAGCGGGGAAGCGGCCGCCGGCAACCTGGCCCAGCGTGACGGCCGGGTTCAGGTGGCAACCCGAAATGTGGCCGATGGCGTATGCCATGGTGAGCACGGTGAGGCCGAATGCGAGCGACACGCCCATGTAGCCGATACCGGTGGTCGGAACGCCGCAAGCAAGCACGGCGGCACCGCAGCCGCCAAACACAAGCCAGAAGGTGCCGATAGCTTCGGCAATGGCACGAGTAGTAAGTTTCATAAACATCTCCATAGTTTGGGGTTAAAAGTTGTGCCTTAATTTAGCAAAGCGAATTGCATGAATTCAGCAAAAAAATGAGAAAAAAAGTTTTCGTGAGTAAACTCACAGTTGTATGCAAAAAAAATAGTCCGGTTGAACCGGACTACTTTGAAAGGGTAGATGCTCGCCTTCGCGAGCATGACGATAGCCTTACTTTTTGTCGGCGCCCTTGGGCATCTGCACGGAGATATGGATGTCCTGCAGCTGCTGGAGGTCGACTTCGCTCGGGCACTGGTCCATCGGGCTAGAAGCGCTTGTGTTCTTCGGGAACGCGATGAAGTCGCGGATGGATTCTTCACCTTCCATGGTAGCGACAACGCGGTCCAAGCCGAAGGCGAGGCCACCGTGCGGAGGAGCGCCGTACTTGAAGGCGTCGACGAAGAAGCCGAATTTTTCCTTCACCTGTTCTTCGGAGAGGCCGAGCAGGCGGAACACCTTCTCCTGCACTTCCGGGTTGTGGATACGGATAGAACCGCCACCGATTTCCACGCCGTTCAGAACGAGGTCGTAGGCTTCGGCGTTGCAATCCTTGAGATTGCCACCGAGCATCATGTCGAGGTGTTCCGGGAGCGGGTTGGTGAACGGGTGGTGCATGGCCATGTAGCGGCCTTCGGTGTCGCTGTATTCGAACATCGGGAATTCGGTAATCCAAACAAATTCGCGCTTCTTCGGATCGCGGAGGCCCTTGATGCGGGCGACTTCCAGGCGGAGCTGGCCCATGGCGGTTGCTGCAACCTTTTCGGGGCCTGCGATGAAGAACATCATGTCGCCGCACTTGGCACCGACGGCGTCACGCAGTTCGTTGAGCTGTTCAGTCGTGAAGAACTTGCCGACCTGGGTTTCCACTTCGTCGTTTTCCTTGACGCGCATCCACACGAGGCCCTTAGAACCGTACTTGCCCACGTAGGCGGTGAGTTCGTCGATCTGCTTGCGGGTGAAGTCCACGCAGCCCTTGGCGGCGATACCGCGAATCTTGCCACCGGCGGCAACGCAGTTCTTGAACACGCCGAATTCGGACTTGGCGCCGATTTCGGACACGTCGTGGATTTCGAGGTCGAAGCGGAGGTCCGGCTTGTCGGAACCGTACTTGAGCATAGCTTCGTGCCACTTCATGCGGCGGATGTGGCGCGGCGGTTCGAAGTTCCAAACCTTGCCCAAAACTTCAGTCACGAACTTGTCGAACATTTCCATCACGTCGTCCTGGTCCACGAAGGACATCTCGACGTCAATCTGCGTGAATTCCGGCTGACGGTCGGCGCGGAGGTCTTCGTCGCGGAAGCACTTGGCAATCTGGAAGTAACGGTCCATGCCGGCAATCATCAAAAGCTGCTTGTACTGCTGCGGAGACTGCGGGAGGGCGTAGAACTTGCCCGGGTTCACACGGCTCGGCACCAGGTAGTCGCGGGCGCCTTCCGGAGTGGACTTGCAGAGCACCGGAGTTTCAATGTTTTCAAAACCGTTAGCGTAGAAGAAGTCGTACACGGCCTTGAGGAAGCGGCTCTTGAGGAGGAGCTTCTTTTGGATCCACGGACGGCGGAGGTCTAGGTAGCGGTACTGTAGGCGCAGGTCATCGTTTTCTTTGCACTCTTCGTTCGGGTCGTTGATGGCCAAGGGGGAGGTGAGGGCCGCGTTCAAAATTTCAATCTGGTCGATCTTGACTTCGATTTCGCCCGTGGCGAGCTTCTCGTTAGCGTTGCCTTCTTCGCGGGCGTAAACCTTGCCGGTCACCGTAATCACGTATTCGTTGCGGAGCTGTTCGGCGGTCTTCATCACGTCGGCATTGTAGTCCGGGTTGAAGACGATCTGGGTCTTGCCATACTTGTCGCGGAGGTCCACAAAAATCACACCACCATGGTCGCGGCGGCGATCCACCCAACCGGCGAGTGTTACAGTCTGGCCAACATCTGCCTTGCGCAGCTGGCCGCAGTTATGAGTACGTTTCATGTTAGTATCCTTGGATAGTTTTTTTTCGGGTGTAAATATAGCAAAAGAGTTTGGGGCGAGTGAGGCGTAAAAACAAGGAAAAAGTGTAGAACAAGCGGGTCCGATATGATGAAATCAGGATGTTTCCCCCTGTGAACAGAAAAATGGGAGAAACTCCCGCTTTTGTTGTCAAAATCTTGTATTTTTAAGCAAAAAACATAAGGATGGAATATGGAAAATTTCAATTTCTACAGCCCCACGGAATTTATATTTGGCATGGACCGCGAAAACGAGTGCGGTGCGCTTGTCAAGAAGTATGGCGGCACGAAGGTGCTGATTCATTACGGTGGTGGCTCTGCGGTACGCTCCGGCTTGATTGACCGAGTGAAGGCGAGCCTTGACGCTGCAGGAATTCCGCATGTGGAACTGGGTGGCGTGAAGCCGAATCCGCATGATTCGCTTGTGTACAAGGGCATTGAGATTGTCCGCCAGAACGGTATTGACTTTATCCTTGCGGTGGGTGGCGGCTCTACGATTGATAGTTCCAAGGCCATTGCGATGGGTGCTGTTTACGATGGCGATTTTTGGGACTTTTACGATGGCAAGGCCTCGGCGGCGGCAGCGCTCCCGATTGGCGTGGTGCAGACGATTGCGGCTGCCGGTTCCGAAGGTAGCGGCGACTCCGTGATCACCAAGGAAGATGGCATGCTCAAGCGCGGTGCAAGCAGCGAACATATTCGCCCGAAATTCGCGGTGCAGAATCCGGCGCTCCTTTGCACGTTGCCTGCTTACCAGACGGCTTGCGGCATTACCGATATCATGGCTCACGTTTTTGAACGTTACTTCACGAACACGCTGGAAGTGGAAATTACCGACCGCCTGTGCGAAGCGGTGCTCCTCACGATGGTGAAGGAAGGCCCCCGCGCCATTGCCGACCCCGCCAACTACCAGGTGCGTGCAAACATTATGTGGGCGGGGACGGTAGCCCACAACGGCGTTGTGGGCTGCGGGCGCAGTCAGGACTGGAACAGCCACGCCATCGAACATGAACTTTCGGCGCTTTACGACTGCGCCCATGGCGCGGGCCTAGCAGTCATCATGCCCGCCTGGATGGAATACGTGGTGGACCACAACGTGATGCGCTTTGCTCAGATGGCAACGCGCGTGTTCGGCTGCGAGATGAATTTCGAGAACCCGAAGGCCACCGCCCTCGAAGGCATCAAGGCATTCCGCCGCTTCTTGCATTCCATCGGTATGCCGATTAACTTTGCAGAACTCGGCGCGAAGGAAGAGGATATCCCGAAGATGGTGGAAAAGCTGAACCCGGGCGACGGCTGGGGCTTCGTGCCGCTCAAGGCGAAGGACGTGACCGCGATTTACACCATTGCCGCCCACGCCTCTCTTGATTGATTCGCAAAGAAAAATATTTAGTCGCTGCTTTTAATATTTAGGACGAAAATTTTAAGCGAAAGTTAATCGCATTTCTTGAAGAAGCAGCTGCGGGCGCCCGTGTGGCAAGCGACTTGCGGGCCCTGCATGCGGACCTTGAAGAGCAATGCGTCAGAGTCGCAGTCGGCGGCCCATTCAACGACCGTCATCACGTTTCCGCTCGTGTCGCCCTTGTGCCAGTATTCCTTGCGGCTGCGGCTCCAGAATACCATCTCGCCGCATTCGTGTGTGCGGCGCAGTGCTTCTTCGTTCATCCAGGCCATCATCAGAACGTCGCCCTTGTCGGCGTCCTGCACGATTGCCGGCGCAAGTGCAACCCCGTCCACGACCACTTCGAATTTAATCTCTTTAATTAATTCATCAAAGCTCATCTTTCGCCTTTCGTCTGTAGGCGCAAAGCGCCGTTCTTTCGTCTAGTTATGCCCTCACCTGGCCGTTGCCGCGCAGAACCCACTTGTAGGTGCAGAGGCTTTCTACGCCCATCGGGCCACGGGCATGCAGCTTGTCGGTAGAAATGCCCACTTCGGCGCCCAGGCCGTATTCGCCACCGTCTGCAAAGCGGGTGCTGGCGTTCACCATCACGCTGCTGCTGTCCACGTTGGCGACAAAGTAATCCTGCACGCTAGCGTCTTCGGCGACGACCGCTTCGGTGTGGCGGCTGCTGTTCGCTTCGATGTGGTCGCATGCTTCGGCGACGTTATCGACGAACTTGACGCTTGCCTTGAGGGCGAGGTATTCGTGGTGGTAGTTGGAGTCGTCGCCGATGTCCTTGATGCGGCTGTCGTGGCTCTGGGCGTCCTTGTTGCCGAAGAGTTCCACGCCACGGTCGGCGAGGCAATCCAGGAGTTTCTTGACGTTGGCGTCATCGATATGGCGGTCGATAATCACGCATTCCATCGCGTTGCACACGCCGGTGCGCTGCGTCTTCGCGTTGATGAGGATGTTCACCGCCTTTTCGATGTCGGCGGACTTGTCCACGTACACGTGGCAGATGCCGTTGAAGTGCTTGATCACGGGAATCTTGCTCTGGTCGACCACGGCGCGGATCAGGCGTTCGCCGCCGCGGGGAATCACGAGGTCGATGCAGTCGCTGCGCTGCAACAGCATGCCCACCAAATCGTGGCTCGTTTCGGTCACGAGCTGCACGGCGTCTTGGTCGATGCCTTCTTCGGCGAGAGCTTCGTGGAAAATGCCCGCGAGGCACTTGGCGGAATTCAGCGATTCCTTGCCACCGCGCAAAATCACGGCATTGCCCGCCTTAAAGCAGAGGCATGCGCCATCGATGGTCACGTTCGGGCGGCTTTCGAAAATGAAAAATACGGCGCCGATAGGCACGGCCACGCGGCTAATCTTGATTCCGTTCTTCAGTTCGCGACTTTCCAGCACCCGGTTCAGCGGGTCGGTAAACGCGGCGATTTCTTCGGCGCCCTTGGCCATCGCTTCGATGCGGGCGTCGTTCAAAGTCAGACGGTCCATCTTGGCGTCGTCGAGCTTGCCGGCGGCGGCTTCAAGGTCCAATTTGTTGGCGGCAAGGATTTCCGGTTTTTTCTCGCGGAGCATTTTTGCCACGAGGTTGAGCACGGTACTCCGCTTTTCTCCGGAGAGCGTACGCAGGTTCTTGCTTGCTTTCTTGGCGTTCAGGGCCAGAAGATTTGAATATTCGTCCAAGTTGGAATAATTTTTCAGCATATTTTTAATATAGAAACTTGATTTTAGTCACGCTTTTGTGTATTTTACTAATACAGGTTTGTTTTTACCCGCGACAAGGTCTTGTAGTCGCCGGTATCGGACTTGGGTGTATAGACCCAGTGCGTTTCTCTCCGCACTGGGTCCTTTTTTGATGCTTTTTACGACTAGAGCTGGCTTACGATGGCCGTGAACAAGGCGTCGGCGAGGGCATTCGTCTCGAGGCCTTCGAACACGCTGAACTGATTGAAAACAATCTGTCCTGCACCGAACGGCAATTTCTGCAGGTCGACTCCCGTCTTGATTTCACCGTCCTTGATGCTTACGGAACGAGCGTATACGGTTGCACCCGGCAGTTCGTTCAGCGAAAGTCCCGGCATCACGGCTGCAGCATTGTGGTCTAGCACGCTCTTGTTCCCGAAAACGGGGAGGAGCGCCGAATCCTTGGGGAGGTAGTGCAGACTCGTGCCGTTGGCTCCCGTGCTCCAGTGCGCTTCCACCGTAAAGTCGAAGTTGTGGCTCTGGTTCAAGAAGTCGATATCTTCCTGCGTCATGTCCGAAAGCAGGAGCGTCTTTCCGCCGTTCTTGGTCACGTCCACGATCTTGGAGAGGATCTCGTCGGGCCAGGAACTGAGGTTCGCTGTGAAGATGATCTTTTCCGGACCGCTGAGGGCTGCGAGAGCGTCGCTGGATTCTTCACTGTTGTCGAGGAAGCAAACCTTGCTCATGGCGCTCTTCACGTCGGCCTGCTCAATGACAATGAGGTCTTCGGCAGAGGTGTTGATTTCCTTGCCGTTGTCCTTGAGCGAAATGCGGATTTCGTATTTACCGGTCTTGCGCGGAACCATCAGCGTGCAGATGCCAAGCTGGGTGAGGCTTGTCTTGCCGGCGGGTTCCTCCGGTGTCAGGCTCTGCGAGGCTAGCGACTTGCCGCTCTCGTCCACGAGGTTCACGTCGACGGAGACATTCTCGAAGCGGTCGTTGTTCAGGAGTGTGAGCTGGAAGCTGACCTCGCTCTGCGGTGCGACCACGTGTTCCAGTTCGCTGACCAGGACACGGCTCCTTGTCGTAATCGCCTTGCAGAAGGATTCGATGCCCTTGCTCTTGCGGTTTTCGTCGCAGATGCCGCTGAAATCGACTCCGTAGTCGGCCCACTGGCTAAGGAAGAATCCTGAAATTTGAGGATTGCTCTGGAATGCGGTAATCTGGTCGAGCTTGCTCTTGGTTGCGATGCTGTTTGCATCCTTGATGAATGAATCGACGCTATCCCAAACGGAAAGACCGGATTCCTTGACGAAAGACTCGAGCAGCTTGTAGAAGTTCTTGACTGCCTTCTGGTTCTTGATGCCACGGGGACCCTTGATATTGGTCGCGCTCTTCGGGAGGAGAGTGTGGTTCTTGAGTGTCACGAGCATCTTGTTTTCGATTTCCGTGGCGTTTTCGTCTTCGTCCTGGAAATGGCTGTCGCCGAGTCCAGAATCCGGGACCATCAGTTCTTCCTCGTCCTTGTTGAAGCAGTGGGCGAGGTAGTGCGAGTAGGCGGCATTCGGGTTCATCTTCGGATTTACGGCGAGTGTCGCAAACTGCGAGATGCGGTCGACGGAAACAGGAAGCAGCTTGCCGATGTCCTTGTGGAAATTACCTTCGTTGTCGATGTAGATGCTGTCCAGGTTGCTGATGGCCGGACGCGTCATGTCGATGGGGCTGATGGCGTTCAGCAACTTGTTGCCGTTCTGCAGCATGAAGGTCCCGTTTTCGGAGCCCATGACCCATGCGACGATACACGGATGGTGGTGCTGTTCCTTGACAATGTCGCTGATAAGCTTCTTGGCGTATTCAAGTCCGCTGGGGGTCGACTTCATGGTGTGGATGGGGAATTCCTGGAACACCAGAAGGCCGATGGTATCGCATATGTCGAGGGCTTCCGTGCTGAGAGGCGCGCCGCAGCTGCGGATGGTGTTGAAGCCTGCGTCTTTTACGGCCTGAAGGTCCTTCTTGAGGTTCGGGTTGTCGGTCGTCCAGAGCCCGCCTTCGCTCCACTGCTGGTTGTAGCAGACGCCCTGGATTTTCACGATGGAATCATTCAGGTAGAAGTCGCCCTTGAGGCAGTCAAACTTACGGAAGCTGAAGGTGCGCATGACGGGGAAAGAGTATTCCGGGTCCTTGCCCTTGCCGCCCTTGATTTCCATCTGGACTTCGACGGCGAACATGTTGGGGTGGTCCGGGCTCCAGACGCACTTGCTGCGGTTGAAGTCCTTGATGCCGAGCACGATGCGCAGCGTCGCGTTTTCCTTGTCGAGTTTGGGACTGTCCTTGAACCATTCGTAGACGTCGCCGTTCGGGTTCCTCATGAGGATGCGGAGGCGTGTGTTGAAACCGCGGGGGTTGTTGAAGCTGATTTCAAGCGCTACGCGTTCCTGGTCCATGTCGGGCTCGACATGGAGGTCGGAAATGAAAGCGGCGTTTCCAAGGATGAGGTCCACGTGTCCGAAGATACCGCCGAAGGGGTACTGGTTCCAGGGGAGGCCGACGGGCATTTCGCCGGGGTGGGCAAAGCGGTCGTTCGCGCCTTCGTGGGTTTCTCGGCCGAAGTCAATACGGCTGTTGGCTGCACCCATGTTCGCGACGCGGATGCAGAGGATGTTTTCTTCGCCGAGCTTGATGGCCTTTTGCGTTTCGAGGACAAAGGGGGTGTAGGCGCCGAAGTGGTCGCCGAGGAGCTTGCCGTTGAGCCATACGGTCGCGTGAGTCGCGATGCGTTCGAACCTAAGGAATATGCGCTTGGTGACCTGTTTTTCGTCGTCGATAGTGAATCTCTTGAAATAGAAAGCGCAGTCCTGCGACATCAGAAGCTTTTCGAATGACCTTTCCCAGATATGCGGAACGGTTACGGTCTCCGTGTCTTCGGGATAGGTGGCGTACCAGCGGTTGGAAATACCGGAATCTTCAGTGTCCCATTTCATCTGCCAGTCGCCGTCAAGGCTCATAATCTTGTTCATTCGGGTGTCCTTTATGAAAATTTCGTGGAAAATTTAGAAAAAATTGGCCGATAGGGGGTCAAATCCCTTTACAATTCCTTGAATTTTGCTACATTTGGAGTCCCAATAGCAACCAAAAAGGATTACAAAAATGTATTCTATTGTTGAAACAGGTGGTTTCCAGTATAAAGTCGAGCTGGGCAAGGCCTACAAGGTCCCCACTCTTGACGCCGCTGTTGGTTCCGAACTGGAGCTCAAGTCCGTTCTTCTTTTCGCAGGAAAAGAAGTGCAAATCGGCACCCCTGTCCTGAACGACGCCTCCGTGAAGGTCGAAGTGCTTGCCCACGGCAAGTACGACACCGTCATCGTATTCAAGAAGAAGCGTCGCACCCGTTACGAACGCCGTAACGGTCATCGTCAGGGCTATACCGAGGTGCTGGTTACGGAACTTCGCTCCGGCGCAGAATCCGCAAAGGTCGATTCCAAGGTGATTGAACGCAACCGCGCTCGCGTGGCCGCGCTCGCCAAGCAGAAGGAGCAGGTCAAGCCCCTTACTCGCAAGGAAAAGATTGCCCAGGGTATCGCAAAGCCCGCCAAGGTCAAGAAGAACTCTCTGCGCAAGGCTAAGGAGGCTTAATCCATGGCACATAAGAAAGGTCAAGGTTCAGTACGTAACGGCCGCGACAGTAACGCCAAGTATCTTGGTGTTAAGAAGTACGCGGGCGAAACCGTCAAGGCTGGCAACATCATCGTTCGTCAGCGCGGTTCTCACTTCCACAGTGGCGTGAACGTGGGCATGGGCAAGGATTTCACCTTGTTCTCTCTCGTCGATGGCAAGGTGAAGTTTGAACGCCTCGATGCTAAGCGTCAGAAGGTCTCCGTCTATCCGGAAGAAGCCTAATCTGATCTAGAATCGGAATTGAAAAACCGGACGCAATCGCGTCCGGTTTTTCGTTGTTTCTGGAGGTGAGGGGAGTCGAACCCCTGTCCAAAATCACGTCCATGTCCATTCCTACAAGCTTTCCCTTCGTATTTAAGGTCTCGCCTTGTCCACGCCCAAGAAGGTCGGTGCAGATTTCGGCCAGCCTAGTGAATCTCGGACTCTAGCCCCAGGCATGCGAGAATCCTATCCCATATTTCGTCCGGACGTTCATCCCGATGGGAGCGGAATGAGGCCCGGCGTTGCCGCTAATTAGGCAGCGAGTGCGTAGTTTTCGTCAGCACTTATTTTTTTTCAGACTTTTTTACGAGTGCCCTCGTCTGAGACCTCGGCTTGCAACTAACACTTCGGTAACCCTGTCGAAACCAGATCACCCCCGGTGTATTTCCCAAATATACAAATTTATCGTCAAAAAGGGAAGATTTGTAAAGTTCCATCTTTAATCGCTCAAAAAAGGTGGTATTTATATATATTTATACACGAAAAAATGATTTCGGAGAAAAGAAGTATGAATTTAGCGAATGCGAAGCCGGGTTTCTTTGTCCAAGGGCGCTACCTTTACAGCAAGGACAACGAGAAGGTGGTTCTGCGCGGAATCAACCATATGTTCATTTGGACTGACCGCGAAGGCAAGACCATTCCCGAAATAGCAAAGACCGGCGCGAACTGCGTCCGCATTGTCTGGAACACGCGCGGTCGCGTGAGCGATCTCGATACGATTGTGGGCCTCAGCATCGCAAACAACATGATCCCGATTGTTGAAATTCACGACACGACGGGCAACTGGGACCGCCTGACGGAGGCTCTCGACTTCTGGCTCCGCGACGAGACGTTACAGATGATCTCGAACCATCAGGAATACCTGATCTTGAATGTCGGCAACGAACCGGGCTCGCATGAAGTCGAATCCGAGGAATTCTTCTCTGCGTACAATATCATCGTGACGCGCATGAGGGCGGCTGGAATCCGCATTCCTATCATGATCGATGCCGATTACTGGGGCCAGAACGAAAAGAACCTGCTTTCCGTGGGGCCGCGCCTGTTGCAGGCGGATCCGGAACACAACCTTATTTTCTCTATCCATATGTGGTGGCCCAGCGAACGCCACGATGCCAAGGCGACTGGCTTTGCTACGGTCCAAGATCGCATCACGGCTTGCCTCGAAAAGTCCGTCGAGATTGATCTGCCGCTGGTGGTGGGCGAGTTTGCCCCGATTGCGGCGGGAGACGTCAAGGCGATTCCTTACAAGCATATCATGTCCGAATGCGAACGCCTGAATATCGGCTGGCTCTGCTGGAGCTGGGGCCCGGGCAACTTCGACAGCACCGAGATGGACATGACCGAGCACGGCTCGTACAACACGCTCGTGGGCTGGGGTCGAGAGGTGGCCGTGGATAGCCCGCTCGGAATCCAGAATACGAGCGTCATTCCGATGTTCATCCAGAACAAGGACTATACAACGGGCTCCCTTGGCGGTGGTGCGAACATCATCGAGAACGGGGACTTCTCTGCGGAAAATCCGCTCGATTGCTGGACTACCGACTTCTGGGGCGGCAAGGCGAACGTCCGTGTGGAAAATGGAGAAGTGCATTTCGATATCGAGCAGGCGGGCAAGGAGACCTGGGGCCTCCAGTTCAAACAACACCTGACCTTGCGCAACGGCGTCACCTATATATTCAGCATGCGCGCGAAGGCGGCTAAGCCACGCACCTTGAATGTGAATATCAAGCGCGATTCCGAGGAATATACCCCCTATGCCAACGGCCGTATACTCGACTTGAGTACGAGCTGGCAGAACTTCAGCTGGAAGTTTACCATGAAGGAGGACACCGACCCCGATGCGCTCCTGATTTTCGACATGGGCGGTACCCCGATCTCGTGGACGCTCGCCGACATCAGCCTGGTGCAGGCCCGCAGCGTGGCTGACCGCTTGAACCGTACCTTCCAGCGCAACGTGCAGAAGAACTCCGGCTACTTCAACGCCCCGAACGGGCCTTGGGAACTCCACCTTTACAACGCCCAGGGCGAGCTCGAGGAAGTCCTCGACCGCGGCAAAGGCGGGGAAGGAATGCGCAGCTACCCGAAAATCGAGAAGGGCGGCATCATGGTCGTAAAAGACGTCCAGGCCTAGTTTCTTGGTTTGCGATTTTTGACGACGGGAATCACCTAAATATTCCTTTTCGCAATATTCTGGTGTGGAATATCATTCGTTTTCGACAAGTGTGTATCATGTATTTTTGCTAAAAAATGGTCATTTTTTATAAAAATGTTGAATTTTATGTAAATTTTTAATTTTTGTATCATGAATCTATTGCGCGACGCGAAAAAAAGATATATATTCAAAAATGTATGAAACCTGTGATGGAATACCAGAATTTTCGCTTTTTCGTGCGCGACTACTACGCCGAACGGAAGCTCCGTTCCGGCTTTACGTGGCGTGATTTTGCGAAAGCGGCCGGTTATTCCTCCCCGGTTTTCCTCAAGCTTGTTTGTGACGGCAAGACAAACCTGAGCGAAGTCGGCATCGAACGTGTGGCAGAAGCCATGGGCCTTGTCGGCGCTGATCTCAAGTATTTCCGCGCCCTCGTCAACTTCAATCAGGAAAAGGATGCCGCCCAAAAGAAGTCCCTGTTCAAGGAACTTCGCGCTATTGCGAAAGAAAACGCCTTTACGCTGGTGGGCGAGGACCAGTACGATTATTACGAATCGTGGGTGAATCCCGTGGTTCGCGAACTCGCCCCGCAGATGCCGGGAGCCACGCCTTCGCAGATGGCCGACAACATCGCCTTCGACATGCCGACCTCCGAGGTCAAGAAATCCCTGGCGCTGCTTCAGAAGGTAGGGCTCCTGAACAAGGATTCCGACGGGAATTTCGAACAGTCCTCTAAGGGAATTTCGACCGGCAACATCGAGGTGGCTAGCCTTTCCGTTCGCGAGATGCACCGCCAGATGGGTGAACTCGCTGTCCGTGCGCTTGACGAAGTGCCCGTGCGCGAACGCGACATTTCGGGCCTCACGCTGGGGATTTCCGAGGATGCTTTTTATCGCATCTCGAAAGAGATTGAAGATTTCCGCCGTCGCGTGGCCGCTATCGTAATGCAGGACCGCGGTGACGAACGTGTCTATAGGCTGAACGTGCAACTGTTCCCCCTGACCAAGGAAATCAAGAAGGGGGTGGAAAATGTTTAGGAGAACCTATCTTGGATTGTTCGCTTTCGCCTTGATGTGTGCGGGATTCGTCGGTATTTCGACTGTCGGCTGCTCTGACGGAAGAATTTCCGGAGGCGTGAGCGAAGAGACGAACACCGTCGCTGGAATACTTGTGGACGGTTCGGGCAAGGCGGTTGCCGGCGTTCCCGTGTGCGCGATGCACTTCACGGTCGATTCGATCGTTTTCAACGATACGACGGATAGCGATGGCAAGTTCGGATTCCCGTTGATGAAGCGTGGACAGTATGGCGTCAGCGCACGTCGCGATTCCATGTCCTATTATGAATCCGTTGATTTCGAAGGATCGGAAATCGAAATTGCCGCAAAGCTTCAAAAGACGGGAGTTGTGGAAGGCAATTTCCACTTGAGGCTCGATACGGTGTCAGCCGGAATCAAGATTGGAATTCCGGGATCCCCGTGGCTGACGGAGACGGATGAAGACGGTTCTTTCGAATTGAAAAATGTGCCGCTTGGTGTTCAGCCGCTATTGGCGAAATCTCCGGATCCGATTCATTTCCAGGATGCCATCTACGTGGTGAGCGTGGGCAAGAAGTCATCCAAGTTCCGTGGGCCGATTCCGACAGGACTGTTTGAAATCTTCGCTTCGAAGGCTACCGAAAGCGAGAGCGAACCCTCGCACAGTACCGACACGTCTAAATCCGCCGGCGAACCTTTCAATGGCAATGATTCCTCGCTAGTGGGGGCTTTGCCGACAACTTCTTCGGACGAAATAGTGCGTGATGCCGACGTGGTTGCCTCCAAGAGCCTCCAGTTCCCACTTTCTCCGGAGTTCGGGCTTCGCAGCTGGTGGTCGATGGATTTCTTGAGCGAAGTGGCGAAAGACACGAAAAAGGTGGGCGATGCGCGCGGCTGGACGGAAGGAATCCTCCTCTATGGAGTTGATTCGCTAGAAAATGGCCCTTCGCAGAAGGCCCTTGCGCTCTATGGAGCCGATGAATTCGGTGTTATCGAGAATGACCGGGGCATACTCGACAGCGCAACCGCGTTGACGTTCGAGGCCTGGATTTACCTGTCTAAGCTCAAATCCGGTGAGTATCGCAAGAACATCGTTGGAAAGCTTGGTTTCGGCTCGCCCGAAGACAAGGACGTGTTCAGTATCGCCGTGCTGGATGGGGAATGCGGACGCGAGGACATTTCTCTTGGGTTCTTTATCGCGGATGGTTCTTCGAGCGGCTTTGAATGCAGCGATGCAGTGTTCTCGACTTACGAAAACTTTGACAAGTGGGTGTATGTGACGGCAGTATGGGATGGGAAAACTTCTTCGCTCTACATCAACGGAAATCTCGCTTCGCAGAAGAAGGTGTCTGTTGAACGCATCGGAGTTTCTCCTGAACCGATTTTCTTCGGTAAGGAATCCATGGATATCAAACTGGACGATGTGCGGCTGAGCACCACGGCGATTACCGCGTCGGATGTGCTTTACCGCTACTATCTCAAGGGAGGTGCAATATGATGGCCGAAAACGAAAACAATCTCGATATCGCGCGCTTCGAGGTCAACCAGAGCGGGCGAATCCTCTCGGGCAACAAACGGTTCTGCCGTATGTTCGGGTTCTCCGAATCCGAAGTTGTGTGGCACTACATCACCGATTGTTACCGCTATCATGGTGACTGGGAAATGTTCAGCAGCTGCGAAAACCTTTCCCAGACGAAGTTTATCTTCCGCATGCGAAACCGCAAGGGACGTAGCTTCAAGTGCTGCCTCTCTCGCGAAATCGTCCAGGATGCCGATGGAAAGATCACGTTCCGCAACACGGTCAGCCGTCTTGGCGAACCCGTCTTGGCGAAGGAGCAGGCTCCTGCGGAAGAAACACGGTCTGTGGTGTTCCTTTCCAAGTGCGCCCATTGCGGAGAGCATGTGCGCGTGAATACCCTTGCCGAAACCCGCATGCGTGTGCTGTGCGACAATTGTGCCGCGAAGGCCTATCCTGAGGCTTTCAATCTCGCTGCCGCGCAGGTGTAAAAGCATTCTAGACAACTTCGTCCTTCATAGAGTAATCCTTAAAAAGGCCGTGCATCAAATGATGCGCGGCCTTGTTTCTATTGAGCAATAAGGATGAGTATGCTTATGAAGGTCTAGTATATGAACAACATCTCCCGGTACTTCGGCAGGGGCCATTTTTCGTCGGGGATGACCTTTTCGAGCTTGTCCACCTGCACGCGGAGATCCGCCATCGCTTCGAGAATGTTCTCGTGCTTTTCACCCAGGGCCTTTTCCATGCGTTCGATTGCAGAGGCGAGGGCCTTGTAGCCTTCTCCCAGTTCCTGGGCGTAGGAATCCACCGCGGCAAAGCCCTGTTCCTTGGCCATGGCGTTGGTCTTGAGGGCAGCGCTGTAGGCGCAGAGCACCTGCGGCAAGATGACGTTCTTCGCGATGTCGTCGGAAATCTTTCCCTCGATGTGGATCTTCTTGTGGTATTCTTCCAGGTTCACTTCGTAGCGGGATTCCAGTTCGCGCTTGTTGAACACGCCGTACTTTTCGAAGAGGGCGACGTTTTCGGTCTTGTTCAGGGCCTGGAGCGCTTCCATGGTGGTGCGGGTGTTGGGGAGGCCGCGCTTGGCTGCTTCTTCCACCCATTCGTCGGTGTAGCCGTTGCCGTTGAAGATAACGCGCTTGTGTTCCTTCACGATCTTCTGCAGCAAGGACTGCAATTCTTCATGGAACTTGTCGGCCGGAACCTTTTCGAGCTTGTCGGCGATGATGTCGAAAGCTTCGGCAACAATCGTGTTCAAGATGACGTTCGGTTCGGAGCAGCTCTGGCTAGAACCCGGAGCGCGAAATTCGAACTTGTTGCCGGTGAAGGCGAACGGAGAAGTACGGTTACGGTCGGTCGCGTCGCGCGGGAGAGGCGGCAGCGTGTCGGAACCGAGCTTCATGACGCCAGCCTGCTTGCTGGACTTCGGGTCGCCCTTTTCGAGCTGGTCGATAACGTCGGCAAGCTGGTCGCCGAGGTACATGGAGATGATTGCCGGAGGCGCTTCGTTGGCACCGAGACGGTGGTCGTTGCCCGCGCCCGAAACAGCCATGCGGAGCAGGTCGGCGTGGGTGTCGACGGCGTAAATCACGGCGCAGAGCGTAGTGAGGAAGATGGCGTTCTGGTGCGGGTCCTTGCCCGGGTTCAACAGGTTCGTCTTGCCGTAGTTTACGGACCAGTTGTTATGCTTGCCAGACCCGTTGATGCCGGCAAACGGTTTTTCGTGCAGCAGGCACACGAGGCCATGACGGTCGGCCACCTGGCGGAGCACTTCCATAATCTGCATGTTGTGGTCGCAGGCGAGGTTCACTTCCTCGAACATCGGGGCAAGTTCGAACTGTGCCGGGGCGACTTCGTTGTGGCGGGTCTTGGCCGGAATGCCGAGCTTCCAGAGTTCCTTTTCCACGTCGTTCATGAAGTTCAGAATGCGGGCAGGAATGCTACCAAAGTAATGGTCTTCCATCTGCTGGTGCTTTGCAGGGGCTGCACCGAACAGCGTACGGCCGGCCTGGTACAGGTCGGGGCGCTGCAGGTAGAAACGCTTGTCAATGAGGAAGTATTCCTGTTCGGCACCGAGCGTGACGGTGACCTTCTGCTGGGCAACGCCGAACATGCCCATGAGACGATCGGCGGACTTCTGCAGGGCCTGAATGGAGCGGAGCAGCGGAGTCTTCTTGTCCAAGGCTTCGCCGGTGTAGCTACAGAAAGCGGTGGGGATGCAGAGTGTTGCACCGTTACCGTGACGCTTGATGAATGCGGGGCTGGTCGGGTCCCAGGCAGTGTAGCCGCGGGCTTCGAAGGTGGAACGCAGGCCGCCGCTCGGGAAACTGGACGCGTCCGGTTCGCCGACAATCAGGTTCTTGCCGCTGAAGGCCATGATGGCCTTGCCGTTTTCGGGTTCCAGGAAGGAGTCGTGCTTTTCGGCGGTGGAACCGGTGAGCGGCTGGAACCAGTGCGTGAAGTGGGTGGCACCCCGGTCGATGGCCCATTTCTTCATGGCGTGTGCGACTTCGTTCGCGATGCTCGCGTCAAGGGGTGCGCCTTCGTCGATGGTGGCGAACAGTTTCTTGCAGATGTCCTTGGGCAGGTAGGCGCGCATGGCCTCCGCGTTAAAGACGTCCTCGCCGTAAAAGTCGAGACTTGCGGGTGCTGCGGGCATGTTTGCGCCCGCGGCTTCGCTCGCGATTTCCTTGATGGCTTTCAGCCTGTATTCGTTGCTCATGGCAATCTCCTATGATTTTTGATTTCGGTGCCATAGATGCAAAAATTGTGCCAATATGAGTAAAGCGATATTTTTAGCACGGAATCGGTAAAAACGGCCGATTACATTAATTTGATTTTTTCCAGAAAATGAAAGAAAATTTTTTTAATTACAAATAATGTAAACTACATCGCTGTGTGGGCGACTGCTTTTTTTTATTAAGGGGCGTGCGTGTCGAGCAGTTCCATTTCGAAAACGAGGACGCTGTGGCCCGGAATCTTGGGCGGCCGTCCGTTCTCGCCATAGCCGAGTTCGGGTGGAATCCAGACCATGACTTTTTCTCCCACCTTCATGAGTTCGAGCATCTCGGTCCATCCCGGAATGACTGCGTCAATCTTGAACTCGAGTGGTTCGCCGCGGTCGAATGAGCTGTCGAACTTTTTTCCGTTGATGAGTGTGCCCGTGTAGTGGACCTTGACGATGTCGGTGTGGCCGGGAGTCGCACCCTTGCCCTTGACGATGACTTTGTACTGGAGACCGGATTTGGTTGTCACGATGCCTTTGGCTTTCTTGTTCTTTACGAGAAATTCGTCATTGGCGCGCCGCCTTTCTGCATTCTTCCGCTTGGATACGTCCAATAGGATTGCATGTGCTTCTTCGTCGCTCAGCAGGTACTTGGCGGAATTTTCCTTGAAACGAATCTCGAAGGCCTGGCAGAAAATATCGATATTGAGGTCGACAGAATCGCGGGCTACGACTTGATCATGGACCTGTTTGCCGAGATATGCGCCCAGTGCGTAGCCGACCGTGGTTCCCTTGTCGAGGAGTGTCTCGGATAGTTTTTGCTTTTCTTCCTGCGCCACGTGCTGTAGATTGCGGAGTGCCTTGTAGATGGCGTCCTCCTTCATCAGGTAGTGTGCGGTGTCCTGGCGAAAATGGATCCTGAAGGCCTCGAGGTAGAGGTCCAGGTTAAAGTTGACGGAATCTCGGGCCGTGAGCTGGCTGTGGGCGCTTTTGGCGAAGAATGTTCCGAATGCGTAGCTGACGGAGTCCTTCTGCGTGGCGAGGGGTGCTGCTATGGCCAGGGCGAGTATCAGGTTGGAAAACATATATTATCTGTGGTGCGGGGAGCAGGGATGTCGTAAATATAACTCTTTTTTTGAGAGGACGGGCCTTTTGGTTTTGTATATAACTTTTACAGAACTTGTAAAAACTAACGATGTTTTTTACATTCTATGTAAAAGTTTTAGAGCCTTGAAATTGACTTTTTTAATTAAAAACGTCATTTTGGGGTTGAATATAACATTTTTTGTAAAGTTGGCATAATTTTTGCATTTGAAGGGCAAACGAAACCCTTTATAAGGTATATAATGACAAAATTCTCGAAATGGACCGGGCTGGGCAACGATTTCGTGCTGCTGGAGCCGGGTGAGTCGCCGGATTATGGCGACGGCTTTGAACAGCGTGTAAAGAAACTCTGTGACCGCCGTTTTGGCATAGGTGCCGATGGCGTGGTTATCGTGACGCCGATGGATGCCGAGGGTTGCCTGGTGCTTGGCGATGCGGGTGTCGGTCCTGCTTCGAAGTCCGCGCCGAACGGCGTGGATTTCGAGATGCGCATATTCAATGCCGACGGTTCGGAGGCGGCGATGTGCGGTAACGCTACCCGCTGTGTCGCGAAGTTCATTGTGAGCCGCGGGCTTGCAAAGCCGGGTCAGAAAGTTTTCAACCTGCACACCAGAAGCGGGCTCGTGAAGCCTGCACTCCTGGACGATGGACGCGTGTGCGTCGACATGGGGAACCCGAGGAATTTTCTTGGGAGCATCAAGCTTACGGCAGGCTGCTTTGACTTTACCGCGGAGACGGTTTCGATGGGGAACCCGCACGCAGTCATTTTCGTGGACGACATCGAGAAGATTCAGCTGGAAGACTGGGGGCGCGTGCTCGAATGCGACAGGCAGTTCCCGGACCGCTGCAACATTGAATTCGCGCAGGTTTTGCCAGCAGTTCAGGGGGCGCCCACCCAAATCCGCATGCGGGTTTGGGAACGGGGTTGCGGCGTTACCATGGCCTGCGGCACTGGTAGCTGCGCAACCCTCGTTGCGGCCCAGCGTACGGGCCGCGTGGGCGTAGAAGCCGACGTGATTCTCGACGGCGGAACGCTCCACATCAAGCACGAAAACGATGGCCCGGTTCTCATGACCGGCCCCGCACAGGAAGTTTTTAGAGGAACCATTTAATGAACGCGTCTATCATCAATCCGAATTACGACTTGCTGCCCGGCAGTTACCTCTTTTCTACCATCGCAAAGAAGATCTCCGAATACCAGGCCAAGAAACCCGATGCCGATATCGTGCGCCTGGGTATCGGCGACGTGACCACTCCGCTCATTCCCGAAGTCATCAAGGCCATGCACAAGGCTGTCGACGAGATGGCCGAGAAGGGGAGTTTCCGCGGGTACGGGCCCGAGCAGGGCTACGATTTTTTGCGCCAGGCGATTGTCGCGGGCGAGTACACTTCTCGCGGTATCGAGATGGATCCGGACGATATCTTCGTGAGTGACGGTTCCAAGTGCGATGTTGCGAACATCCAGGAACTTTTTACAGAAAATGTAAAAATCGCCATCCCGGACCCTGTCTATCCGGTCTATCTGGACTCGAACGTGATGGCAGGGCGTGCCGGCGTGTTGCAAGATGACGGACATTTTTCCAAGGTCACCTACCTTGCATCGACAGCGGAAAACAACTTCCAGCCCGACCTGCCCAAGAACCCGGTGCAGATGATTTACCTGTGCAGCCCGAACAACCCGACGGGTACGGTGCTCAGCCGCGAGACGCTCCAGAAGTTCGTGGATTACGCCAACGAGAACGGGGCGATAATACTCTTTGACGGGGCGTACAACTGCTATATCCAGGACGAGAGCCTCCCGCATTCCATCTTCGAGATTCCGGGGGCCCGCACCTGCGCCATCGAGTTTAGGAGCTTCAGCAAGACTGCCGGCTTTACCGGCGTGCGCTGCGCCTACACGGTAATCCCGCACGAACTTTCGAAACTCCATTCCATGTGGAACCGCCGCCAGTGCACCAAGTTCAACGGCGTGAGCTACGTGACCCAGCGAGCAGCCGAGGCCATTTACAGCCCGGTCGGCTGGCAGCAGACGAAGGCCGTTATTGCGGGCTACATGAAGACCGCGGGCGTCATCCGCAAGGAACTTACCGAGGCAGGCTACACGGTGTTCGGCGGCGAGCATGCCCCGTACATCTGGTGGAAGATTCCTGACGGCGAAAAGTCCTTCGACTTCTTCGACCGTCTGCTTGCCACCTGCGAGGTCGTGGGCACCCCCGGTAGCGGTTTTGGTCCCTGCGGCGAAGGGTATTTCCGTTTGACTGCCTTCGGCGACTACGAACGCACCTGCGAAGCCCTCAGGAGAATAAGGGAAAAACTTTAATTTTCGAGGAATTTCTATTTTATGTCCATGCCCATTCCTATAGGCTCAGAAATTTCGGTCATCCAGAAGATTAGCGTCGCCATCATTCATGAGCGCAATGTGGAAAAGTTACTCGAGAATGTGCTTGGCATTCTTGAATCCGAGCTCGGCATGTTGCGCGGCACTTTCGCTCTCCTATTTGGCGACACGCTCAAGATTGAAGCCTCGCGTGGTCTTGACGAATCCGAAAAACAGAAAGGCCTGTACCGCATGGGCGAGGGCATTACGGGCCATGTGGCCGAACGCGGCATCAGCCACGTGATTCCCGACCTCCGCAAGGATTCCCGGTTCCTGAACCGCACCGGAAGCCGCCATTACGAAAGCCAGGTGGCCTTCATCTGCGTCCCGCTGATTCATGACGGAGTTGTCATCGGAACGCTTTCCATAGACCGCCCCGTGGATGGGGCCACCGATCTTGACCGCGATGTTGCCTTGCTCGAAATTATCGCCAACATTACGGGCGATGCCGCCAACGAATGTATTGAGCTGCACAACGAACGCGAAGCCATGCTGGAAGAGAACCGCAAGCTCCGCGACATGCTTTCCAACAATCCGGGCGACCTGGTGGGTAACTGCCGGGAGATGCAGCAGATTTACGAACAGGTACGCCAGGTAGCTCCCAGCGACGCTACGGTCCTGATCCGTGGCGGTAGCGGTACGGGCAAGGAAATGATCGCGCGTGCCATCGTTAACCTTTCTTCAAGGAAGGACAAGCCGTTTATAACGCTCAACTGCGCGGCCCTCCCGGAAAACCTGGTGGAAAGCGAACTTTTCGGCCATGAGAAGGGGGCGTTCACGGGTGCCATGAACCGCCGCATCGGCCGTGCTGAAGCAGCTAACGGGGGCACGCTCTTCTTGGACGAAGTCGGTGACCTTACGATGCAGACGCAGGTGAAGCTGTTGCGCTTCTTGCAGGAACGCACCTTCAGCCGAGTGGGGAGCAACGAGGAACTCCATTCCGACGTGCGCTTCTTGGCCGCGACGAGCCGCAATCTCGAAGAACTGATAGCGCAGGGCAAGTTCCGCGAAGACCTTTTCTACCGCCTGAACATTTTCCCGATTTCGATGCCCGACCTTGCGAAGCGCAAGTCCGACATCATCCTGCTCGCGGAGCATTTTATCGAGAAGATGAACCTCCGCTACAGCAAGAAGGTTGCGCGTCTTTCGACAACGGCCATCAACCTGCTCATGAGCTACCATTGGCCGGGCAACGTGCGTGAACTCGAAAACTGCATTGAACGTGCTGTGCTTACGGCGAGTGACGACTGTATCCACAGCTACAACCTGCCGCCATCGTTGCAGACGAGCCTGAGTGTCGGGAACGACGGGACGGTTTCTACGAAGATTGCCCCGCTCGAGGTGATGATGAACAATTACGAACGCGAAATCATTACGGAAGCTATCAAGCGCAACAACGGGAACCTCTCTGCCGCCGGTCGTGACCTGGGCGTGTCTCCGCGCATGATGAACTACCGTATGAACAAACTCGGCATCAAGTCCGGACGCTAAAACAGCATCTTTACGCCGATGCCTATCAGGATAATCCCCGCGATGATTTCGGGGATTTTTGTCTTGAATCTCTTGGCGGCGTGGCGTCCGATTTCGTAGCCGATGACACCCATGGCGAAACTCGCGAATGCGATGGAAGATGTCGCGATGGCCATGTTCGCGTTGATGAATGCAAACGAGATTCCCACTGCGAATGCATCGATGCTTGTCGCGACCGAGAGTAGCAGGATGTTGGCGACGGTGAGGTTCTTGGCCGCGATCTCTTCGCCTTCCTTTTCTCCGGCATCGCCGTGGATGGCTCCCCACATCATGCGTAATCCCAGGATGCAGAGTATCGTGCAGGCGATGGGCGTGCCTACGGAGCTGAACCAGCGCTCGGCGAAACTTCCGAGGAAATACCCGAGGAGCGTCATTCCGCCCTGGAAAATGCCGAAACTTACCGCCTGGAGCAGCGCTCGGCTATAGCGGATTCCCGACTTGGAAAGCCCTGTAGCGATTGCGACAGCGAAGCAGTCCATGGCTTCCGCTATTGCGATGATGACGATTTCAACGATTCCCATTTTGGATTTTTCTTGTGTCGGGGCTAAAAATTAGAAAATATGCGATGGAATTGGGTGTTCCATGTCACTTTTTACGGATTTCATGTTGCGCCCTTGTTCATTTCTTGAAAAAAAGGTTATTTTGTAAAAAACGTATAGCGGAGGTTCCCGATGAAAAAAATTGCTTTTTTGCTGTTCGCGTGCTCTGTCGCGTTTGCGCAGGTCGATGATAGTGGCTATGAAGAAGTCGGGAATGAAGAGGTTGCCGCTGGTGCTGATTCTTCCGTCCAGGCGCCCGCTCCGCAAGAGGAATCCATGGCGACGCCTCTGCCACAAGAAAGCGCATCTCCTGCACCGGAACCGCCTGCGCGTGTGGAACCTATCGTCTATGACGATACCAAGGCGGTACAGCCTGCTGCTCCGAAAGAGGAATCCTGGGAGGATGCCTGGCAGAAGAGACGTCAAAATGTCAGCGTCTTTTTTGGATTCCTGCCGCTCTCCTCTTGGCTGGATATCATTATCCATGCGGCGCATAAAGATGATCGTGACCCGGATGTGATCGCCTATTCTCTCGGCTACGGTTTCGAACTGTTCTACCTTTTGGAAGTGGGGGTCATGGTCGACTATACGACCGTGGACAGTCACGCGATTATCTCGGTCATTCCGAGAATCAAGCTGAACTACCTGAACTTCAAATATTTCAGGCTCTATTCCTATGCAGGCATTGGCGGCGTGTTCTGGTATGACGGCCACGGACTGATGTTCAATGTCGGTGTTCTCGGTTTCGAATTGGGAGGCCCCATCTCCGTGTTCGGCGAATATGGGTTAGGGCAGGCCGGAATGCTGATCTGCGGTGTCAAGTACGCTTTCTAGCCGTTTTTCCTGTCGAACGTTTCGAGCTTCACCTCGCGGACATTTTCCGAGATGATTTCGATGGTTATCTTGTGCGTGATGTCGCCGGTATCGCCGTCGAGCCTTTCGGGCCATTCGATGAGCGTGATGCCTTTTGAAAGGTAGTCGTGGTCCAGGCCGACTTCGTAGAGCTCTGCGCCCGGTTCCAGACGGTAGAGGTCGAAATGGAAAAGGGGAGGCTCGTTCGGGTATTCGTGCAGGATGGTGTAGGTGGGGGAACAGACGGAACCTTCAAAACCGAGTCCCTTACAGATTCCCCGGCTCATTACCGTCTTGCCGGCCCCCAGGTTCCCGTATAGGGCGACCATGTCGCCCGGCCTGAGCGATTTGCCGAATTCCACGGCCCAGTTGTAGGTCTCTTCTTCGCTATTGAAGGTCATCTACAGCTTGTCCTTGAACTGCTCGTACGTGAACTTGTGTAGCAGGTGGAATTTGCCTTCCATGTCGAACTTGCCGATGCTCGGGTGCCTTACCCCGTTGAAGAAAGTAGTCTTCACCATGGTGTAGTGGATCATGTCCTCGAAAATAATCCTGTCGCCGACCTTTAGCGGGTTGTCGAAGGAAAAGTCCCCGAGCTGGTCGCCCGCAAGGCAGGAACATCCGGTTAGTTTGTATGTAAACTTCTTTTCGCCGGGCATTCCGGAACCCGTAACTGCAGGCCTGTAGGGCATTTCGAGGCAATCGGGCATGTGGGCGCTCACAGAAATGTTCAGGATGGCGATGTCCATTTCGTTGTGGACGATGTCCTCGACCGTAGCTACCAGTTCGCCGGTTTGCCAGCCGACCGCTTCCCCCGGTTCCAGGATGACTTCGACTCCAGGATGGCGCTGCCTGAAACTGTTGATGATGCGCACGAGGTCGTCCCTGTGGTAGTCTTTGCGTGTGATGTGGTGGCCGCCACCAAAGTTTACCCATTTCATGCGGTCGATGTACTTGCCGAAGTGCTGTTCGAAAGCCGAGAGAACACCTTCGAGTGCGTCGGCGTCCTGCTCGCAGAGGGCATGAAAGTGAAGCCCTTCGATTCCATCCAGGAGTTCCGGTTTGAATTCTGCCTCGGTGACGCCGAGTCTCGAAAACCTGCCGCAAGGGTTGTAGATGTCGGTTTCTACGGTCGAAAATTGCGGGTTGACGCGGATGCCGGCGCTCACGCCTGCGGCAAGGGTCTTTGCCTTGAACCGCGCCCACTGGCTGAAGCTGTTGAAGCTGATGTGGTCGGCAAGCGAGAGGATCTGGTCGATTTCGTCATTGCCATAGACTGGGGCGAATACGTGGACCTCTTTTCCCATTTCTTCGCGGGCAAGGCGAGCTTCGTTGAGGCTCGAGGCGGTGGCTCCGGGGAGGTAGCGTGCGATGAGCGGGAAGGAACGCCAAAAACTGTAGCCTTTGAGGGCGCAGATTATCTTGGCGCCAGTTCTTTTTTGGATATCGTCCAGGATTTCCATGTTCCGGACGAGCCTTTTTTCGTCTAGAACGAAGCAGGGACTGGGGACTTGGGTGTAATCGAGCATGCCCCAAATATAAAATTGTGCCCCGTTTTTGTGTAGACTGCTTTTTTTTGCCGTTTTTTGAGTTGACCGAGCCTTTTTTTTAACTCTTTAACTAAATTTTAGACGATGATTTTGTCTATACATAAGTGTATTTTTGCAGCGTTTGTATCCCTTGCTTTTGCGGGGGTGTCTTTTGCACAACAACCCGTCGACTCTGTCGTCGCATCCCGTGGCGCACAGGGGACTCTCGACGAGATGATTCAGCACAAGCTGGATTCCTTGAACTCCGCAAACCAGTCCAGTGCCCCTAAGGCTAATTCCGATAGCCTTGCGAAGGCGAAGGCCGACAGCGTGCGCAAGATGATCCAGGCGGGCAAGTATGTCCAGCGTGCCAAGTATGACAAGAGTAACTTCGACCACTGGAAGGTCGATACGCTTTTCCAGAAGAAGGTCAAGGACCAGGTCAACGGCGTGTGGCGCACTCCCATCGTGGCCCACGGCCACGCATTCCGCGATGCCGAACTCCAGTTCAACATGAACGACACGCTTACGGGTGCCACCCGCACCTATGCGTCTGCCGACCGCTACCAGAAGACGGGTGACTACGCCTACAAGGCCCGTTACCGTTTCGACAACGATTCTTCCATGGTGACCCGCGAAGTGTTCCGCGACCGTCAGGTCATCCGCTGGGACTACGTGACTTTCAAGATTTCGGGCGATACGCTCAAGCACAACCTGAAGAAGCTCGAGTTCCGCGACCTGAATGACAACTGGCTTAACGCACTTCAGGGCTTCGAGAATGTTCCTCCCGAGAATTACGTTCGCGACCAGAAGGCCTCTGACGAACTTAAGAAGCAGGATCAGGCCAAGGCTAAATCCAAAAAATAAGGGCTTTTGATGAAACGGATAGCCCTCTGTTTCGGGACGCTTTTTCTAGGCGTTCTGTTTTTTTCTGTCTGGACGCTGGTGTCTGGTCCGGTCGACGTTCCGTTCTCGAAATTACTCGATTCACTCATGTCTCCGGATTCTTCAATGGTGTCGCGGATCCTTTGGGAGCTCCGCATCCCGAGGGTGGCTGCCGCCGTCCTTGCCGGGATGTCGCTTGCCGTGTCGGGCCTTTGCCTACAGACGGTGTTCCGCAATCCCCTGTGCGGGCCCTTTGTGCTTGGCATCAGCAGCGGTGCAAGTTTTGGCGTTGCGCTTGCGTTGCTTGCGGGAATTAGTATCGGACATTTTGGAACGCTCGGGGCTGCATCTGTCGGTGCGCTCGTCGTCACTCTTGTGATTATCGCGTTCGCATCCAGGTTCTCTCAGAGCTCGGTCTTGCTTGTGGCGGGACTTTTGCTTGGCTACTTTATCGATGCCCTGGTGAGCCTCCTGATTGCCGGGGCCGAAGGCGAAAGCCTCCAGGTGTATGTGGCATGGGGCTTCGGGAGTTTCGGGCGGCTCACGCTTGACGGCATCTGGGTGTTTGCCCTGGCGGTCGCGGTCGGACTTTTGCCGGTGGTCCTGTCCATGCGCTACCTGAATTCAGCTCACCTGGGCGATGAATTTGTTCGCGGACTGGGCATCCAGGTCGGGCGTTCGAGGCTTTGCGTCCTTGTCGGTTCGAGCATTCTCGCCGGCGCAGCGACGGCGTTCTGCGGGCCTGTCGCCTTTATCGGAATTGCCGTGCCGCACTTGTCTTATCTGATGTTCAGGACAACGAACCATCGGGTTCTTCTGCCGGGCTCAGCATTGTGCGGTTCGTTGCTCGCGTTGGTAGCGGGTGTGTTTCCGCAATGGATTCCTTTGAACGCAGTGCTGAGCGTTGTTGGTGTTCCGGTTATTTTGTATGTACTCGTGCGCGGGGCGCGGCAGGGGAGGTCGCTATGAATTCTGCTGATGAACTCCTGCAAGTCGAGAATTTGCTTTTTGGCTATCCGGGACGGGAACCGTTTACGTCGGCTTTCGATTTCGAACTGCATGGTGGTGAAGTCGTTGCCTTGATGGGCGAAAACGGATGTGGCAAGAGTACGCTTTTGAAGACGTTTGCTGGCCTATTGTCCCCGCGGGGCGGGACGGTCCTGCTTTGCGGCAGGACCGTTTCAGCCGCGCGCTCGGCCGACCGCATGTCGGACCGCGAGCGTGCGCGGCTGGTGGCGCTCGTCCGCATGGGCGTCGCGCCTCCCGCCCGCATGACGGTGCGCGAGTTCGTTAGCCTTGGCCGAACGCCTTATTCGGGAATCCTCGATGGAAGAAGTGCAGAAGACGAAAAGTGCATTTTTGATGCGATGGATCTTCTTGATGTCTCGCGCTTTGCGGATCGCGCCATTGCGGAATTGAGCGACGGCGAACGCAGCCGTGTCTTCTTGGCTCAGGCGGTCGCGCGGGAGGTGCGCGTCCTGTTGTTGGATGAGCCTAATGCGTTCCTCGATATTCCGCGAAGCCATGCGCTCTTCCGTACCCTTCGGTCGTTGGCGCATGACCGCAACATGGGAATTGTTGTGTCGACGCATTCGCTCGAATATGCGGAAAGGTACAGCGACCGGATTGCCGTCCTCGATAGCGGAACCATTCGTGTCGCCCCTGCATCCAATGCCCGTGCCGAAGGACTCTTCGGCTGGACGGGCGAATTCTAGGTGTTAAATATGAAAATCGTTTTGTTCAGTCTTGTATTCGCGTTGTTCCTGATAGGATGTTTCTCATTCAATAGCGACAGTGCGCAGAAACACCTCTTTTGGAAGGTCTCGGATTCCAATTCCAGTGTCTATCTTCTCGGAAGTGTGCATTTTGCGGATTCCTCGTTCTATCCGCTCGCTTCCGAGATAACGGATGCGTTTGAACATTCGGACGAACTGGGTGTCGAACTCGACATGAGCGATACTTCCGTTGTCAAGGAAATTATGGTGCTTTCTGCGCAGCGCGGTCTGCTCCCGGATGGTGAAAGCCTTGACAAGATTTTACCTGCGGATGTGCAGAGCTCGCTCGATAGCCTCTGCATGGCGTGGTACATTCCGTTAGGGACGTTCAACCCATACAGGCCTTGGGCAGCGGCAATGACCTTGAGTTCCGTAGCCATACAGCGAAGGGGCTTCCATCCTGAATATGGAATAGACCTTTATTTTCTCATGGCTGCCCGCAAAATGGGGAAACCTATTGTTTCGCTCGAAACGGTCGAAGAACAGGTCAATGCGCTTTCGGGCGAGGGAATCCCAGATTCTCTAGGCATTTACTACATGAGGAGTACGCTGCGCGATATGCCGCTGCTCGATTCGAGTATCACGCTGATGATGCGTGCGTGGAAAACCGGCGATGTCGCAATGTTCCGCGATGCTATGGAATTGGAATCGCACCCGAAGGATGCTCAGGATTCGCTTCTGACAGAGGAACTCAACGAGCGCATCTATACTTCGCGTAACCGCAAGATGGCAAAAACGGTCGAAGGCTTGTTGGCCTCCGACCGCAAGGTCTTTATCGTCGTAGGTGCGGCGCATCTGGCAGGGAAGGACGAAAACGCCATAGAACTTCTCCGCGCCAAGGGCTTCACTGTCGAACAGAAGTAATTACTTCTTGAATTTCTTCAAGATTGCGGCGGCCTTCACGAACTGCTGCTTCACGGATTTGGGACCGGTGCCGCCTTCGATGTTACGGCGACTTACGCTGTATTCGAAGGTGAGGGTCTTCTTCATCTGCTTGACGTTCGGAACACCGGCGCTGGCCCAGGCCTCATCAGAGAGGTCCGTGAATTCGAGGCCTTGGCGGGCGGCTTCGCCGACCAGGCTACCGACCACGTGGTGGGCATCGCGGAACGGCACGCCAGATTCGACCAGCAAGTCAGCGAGGTCGGTGGCCAGCAGCGCCGGCAGCATCTTCGCGTGCATCTTGTCGAAATTGAAATGTGCGCTTTCCAAGGCTTCCTTCATGACGCGGAGAATCACCTTCACGTTATGGACGGAGTCGAAAACCGGTTCCTTGTCTTCTTGCAGGTCGCGGCTGTAGCTGAGCGGCGCACCCTTCACCAGCGTGTAGAGGGCGCTGAAGTTGCCGAGCATGCGGCCGGACTTTCCGCGGATAAGTTCCATGGAGTCGGGGTTCTTCTTCTGCGGCATCATGGAAGACCCGCTAGAGAAGGCATCGTGCAGGGTGAGGTAGCCGAATTCGCTGGTGCTCCAGTTCACGAAGTCTTCGGCGTAGCGGCTCATGGTGTTTGCGATAATGGCGAGGTCGGCTTCGAATTCGAGCATCATGTCGCGATGGCTCACGGCGTCGATGCTGTTCGGGCTAACGCCGTTAAATCCCAGTTCCTTTGCCACCAAGGCGCGGTGGTACGGGAATGCGGAGCCTGCCATGGCACCGCTACCGAGCGGGAGTTCGCTGTGGAGTTCCAGGAAGTTGTCGAGGCGCTTCACGTCGCGGCTCACGGCAAAGAACATGCTCATCAGGTAATGGCTGAAGTAGATGGGCTGTGCCTGCTGCAGGTGCGTGTAGCCCGGCATCATCTTGCCGAAGTACTTTTTCGCGAGGTCGAGCACCGTTTCCATCAGGCTCACTTCGAGAGCGCGGATTTCGGTGGCGCGGTGACGCATGTAGAGTTTGAAGTCCGTGCAGACCTGGTCGTTACGGCTACGGCCCGTGTGAATCTTCTTGCCGAGTGCACCGATGCGTTCGGTGAGCACGCGTTCCACGGCCATATGGATGTCCTCGTCGGATTCCTTCCACAGGTTCTTGCCGGCCTTGTAGTCCTTGAGGATGCTCTCGAGTCCGTCGCAAATCTTCTTGTAGTCGGCCTTGCTTAACACACCGGATTCCACCAGGCCCTTGCCGTGGCCGATGCTTCCTTCGATGTCCTCTTCGATGAGTTCGGCGTCGAATTGCAGGCTGAAGCTCAGGTCCACCATGCTCTGCGCCATGCCGCTAGCGAAACGGCCGGTCCACATGTTGGTCTGGGTGCCTTTTTTCGAAGTGTTTTTTCCGTTGGTCTTTGCCATGATTAATGTCCTTTTGTTTTTCATGCGCAAATATAGAATTTTATTGTTTCTCGTATGTCGCCGCTGGTTTATAGCCTTGATATGCAGGAACCCCGAAGATTAAGAAAGTGTCTCTTTTTTCTATATTTTTACGTGAAATGAAACAATTATTAGATTTTGACAGCGAGCATTTGTGGCACCCGTATGCAGCGCTGAAAAATACTCCCGCAAGATTTCTTGCCAAGACAGCTCACGGAACAACGATAGAAACGGCAGACGGCTTGAAACTGATTGATGCCGTGTCTAGCTGGTGGTGCATGGCGCACGGGCACAATGCACCTGAAATTGTCGAGGCGATTCAAAAACAAAGTGAAAAGATGTGCCATGTGATGTTCGGCGGTTTTACGCACGAGCCCGCAATTGAGCTTGGCGAAAAGCTGGTGAATTTTTTGCCCGAAGGACTCGACAAGATTTTCTTTGCGGATTCGGGAAGCATTTCTGTGGAATGTGCCGCCAAGATGGCAGTGCAGTATCAGTATTCCCTCGGACATTCGGAGCGCTGCAAGTTGGTCGCCTTGAAGGGCGGCTACCACGGCGATACCGCTGGGGCGATGGCGCTTTCTGACCCGGACGGCATGCATACGCTTTTCCGCGGAATCATGCCGCACCATTACTTTGCGGAACGTCCGAACTGCCGTTTTGATAGCGCCTGGGATGACAGCGATTTTGTTTCGATGGAACACGTCGTCGAAGAACATAAGAATGAAATTGCTGCCGTAATTTGCGAGCCCATTTTCCAGGGCGGAAACGGCATGTGGCTTTACAATGCCGGGTATCTCAAGCGACTCCGCGAACTCTGCGACCGTTATGGAATTTTGCTGATTCTAGACGAAATTGCCGCTGGCTTTTACCGAACGGGGCCGCGATTTGCGATGATGCATGCGGGAATAAAGCCGGATATTATGTGTATTGGCAAGGCGCTCACGGGCGGAAGCATTACGATGGCGGCCTGTGTTGCGTCCGAGAAGGTCGCCGAAACGATTACGAACAGCAAGATTCCTGCATTCATGCATGGTCCCACCTACATGGCGAACCCGCTCGCCTGCGCTGCGGGAATCGCTTCGTTAACGTTGTTCGAAAACCGTGATTATGCGGGGGAGGTTGCTCGAATCGAAGCTCGCCTCCGCGCCAATCTGGAACCGCTCCGTGCGCTTGAAAATGCGGCCGACGTGCGTGTTCTCGGCGCTATCGGAGTCTTGGAACTGAAGGCGAAACCTTCCGCAGACGACATTCTGTGCGTGATTCGCGAAACCGGCGTGTGGCTCAGGCCTTTCTGCAATTACGTGTATACGATGCCTCCGTTCATTACGACCGATCCTGAAATCGACCGCATCTGCGAAGCCATCAAGATGATTGGCGAATGTGAACCCGCGCCTGTCGTAGAAGGCGAAGACGAATTTCATGAGTGATATGGATTATTATAGCTTGAAAATGCGTGCCTCGCAGCAAGTGGGCGAGGGCGAACAGAAACGTGAGCAGCACATATCCGGTGCCGAGCGCATCGTGAACCGGGATTCTGTTGAGGCTGTGTGTGCGGCGATGGTGCGCCGGGCCATGACGCATTCCAAGGGCGACCCGGATTTCATCAACGTGAAAATCGAGAAGATTCACGAAAGCGATATCCAGATTTTGAAGGCCTTGCCGGTGACGCGTGTAGACGTGGAAACATGGCAGGAAGGGTTGGAGAAGGCTTTTGGGTTGGTCGGTAAAGCTGTGATGGAAGTTCATAAAGAAAGTTCCCTGAGCGTGCCGAAGGGAACGAGTGAAAAAGCCTGCCTTCAAAACTTCGCCGCAAATTTGCCAGAACTTTTGCGGGCGACATTTCCGATGCGCGGCGCGATGCTGTACGATATCGCGACGTGCGAACGCCTGGAACCTGACCACGAACGCGGCGTGCGTGCGACTTATATGGATGCGCTGCATTCGAGCGAAGTGGACAGTTGCAAAAATCACTTTAACGAAGCCATCGTGCTTGCGACCAAGGTGGCAAACGCCCCGGGGATGGTTGCGGAATTTTGCGTGAGCGACGACCCGAACTACGTGACGGGCTATGTGGCGAGCAAGGAACTCGGCTACGTACGCATCATGAAGATGAAGGAAATGGGCGACGAAAACGGAGGCCGCATTTTCTTGTTCGATTCGCGCAAGGCATCTGCCGAAGAGTGTATCGAGTACTTGCAGAAGAAGAAAATTTTGGTGGATGTCGGGGCATGAGTCGCATTCTTGACATTTTTACGAAAGACGCTTTGGAAACGGCTCGGGCGAATAACACTTACCGCACCATGCGCTTGATGGAAACGCCGGAATCGTCGTGCGTGAAGATTCGCATGCCCGATGGCGATTCGCAGGAACAGATTCTGCTGGCTTCCAATTCATACCTGGACTTGGCGAACGTCGACGAACTCAAGCAGGCGATGGTCCAGGCGGTTTTGGAGTGGGGAACAGGAAGCGGCGGCGCTCGCCTTACGACAGGCAACAAGTCTCCGCATCAGGAATTAGAGGAATTTATCGCAAAATTCAAGGGTGAAGAATCTGCCATCACGTTCAATACGGGTTACATGGCGAATGTCGGCACGATTTCGGCTTTGTGCGGCAAGAACGACTTTATTTTTAGCGATGAACTGAACCACGCGAGCATTATTGACGGCATCCGCCTTTCGCGAGCCAAGTGCTTTGTCTATAAGCATAACGACATGGCAGATTTGGAACGCGTGATTTCGACAGCCAAAGCAGAATTCAGCACACGTGAAAAGCCTGCAGAACAAGATGCGCGGACCTTTCGTGGGCTTATCGTGACCGATGCTGTTTTCAGCATGGATGGCGACCTTGCGAACTTGCCGGAACTTCTTCGGATTGCGCACGAAAGCGAATGCCTCCTGATGATTGACGAGGCGCACGCCACGGGCGTGCTCGGCAAGACCGGGCGAGGCCTTGCCGAACACTACGGCTGTGCTCATGCCGACGTAACCGTCGGCACATTGAGCAAAGCCGTTGCCGCCGAAGGCGGCTTCGTGGCGGGCAAGCAGCAGCTGATTGATTTCCTCCGCAACAAGGCCCGCAGCTTTATTTTTACAACAGCGATGGCTCCTGCCGTTGCCGCGGCCGCCTGCAACAACTTGCGCTACATCGATGCGCATGCTGAACGCGTGCAGAACTTGCGTGATAACGTGAAATTTTTCTGCGATGCCTTGCTGCATGAAGGCGTGAACGTCGTCCAGTCCCCGTCTGCGATTGTTCCGATTGTCATCGGCGACGAAGCCTGCGCGCTTAAAATATCCGCAGCGCTTCAAGATGCGGGAATACTTATCCCCGCAATTCGTTACCCCACTGTTGCCAAGGGGCAAGCCCGCCTACGCGCAAGCCTGATGGCCACGCACACGCACGAACAGCTCCAAGCCGCCGCAACAGTAATTGCGCAAGCAGTAAAGGAGTGTGTATGAGTAAAGGATATTTCGTCACAGCCACCGGAACGGATGTCGGCAAGACCTTTATCACCGCCCTTCTCGTTAAAAAGTGGCGCGATTTCGGCATCGATGCGGGCTACTACAAGGCCGCCCTCAGCGGCGCAGAACTCCGCGACGGCAAATGGGTCGCCGGTGACGCCGACTATGTGAAAAACATTGCAAATCTTCCCGATACGCAAGAACAGCTCGTGAGCTACATCTATAAAGAAGCCGTCTCGCCACATCTCGCCGCCCGCAAAGAAGGCAACCCCGTAGAACTTTCGAAAGTCCAGGCTGATTTTGAAGCGGCTTGCGCTCGCCATGAATTCATTTTTGCCGAAGGCAGCGGGGGAATCATTTGCCCCATCCGCTACGATGATCAGAAAATTTTCCTCGTCGATATCATGAAGACGCTGGGCCTTCCGCTGCTTGTCGTAACGACGGCGGCCCTCGGCTCCATTAACGCTTGCGTGCTCACCGTAGAATACGCCCGTAGCCGCGGCCTTGATGTTCGCGGACTCATCGTGAACCGCTATGGTTGTAGCGGCAACCTGGAAATGGAAGACGACAACATCCGCATGATGCAGGATTTGACAGGTCTCGAAATCCTTGCAAAAGTGAAAGACGGCGACACCGATTTAGGTGTGCAGCCGTTTTAGTCTGGTGGTTTATTTTACGATAACGTTCGCTTCGAATCGGATCCCGTTGCCGCGAATGATTGCAACGTATCGTCCTGCAGAAAGGTTGTCAAATCTTACTGCTCCATAAGATGTTTTGCTTTGGGCAAGAACTTGACCTAATGGCGAAATCAAGATAATGTCAACGGAATGGCCGATTGTATTGATGATGATGCTTTTGCCCTCCGAATAAATGTGGGGGAGGGAAAGGCTTCTTTTTTGCGAAGCAAGGCTGTTTGAGGAATCGCCAGAAACAATTCCAGAAGAATCCTGTTTGGAACTGTCTGCTTTCGTCGTGTCGCCCGCGGCGTACAGCGGGGCGAGCGCTTCGGCCCACAGGTGGTGCATCGCCTGCCCGCCCTTCTTGTCGCCGTTCGGGTGAACGCCGTCGCTCGCGAGCTGTTCCGGATGTTCTTTGAAGTAGGCGAAAAAGTCGGGACCCTTCGGGAGGTTGTTTTCTTCGGTCAGCTTGTCGACAGCCTCGAGGAATGCGGGGTTCACCTGCCAGCCCGCCTTGGAAGAATCTGTCGCGATGATGCGGGCGATAATCGGGGTGATTCCGTGCGCCTTCGCCGAATCGATAATCGTCTGCATGTTCTTTTTGTATGTGGCGAGGTTCCAGTCACCACCACCCCAGGCATCGTTCGTGCCCATCTCGATGGCCCAGAACTTCACGTTGCCTGCGTACTCCAGGTATTCGCCCAAGTGCTCGACGACCTCGGAACTGTTGATGCAGCCGATGCCTCCGCGGAGCATGGCGGGCGTGTATTCCGGGAACTTCGCGTGAATGATTTGCGCCGTCGTGGAGTCGGTATCCTGCTGCTTGATTCCCATCTGGCTGATGCTTGTGCCCATGAAGAACCACGTGTCGGTACCACCCGCGCTCATGTCGAATGCCTCGATTTCGAGAATCTGGCCCACGTCGCCTTCACTCACGAACTTGAACCACGACTTTCCCGCAAATTCGATGTCGACGCCGCGCGCCATTACGGGATTGTTCTTGACGCTTGCCGCCTCGACCCAGTCGCCGTCTTTGCCGTCGGTGGAATTCGCGGAGGTCAAAATCTTGAAATTCGAAAGCGCGACGCCGCTATGCCCGCAGCCGCTCGTAAAGTCGGTAGCCCAGGCGCAATCGCCGAACGATTCCCAGTTGATTCGCAGTTTCGTGGGACCTTCGCCCACGTTCAGCGCGATTTCCTTGGCGTTACTGCTCTTCCAGTTCGTCAGGTAACCGTCTGTTAAATAATCGGTCGTTGCCGCCCCCGTATGTGCCGGCAAACCGCCAGAAACCAACTTGTTCGGGACTATGGCGTTTGCCAAACCAACCCAGAAAAACACAGTAGAGGCGACAACGACTTTTTTGTTCATGTATCCCATACACACATCCATTTTTTTTGTCCAGTTATTTCTTGAGGTAAAGCGTATTCACGACGTGGCCCTGCACCTGCTTGCGGATGACGTAGCGGCCCTGCGGAAGCCCCTGCGTAGTGAGTCCCACGTAGTGGCCGTTCATGTCGAAAATTCCGATGGTGGTTGCCGTCCCGAGCAGGCGCGGTGCGGTCGCGATGCGGGTCGTGCCGGAGTCGGGAGGCGTTACTGTCGTATCGGGAGTGACGTCCGCCGTGTAGTTGTCCCAGCCGGGCATGTCCTCGAGAGAAAGGACTCGTTCGTCGTCCATGTTGCTCTTCCACACGGCGTCCTTCGTCTGGCCGGGCCAGGTTCCGCTCCAGGTGCTATACCACGGCATCCACCAGCTCCATACCGCTTCGTCGGTATGCATGTTGTTCACGTCGGGGATAGGCCCGTTTTCGCTGAGTGCGAGAATCTTCGTGCCGTTCGATGCGCTCTTGAACTTGTCGAAGGCGCTTGCGTTGCTGGAATGGTCGTTTGCGCTGTTGTAGATGTCGATGGAGAGCACGTCGTAATATTCGCTGCCCGGATTCCAGGAGGTGACGGTACTCCCTTCGGGGTTGAACACCCAGATCATGTTCTTCACGCCCTTGACTTTCACCATGCGGTCATAGACAAGGCGATAGAGGGCGGCGAACTGGTCGCCCGAATTGATGCTCCACCAGAACCATTTGCCGCCCGCTTCGTGCAGGGGGCGGAAAATGCCCGCCACGCCTTCTTTCTGCAGTTCGAGGAAGTAGTCGGCGATGTGGTCGATGTCGGCGATGATTCCCTTGTAGGCTGCACTTTCGGTGTTCCATTCGGTAGTGCCGGCCTTGAATCCGGTCGCGAAATCGAAGGTCGTGTATCCCTGGCCGTTGTCTGCGCCCTGGATATAGAACGCGTCATCCTTGTCGAGCGGGTCTTTCCAGTGCCAGGTGAATGCGGGAATGCCGCCAGCCTTCCAGAGGCCCTTTGCAATGGATATCGCCTTGTTGGTGTATTCCATATTCCAGCTTTGCGATGCACTCGGACCTGTTGCGAAAAGGAAGTCGAGGCCGACAAGTACCGGGTACTTGCCCGTGCGCGTGTAGATGTACTTCACGTCGTCGTGGGTCTTGAAGTCGGCGCCCAGGGTGTATCCGCTCATGTCGCCGGTCATGATGCCGCTAATCGTTTTTTTGCCGAAGTTCTCGCGCAAGAAACTGTAGAGCTTCACGGCGCTTTCGGTCGCGTTCGGGGTGACCGGGGTCGCGGAGAGCTTGAAGGGGGAGGATTCGTAGGGTTCCACGTCGATATAGTCCACGCTGATCCAGCCCCAGTACTTTTCGAGTGAGATGGTGTTCGTGCCCGCCTTGAGCGTGACGACGGTCGAGACGTCGGACCAGTTGGAGGTGCCCTCGAAGTCGACGGTACCCGAGGTGGCGCCGTTGACCACGATGTAGTTCGCCTTGAAATCGCCCGCCTTGTAGCGGATGGTCACCTGGTACTTGCCCGCCTTTTCTGCGGTGACGCCCGCGAAGGTGATGTTGCCTTCCTGCATGTCGGCGTAACCCGTGCCCGAGACGCCCGAGGCGTTGACATTTTTGGCACCTCCGGAGAGCGTTGCCGATTCCGCCTCGTACTTGGTGGCAAATGCCGCCGTCGAGACGCACAGACCGAGAATTGCGAATTTAAGGCCGATATTCATTAGAACTCCTTGGTTATACTGAATATACCTTGTTTTGCGGGTTGCCGCCAGCAAAATGTCCACGGGTGTGGACAAAAAAGTCAACATTGTTGTGAAAAAATTTACAAATTGACCCGAAAAAATTGGAAATTTAATAGCGAGAAACTATATTTATACCGGCAGGCCCGCCATGTTTTCGAAAAACAAGATCAACATATACGACTATTCCGACTACCGCAAGTTTTTGCAGGAGTTCTACGAACTGGAAAAGTCGCTGGACCCGACGTTCAGCTACCGCGTGTTCGCCACTGCGGTCAATATGGATGCGAGCCTCCTGGTAAAGATTTTGCAGGGCAAGCGCCACGTTTCGCCCAAGTGCATCGAGACGTTCGTGCAGTTCTTCCGCTTCAAGGAGGCGAAGGCGGAGTATTTCCGCGAGATGGTCGCCTACGGGAAGGCGAAAACCGACGAGCAGGTGCGCAAGCATTTCGAGACGCTGCAGAAGATGCGCCCTGCCGCCTGCCGCGAGCTGGACGAGGCCCGCTACCGCTATTTTCAGCAGTGGTTCTACCCGATGATACGTTCGGCCCTCGACGTGTTCGACTACCGCGGCCCGCAGGATGCCGCAAAGCTCGGCGAGAGCAGCGTCCCGAAACTCACCGCCACGCAGGTACAGGCCGCAGTAGACGCGCTGTTGCAGCTCGGGCTCGCGCATACCCGCAAGGACGGCCGCGTGGTGCCTACCGAGGCCCACCTCAAGACGAAGGAACACTGGCTGAGCGCCTGCATCAGCGACTACCAGGCGAGCATTGCGGAACTTGCCCGCAAGTCCATCGCCGATACCCCCAAGGAAAAGCGCGATATCAGCACGCTCACGATGGCGCTCGACTCGAAACAGATTGAAAAAATCCGCGAAATCCTCGCCGAGACGCGAAAATCCATCGTAAATGTGGTCAATGCGATGCCTTCGCAAATTTGCGACAGCGTTTATCAGTTAAATTTCCAGTTGTTCCCGATGATGAAAAAGGAAGAACGATGAAAAGGGCTGTGGAGTGTTTAATATTGGGCGTGGCCTTGCTTGCCGGTTGTTCCGACAGCGGCTCCGAGACTGCAGGCGCCACGAGCGAGACGACGAACGGGATTGCCGTCGCGGTGTATGATGTAAATCGCGATCCGATTCCTCAGGCGCGTGTTACCTTGTATTCGAAGGCAGATTTTGCAGTAGTCAATAGTGCCGTCGCCAACGATTCGGGACTAGCCCACTTCGATTCGCTCGCAGAAGAATGTTCCAGCGGGAACTGCTTTGTCGAAGGTATCGCCGGGGCAGATTCCGCACTCATGAACTGGAGCGAATTCAAGCCCGCGGTTTCTGAAACCGAAATTGCAACGCAAATCGAGCTCGCCCCGTCGGCATCGCTCACGCTGCGTACGGGAGCGACGACTGACGAAGAGGTCTTTGAATTCCTGCGCTTGGAATCTACCCCCTACATGGCCTCGCGCTCCGGAAGCGATTACGTATTCGCTCACGTCCCCGCAGGCATGTTCACCGTGGTCGCCGGAGATTCCGCTGTCGCCACGTTCTCGCTCGAAGCAGGAGCCGAAGCCGACACGCTCGTGAACGTTCCCGGAAAGACCCGCGAATTCGTCTTCGAGGATTTTGACGATGGCGACAGCCTGAACAACCTCGCGAAGACTTACAAGAACTACGGCTGGTACTATATCGCCTCGGGTACGGCAACCTGGATAAAGCCCGATTCTGCAGGCGGATTCGGCAGTGCCATCGTGGACGGTGACCGCGGGAAACATCTTTCCCTGCAGTTCGATTTGGGCGATTCCGGCTACGTGCTTCTCGGCACGCATCTCGGGCTCGACACGGGCTATTACGACCTGAGCGCGCTCACCGCCATCCGCATGAAGGTTCGCGGGGACTGCGATTTCAGTTTCGCGCTGGAACACTACAAGGATCTTGGCGACAATAACTTCCAGAAATCGCTCTGGCACGCGACTGCCGACACCGCCTGGAAGGAATTCGTGTTCAGGCCCGGCAGGGAAAAGCTAAATGCATCCGTGTACCAGGTGGAATGGAAAAATATCGCCCACGAAATCGGGTTCGTGAGCATCTTTGCCAGTAGCGGCAGTTTCCTCGAAATCGACGAAATCGTCTTTGAAGGCGTAGAATTCTAGCTTCTGCCTATTCCTCCAGCACGTGCCGGAGCGTATCGAGGAAAAGTTCGCCTGCGCGCGTGAACTGCTGGCCCCGCCGCCAAATGATGTACATGTTGGTGGTGAGCTCGGGCATGAGCGGCCTGAAGCAAAGACGCGAACTGCGGCTCGTATCCACCAGGCCGTCGAAAGTGAGCAGGTAGCCCGTGCCCTCCTTCGCAAGCACCGAACCGTTGTACGAAAGATCCAGACCCACAATCACGTTCAGCTTCGAAATATCGTCGCCGAACCATTTCGGCAAATCCGCCACCATCGCCTGGCGCGACGCCAACAGCGGCTTGTCGAGCAAGTCCTTCGGCTCGATGAAATCCCGCCTGGCCAAAGGGTCGTCGCGACGCATCACCACGCCCCAACGGTCCACCGAACGCACCGCAAGGCAGTTGTACTTTTCCAAATCAACGTTGTCTACAACCACCGCGAAATCGAAAATGCCCTTGTCCAGCTTTTCCAGGGCGCGCTCGCTGTCTCCCGAATATAAGTTGTACTTAATCTTCGGATAGTCGTCCCGGAGAATCCCGATGCACTTCGAAAGAAAATTCACGTTCCGCGATTCCGCGCAGGCAATGGCGATTTCACCCACCACCTCGTCTTCCTTCAGCGACTTGAAATCCTGCACCGTCCTGTCCGCCATCGAAAGGATATCCTCCGCACGCTCCCGCAAGAGTTCCCCCGCAGGCGTCAGCCGAATCGCGTAATTCGTGCGCTCGAAAAGCTTCTCGCCCAGCTCCTCCTCCAACTCCTTGAGCTGGCGACTCACCGTCGGCTGCGTCACGCAAAGATTATCCGCCGCGCGCGAGACATTCCCCAACCGCGCCGCCTCCAGAAAATACCGCAAAACTCGAAGTTCCATACCCGAAAACTAATAAAATTCAAGCCCCGCGGGTATGAAATTGTAAAAATAATGCCCGGAAGGAATAACTAAGGCTTGTGAAAACTTATTTTCTATGCTTTACAAGCATATCTAGTTATGAAAACAAAGTATTTGCAATATCTGAAAAAAGAGGTATATTTGAACATGTAAAGACTTCAACCGAGAGGAACCTATGAAAAAAGTATTGGTCTTGTCCAGCAGCTTGCGCAAGGGAAGCAACTCCGAAACCCTGGCGCAGGAGTTCGCGAAGGGTGCCGCCGAGGCGGGCAACAAGGTGGAATTAGAGTCGCTGCGCGGCAAGAAGATCGGTTTTTGCATGGGCTGCCTCGCTTGCCAGAAGAAGGGCAAGTGCGTCATCAAGGACGACGCTCCCGCCATCACCAAGAAGATGGAATCGGCTGATGTCATCGTGTTCGCGACGCCGATTTATTATTACGAGATGAGCGGCCAGCTCAAGACGATGCTTGACCGCGCGAATTCCCTCTATTCCAGCGATTACAAGTTCCGCGAGATTTACCTGCTCACGTCTGCCGCCGACACCGACGCGAAGGCCATGAACATCGCAAAGCGCGGCATTGGCGGGTGGATTGCCTGCTTTGACGGCGTGAAGCTCAAGGGTGCCCTCTGCGCCACGGGTGCCGAAAGCGCAGGCGACGTCAAGAAAAATTCTGCGCTCCTGAAAAAGGCGTTCGCCATGGGAAAAAAGGTTTAACAACAAGGAGATAAATCATGAAATCCAGATTCTTAAAAGCGGCGTTTGCCGTGGCTTCCGCATGCACCCTGATGGCGTGCACCCCCGCAACAGAAACTGCTCCCGCAGCACAACAGACAAAGGACGAAAATATGAACAAGCTCACGCTCACCGCCGAATGGGATAAGGTTTTCCCCAAGAGCGACAAGGTCGAACATTCTAAGGTCACTTTCAAGAACCATTTTGGCATTGAACTCGCCGCCGATATGTTCGTGCCAAAGGACACGAGCCTCAAGGTGAACGGCAAGTTCCCCGCAATCGCAGTCTCGGGCCCGTTCGGTGCCGTCAAGGAACAGTCCAGCGGCCTTTACGCCCAGCAGATGGCGGAACGCGGATTCCTGACCATCGCATTCGACCCGAGCTTCACCGGCGAATCGGGTGGCGAACCGCGCTACATGAACAGCCCGGACATCAACACCGAAGACTTCATGGCGTCCGTAGATTTTCTCTCGACCCGCGACAACGTTGACCCGGAACGAATCGGCATCATCGGCATTTGCGGCTGGGGCGGCATGGCGATCAACGCCGCCGGCATCGACACCCGCGTAAAGGCGACGGTCGCCTCGACCATGTACGACATGAGCCGCGTAACCGCGAACGGCTACTTCGATTCCGCAAACAACGCCGACGCCCGTAACGAAGCCCGCAAGGCTCTGATGGCCCAGCGCACCAAGGATTTCAAGAACGGCACCTACGACTTGGCCGGCGGCGTGGTGGACCCGCTTCCGGACGACGCTCCTTACTTTGTCAAGGATTACTACGCCTACTACAAGACCCCACGCGGCTACCACAAGCGTTCCCTCAACAGCAACAAGGGCTGGGCCGCTTCCGCAGGCACCTCGCTCATGAACACGAAACTCCTCGCATACGCCGACGAAATCCGTAACCCGGTGCTCATCATCCACGGCGAAAAGGCCCATAGCCGCTACTTCGGCGAAGGCGCATTCGAAAAGATGACCGGCAAGAAGGCGAACGTCCCCGCAAAACTCGACGCCACCAAGAACTGGAGCAAGACCGTCGGCAACAAGGAACTCCTCGTCATCCCCGGAGCCTCCCACGTGGACCTCTACGACAACCTGGAAAAAATCCCCTTCGAAAAGCTGAACGAATTCTTCAAGGCGAACTTGAAGTAAGATCGAATTCAACAACATTAAGCGAAAAGCGGCCTGCAAATTGCGGGCCGCCTTTTATAATGCGGCCAGAATCGCCGGGATTAATGTCTTTGCATCCTCCATTTTTTCAAACGCAAAACACGCCTTGCCTAAATCCTTAAGCGACGCACCAATATGATACAGTTCCTTATTGTCGATAATCAAGAATCGGTCGTGCATCTTTGGGGTGTAGTCCATAACTGCAGTCGGGTATTGCGCGTTGAACAGTTCGACATCAATTTTTTGCAATTCTGCTTTTGGGTGCGTGAAAATTTTTACAGCAACATTCTTCTTTTTTACTGCAAGCCTTTCCAAAACAGACAAGTCAACATAACCATCAATAATGACAATTTCTTTTGTTGCAGTCTTTATGATGTCTTGAAAAAAGGCGTAAGCATCAAAGATTTGCCCCTTGAAAAACACCCCTTCCTTCGCCCTTTGGGGCGAGGCGTCCAACTGGTTGAAGATTTTCGAGAAATTTTCGTCAATCTTTTCAAATTTGATGTCGTGTTCAACAAATCTTGCGTTAAACCTGTTTTCTACGGCATCAAGGCGGTTTGCGATGGCGATGTTGCCGCGCAGGTAATGTCGCATCTGCACGAAAGCGTTCATGATTTCAATGCTGACCTTGATCGCCCTTTCGCTGCGAAGCACAGCCGAAAGCATGGCGACACCCTGTTCTGTAAAGGCAAAAGGGGCATAACGCAACCCTTTTTGGTCAGATTTGGAGGTCACAAATTGTGACCTCCAATCTGCAAATTCGTCACCATCAAGTTCAAAACAGAAAGATTCTGGAAACCTTTCAATGTTTCGCTTTACAGATTGCTTTAACACTTTCGTGTCTATTTCATACAATTCGGCGATATCTCTATCAATAATCACCTGCACATCGCGAATTACCACGATTTTGCTTGCGATTTGCGCATTCGACAATTTGGAGGTCACAAATTGTGACCTTAAAACTTTCCCAGAATGGACTTTTTCCATGTTTTACCCCCTTGGATAACGAAGTTTTGTTCCGCATTTCGGGCACCGCAAAACCATTTCCTTGAGCCGTCTGATTTCAGCGTCCTTTTCTTCCAGGGTCTTGGCGAAATCCCCTATGCCGTTATTATTGCTGGGGTTTGGACTCCCGTTAAATTTTCCGAAAATTTCTTCGAACATAAAAACTCCTTGTTGAAGTAAGCCCTCAACATGTTAGCAGGAATGCGCCTGCGAATACAGAACGCATTACGCCTTTGTTTATTTTTGAATGTTTGGGATGATCGTGCGATGTTGTTGGCGGGGGTATTCCCCGGCGTTACTTGCCACCCCCGAAGGGGTGAACTCGAGCAGGTCGTGTTCCTGCCAGCTATCCAACAGCATCAACAAGAAGGTTGATGGGCCCCACCGCGGATGCACGTACGGACCGAAAGGTCTATGCCGACTGTCGCAGGGATTGTCGAATTACGAAAACAATATACATAAACAATGTGGCATTGTCAAGCAATATAAATTTTGGCACTTCAGAAAACAAAAAAGCGACCTGCAAATTGCGAGCAGCTGTATTTCTATAAACAGAAATGTAAGGAAAGGGCGTTCCCCTCCTTGGTGGCCATGCGCACTAAACAACAAGTTGTTAAGTGCTGTCCGCCCACTGACGTGGGTCGGGCTATATTTTAGCGGCAACCGTCATCGCTTTGCTCGCCGCTAGCCTGCTAAAACGGTGCCTCAGCACCGCCCCAAGGGGTCATGCTTCGCAGGCTCGCTATCCCTAACGCTTAGTCGCGGCAAAGCATCCTTCGCCTGTGATGGCTATGAAAATGTCGTTCCCGAGCATTAGGGTGTCGCCGGAAGTTATTTCGTAGATTTTCCAGACCTCGTTGCCGTTAAAACGGTCGTCGTGACAACGCTTGTAAGGCGGCGTTGTCTCGCGGCATTCCGTGTAAGTATAGTCCAGGCGTGTATCGAAACACCTTTCGAACTCAGAAATCCGATAACAGACCCGCAGCGGATCGTCCTTGTTTTGCAGGACCTTTACACGAAAGTCAACATGCGTTTCTTCAGAAAGATTCGTCCGGTTTAGGCAATGGATTTTTGCGACACTGTTAAAGTTCGAAGAAGCTAGTTCATCGACGCGTTCTTTACCACCTTGCGTAGAAACGCAGGCGCAAATGAGCAGGGCAAGCGCAAAGACGACGATAAATTTTCTCATTTACCCATCCGTTTTCCGTACACGCTCCTCGGTCGTTCCCATTGGTCCCATCCGTAGCCGGGTTTCAGCTGTATCCAGTCGTATGTGTCGCGATACCTTATCTGGTTTTCGTATTTCTTATCGAACCTGTCAAGGACTTCCCTCGTATTCGATAGGGTCTGCCTGATGGGTGCACCATCCTCGTAATAGATGGCCTGGTTCTCCATAGGTTTGAACCAGTATTCGCCAATTACGTCGAACCCACCATTGACGGTAGCCAGTATGTCGGGGCAATTCTCACGGTACACGTCGTTGGTCAGAAAATTGCCGCCCATATCGGGAAAAGACCAGTCGTATGCACAGTACAACCCGATAATCTTCCCGTTCTCTTCCATGGCTTGGGCGAGTGCCAGATGAAGAATAAGAATATCATCACAGAAGCCATCCTTATTAGGCGGGAAATTAATTTGCCCAGCATAATGGCATACCAGCCTGTTGCCCAAGTCGATGAGTTCGCCCGGATGGTTCCAAGCCGTAGATTGCATGGAATTGGTGCGGGCAAAACGCCATGTTCCTGAAGGCTTATCGGCAAAGGCAAACATAACAAAGAAAAGCAAGACAACAAGGAGCTTACTCATTGGCATCTATAGAATTAATTTTTGAACAAAAAAACTCTTCTATTTCTTCCGCCAATTTTTCAAACCCCGTCACATCATTCTTTCCGCCATCCTTTATCAATTCTACATCCTCTTTTGTACGATATATTCTAACTGTAATTTGCGCAACATCTCTATTTCCATACTTCAAAACCAAATTAAATTCTTTTCCAATAAATTCACGAGGTTCATTTTCAATTTTTTTAAGATGATATTTTTTATAATTCACCTCATTACAAGCTGCTACAAAATCTCTTTCAATTTTTCCAAACATTCTAAGCAATTTATTTTGTTTGTCATCATATTCTTTTCTCTTTACCTCGCTTTCATCCTTAGCGTTTTGATTTTTTTCTTCTTCGGCAAGATTTCTTTCTTCCTCGCATCTTTTTGCAACAGCAAGTGCTTCCTTGAATTTCATTTTTTTACCCTCGTTAAAGAACATTTTTGATGAGACAGACATTTAAAACCAATCATTTCGAACATCTTTTTCGATGTTTTTGATTAGTATTCATCGTATTCGACTTCACATATTGATTTAAGATTAGGCGAGATGTCCTTGCAGTCTTCGGAAATATTACATATGCAATTTTCCGTGCTAATACATCTTATAATCCAATGGCAGGTTGTTCCAAGAACATCTTCTTTTGCGTCCATTTCGAGTTTCCAGTCAATGCCTCCTAGTTCTGTACCTTCCTGGAATTCAAAATATTCGGATTTGGGCATTTTAAAGCCAATTACATTCCAAGTTGGATAATCATTGCATCCGTTTTTACATGCCGTTTTATACGCTTCTGCTTTTTTCTTATACACTTTCATCGCAGGAATGATTTCCTTCATCGCCTTTTTCAAAGCAACTTTCTGTGCATTCCCTGATTGATTGACAAGTTCTTTTTTTCGAGTCGAAGTTTGCTTCGATGCCGTTTCTATTTGAGAATTTGCAGGAGCAACAACTTCACTGGTTTGAGAAGTATTTGCATTACTTTCATCATCTGCGCTATCAGATTCATTAAACTTCGCCACAAGAACTAATAGAATAAGAACAAGAATTACAAATCCAGCCTTTCTCGCCCTAAACCAGAAAAAAGGAGCACCGGCTATAAAACCTATTATGAAAGCAACACCTATAAGATGAAACACTCCAGCAAAAAGAAAGAACAAGAGTACGGCAGCCACGGCAGACAACGCTGCAATATTCCGTTCCTTTTTCCCTTCTGGAGTCGCATCATAGGCAGCTCGAGCTTCTTTTGCAGCCTGATTTTTCGCCCTTTTGGCCATTTTTTTAGCCTGATCTTTAGCTTTCCATTCAGCTTCTTTTGCTTCTCGTTTTGCAGTACAACGAGGGCAATATTCTCCTCCCAATACTCCGGTCGTCCATCCTTCAGGAATTCCCGTACCCTCAGGCACTCTTCCCATTGCACTTTTACATTCATCGCATCGGTAAACATCATATCCATTTTTATTGAAATCCACAAGCATAAATGCTCCTTGGTTTAAGGTTAGATTATACCCGCAATATTATTGTGCACCATGCCGTGCGGACTGCGACAAAGTGTATCTTTAAAGATTATAAAAGAGCTATCAAATTTTCGACCTCAAAAAGATTACCAACAAAGACACAAATAGTAGCGAGCTTTCATTTAAGATTGCTGTAAATTAAGTTCTTTTCGTATTTCATTAATGGCATTGAGAGCTCCCTCTATATCAGGGGATTGTGTTTCCAAAGTTCGACCTTCAAAATCGCCACTATATGAAGTTTTTTGAAAGCAAATCACAGCTTTTAAAACTTTTTCAATTTTGTTTAAAGAATCGTCAATCATTAGCAACATCCTTACTATATCCCACACTCTATTGCACACCATATCGTGCGGGTCTCGACATGATGCGTTTTGCATATGCAAAAAGTCTTAGTCAGGTTCTGTTAAAAACCAGGAGTTCCGCCCCTGCTCAGCAAGGAACTTCGCCAAATTTTGTATGGATACAAAAAAAGGCGCAGATCGTTGCGTTTACCTGTACGGGGCTCTAGACATGCCTCAATGCGATAAACGCAAACGACCCACGCCCCAAACGGGCTGTTGCCCTTGGTCATACGACCAAAGACCGGTTGAAAAGCCGGTCACGACAAACCGAGATACACCGCAAAACGGCATACCTGCGTGAGCGTTCGCCTTGTCCTCGCATTGGGAAATTGTCTAGATTTCGTACAGAGGGCAAGAGCTAAACTCTCTATTTCACACTAAAAATAACATAAAATAGTCTAAAAAGCGCACGAAAGTGCAGAAAAATTCTTTTTTTTTCGGAAAAAAGGCGTTTTTTCTCAAATGTGTATTCCATAATCGGCTCTTCCTTGTAGTTTGGACGTACCCTGTCATAGTATTGTTTTTTGCACGGGAAATGTAAAAGGCTACGTCCAAAGCGTTATAGACATCTTTTACAATTTTCGATGGGGAAACGGAAATCTTAAAATTTGACGTTTTTTCGTCATTTTCGGTCGTTTAGCCACTAGCGATGACTTTAGCCCGTGCATACCGATGAAAACGGTTTTTTGATTACGGAAATTATCGACTTTCTGAAAACAGGTGCCGGCAAACTTTTGGGCTAGCGTATAAGGCTTCACAACGCGTAAAAGCATAGTGAGTCATAGCAAATAAGTATTAATAGCTTATGCAATTATTTATTTTCGGTGAAATAAACGTATATTTAAGCCAAACGCCTGGTACACAACCTTGTGGACCACAACTTTGTGTACTTTTTGGTGCACAATCTTGTGTACCGATGAAAAATAATGTATATTATAGGCGGAGGTTCCCATGAACGACGCTTTTATATATGGTTATGCGGTTGAGGGCGAAAACTTTACGGATCGCGAAGCTGAGACCAAAAGGCTCAAGGCGAATTTTGAGCATGGGGTAAATACCTTGCTTATCTCTAATCGCCGTATCGGCAAGACATCTCTGGTTCGCCATGTCGGCCGCTTGGTGAATCCAAAAAAGGCCTCAGTCGTCTATTTGGACATTTTTGACTGTCGCAGCGAATACGATTTCTACAATAAACTTGCGACCGCAGTCTTGCAGCAGACTTCGTCAAAGATTGATTCTATCCTGCAAAATGCGAAGAATTTTTTGAGCCGGGTTTCGCCTAAAATCAGTATGGGGCCGGATCCGACGTCTGAATTTTCGCTTTCGCTGGGTATCACTCCGAAGGAAAACGCTCCCGAGCAAATTTTGGAATTGGCCGAAAATATTGCGAAAAAGCAAAAGAAGCGCATCGTTGTTTGCATCGACGAGTTTCAGCAGATAGGCGAGTTTCCGGATTCGCTCTCTGTCCAGAAACGGCTTCGCGGTGCATGGCAGTTGCAGCAGAATGTATCGTACTGCCTGTTTGGTAGCAAAAAGCACCTGCTCACAAACATCTTCCAGAACAAGAGCATGCCATTCTATCAGTTTGGCGACGCGATTTACCTGGGTGTCATTTCTACCGAAAATTGGGTTCCCTTTATCTGCGATAAGTTCAAGAAGCATGGACTTCGTATCGACAAGGAACAGGCTTCAAGAATTTGTGGCGATGTGGAAAATTATTCTTCTTACGTGCAACAGCTTGCCTGGCTGGTAATGCTGCACACGGAACGCGAAGTTACTTCTGAAATAATTGATACCGCCATGAATGAACTCATCGCCCAGAATGCGGCGCTCTTTATGCAGCAGACAGAGGGGCTTTCCAGTTACCAGATGAACATGCTTCGAGCGATAGCCGCAGGAATTCATAACGGTTTCCTGTCGCAGGAGGTGCTGGAGACCTATCGCCTCGGGACTAAATCGAATATTCCCCGAATAAAGAAGGCCCTGATAGACCGAGATATAGTGGAACAGCGTGAAACGGGTCTCTATATCAGCGACCCCATATTCAACAAGTGGTTTAAAAGGTTTTAAAAATGAACATCAATTCTCTGCCGAAAGACTACCGTAGCCGTTTACTCCGTGAAACGAACTGCATCCACAAAGAACCGATTCCGTCTAAGACTCTTGCAAAACTTCTGAATGCTTGCCCAAAGGATCCCGTCCAGGATATTCATTTCTGCACGACGCCGGAACCAGAAAAAGACGAGGTTTGCGAAGAACAATTGCGCAAGGCCGAGTACATCGAAATCCTTAAAAAGCGAATTCCTAAAATATTCGAGAACTTTGTCAAGTATTCCGGAGACTTTGAATTTTCGCTGTTCTTGGACCTTATGTTTGATGAATACGCAGGTGAGTCTCCCTTCAAGGAAATGTTCCCGGAAGGTTATCCTGCAAGATTCAATTTCCCGAACATTGACGAGCGCATTTTCAAGTTCGTAGAACAGAATTTGTCTATTGGGTTTATGTTCCTTTTCGGAACGGATGAAGACAACTTGACATTGGTTGTTCCTGAGGAATTTATTGAAATTGTGGATGGAACAAAACGGTCTATGGCAGGGTTCCATGACTATTGCAAGGTTTACGCCAACCTTTATGGCGTATGCAATCCCGAGACGGTCATCAGCAAGTGGAACATGGACCATGTCGACCGCACCCTGACCAAGAAACAAGGAGTTGCGGCGATCAACGAGTGCAGTTTGTTTACCCGTTATTTTACGAGCTATGGCGTGTGCCTTTGCGCCTGGAGTGTCGAAACATCTGTAGTGATTGAGCACATTATTGAAGAGCGCAAAATCCATCGCCCCTATAGGCCGACCAATGAGGAATTTAACGAGTGGCTTGACTATACGGACGATATCAATGAAAATCTTGCGGAATTCAAGACCATCCGCGATCACTTTAAAAAGTATTCGGATAAACCCGCCTTTGCTGATTTTGATGCGCACTGCCTCCTGGATGATTTGCGCATGGCTATGGAACATCCTGCTGCAATTGTTGAAAGGTATCGTCGGCAACTCGGCTTTACCCGTATCGATATGGACAAGATTACACCCATTATCAGTGCCATTATGGAATTGAACAACAAGGCTAGACTTTGGGTTACTTACGGAAATGTTCCAGATGAATTGTCTTCGTCTCAAGAAAGTGGCTTTGGAATGAAGCGGAATATTGCCGTTGTTCGCTCGACGTCGAAAGTGGGGCGCAATGATCCTTGCCCTTGTGGTAGCGGCCTCAAGTACAAGAAGTGTTGCGGCAAAATGGTGAATTAGGGTTTGTTGAAACTTATTTTACTGGGATTTGGTTTATTGGCGGCTGTTTTTGTGCTGAAATGACATTATGCCGGATTTGGAAACTGCAGATGAAATGTTTTGTCTTCAAGACGAACTTGAAGTAAGCAAAAGACACAAAACCGCGACGATTCTCGCTGCTGTCCAAGGTCACAAATTGTGACCTTGGTTGCTTTTTGTCATTTTTTGCCATTTTTAAATGCTATTTTAGGGATATGTGCGTAAATGTCATATTGACAATTAGACATTCAAAACCTATTTTTAAGTGGAGGAATAAACCTATGGCAGTGGCAATAAGATCCATACCAACGCTTCAAGGGGAAGACGCTGAACGCTTTCTCAAGGAAGCCGAATACGCCGAAAAGAACGAGCGTAAACAGGATTTTGGTGATAAAATCCTGCTCGTTAGGAATTTCCTCCGCGAACAAGGTTTCTAGACATGACCCTTGCCGAATTTTTGAACCGATGCTCCTTTGCTCGGCTTTCTCCGGAATTGTTGCAAAGTTGCAACCCCTTCAAATGCGGAAATGAAGACCTTGACGAATTTTTCAGAGAGGATTTTCGACTATACGGTGAAAAACTTTTGGGAAAGACTTATGTCTTTCGTCTAAGAGAGCGTCCCGAAAGCATCGTTGCTGCATTTACAATATCAAACGATTCAATTCGAATCAAACAACTTGCTCCTGAAGACAAGGCGAAGATTGAACATGTCACGGAGAATGGCGAGAAGAATCTTCGCCGCTATCCCGGAGTTTTGGTCGGTCGTCTGGGGACGAATATTGAATTTGCCAAACAAGGTTTTGGCTCTGCAGTAATGGACTTCATCAAAGCTTGGTTCCGTAGCGACGAAAACAAGACCGGTTGCCGGTTTATCATCGTTGATGCAATCAATAAACCGGAAGTCATTCATTACTATCAGAAAAACAATTTCAAATTCCTTTATAGTTCCGAAATTAACGAAGCAAGGGCTCTTGGAATAAACGTGAAAATGCTGGGAGAAAAACCTTTGCATACACGTCTGATGTATTTTGATTTGATTGATATTAAATAAAGATGTTTTACTTCGGTGTTTATTTCCGTGAATTCATGCGCAAAAGGCATAGTGAGTCATAGCAAATAAGTATTTTGAATAGCTCGCATAATTATTTATATTGTGTATATGCGAAACATTGTCCTTATAGCGTTGTTCTTTCTCGTGGCCTGCAGCGATGCCGCGAGCCATTCGTCGCAACCCGAAGCTCAGACGCCGAAATCGTCCGCCAGTAAAACGTCCGGTGTAGTGCCAGCAAGTTCATCGGCCGGTTCAACATCTAAAGTGGGGGAGGCTCCCGTGAAACTCAAAATCCATGTGAACGATACCACCTTCACGGCAACGCTCGAAGAAAATTCCTCGGCCGAGGCCTTCGCCGAATTCCTTGCGCAGGGCGACCTCACGCTCGACATGCACGACTACGGCAGTTTCGAGAAGGTGGCCGACTTGCCGCGCAGTTTTCCGCGTAACGACAAGCAAATCGACACCGACGCGGGCGACATCATCCTTTACCAGGGCAATTCCATCACCATCTACTACGACAAGAACTCCTGGAACTTCACGCGCCTCGCCCGCATCGACAATGTGAACAAGAAACGCCTCCAGCAGATCCTCGGCAAAGGGAACGTGAAGGCGACATTTTCGGTGGAATAAACAGCGAAAGCTCTAACAAACCCTCGCTTTTGTAACTAAATTTTTACACAAAATTTCTAGTTGTTCTATTGACATTACAACGATAATTGGATATATTTTGTGTTGTAACGATTAAAGAACAACAAAAACGGGCTTGGCCCAAGGAGATTCAAAATGGAAAAGAACAACTTCAAGACCGTAAATCTTGGCAAGGGCGTCGTGGAAGTCTACGATTTCGGCGCGGTCAAGCTGCATGCCTACAAGACAAACGACCTGATAACCGACGAATGTTTCTTGCTGGAAAAGGGCGGCAAGATGTTCATGGTCGAAGCCCCTTGTTTCTTCGACAACATCAAGGAACTGGAAGCCTACATCAAGGGCCTTTCGGTAGAATTCGTGGGAACGGTGATTGCCTACCATGGCGCGGGTGCGACCTTCATGAAGGGAGCTCCCGTGTACAGCACCCGCCATGCCGACGATTACAACCATAACGGAGGCGGTGCAGCCCTAGTCAAGAATTTCACGGCGGCTTTTGGCGATGCTTTTGACAGCTCCATTTACGCGACGACAGACTTTATCGAAGGCGAGACTTTGAATCTTGCGGGCATCGACATGCGCATTGTCGCGACCCAGGAGGCATTCAATATCGAGTTTCCCGAAATCAACGTTGTCTACACCCACATGATGGGCCACGACGTCCATTCCATCGTGGCAGGGAGCAAGCACGCCGATGCCATCATCGCGCAGCTTACGGATTACATCGACCGCGGAATTTCCCTGATTCTCACGTCACACTACACGGTGGAAAATCTGGAAGATGCCCGTGCAAAAATCCAGTACCTGAAGGTGATGAAGAATATCGCCCTCAAGAACGTGAACCCGGCGGCATTCAAGAGCGCCATGAAGCAGGAATTTACGAACTACTCTGGCGAAAAATACCTGGACATGACGGCGGGAATGTTCTACAAATAGACCAAGGTGCGTGTGAACGCAGGCAACAATTGTTAAATTGCGGATTATGAAAGTCAGCGTTCGTTTTACGGCAGCGGTCCACACCTTGCTTTGCATCCACTTCTTCGAGGGGGCGGAGCGGGTGACCTCGGAATTCATATCGAGCAGCACCGGCGTGAATGCGGTCATCATCCGCAAGGTCCTTTTGCAGTTGCAAAAGGCGGGCCTGGTTGAGACGGCTCCTGGCGTAGGGGGCTCTCACCTTGCGCGTCCTGCCGACAAGATAACGCTCCTGGATGTCTACAAGGCCATCAACGATAACGACGAGGAACGGATCGTCTTCAGTTTCCACCCGGAACCGAATCCGCTGTGCCCCGTAGGCAGGAACATCCATCGCCTGTTGGACCCGGCCCTGAATTCGGCGCAGACGGCTCTGGAAATGGAACTGGAGAAGACGACCCTGAAGGGACTCGCCACACAACTCAAGACCGCCCCTGAGTCATCCGGGAGGAAACATGAACCAAGCAGAGCGCAGACTATTCCTGATAAAGTATCTACTGGCGGAAAGTCCCAGGTACAGCGGCACGACCATCCCCGCGGACGCCGAAGGACAGAAAATCCTGCTACGTTCCTTGATGAACGTGCGGGAGGCCGCCCCCGCAAGCGATGAATTCTACAGGATTCAGGACGAATACCTGCAGGAATCCATCCGTGGTCGTGGAATAACGGATGTCGCGGACATCGAAAGTATCGGCAGTCGCTTCAGCGCGGGTGCGCCGGACATGTTTGGCGATTCCCTGTTTTTGTGGCGCGGCGACATCACCACTCTCAGGGTAGATGCAATCGTAAACGCGGCAAACAGCGGCATGACGGGTTGCTGGCAGCCTTGCCACAGCTGTATCGACAACTGCATCCATACCTTCGCGGGGGTCCGCCTCCGTAGCGCTTGCGACGCCCTGATGAAACGGCAAGGGCACCCCGAACCCACAGGACAGGCAAAAATCACGCCGGCCTACAACCTGCCCTGCAAATACGTGCTGCACACGGTGGGGCCAATCGTGGGCTACGGCCTTACGGAACGGGACTGCGAGTTGCTGGAATCGTGCTACAGGAACTGCCTCGATGTTGCGGCCCGGAACGGCGTGGAATCGATCGCCTTCTGCTGTATTTCTACAGGTGTATTCCGTTTCCCGCCGGAACGTGCCGCCCAAATCGCGGTGGATACGGTGCTGGAATGGAAACGCCGTACGCAAACCCCCATGAAGGTTGTCTTCAACGTTTTCAGCGAAAAGGACGAGGCTATCTATGCGCGGATTTTTGAAAAAATCAACGGATGATTTTTCTGCCGAAGTATCGAGACTGAAAAAGGCGCTGGCAAGGGCGGATGCCGTCGTCGTGGGCGCGGGCGCCGGACTATCAACATCGGCGGGATTTACCTATTCCGGGGAACGCTTTGTCAAGTACTTCGCCGACTTTTCTGTAAAGTACGGCTTTTCGGACATGTATTCCGGCGGCTTTTTCCCTTACGGCACACCCGAAGAAATGTGGGCTTTCTGGAGCCGCTATGTCATGATAAACCGCTACATGGCCGCCCCGAAACCCGTCTATGAAAACCTCCTGAAAATCCTACGGGATAAGGATTACTTCGTCCTTACCACCAACGTGGACCATTGTTTCCAGAAAGCGGGCTTTGACAAGGAACGGCTTTTTTACACCCAGGGCGATTACGGGCTTTTCCAATGCAGCAAGCCATGCCACCCCTGCACCTACGACAACGAAAAGCAGATTCGTGCCATGTTCGACGCCCAGGACTTTTCAAAAGAGACTGGCTTGTTCGCCGCCATGACCGTCCCTGCGGAACTGTTGCCCAGGTGCCCCATTTGCGGCCGCCCCATGTCCATGAACCTGCGTTCCGATTCCACCTTCGTAGAAGACGACGGCTGGCATCGCGCTGCAAAACGTTACCGCGAATTTCTCGACAGATGTAACGCCATGCGCGGCGGAAACGTGCTGTTCCTGGAACTGGGCGTAGGCATGAACACCCCCGGAATCATCAAGTACCCGTTCTGGCAAATGATCGCCCTGAATTCGAACGCCACCTACGCCTGCATCAACTACGGACAGGCCTACGCTCCCGACGATATCGGAACCCGCTCGATATGCATCGACAGCGATATCGGCGAGGTGGTGACGTCTCTCTCGGTGGAATAAACGTTTTCTTGTCACCTCAAGAAAAAAAATACAATTATTCTCTTGCTTTTCAAAAATAATGTTTGTATATTTACGAACAACGAACAGGAACCGAAATGGCCAAAAAAAGCAAATACTGTGAAGAAACCGAGACTTTGGCGAGGTATGCCAAGGCTTTGGCGCATCCCGCACGCATAAGTATCATGCAGTTCTTGGCCAAGCGCAATACCTGCTATTTTGGCGATATCCACGAAGAACTGCCCATTGCGAAGGCCACGGTTAGCCAGCATTTAAAGGAACTAAAAGAGGCCGGTTTGATCCAAGGTGAAATTGAAACGCCCAAGGTCAAGTACTGTATAAACAAAAAAAACTGGAAAAAGGCCCAGGCACTGTTCGGTGATTTTTTCAATAAGGATTTTTGCGATAGGGGATGCGATTGCTAAAAAATTTTACCATATATGTTCGTTATTCTACGAACTACAAACAAAAAAAGAGGAAATAATGAAAAACATAAAAATACTCATGAGCCAGTGTGGCTGCAACATTGCTTTCGCCGAATCTGTTGAAAAAATCGTTAAGGAATCGGGCCTAGATGCTTCAGTTTCCCGCATTGACGATGTTGTCCAAATGCTTCCGTACAATGTCATGACTTTACCCGCGCTTGTTATCGATGAACGGCTTGTGTCCACAGGTAAAATTAGCGAAGATAAAATAAAAGAACTTATCAAAGGTGAAATATGAAGATACTCTTTCTTTGTACAGGCAACAGGTGCCGTAGTCAAATGGCCGAAGGATTTCTCAAGGCACTGGATTCGTCGTTGACCGTATGTTCTGCAGGAACGTTTCCGGCAAAGAACGTGCATCCGACTGCAATCGAAGTGATGAAGGAACGAGGGGTTGACATTTCCCTTAATAAGCCAAAAAATGTATCGCAGTACCTTGATACATCGTGGGACTACGTTGTCACCGTCTGCGACAAGGCGAAAGAAAGTTGTCCGATTTTTTTGGGGGGTGTCAAGAACAGAATTCATCTTGGCTTTGATGATCCTGACGCGTTCAGAGGGACTGAAACCGAAATTCTGCAGGAATTTCGTCGTGTAAGGGATGAAATAGACATGGCAGTAAGGGCTTTCTATGATACAATTATTCACCGATAATCTTGTTTACAACATCATTGGATTGGATGGCTCGTCTCCTTTGGGCTCGACGATAAATTTTTTCGTTTACGACAGCCTCAAAATTATCCTGATATTGCTTTTTATTAGTTTCCTGATGGGGCTGCTGAATACATTTTTCCCGATTGAGGCGATTCGCAATTTTTTGTCGTCGCATCGTTTGTATGGAATCCAATATTTCCTCGCCGCAATCTTCGGAGCGGTCACCCCTTTCTGCTCATGTTCCAGTATTCCCCTGTTCATCGGTTTTGTCAGGGGCGGCATCCCCCTTGGCGTCACGTTCAGTTTTCTTATAACATCGCCACTTGTAAACGAGGTTGCTATTGCTATGCTTGCGGGAACATTCGGATTGAAAGTGACTGTGATTTATGTAGGTTCCGGCGTGTTTCTTGGAACATTTTTAGGGATGTTCCTAGAACGGTTCAAGCTGGAAAGATTTCTAAGCGATTGGGTGAAAAATTTGCAGCGGACAAACGAATCCGTCAACAACGATGCAATGCCATGTAGCCTTAAGCAAAGGGGCGTTCAAGTACTGCAGAAAATACCCCAAGTAGCAAGGGATGCCCTTGGTGTAACGCGTTCGGTTTTGCCCTATGTGCTTGCTGGCATTGCGATCGGCGCATTAATGCACGGTTATGTTCCCTCGGGATTTTTTGAAGAATACCTGTCAAAAGACAAATGGTTTGCCGTTCCCCTGGCGGTAATTCTTGCCGTTCCCATGTACGCAAATGCAGCTGGAGTTATTCCCATTGTCGAGGTTCTTGTTCAAAAGGGTGTCGCTCTTGGCACGGCACTTGCCTTTATGATGGCCGTTGTGGGACTCTCGCTCCCCGAAGCCATGCTTTTGAAAAAGGTCATGACACTTAAGCTGATATTTGTCTTTTTCGGAACGGTTACAGCGGCAATCATCGTTCTTGGGATCGGTTACAATCTTTCTATAAGTTCCTGATTATTTAGTTTGTATATTTTATAAGGATGTATTTACGGAATATAGCGACATTTAAAAAGATATTGGTGCTTGTGCTGTTCACGGCATTTGCAAGTTTCGCACATGCTGAAACGCCCGCAGCCGATTCGACAAGCGTGGATTCCGCAGCCATCGATAGCGCACAAAAGCTTTCTTCGCTCAACCATCTGGGCCATAACATGTTGCTGAGTGCGTTCGGCTGGCCGCTCGGATTCCACATGCTCGGCGGTGCGCTTACGTACAAGTTCTCGATGGAAAACAACGACCTGATGGTGGCCCGTTTTGCGGCACGTCAGGACCAGTTGGCGTACGGCATCGCGTTCACTCCCGGCATGATGATGGGGACGTTCTTCCCGATTCTTGTTCCGGGCTACATGTACTTTATCAGCGACAACCGCACGCTGAACAACACCGGTGCCGTCGCCGTGCAGGCCACCGCCGTGGCGTTCCTCTACAACAATATTCTCAAGGCGATTTCGGCACGCGAACACCCCGACGCGGAACTCAACAGCGGCGGGCGTTCCCGCGATTTCAAGTGGGGGTTCTTCAGGCGCGGAGTCTTTTACGGCTGGCCCTCGGGACATTCCATGACCAACGCGGCCATGGCCATGAGCATCGCAAGCTACAACCGCGACAAGCCCCTCGTCGTGGCGGGCTGCGCCCTGTATGCAGGCTACATCGCCACAAGCATGGTGCTCGGCGCAAAAGGGGAGGCCCACTGGTTCTCCGACGCCGTCGCGGGCACCCTGATGGGAGCCTCCATCGGCTGGTACATCGGCAGCGTGTTCTACAAGGAAAAAGTCGGCGAAAAGCAGACCCCGCCCAAGGTCACCATTGCCCCGCTATTCTTTGACGACACCAAAGGCGCCGTGCTCAGCGTGAGAATTTAGGGATTTACTTTTAAGAAGGCCTACTCTTCAATACCGTAGAGTCGGTTGTGGGCGAGGCAGTCGGCGAGTTTTTTGTATTCGGAAACAAAGGCTTCGCGGCTCGGGGCATCTCCGAGTGCCCGGTAGAGCGCGCTCGAGAGTGTTCCGCGGTCGAGCATCTTTTCCATGGTGCTTGCGGAAACTTCGGTGAGTTCGTTTTTTACCATGGCAAAGATGTGTTTCCAGAGTTCGCCGGCTGTGCATTTTTCGCTCATGCCGAAAACAGAGAGGTATTCGGGCCAGTCGATGACGGTGTCCTCGGCATCGCGGGAGGTTGCAGTAAGGAGTGCCGAGAGGCGTTCCGTATCAAAGTCACGAAGATTCTTGCCCGCAATGGCCTTGAGCGTCGCAATTTCGAGTTCCACGATGGCGATGTCCGCGTTTGGGCATTCCTGGATGTCCACGAGCCGGATTTCGATGGCTCCGCGGTCAAAACGCGCGATGGCCCCGCGGCTGTTCAAGAAGAAATGGTTCAGAAGGTGCTCGGGGTCGTAGGGCGCGATGGCCTTCTTGACCTTGTCGAAGATTTGCCTGTTGTATTCGTCGTAGGTGTATGCCTTTTCGGGAATCACGAGGCCCGCGATTTCGGGGACCTTGTCCTGGTTGTGGCGGTAGACTTCGATGCGGGCATCCTTGAAGCCCGTGTACTTGCCGTCGAGGTAGGGGCTGCTCGCGGCTATGGCGGGGATGAGCGGCAAGAGCAGGCGGATAGCAGCATGCAGCTCGCCGAATTCCTCGTCGCCATCGAAAGAGAGGTTCAGATGAGTGCTCTGCAGGTTCGCCCAGCCGTGGCCCTTGCAGTTGAAGATGCGGTCGTACGTCTGGTAGATGTCGTTGCAGTCGTAGGGCCAGAGCTGCATCTCCGAGGGGTCCATGAAGGGGTGCGCAGCGCTTGGCAGTAGCATGGCGTTAATTTTTTCGAGCTTCTTGTTCGCGCGGCGGATTTCGTGGAAGAATCGTTTGCCGAGCCCGTCGAAGGTGGATTTGGGGTGTGCACACTTGAATTCGAGCACATGGCTCACGAGTTCGTTCGAAAGCCCGATATCGTCGTATTCCACGTCGGAAAGTTGGTTGCCGTCCTTGTCCTTGCCGAGCGGGATGTCGGCGCGGGGCAGCACCTGCAGCGTTTCTCGGTCTACGATCATGAATTCCATTTCGACGCCGAAGCGTTCCCAGATTTTAAAGTTGCTCATGACAATCTCTCTTCGTCAAATCCTTTCAGGGCTCAGGATGACGTCTCGTTAATAATTCCAAAAGTCTTTCTCGTGCTGGATGAGCTTGTGTTGCGCGGCGTGCATGCGCTCCTCGATGCGGTGGCGCAGGCTCCTCATGATGGTGAGGTAGAGCTTCTTCTTGCCCACGAGGTCCTCGATGCCGTGGTCGATACTCGGGTTGTCGTTCACCTCGATCACGACCGGGTGGCCGTTGATTTCTTTGAGGTCCACGCCGTAGAGCCCGTTACCGATGAGGCTTGAAACACGGAGCGCCGTCTTCACGATGCCGTGGGGTACGCTCTCTATTGGCAGACAGTCCCACTTGCCGCAGGTACCCTGCTTGTCCTTGCTGTCCCAGTTGTAGATTTGCCAATGGTTCTTGGCCATGTAGTACTTGCAGGCGTAAATGGGCTTGCCGTCGAGGATGCCGATGCGCCAGTCAAAGTCGGTGGGCGTGAATTCCTGTGCGATAAGCAGGTCGCTGTGCTCGAACATCGTGTCGAGAATCTGCTCCAGTTCTTCCTTGTTGTTCGCTTTCTTGACGCCCATGCTGAAACTCGAATCGGGCGTCTTGATGACCATGGGGAAGCCGAGTTCCTTCGCAAGCGTATGGCGGTTTTCGCTGTGCGCGATGATCGTCTTGGGCGCGGGAATCTTGCCTACGGTCATGAGCTCTTGCAGGTAAACTTTGTTTGAGCAGCGCAAGATACTGTCGGGGTCGTCGATGACGGCGATGCCTTCGCTCTGGGCGCGGCGCGCGAACGCGTAAGTGTGGTGGTTCACGTTCGTCGTCTCGCGGATGAATATGGCGTCGAATTCGCCTACGCGGTGGTAGTCCTTCTTGGTGATGAGCTCCACGCGGAATCCCGTATCCTGCGCAGCCTCGATGAAGTTGTGGATGGCCTGCTTGTTGCTCGGCGGTTCCACTTCGTCGGGATTCACGAGGATGCCGAGGTCGTACACGTAGTCTTCGCTCTTCGCGGAGGTGTAGCGCGTCTTCTCGAAGTACTCGATGGCGAACTGGTCCACCATCTCCTTGTGCGTCTCGGGGATTTCGTCGACGCTGATGGGGCGGATGCTCTGGATGAACCACTTCTGCTTGAATACGAACTTGGCGCGGAGCAACGGGGCCTGGAAAATGCGGTAGAGTTCCTGCGAGAGTTCCAGGTACTGGGCGCTCACGTTCTGGCCGAAGTAGATGGAGAGCACGAATTCGGTGCCGGTCAGCTTGTGCAGGCTCTTCTGGATGAGTTCGTCGATGTCGTCGCTGATGATTTTCACGACGGCCGGGGCCTTGAAGTCGCGGATGTTCTTGACGTTCGGGATGACCTTGTGGCCGCGCGCCTCGGCAAGCAGGCTCACGTAGTAGCCCTTGCTCTGGTAGCTGTAGTCGCGGCAAAGGTTGAATATGCGCACGCTCTTTTGGGTGGTAAATTCCGGATTGGTCAGGTAATCTTTTGCCGATACGATTTCGGCTTCGGGGATGTGGAATTTCCAGTTTTTCGGATTGTTGACGACAATGATCTTTTTCATAATCTGTATAAAAGTTATGAAATAAAAGGGTGCGTGGCTAGGGGTGAAATTTTTTTACTATATTTGGGTTCGCTCGGGGTGTAGCTCAGCCTGGTAGAGCGTCTGCTTTGGGAGCAGAATGTCATCAGTTCGAATCTGGTTACCCCGATATCAAAAGGGACCCCTTTATGGGGTCCCTTTTGACATCTTAGGACCAGATCGAACTGATGAAATCAGTTCGGCAAAAACGCCGATGAGCGAAGCGAATGTAAAGGAGTTTTTGAGCTTATGCGTTAGCATAAGCCCGTAGGGCGGCGCGAAACGAAGTGACAAGCCGCAATCTGGCTCCCCCGATAGGGAAAGGCTCCTTAGGGGGTCTTTTATTATATTTGTAAAAGTTTTTATTAAGGGACTATAATGAATTCTCAAAAATTTTTCGGTTTGGCGGCAATCGTGGCTGCTTTGGGCCTTCTCGCTTGTGATGATTCTAGTACCTCTGCTCCGTTCGAAATTGCACCTTCCGAAATAGGGTGTAACGTGACTTATGGTAATGATTACGTTTCTCTTGTAAACGTGACTGAAATATCCAAGATTTCTCAAGTGACGACTTTTAAGGGCGAGTATGCGGTTGAAACGACGACTTACAGGTTTGCTGAATCGGCTCCGCAGTCGGCCGTAGACAAAGCTTGTGCGAATGAGAAAGAAAACGCGTCTTCACAAGATAAGGTTACGTGTTATTCTAGAAAAGTTGAGGTCGTTAAAACGTTATGGAGAGGCTCAAACAGTAAAATGATTGTTTCTGCCTACCTTAACTCGGTCGGATCTTCTTACGAAGCTAAATGCGAGCGCATAAAGCAGTAATCTGCTCCAAAAGCTAGACGATTTTCCTTTCCGCAATCCACTTGCGCACGGCTTCTTCGGCGCGGGAGGCAAGGATTTCTTTCTTGTTCTTCTTCTTGAGCCCTTCGTGGTTGGGGAGGAGCCCGAAGTTGAAGTTCATCGGTTGGAAATCCTCGTTCTCTTCCACGAGGCGGTTCATGAGCGATGCGATGCAGCTCTCGTTCGGGAGCGGGTCGGCATGCCCGTGCAGGATTGTCTGCGCCATGTTCCATGCGGCATACCAGCCGGTTGCGACCGCTTCGGTGTAGCCTTCACTGCCGGTAATCTGGCCCGCGAACCACGTGGGCGGGATTCCCTGGGCGCAGGGGAGGTCTGGGCGCAGGCGCAAGGTCGCGTCCAGGAACTTGGGCGATTCGATAAACGTGTTGCGGTGCATGCAGCCGAGGCGGGCAAAACGGGCGTTCCGGAGGGCGGGCACCATCGTGAAGATTTCTTTTTGCGTGCCCCACTTGAGGCGCGTCTGGAAGCCCACCATGTTAAAGAGCGTCTTCTGCTTGTTTTCGGCGCGGAGCTGGATGACGGCGTACCACAAGTGGCCGTTATTGCCCAAGCCAAGCCCGATGGGGCGCATGGGGCCATGCCGGAGCGTCTCGTAACCGCGGCGGGCCATTTCTTCGACGGGCAGGCAGCCCTCGAACAGTTCGTTCTTCTCGAAGGGGCGCGGCTCCACGGCTTCGGCTTCGCACAGCTTGCGTACAAACTCGGCGTAGGTTTCCTTGTCGAGCGGGCAGTTGATAAAGTCGGCCGTTTCGCCCTTTTCCCAGCGGTTCATGTAGAAGGCATGGTCGAAATCAATGCTGTCAGTCTCTACTACAGGAGCGATGGCGTCGAAGAAATGGAGGCGCTCGCTACCCAGGCGCTTGAAGATATCGTCGGCGAGCGCGTCGCTGGCCAGCGGCCCCGCCGCTACGAGGGTAGGGCAGTCGCCTTCGAGGCTCGTGACTTCTTCGCGGTGGAGCGTTATGTTCGGGCACTCCGCAATCTTTTTTTCTACGGATTCGCTGAAGATGTCGCGGTTTACGGTCAGGGAATCGCCAGCGGGCACGGCCGCCTCCCGAGCGCTATCCAGCAGAAAGCTCCCGAGCATCGTGAGTTCCTGTTTTAAAAGCCCGTGTGCACTCGTAATGCCCAGCGCCTTGAAGCTGTTAGAACAAACTAACTGCGCCAGGTGGCCGTCCTTGTGGGCGGGAGTGTTCTTGACCGGGCGCATCTCGTAGAGGTCTACCTTGAAACCGCGGCTCGCCAACTGCAAAGCCGCCTCGCAGCCTGCGAGACCACCACCGATTACGCGTACTTTATGGGTCATTCTTCCTACTAAATCCTTTCGTCTTTCGTCTGTAGGACCGTAGGTCCGTTCTTTCGTCTAGTTAGCCACCACTTTACGGTAGCTTTTCGCGTTGCCGATCCAGAGCTTCACGAGCAGTTCCTCGAGCGAGGCGGTAGACACGCATTCCGGGTCGGCATCCTGTATTTCGTCCGAAATCAGGTTCGCCTGCGTCAGGTTGAGCATCCCGTAGTACATCGCTTCCATCAGTTGCGACGCGAACTTCGGGGAAATGTTCGCCACGTAGTCCATGTCGTTGAGCGGCGGCAACTGCTTGTTGTCGGGGCTGAACTGGTCGAGGTTGTCCATCGTCCACATGTCGGCAGCCTTTCCCATGTCGGGCGAAGGCGCAACCTTCAGGAGCTTTTCCTTGTATTCGCGCCATTCGACATCGGTCGTGCGGCCTGCCTTGCGGACAGACTTCAGGAAGGAGAGGACCGCGTAGTAGAGGTCCTTTTCCTTCTGGTTCGTTTCTTTCTGCGACACGGGAGGCATACGCAAACCCTTAGTGGCGGAAGTGCCTCATGCCGGTGAACACCATGGCCACGCCAAGCTTGTCGCAGGCTTCGATGGAGAGGTTGTCCTTCTTGGAACCACCCGGTTGCACGATGTACTGGACGCCAGCCTTGGCAGCGGCTTCCACATTGTCGGGGAACGGGAAGAAGGCGTCGGAGCCCATCACGACTTCGCTGAACACCTTCTTTTCCAGAGCCTTGAGACCGGCCTTGTCGATGCACTTGCCCTTTTCGTTGAAGAACTTCTGGGCGGCCTTCATGCGGGCCACATTGTCGCGGACGCGGGGCTGGCAGAGGCGGAGGTTAGAGTCAATGCGGTTCGGCTGGCCGGGGCCAAGGCCGATGACCTGGAAGTAACCGCGGGCGTATTCGTAACCCATGACGATGGCGTTAGACTTCGTGTGCTTGGTCACGATCCAAGTGAAGCGGGCGAGGGCTTCCTTGTTCTTTGCGAACTTCTTCTTGGTGACGCATTCGAACTTTTCGTAAACGTCGACGTCGCGGTCCTGAACCAGCATGCCGCCGATGACGTGCTTATAGACCTTGCAGCGGGTTGCCTTCTTGATCTTGCCCACTTCAAGGAGACGAATGTCCTTGGACTTGTTCTTCAAAAATTCCAGAGCGTCCTTGTCGAATGCCGGGGCGAGAAGGATTTCAACGAACTTGCCCTTCAGGAATTCGGCGGTTTTCAGGTCCACCTTCTTGGTAACGGCAATCACGGAACCGAAGGCCGACACCGGGTCGCCTTCCCATGCAGCTTCCATGGCGTTACGGAGGGTCTTGCCGGTAGCGAGTCCGCACGGGTTCATGTGCTTCACGATAACGACCGCATTGTCGTCGCAGAATTCGCGGGCCATCTCGAGGGCTGCGTCGGCGTCTACGATGTTGTTGTAAGAAAGTTCCTTACCCCAGAGCTGCTTCGCGGTGGCGAGGCTTGCTTCGGTGCAGGTCGGGTCGCGGTAGAAGATGGCGGACTGGTGGGAGTTTTCACCGTAGCGCATGGGCTTCGGGTCAACGAATTTCAAAACGAGTTCTTCGGACATATATTTTCCTTTTGGAGTTTTTACACCCTCAAATATAGAAAAAAGCCCCTGGCAGAGCGCCAGGGACTTTTTTATGGTTACCAGAAACACTGAATAAAATTCAATGTTTCTAGTTCGGAATTACTTGAGCGTAATGCGGGCGGACTTGACGGTACTGCCGGCCTGCACGCGGACGATGTAACTGCCAGCCGTCAGGTTCTCGAGAGAAACCGTATGGGCACCGGCCTGCATGTTCTCGGAGACGTTCTTGACGCTGTGGCCGGTCAGGTCGAACACATGGACCTTCACATAACCCGCCTTCGCGACGGAAATATTGAGGCTAGAACCCTGGGCGGCAAGCTTGATGCCCTGCGTGGAGGTTCGGGCGATACTCTTTATTCCGACGGTCGTACTGACGCACTTCAGGTCGTCCACATAGAGATAGTTGAGCTTCGGTTGAGTTTCGGAATTCTTGTAGCCGATGACTTCCCAGGCCATTTTCTTGATGTTGGACTTGTTCAGCTCTACGGGCACACCCCAGGACGGCTGAATCAATTCTTCCCAGGGAATAACGACGGTCTTCCATTCTGCGGAATCAAGCTGCCTGCGCTGGTGGAAGGCGTAGTCCTGAACCTGACCGTCCTGAACCTTGAAGGTGTGGCGGCTTCCCTTGTAACGGTAAGAAATGGCCTTGCACGAACTCAAGTCATATCCGGCAGAGGTATCGGCCATCATGTTGATGCCAAGAGCCACAAAAGGAGCCTCTTCGTAGGTACCCTGGTTCCATACAACGCCTTCGAGGCCGACGAAGCCCTTGGTCCCGTTGGTCGGATCCTTTGTTCCCGGGAACACGACGACATAGCCTGGAAGTGCCGGATCGTAGACGTTCGTGATGCTGGAAAGTCCGCCTGGTTCCTTGTCGGTATAGGCATACCAGGTGCCTGTCGTGTTGAGAATTTCGTCGACATCTTCGACGTCATCGATGACGAAGAGGTCGCTAATCACAACAGAAGAAGAGACCGGCGGCTCGATGGCTAAAGAGGAACTCGAGCTCGTGGGGGTGACGCTGGAGCTGGAATTTGCCGAAGAGGAGGATTTTGCAGAAGAAGAAGACTTGGCGGAAGACGACGATGTCGGAGTGGTGGTTCCGGAAATGGCAGTGATGCTAACGCCGTCGCAACGTATATCATCGACATAGAGATAGTCGTAAAGCGGCTGAATTTCAGAAGCCGGACGATCAACAACACCATTCACTTCCCATGCCAGACGTTTAGCCTTGCCCAGGTTCTTGCTCAGGTCCATAATCTGCGGATTACTCCAAGTGGTATGCTGCTGGAACATGTCCATAGTCAATTCTGCTGTTTTCCATTCGCCGGAAGCTTCTGCCTCGGCATAGTGGAAGTTGTAGTTGGTAATTGGAGAAATCTCGATACGGAAGTTATGGGCTGCACCTTTGTATTTGTAAGAAATTGTGGAGCAGTTCGCAAGTTGAGCGAATTCTGAAGTATCCTTCTTGAAGTTTAGGCCCATGGCGACATACGGAGCCCAAGCATACGCACCCTGGTCTATGTAAATTTTTTCCAATGCGGCCATGTATTTGGATTCATTGCCATCCTTGGCTGGGACAATCACGTCATAGGTTTCTTTTCCAAAGTCGTTTACCCATTTCTTGTTGGAAATCTTTGTTGCTCCGTTTTCATCGGCGTCAGACCAGGCAGACCAGAAACCGCCTGTATAGGTATAGCGGTCACCATCTTCCATGTCGTCGATGATGTTTGTGGTAGCTCCGTTTGCGACACCCTGGGAGAATCCGGATTCGGCAGAAGAAGAGCCGAGGCTGTTTCCGAGGCCGCAATCCTTATAATTATGGCTACCGGCGAGGTATCCCTTCACCATGTTTCCGGAAGTAGAATACTTAAGTCCCTGGTTCAGGGTGAGGGACGTAAAGGCAGCGGATTTTTCGTTGATGGCAGAAGCAGACCAGTTTGCCCAAGAAATGCCATTCTGGTTCATCCAGTTCACCCAGGACTGGCTTGAGCCAGAGTTAGGCTCGCCGTTACCATCGGCAGAAACGGTTCCCCACTCAGAAGCGAACACGGGGACACCATTTGATATTGCCTGTGCTGCACGTTCATTGTAGCCTCCGTTACCCACAAAATGCGTCGCTGCATAGAAATGGAGTGTGCAGGCAAAATTCTTCTTTGAGTCTTGGATACCGGCAGTAGCGCACTGTTCCGGATGGCTGGACCAATCGGGGCTACCCACAAGAATCAGGTTGTCGGAATACTTGCGGATGATGGGAATCACCTGGTTTGCATGAGATGCGACCGTACCCATGTCGGCGCCGTTTGGTTCGTTCCACACTTCGAAAATCACGTTGTGGGTCTTGCCAAATTCCTTAGCAGCCCATTCGAAGAACTCCTTGGCTTCGTTTGTGTAACCCTGGGCACTTTCGATATGCCAGTCAAGGATGATGTAAATATCGTTTTCGACGGCTGCATAGACCATCTTCTTGACCATGGCCTTCTGGTCATTTGCGCCACCTGTGGTATAGGAACGTTTGTGGCTATCGAATTTTTCATCGGCAACGCCCAAGGCGAAACGGATAACTTCAATCCCCATGTCATTCACCATAAGGCCCATGGCCTGGGAAGTGTAGTACGCAAGTGCGCTATCTGCAGCGGAACTCCAGAAAAGGCTCATGCCTTTTACCTGGACTGTTGAATTGGTGTACTGCGGGCAAGTGCCGGACAGTTTGCCACCGTTGGCCTTAAGCGCACCGTAGGTGCTCACGGGACCAACTCTAGTCGGGACAACGGCCATTGTCGCCGTCGCAGCAACGAGCATCATTGTTGCAAGAATTTTTTTCATTTGACATCCTCTATTTTGGGGTTTACACCATCCCGGAATGAAAAATAACTTTATATGCTGTAAAAGCATGTAATATTTGCAAAACACGCAAAAAACGCGTTTTTTACCGCGCTTTGAAAATATGATTTTACAGGATATTCTTTGGAAATTTGCCTAGAGCAGGCTTGCGGGCGGATTGTTGTCGTCAAGGCCGGGAAGGTTCGGGTTCGGCGCGATGTTGTCGAGCGGGTCCTCGGGTTCGACAATCAAGTTGTAGTAAACGTTGTTCTTGAGCTCGTCCTCGATGTAGAAAAGCGTGCCGCCCATGGCAGAACCGCAGCCCGCACAAGCGCCCTGGTAGCGAATCTTGAGGCGGTTGTCGTCAGTGAGGTCGAGCACTTCGAGGTCGCCGCCGTCGCCCTGGAGCATGCCGCGGACGGACTGGTGGAGCCATGCTTCGACCTTCTCGATCTTTTGCGCCTTGGTAAGCGCATTCCATTCGGCATCGGCCTCGGCGCGTCCTTCGGCAGTCTGCGTGCGGTACTTGATACGCTCCATCTTCTCGCGAACGAGGATGGCGGTCGCCTTTTTCTCGGGATAGCTTTCGAGAATCTTTTTGATGAGCGTATTCGTCTGTGAAATCTCGGGTGCATTTAACGGAATGGCGGGGGAGTCGGGCGTGTCGCGCAACTCCTGTTCCAGGCTCTCGGCGGTTATGGCGCATGCTTCGTCGATGGTCGCCATCTGGATTTTCTTGCAGAACGTGTCGGCTAGAGCCGTGAATATGGGTCCGCCGTAGGTGAAAAAGCGGGTCTCCAGAATCTTGTCGCATTCGGGGTCCACCATCAGGTAGACCTTGAGGCTTGATTCCTTGGCATCGACCAGGGCAAGTCCTTTTTCGTCGGCTTCAATCTGGAAAATAGCACCCCTGTACTTGGGGGCCTTCGCTATCTCTTGAACCTTGCTGGAGAGGTTCGCACACAAATCTTCGCTCATAATGACGCCAAATTTAGCAAAAACATTAAAATAACGCTGGGTTTACTGCACGTCTATGGTCACCTTGTACATCGGTTTGCCGCGGTAGCTGCTCAATGCGTTTGCCGGCGCGGTTATAACCTGGACATTCTTCTTGGTGACGCCTTTCTGTTGCGTGAGCACTTTCAGAAGGTCTTCGTTTCTCTTTTTCGCGAGTTCGGAAAGTTCTGCGCGGAGGGTCTTCGCATCGACCTTGTCCCCGTTTTCCTTGAGGTAGGCCTGGAACCCTTCGTCGCTGTCCTTCATTTCGAGGATGGCACGGTGGTCAAGTTCGGTCAGCTTTTCCTTGCCATGCGTCTTCTTGTAGTATTCCGTCTTGAACTTTACGGTGCGGTAGGCGTCGGTTGTCTTGCGCACGTTGTAGTATTGCGTGAATATGAGCTTCAGGTTCTTGTCCTTCGAAAGTGCTTCCGTCATCTTGGATGCCTTCGCGTATTGTTCGCTCGTGAATGTGGCGCTCGTGGCGTCGATAATCACTTCGTTGTTCTTGCCGAGATCGAGCCCCATAGCCCCTGCTCCCGTGGCAGCGAGGTTCCCGACAATCTTGAGGGGGGATATCGCAACCTTGATAAGCAGGTTCATCACCGTCTTCCAGATGATTTTGCCGATGGAAAACTGCGGATCCTTCATGTTGCCGTGAACAGGGATGTCAAATTGAATCTTGTCGTCCTTGTCCTTGAGAATGTAGAGGCCGACCTTCATCGGAACTGTGAATTCGGGATCCGAGTTCGGGTCCTTGTCGCCCACGTCGATGTTGTAGATGTCAATGGTGTTCTTGCTGTCGAGTTCGAAGTTCTTGATCTTGTTTTCGCTTGCGAAAGCGAGGGTGCCGGCACTGAGCGGGTAGCCCGTGTAATGGTGGCTGTAGTTGCTGAAGTATTTGAGCGCGAGATTCTTTACGCTGATATAGGCATCCATCGTGCCGAGGTTGTTGAGTGCGCCCTTGTACTTGACTGCGAGCTTGCCGCCTTCGGGGAATGCCGCAGAAACGTTGATGGCGCAGGGTGTGTCGAAGTTTATGTTCGAACCGTTTACGGTAATCGCACTTACCGTGTAGTTGAACGGCTTTGTAATGGAATGGTCAGTGGCGCTAACCTTCGTATTCTGGACAATCAGACGGTCGATTTTGGCCTTGAGCTTCTTGGCGGGTTCCTTCGATTCTTCTTCCGCTTTCTGTGTAGTGGTATCTATGGCAAGTGAATCCATGCCGCCAAGCACCAGCTGTTGGTCAGCTGCAAGTTGTGCACTGTCAGGTTCGTCGGCAGATCCTTTTTTCAGAAGCACGTCGATATTTGTCTTGCCGTTCTTGTAGAGGTCCAAATGCGCAAAAGCCCCGTCGACCACGACGGAATCCACATGGAAGTTGTTCTCGTTGATGTTTGCGCGTGCGATGCCTACGCCTACATGGTTCACGCCGAGCGATTTTCCGCTCGTTTCGGTGAGCTCGATGCCGTCCACAGAAACGGTTCCCTTGATATTCGAGGAGAGAATATCGTTCAGGTTGCCCGTAAGGTTCATGTCGACAGAGAGCGAACCCTTGAAATCCTTGTAGTTGATAAAGTCGTTCAGATAGGGCTTAGCGCAGGCGAGCGCGAAATCCTTGAGCGCAACATTCAGGTTGAAATCGTTAGTTGCCGCGTTCGCTTCCACTTTCACGTTCAAGTCTCCGCCGTCGGCGAACTTGAGGCTTAAGCCTACATCGGTCTGCTTGTTGCTCAGGTAAACGGCGGGAATATTGAGAGAGAAATCTTGCAGATGGATTTTAGAACCGATTTTCGTATCCTGATAGATGATGTTGCCCTTCTCGAACATGATATTTTCGACAGAGATGTTGAAGGGGAGGCCTTCTGCGATTTCTGCCGCATTTACCATTCCCGCAGAATCAGCGGCGACGCTATCGGCCGCCATGGCAATGGAATCGGTCGACGTCGTATCGCCCTTGGCTAGGAATTCGAGGATGTCGGTAAAGTTGAATCGGTCCCCGTGTTGCAAGACGCGCGTGTAAAGTCCTTTTAGGTAGATTTCGCTCACAGCGACCGTTCCCGTAAGCATCCTCAGCGGGTCGGCGTTCACACGGAACTTGTCAAAGGAGACGAACGGGGTTTCCCCATCTTTCTCGTAGACGGCAAGGCTGTCGATTTCGAGTGTGAAATTGAACGGATTCAGGCTGATGCTTTCGATGGCAACCTTGCGTCCGATTAGGTCTTCGGAATTGTTGACGATATAGCTCCTTGCAACCATGGGGGCAATCTTGAGACCGGCAATGACAAGAATTGCAAGCGAGGCGATGACGATGGAAATGATGATTAGAGCTTTCTTCATACGAATAATTTAAAAAAAAAGGAAGTTTGTTTGAAATCTGCAATCTAATTTGTACTTGTTGAATCTGCCTTCGCCTTGAGGGAATCCGTTTTTGCGGAGTCTTTGGGCTGTTCGTTAAGAGAATCCAGCTTTAAGGGTTCTTTTGTGGGCTCCGGGGTGGCCGAGGGAATCAAGCTTTGTAAATCAAGAAGGGGACTTTCTTCTTCGGCCTTGGAATGAATTTTCCAAACATTTGTTGAGTCTTTTTCGGTAAGGGGCGTAGCTCCTAGAAGGTCAAAACAGGAAACTGCCAACGCGAACCACTCCCGAATCCACATCTTGCGGGATTCCCGATTGAATAGCCAGGTATTCGGATTGTATACGTGGTCGCGAATGTCTGCTGTCAGGTAAACAGGCGAGTCCCCGGAAAGTGTCTTGAAAATTTTCGCAACACGGCGAGTGGCCGGGGCTGAGGTGACCAGAAGGACCGTGTCGGCCTTGTGTTTTTTGAGCCATGGAATCACTGTTTGGGCTTCGAACAGCGTAGAAGGATCGTCATGGTGCACTATAAAAATTGCTTCGGGATTGAATCTCCCTTGCGTCATGAAATCTTCGACATAAAAATCAGCGTTGCTTTTGGTGCGGTAGACACGGCGTCCGAGAATCATTACCGAATCGACTTTCCCCTGGGCCATGAGATCGGCCACATAGTCGTTTCTTTCGAGATTGGCGGACTGTCCGTCGAGAATGACTGCCCATTTTACATGTTCGAATTCGTCGTCCTTGACAAGCCAATGCCCGCTCATTGTAACGGTCGCATAGATAAAGACTGCGGCAAGGGCCACCAGGATGCCAATAAGCACAAATATTTTCTTGTGGCTCTTGCGGACATTCTTGTCGTTCATGAGAATCTTGGACAAACTAGACTCCTTTATGTTGCCTTTACGTATAAAATTGCATTTTCACCGTCGGCATAGTACTTCTTGCGCTCTGCGTAAGGCTCGAAGCCGTGCTTCTCGTAGAAGCGGCGGGCTTTTGTATTGCCTTCACGCACTTCGAGGAACATTTTATCGCCATTCTCGAAATCAAGATGCGCAATGCCAGCGTTCAATAGCGCAGTGCCGATTCCTGCGCGCTGGTGCGAATCATTTGTAGCGATACTCAGGAGTTCGCTGTCCGGGCCCATCAGGTGGAAGATGGCATAACCCAATATATCCTTACTGTCATTCTGGAGGGGCGAAGCCCCGATAGAATCACGGGGATCTTCGTTGGTGTTAAACTGCGCCTCCACGTAAACGACGCACAGGGCATAGTCCGCCGTGATTTCGGCAATAAACTGCCGCTCGTTCCAGTCCTGGAAGGCAAGCGCCTTCTGGATTTGAAGGACCTGCGGCAAGTCATCAATTTTCATTTCGCGAACGGGCATCGGCAAACCTTCCGCAAGCCCGCGGGCTACGATTTCAACTTTTCGAAATAGGACGGCTGAATGTAGTTTGCTTCCTGGATGAGCGACGGCTTGACGGTACTGAACAGCGGGGCCCACATGTCGAGCGGCTTGCCTGTGTCGGGCGAAACGCTTGCGCCAATTTCAGCAAAGGCGTCCTTGAGCGTATCGTCTTCCTGTGCGGGGGCGTCCGCGACAATCGCCTTGACTTTCGCGTTCTTGATGCGTTCGATAACCTCGGGCGTCTCGATGAAGAATTCCTCACCGTTCAGCCTCATGTACCAGAACCCGGTGCGCGCGCGGATAATGACTGCGGCATCGGTACACGCAGGTGTATTGCCCGCGGCATCGTGCGCAAAACAGGCAAGCGCCTGCAGGGTCGTGACCCCGTAGAGTTCGCGCTTCCCGCTGAAGCAAAGCCCCTGGCAGAATGCCACTCCGGTCCTGAGCCCGCTGAAAGAGCCGGGCCCGAGCGTCACCATCACGCGCTTCACGTCATCGAGAGTCGCGCCCACGCGCGTGAGCAGCGTGTCGAGCGATTCCCCGAGAATTTCCCCGCGGGCCTCCGTGTTCACGATTTCCTCGTAAACGCGAGCGATTGCATCCGTAGTTCGCGCATTCATAGGCTGGCCGCTGGTCGCAACCGCCATCGAGATGCCCTTCCGGGAAGTATCTACGTATAAGTCAATAGTCATTGGTCTTTAGAATTCAGGCCTATCGCTTAATCGTGAGGCTCTTGTCGATAATCATGTCAATGAGCTGGCTGTAGGTAATGCCGTTGCAGGCCGCCTGAGCCGGGAGAATCGACGTGGGAGTCATGCCCGGGAGCGTGTTCGTCTCGATGGCGTAAATCTGGCCATCCTTCGCGATGCGCACGTCCGTGCGGCTGTAGCCTGCACCGCCGAGCGCGAAGTGAGCGTTCTTGGCGAGTTCCTGGATGCGGGCTGTCAGTTCGGCAGGGAATTCCGCGGGAGTCACTTCCTGACATTCACCGTTGTACTTCGCCTCGAAGTCGAAGTATTCACGGGTTGTCATGCGCATCTCGGTGGGCGGGAGCGGCTTTTCGCCTTCGATGTAGCCGCAGCTCGCTTCGCCGCCGGCAATAAACTTCTCGCACAGCAGGCGGTTGGAATCCTTAAACAGGTCCTGCGCAATCTTGCCGGCTTCGTCGAGATTCTTGGCGATGCCAATGCCGATGGAGGAGCCGCCCAGCGGGTCCTTGATGACGAGCGGGAACCCGAGTTCGTCAGCGACGCTCACGAGCGTATCGCCCGTAAAGTCGTGCTTCCAGATGACGCGGTACGGCGGGGTCGGGATGCCATTTGCGCGGTAGATTTCCTTGGACTTGATCTTGTCCATCGCGAGTGCCGAGGCAAGCAGGCCGCAACCCGTGTACGGGATGCCCCAGTTCTCGAGCATCGCCTGGATGTGACCATCTTCGCCCCACTTGCCGTGCAGTGCCAAAAACGCGATGTCGGCAGCCGGGAGTTCGGAGAGGGCGGGGGACTTCTTGGTGCAGGCTGCCGAGCCCTCGAGGCTGCGGAAGTAGTTCACCGAGAAGTTGTCCTTCTGGTACGGGGAAAGTTCGCGGGCGGACCAGTGCCAGGTGCCGTCCTTGTCAATCAAAACAGGGTGGATGTTGTAACGTTCCGGATCCATGGCGCGCACCACGCCGGTGCCGCTGACTACGGAAACATCGTGTTCGGTAGAAGGACCGCCCATCAAGACCAAAACGCGTAAGCGGGACATAAAAACCTCGTTGAAAATTGTATGGCATAATTATAGTAAAAAGCTTTTTGATAGGTTGAGGGGGCTTTCTAAAATCCCCATCTTTCGTTTTTTGACGAAAAAAGTGACCTAAGACGGGAAAAATGTATATTTTACAAAGACGAAATCCCATAATGCGGGCGAGAATGGATATTGAATACAACATTTCTGCGCGAATTCTTGCGAAGGGCGGGACAATCAAGGTCCCTGCCGACGAAATCCTCGGCGGCGTAAGGCCTGCGGACTTTACCGCAGACGCTCTCGCGGCTTATTGTTGCGAAGCTTCCTCCCGCAACACCTGCAAGGTCTATGCGTGGCTTGACCGAGAAGAATACGGCAACGCGAACGTTTTCAACGGCGGGTCCGATTACGAGGTGGTGAATGAGGTTTGCACCCTCTGCATTTGCGATAACGGTGTGGTAATCTTGCGGGAGCGCACGGACCACTGGAACGAAAAAATCGACGAAGTTCTATAGCGCGGAGTCAAATGAATATCGAACGCAAAAAAGTCGAAAGCATTGGTGAATTTGCCCCCAAGACCAAGGCGAGGCTCGTCGCCCTTTTGGGGCTTTCCGCGGCATTGTCCGTTCCGGCGGAGCCTCAGGGTAGCGATGCAGTTATTCCTACGCCCCCGACGGATTCAACAAACACGATCACGCAAGATTCTACCGTTTCTTTAGAGAAGGATTCGACATCCTCTGAATCAGGAAATTATGATTGGAACGATTCTCCCGGGGGCATTATAGTAGATCTTTATGAAGATGAACTCACCGATGAAGAAATGATTAATAATGCTGTTGATGCCGCAGTCGAACGGAATTATTTCAGGCGATGAATTTCTAGATTCGTTGATGTGGGTATATCATTGAACGAAAACCCTTTTGAACTTCTGAAAAAGAGCGACTGCAGCAAGGCCCGCCGCGGCCGGCTCCACACGGCGCATGGCGTCGTGGAAACACCGATTTTTATGCCGGTGGGCACTCTTGCGAGCGTGAAGGGGCTTTCGTCGCGGGACCTGCGCGAAATGCAAGCGCAGATCATTCTCGCGAACACGTACCACCTGTACTTGCGCCCGGGCACGGAACTTGTGGCCAAGATGGGCGGCGTGCAGAAGTTCATGGGCTGGAACGGCCCGATGCTCACCGACAGCGGCGGATTCCAGGTCTGGAGCCTCAAGGAGTTGCGCCACATCACCGAAGAGGGCGTGGAATTCCATAGCCATCTGGACGGCTCGCGCCACATGTTCACTCCGGAATCGGTGATGAAGGCCCAGCGCGAAATCGGGGCCGACATCATCATGGCATTTGACGAATGCACGCCTTACCCGAGCACCGTCGAAGAAGCGTCTCAATCGCTCGACTACACGCTGGCCTGGACAAAGCGCGCGATGGATTGGCTTGAAAAGAACCCGCCGCTTCACGGCTACCCGCAATTCTTTTTCGGAATCGTGCAGGGCGGCATGCACAAGGAACTCCGCAAAAAATCCATCGAAGCGCTCAAGGAACTTGGCCCCGACGGCTATGCGATGGGTGGCCTTTCCGTAGGCGAACCCGTAGAAACCATGTACGAGATTGCGGATTTCTGCACCAACTACCTGCCAGAGGACCGCGCCCGTTACGTGATGGGGGTGGGCACTCCCTGGAATCTGCTAGAACTTATCAAGCGCGGAGTCGACATGTTCGACTGCATTCTGCCTGCTAAGAACGCGCAGGACGGCCTTGTGTACACCAGCAGGGGAGTGCTCCGCTACAAGAACGCCAAGTTCGCCGATGACGACCGCCCGCTCGATCTGGAATGCGACTGCCATTGCTGCCGGAACTACACCCGCGCCTACGTGCGCCACCTGTTCAAGACCAAGGAACCCCTCGGCTGGACGCTATCGACGTTGCATAACCTGCATTTCTACCTGCACTTGATGCAACAGGCCCGCGACCACATTGAAGCCGGTGATTTCGAGGAATGGTCCGCACAAATTATCCCGCAACTCCAGCGCGACGCGAAATAAGGAGTTTTTATGTCGATGATCACCGTAATCGTCATTATGTATGGTTACACATTACTGGCGTCTTTTCTATTGACCTGTATAGTTGCTTGGAGCTATAAAATAAAAGAAAAAAATTTCTTGATTCAAATTGCGTTTAAGCTGTTCGTGGCTTTGTATATGCTTTTATCACCGTATGTATTTCTGTTAATAAGCAAAAAAGCGGAATCACAAGATGAAGGAGATATTCATTCCATCATATGCTTAATCATCTACATGTTTGTGTTTGTGCATGCACTCGCAAAGTATGATCCAAGAGCACATGAGAAAATTTCATTCCGGTTTAAGAAAAAAGATAAATAAGGAAATCCGCTCCTTATGCCGTAAAAAATTGTATTTTCTAGAAGATGATAAACTTTAAGACCCCAGAACTTTCAGACCGGGCGGCAGCGGCAAATGCCGTGGCCGATTCGGGCTATATCGGCAGTGACGCAAGCTTCGCGAACATTTTCCTGCTACGGCAAAAGTACGGCACACAGATTGCGCTGCAAGATGGGTTTCTTTTCCGCTACTATAACGGAGTTGGGAGCCGTCGCGGGTACGCTTTCCCGCTCGGGTCGGGGGAGCCGCAAGCAGCTCTCGCGCTTATTGCCGAAGACGCCCGCGAATCGGGTCGTCCGCTGGAATTCTGCCTTGTGGACGAGCCGCGGGCACAGATTTTGCGGGAGTATTTCGATGCGAATTCCTTCGTCGAAACGGATGGAGTTTTTGGCAAGGAATGCGCCGAGCCTCTACTCCGTTTCGAAGAAAACCGCGGCGACAGCGACTACATCTATTCTGCCGAAAGCCTTGCCACCTTGGCCGGAAACCAGTACAAGAAAAAGCGCAACCACGTTTCCCGATTCAACAGGACTTACTCGGACTACGAAATCCGCGCACTTACGTCGGAAAATTTTGCGGATGCACTTGCGGTCGAAAAGAGCTGGCTCAACATCGAAACCTTGGGCGAATCCAGCGATACCGACTGCGAATGCACCTGCGAATGTCGCGAAGCCGCCTGGGCGGAACGCTCCGAAGATGAAAAATCTAGGCTCTCGGAATACTGCGCTATCCGCGAGGCTCTTGAACACTTTGATGCTCTCGGCATGAAAGGGGCGGTGCTCTATATTGGCGGAGCTTCTGCTGGCATGACGATGGCGTCAGAAATTTTGCCCGGCGTCTGGGACATCCACTTCGAAAAAGTCATCGACGAATACGCCGAAAACGGCGGCTATGCGATTATTAACAAACTATTTGCCGAGCGCCTCGTGGCTGCGGGCGCGAAGTTCATCAACCGCGAAGAGGACATCAACATCGAAGGCCTCCGCAAGGCCAAACTCTCGTACTACCCGCAAACTATATTAGACAAGTCCCACATCGTCATTCTGGAGGGGTGAAACCCCGATAGAATCCATAACATTTAAAGAAAAATGCTCTCTCAAATTCTCTCTAAATCCAGTTGCGCCGCCTGCAAATTCTGCTGCTCTTTCCGCAGGCAGAGCCTCTGGGAAACGCCGCTGTTCCTGCCCGAAGTCGTTGAAAAACTCAGCAAGCCTAACGAATACGGTGTGGTGGGGGAGTTCCGCGACGGCCAAATAGTCCTTGGCGGATACAAAACCGCTGACCCCGAAGAAGAAGTGCCCTGCACCTTCCTCGACCCGCACAAAGGCTGCATTTTAAAGCCCGAAGACAAGCCCTTCGACTGCTCCATCTGGCCGCTGCGCATCATGAATAAAGACGGCGAACTCGTCATCGCCCTCACGCCCACCTGTCCGAGTGTCGGCGCAGTTCCAAGTCAGGCTCTCGTCAATCTCGTAAAAAACGGCCTCGGCGATAAAATTTTCGAATACGCCAAGACGCATCCGTACATTATCAAGGAATATCGCGAAGGATTCCCGATAATTTAATCCGATTGCGTTTTCACGCCTTTAATGCGAACCAAGTGACAAGGCAATCTTCTTGCATTTGGCAATTTCTTTGGGCGTAAGGCCTTTACTCTTGTGGGTTCCGCCTTTTTGAATCACACCTGCAATCTTGAATCCGCTCCAGCAAAGGATTTCCTTGAGGGCGCGAACGGTACCCGCCGACTGCTTGAAAATCAGGTTGAATGGCCATTGGGTAGTGCATGTCGTCACAATGACAGCCTTCTTTCCCTTTAACAGTGGAATCGGGTAATCGCGTTCGCTGTGGTCCATCATGCCGTAAACCCAGCGGTCGAATAGCATTTTGAGTTGCCCGGTCATGTTGCCCCAGTAGCAAGGCGAACCGACTACAAGAGCGTCGCATTCTTGAACCATGCGCAGAATCCGTTTCGCGTCGTCTTCCGGCATCACGCAATCGTGAGTGCTACGGCATTTCATGCAACCGATACACGGGCGAAATTCCAACTTGCAGACATCAATGACTGTTACCTCGGTGCCTTTTTCAAACAGGGTATCACCTATGACATTTAACATCTGGCTGATGTTTCCGTCTTTGCGCGGGCTTGCATTCAAAATGACCACTTTTCTCATTGTGTCTCCATCCAAAAGAAACGTTCTTCTATAAAACTTTCCCCTGTTAAACACCCCAGAATCTAGAAAATGTCACTTAAAAGAACGAAACATCCTTTTTTTATCCCAAATTCGCACCTTTTGTAAATTTTTGGTGCGCTTGGCTTGAATTTAAATTATATTTAAATTGGAAATATAGAGAGTTTTTGCTCTTGTTCTCTAGATGAAATCGGGAAAATTTCAACTTACACGAGGACAAGGCGAACGCTCACGTAGATACGTTTATCGAGCCGCCTATAGCGGTTCTTTTGGGCGTATTTCGACAAGCCGCTTTTGCGGTTCTGTCGCCCTTTTGGGGCGTGGGTCGTTTGCATTTATCGTGTAAGGGCCCTTCCCGAGCCTCGTCTGGGTAAATGCAACGAACCCGCACCCCTTTTTCGTACCCATACAAAATCGGTGTTGCGTTTTCCAAGCCGAACAAGGCGAAACTCCACAGGTTTTAACCGATGGAGGCCGTCATGGCTATGAAGCAATCATTTGCGGTATTTACCCGCCTGTCACCCTGGAGCATAGCGATAGGGTCCGTGTTCACTCTATTCTTTGCCGCTTGTGGAGACAGCGGGAGCAGCAGTGACACCCCCGAAAAGGTCGTGTTAGTTTCGTCTATCGATGACCTCGATGACTGTTCGGACGACCTAGAAGGCGATACGGTCTTTGTCAGGAGCGAAAAGGCCGACTTTGTCTGTGTAGGCGGTAAATGGACAAACTACGATTCATTAGATTCCAGCAATCGCGACACCCCCATCATCGAGTCTGACTTGGTTGTAGCAACCTTCGACGATCTTCCTGTTTGCACAGTCAAGCGCGAAGGTGTAACCACCTATATAAAAGACGAAAAAAAGGCATATGTCTGTACCGACGGCAACTGGAAAGAAGATGTCAAAAAAACAGACGATTCTTCGTTGAGTCTTTCTTGTTCTTCAATTACGCAATCAAGCAGTTCTCTTGACACCCCCAGTAGCAGTTCTGCGAAATCCAGTAGCAGTCAGAAGCCTAGATCTTCGTCGAGCCATATCCCAGAAACAGCCAATGCAACTACGGGAACCATGACAGACTCCCGCGATGGACAAGTATACAAGATTGTGACAATTGGCGAGCAAGTATGGATGGCGCAGAACCTCAATTACGAAACGGACGCTAGCTATTGTTACAAAAATCAGAGTGACAACTGCAACAAGTACGGGCGGCTTTACACATGGGCAGATGCGATGGATAGCGCAGGCACATGGAGTTCGAATGGAGCAGAATGTGGTTATGCAAAAACATGTTCGCCAATATACCCCGTACGTGGAGTTTGCCCCAAAGACTGGCATTTACCGACATATTACGAATGGGAATCGTTGTTTTCTGCTGTCGGAGGAAGTTCTGGTGCAGGCTTGATGCTAAAATCTGTTTCTGGCTGGGTAAATGGAGGCAATGGCACAGATGAATTTTCTTTTACGGTATTGCCTGCGGGCATTGGACAAACATACGGGAGTGGCATCCTTGAGGGCAATAAAGCGCCTTTTTGGATTCCTACAGAGAAAAAAGGGGATGAAAGGCTCAATGCGGATTATGTCTATTTCTCCTCTGGCTCCGACAATGCAATCAGAGCTTCACATCCTAAGAGTAATGCTTTTTCAATCCGCTGTGTCAAAGACTAATACCAAAGCCTAATAGTCAGCCCACAAAGTGCATCTTTAAAAAGCGAATTTAAATAGGAAATCTGTCATGAAAGCCTACAAAAGAACCCCCAAAAGCGTCATTGCTACCCTGAAGTCGTTTCAGGGGCTGGTAACCCTCTTCGCTATTCTCCTTGCCGCCTGCGGGGGAGACAGCGGTTCGGGAGCCAAGGCCCCTGAGCCAGCCGAAGGGGCCAATGATGGCCGCGAAGTGGCGACACTTGTCGACATGGGCCGTTGCACCAGCGAGCGCGAGGGCGATACTGTCTATGTCGCCGAAAAGTTGACGGACTACCTTTGCCAAAACAAAACGTGGGTGGATCTAAGCGAAGTCTCATCGGATATGTCCTCTGGCAACACGGATTCCGACACTAAGTCCAGCAGCAGTAAGGGGACGGGATCCTCCGATGAAACAGACCCGAGTTCCTCCGACAGCGATACGAATGTACCCGAAGGCTTTGTCCGGGAGAACATTTCCGTAACGGGTGTAGCGCAGAAAGGGCCTTTCAAGTTCGGCTCACCGCTGAACCTGTATGAATTAAAGAAGAACCTGACCCCTTCTGGAACCGTTTACAAGGACGAAATCTCCAGCAACAAGGGCGACTTCGTGATTCCAAAGGTGAGCCTCGCTTACCCCTACGCAAAGCTAGAAGTCCGCGGCCTTTACAGGAACGAGGTAACGGGCGAATGGTCCACCGATTCCATGACGCTCCGTGCCTTGACCGACTTTTCTGAAGAACGGACAGACGTAAACATCAACCTGTTGACCCACCTGGAATACGACCGTGCTCTTTATCTGGTGCAGGAGAAGGGCTACAGCGTTTATGCCGCGAAAAAGCAGGCAGCGCAAGAAATCATGACGGCTTTTGAATTTGCGACCGCCGTGACCTATTCCGAGGACTTTGCCATTTTCCAGAACGAGGGCGTGAGCGTGACCACTAGCGCGGGCAATGCAACCCTCCTTGCGATTTCGGCGCTGGTCATGGGCAACCGTAGCGATGCCGAAATTCAAAATACCATAGACAAGTTCATTGCTGACATCAAGACCGACGGCGAATGGAATGACTTGCAGACAAAGGCTTCCATGGCGGACTGGGCTTATGACTTTAACTACAGCACCATTAAGGCTTCCGTGAAAAGCTGGAATATCCTGGATATCCCCGCTTACGAGACCTACCTGGACATCTATTGGAACAACGTATATGGGCTGGGTGGATGCTCTGTCAACCGTAAGGATGTTGTTGCCCCGAACAGCAACAAGTTGAGCAAGAATTACAACAAGTATTTTATCTGTAACGGCAGCCAGTGGGATTCCGCGACCACCTTCCAGAAGGACACTTACGAATGGGCTACTGGTAAAACAGGCGAGTTCAAGAAAGGCAACGTAACAGACACCATATATATTTACAACGGCACTAAGTGGGAAGTTTCTGAAAGGGAAACCGCCATCGGCCTTTGCGGAACAAGTAATGCGGGCGTGGTAAGTAAATTTAACGGCACATATTACATCTGCAAAAACAACGCCTGGGGAACGGCGACCGTACTGGAATATGACACCTACGGATTGACGGGCGTAGAAGGCGATGTGAAGGCTGGCGTTGTTAATAAGGACAAGTATTACGTTTACGAGAATGGAGTATGGAGAGTCGCCGCCAATGACCAAGAGATCGCCTTAGGCGTGTGCACCACAGCCCGTGAAGGCGTGGTTGCTGAAAATGGCGGCACATATTACATCTGCAAGTCAAAAACTTGGACAACGGCGACTCCTTTGGAATACGATACGTATGGCTGGAAGGCTGGTACAGAGGGTGAAGTTAAAGCGGGCAGCGTGAATACTGATAACTACTATGTGTATGAGAATGGAATGTGGCGCATTTCTGCCAATACGATAGAAAACAGCTTGGGCGCGTGTGTGACAAACAGAGAAGGAGAAAAGCAAATATTGAACAGCAAGTATTATATCTGTGAAAATAAAAACTGGAAACAGATTTCTGCTGAAGAATATGGACTCGGATATTGTTCTACAGCGAATGAGGGCGTTGTTGATAAAATGAATGGCGTGTATTATATCTGCAAGTCAAAAAATTGGACTAAGGCAACTGTCCTAGAATATGATACTTATGGTAAAACTTGCTTAATGGACGGCTCGATTATTGATGGTGAAGTTGTTGCTTCAAATAAATATGTTTGCGATGCCAGTGCATTTAGAATCGCCAATAGACTTGAAAAAAATCTTGATAAAGGCTGCGTTAGTTATACAGAAGGGGATGAAATAAGAAAAACGCTATCCGCAACACATGATTCTGTATATCATTGCAAGAATCTAGAATGGAAGGGAACAATAGAATTTAAAGAATACGGGTTTATGGTTGATTCAAGAGATAATAGGACATACAAAACTGTCATCATCGGAAACCAAACATGGATGGCGGAAAACTTAAATTACTATTACAAGTACGCTAGTTATTGTTATGACAATGATGCAAATAATTGCAGTATATATGGAAGACTTTATAGTGCACATATTTCGAACTTTGATTCCATTTGCCCTAATGGTTGGCACATACCCGATACCACAGAATGGAGGGTCTTGTTTGATGCTGTTGGGGGGCAATCTATCGCAGCCAAGGTTCTCAAATCACTGAATTGGAATAGCGGAAATGGTACGGATATCTATGGTTTCGCCGCGTTACCAGCGGGTTATACGAGTAATTATGGATATGATATTTACGAAGGTGAAGCAGCCTTTTTTTGGAGTGCTCCGGGCAACACGTCCTACAGAAGAGGCGTAAACATGTACAACAACAGAGATGATGCTGTTTCGGCCTCTGGAAGTGCCATTGAACACAGATCTGTACGCTGTATCAAAAATTAATCTAATCTAAGGCTTTTGTCTAAGGAGTTGAATCAAGCCATACACAATAAGAGACGCAAACATGTGTACCGATACTGAACTTGCTGCGGCTTTTTCATTGCTGAGCCATAAACACTTGCCAGTTCTTTGCAAATTGAGAGATTGGCTCAATAATGTATTCTGTGATTCTGAAATAGGATTTTTTACTTCAGAAAATAAAGACAATCGCAGGCTATATTTGGCATACTATTTTAAATGTAGCGGAACGGAATACAAATTTGTTATTTGTCTCAATCAAGAAGATTTGAAGGGGACGTTCTTTCATTTGGGATTTAGGCGAAAAGATAATCACAAAATTGATAATCCGACAGATGTTGCTAATTGTCAGCAAATTCTTAATGCGGTCAATGCTAGCCTCAAAACAAATTATGGATTAAATTGTTGTGGCAAAACACTCTATTTGAATCCGTTGTCTGAATATCAATTAAAGTTTTTTCTTAACGCAGCCCGTTCGTGCATGTCAAAAATACCGAATTTCAAAGGCGATTGTAAAAACGGATTCTTCACCCTAACAAAAGCCAAGGAAATCGTCAAAAATTTGTAATATAGCCTAGGTTAAGCCTAGAGAGAATCTCTAGCACTCCGTTCTATATTTTTTTGACAATTTTTCATCCTTAATTTAAACATGAACAAACTTGCATTTTTAGCCCTACTCCTATTCGCAACGGCTTTTTCATTCGCCGAAGAGACTTTTGCGGAAGTAACCTATGCAGAAACAACCTATGCTGAGGAAACTTTCGCAGAAATAACCTACGCAGAAATGACTTTCGCCGAAGAAGTCATTTCTTCTAGCGGCCTGAATTTGCGTGACAAGCATATCGAAAAAATGTCAGTCCAAGAATTGAGAGACCGTTACGAAGGAAAATATGACATCGATTGGGGTAAAGTCGCCGCAAAATTTGGCGTAGGCGCCGCTATCATTGTCATCACGGGAACGGTAAGCGTTGTAGCCGGTGCCACGGGTGCAGAGCCAGTCGCAGCTATTGCATTTGCATCTTGTAAAGGAGCCGCAATTGGCGCAATTTCAGGAGCTGTTGTTGGCGGTGGGCTTGGCGGCTTAATAGAGGCTTTAAAGAGCGGAAATCTTTCCGCCGCACAAAAAGGCGCAATTGAAAGCGCTGCCGACGGTTTTATGTGGGGTGCTGCAATAGGTGCCGTAACGGGTGGTGTAGGTAAGGCTAAGTCTGTAAAAAAGAATCCTTCAAAAGCTAAGGCAGAACCGGTGATGGAACCCAAAAAGATTGCACAGGATATTCAGAGTCCCAACGGTATTCCTAAAAATACAACTTATACTGTAGATGGGTTTGTTGAAAATGGAGCGAAATACACGACAGACCAATATGGTCGTATCAATGAATTTTCAGCCATCTTGAGAAAAACAAATTACAACCCAAGGGGCAGCAAAGGCGTAGAACAAAAAATAGGTCATCAAATGAAATGTGGTGTAGGCGGACATTTAATTGGCAATCAATTTGGTGGTACAGGGGGTTATGAGAACCTTGTTCCTATGAGTTCTTCTGTTAATTCCGGTACTTATAAGTCTCTTGAAAATGTATGGGCAAAAGCCCTAAAAGAAGGAAAGAAAGTTTTGGTTTCTGGGAAACTCCTCTACAGTGGAACATCCTTTGTTCCCACAGAATTTATCATCAATTACATTGTTGATGGTGTTGCTCAGCTCGAAAAGCGTATACCGAATACCTGTCCTTAAACTCAACAAAATTTCACAAACAAAAGGAAGTTGACTCTATGAAAAAAACATGTCTTTCTATAGCGATATTTGCATGCGTTGCCTTTGCTGGCAATATTTTCAATGCAGATGGTTCCATCAACAAGGAATCTGCCGAATATAAAAAAGCGAATGAGAAATGCAATAATGGATGCGATTATGAAGATTGGAGCGTTTCAGACTCGTTGTCATATTCATTAGATGGCAAGACTTTTAGTCGTGGACATATAATAACGGGAAATCAACCATCTGAAAGTCTTCCACTATACATAAAATTTAGCTCAACCATAAAAACAGACCATTGGTTTGAGACTACCCAAACCCTCATTCCTATTGCTATAAAAGTGAATGCAGAAAACGGATTTAAATATTATATGGTATCACAGGGAAATGGAGATTTTTCATGGATTAAGAATGAACGCGAAGGGGTCTATAAATTTCATGCCCTAGGTAATAAAAACGGAATAGAAAGCGAATCTGTTCTAAAACTTTCCTCTATAAAATCTGGTACAGTAAGCATACAGGTCATTTATCTAAACGAATCGCTAAATCGCAGATACGGAAACAAGTACAGCATCTACGTCCACCCCAAGAAATAAAATTTCCAAGATTGTTGAACATTCATTCCCACAATTGTGAAAAATCGGGCCCGACATGCCAATTTGGCCAGCCCAAAAGATATCGGCCTGTTTATATTGAGCAATCCTATTTAATATTTTTGCTACTTTCAACAAAAATATTAAATAAGTGACATTTTTACGCAAAAACACCCAGGTCGATGATTTTCTGCAGGGAGGCTATGGTGTCCTTGTATCTGGTGTTGTCAAAAATAAAGAATCGCGTCACCCCTTCGTAATCCTGCTTGAAAAAGTTCTTTTCGCAGATTTCTTTCAAAAGCCGATTGATATTTATCTCTGGTTTTGCCGAAGGGCAGATGTCTAATGAACGGCGAATTTCGCGAACTTTCTCAAGAAGTTCTTTGAATTGCTCGTCGAATTTAACTAGCGGAAGTATCTTGTGAATATCGTAAATGTGTCGCGATAGACGGCGGGACTTTTGGGTTAGATAATAGTCGCAGATAGCGAATATCTTGTCAATTAAAGTTCGCTCCAAAGCCTGAACGTTCATCATGAACGGTTCCAGTCCGTAATCGCGCAATGAAATATCTTTTGCGTAATCTGCGATGTAGTTCCCTATTGGCATCGCTTTGAACGGAAACACTGCCGTGACAAGGCTTGTTTCAACCTTGACAGCGGGGACGATATGTGCATTGGATTTGCAGAGCGGCTTGTATTCGAATATGTAGTTGTTTATGTCGCGGTCGCTTTGCGTTTTGTCAAAATTAGTAATGACAAGGCCCAATTTGTCGGCGATGGGGGCGATTATGTTGTATTTAAGTTTCTTTCGCCGCGCCGCCCCGATATGCTCCGAAAAGGAAATGTCGATATCTTCCGAGAAACGGTTAATGACCTTCAATGCCTTGGAAAGCGAAGTGCCGCCCTTGAAAACGGCTTTGTCCGACGAGGCCGCAATCTCTTTTAGAATAAGGGAAACGTAGTAGTCCTTTTCGACAACTGCATCCAAGATATTTAAGGAATCACTAACATCTTGAATTATTTTTTTGAAAAGGGGTTTGTCTTCATGCAAGTACATCGTAAAGCCTCAAGTCGTAGATATACTTGTATGTTTTTAGTGGGAAGTTCTCGATGTATTTATCTACGTCGGCGCGGAGAATCTTGTTGCGCAAGATATGCCTGCGGATGATGTCGGGCGCTTCTTCCTCGCAGCAGTAGTCCGTATATTCTTCAACATCTTTAAGCAAGTCTAAAAGTTGGAGTACGTTGCGGTTTTCCTTGGTGACGGCAATCTTGGCGCGACGAATGTAGTATGGAGTGTGTCCAACTTTAACCTCACGGGCGATAGCTGTTGAATTATTAGTTACGATTTCTGCCTTATACGGCACCTGCAGACACAATCCCAACTGGTTAGCGAAGGTGTAACCCGAATAATAACCGTAAATTTCATCGCCATCGGTGATGTACTTGTACTCGGCCACCATGTTCGACGATATGGGGTAGTATTCGTGGTTGGGGTCCGGCAAAAAATAGACCCCCGGTTCAAACCGCGAAAGTTCGCCCGCATCGACCAGTTTCTTGAATTGCTGTCGCAGATTACCAGCCGAAAGCCCGAGTGGTTCGGCGTCTTCGGTGAAAATCGGTTTCCCCGGCCCAAATTTTGATTTCAAGAATTCCAAAAGCATTTTGCACCCTCATTAACACTTTTTAATATATATAATAAAAAAGTGTTTGTCAATGGGTAAAAAAACACCCCCGACACTTCAATGCCGGGGGCGATATTCTCAAAGTGAGCGCAACGCGCGAACGACCTCATACCTCAGAGGCACCGTGCGCCGACCTCACACCTATTTGAACAGATTCTTCATCTTCTCGAGGAAGGATTCTTCCTGTGCGGTTTCCTTGTCGTGCCTGAGTTCCGCGAGTTTCTGGTAGAGTTCCTTCTCTTCGCGGGAGATGTCCTTCGGGATTTCCACGCCGATGTTCACGTAGAGGCTTCCACGGTCGCCGCGCTTGTTCAGCGGGTACAGGCCCTGTTCGCGCAGGCGCAAGATGCTCCCGGCCTGAGTTCCGGCCGCAATCTTGATCTGCACTTCGCCACCGTCCAGCGTCGGGATTCGCTGCGTTCCGCCAAGGACCAGCTTGTGGACCGGAACTTTGATTTCGCAGTGCAAATCGTCGCCTTCGCGGGTGTAGAAGTCGTCGGGCTTTTCGGCAATGACCGCCAGCAAGTCGCCGCAGGCACCGCCGCGAGGCCCGCAGTTGCCTTCGCCTCGCAGGTTCAGGTACTGCCCTTCGGCAACGCCCGCCGGAATCTTGATGGAAATTTCTTCGGTTTCCTGGACGCGGCCCTCGCCGTGGCAATGCGGGCACGGTTTCGCGATGACTTCGCCCATGCCGTTACAGGTGGGGCAGGCGCTCTCGGAAACCATCTGGAAGAACCCGCCAGACACGCGGCGCACGCGCCCCGTACCCTTACAGGTATCGCAAGTCTTGATGTCGGTGCCGCCCTTGCCGTTACATTCCGTACACGGCGTGTAGCGTTTCAGGCGAACCTTCTTGGTGCAGCCCTCGAAGATTTCCTTGTAGCTGAGCGCCACCTTGATCTGCAAATCGTTTCCGCGGGGAGGCCCGGCCTTGCGACCGCCACGACGGCTGCCGCCAAAACCACCGAATCCGCCACCGAAAATATCGCCAAAGTTCGCGAAGATATCCTCGAAACTGAATCCTTGGCCGCCGAATCCGCCGCCACCAAAACCGCCACCGGGGGCGTTGAAGCCGAACTGGTCATACTGCTTACGCTTCTCGGGGTTGCTGAGCACATCGTAGGCCTCGGCAGCCTCCTTGAACTTCTCTTCGGCTTCCTTGTCGCCCGGGTTCTTGTCCGGGTGGTACTTGATGGCAAGCTTCTTGTAGGCGTGCTTGATCTCGTCAGCACTCGCGTCCTTGCCGACGCCTAGAACTTCGTAATAATCTCTTTTTTCAGCCATAATATGCCTTCGGCTTCACTTCGATTAACAAACTCTATTTACGCAAAAAGGATTGCCCCTTTTTGAGAGGCGAATCCTGTTTGATTTTTTAAGGTTGAAATTAGTCAACCACTTCCGCGTCGACGACTTCCGGACCGTCGCCCTTCTTGTCGTTCTTCGGCTGTTCAGAAGCACCCGGCTGCGGACCCGGCTGAGCCTGGTTTGCACCGGCGGCCTGGGCCATGGAGCTGATCATGCCCTGGAGCTTGTCCATAGCGGCCTTGATCTCTTCCTTGGTGCCGTTGTCCTTCTTGGCCTTGATGTCGTCGATGGCAGCCTGCAGCTGGCTCTTGGTGTCGGCCGGCAGCTTGTCGCCGAATTCCTTGAGCTGACCTTCGGCCTGGTAAGCCATCTGTTCGGCCTGGTTCCTGATGTCCACCAGTTCACGCTGTTCCTTGTCCTTGGCAGCGTTGGCTTCGGCATCCTTAACCATCTTGTTGATTTCGTCTTCAGACAAGCCGCTGGAAGAAGTAATCTTGATGGACTGTTCCTTACCGGTTTCCTTGTCCTTGGCAGACACGTGCACAATGCCGTTCGCGTCGATATCGAAGGTCACTTCGATCTGCGGCACGCCACGGGGCTTCTTCGGGAGGTCAGTCAAGTCGAACTTGCCGAGCGTACGGTTGTCGCGGGCAAATTCGCGTTCGCCCTGCAGCACGTGAATCGTCACGGCCGGCTGGTTGTCTTCGGCGGTAGAGAACACCTGGCTCTTCTTGGTCGGAATCGTGGTATTACGGTCGATGAGCTTGGTCATCACGCCACCGAGAGTTTCGATACCCAAGGAAAGCGGGGTCACGTCGAGGAGCAACACGTCCTTCACGGAGGAGTCGCCGCTAAGCACGGCACCCTGGACAGCGGCACCGATAGCCACCACTTCGTCCGGGTTCACAGTCTTGTTCGGTTCCTTGCCGAAGAACTTCTTCACGGCTTCCTGCACGGCCGGGATACGGGTCGAACCACCGACCAGGATCACCTCGTCGATTTCGCTCAGGGAGAGGCCGGAGTCGGCGATAGCCTTGCGGCAGGGTTCCATGGAGCGTTCCACCAGGTGGGCGGTCAGCTGGTCAAACTTTGCACGGCTGAGCGTGAGGTCCAAATGTTTCGGGCCCGAAGCGTCGGCAGTGATGAAGGGGAGGTTGATGTTCGTGGAAGTCGTTGCAGAAAGGTCGATCTTCGCCTTTTCCGCGGCGTCCTTCAAACGCTGCAGGGCCATCTTGTCCTTCTTCAGGTCGATGCCCGGATTGTCCTTCTTGAACTCGTCGTTGATCCAGTCGATAATCACTTCGTCGAAGTTGTCACCGCCGAGCATCGTATCGCCGTTGGTGGCCTTCACGCTGAACATGCCGTCGTCGATTTCAAGGATAGAGATATCGAACGTACCGCCACCGAGGTCATACACGGCGACCTTTTCGCTCTTCTTGGAGTCAAGACCGTAGGCAAGTGCTGCAGCCGTCGGTTCGTTCACGATACGCAGCACTTCGAGGCCAGCAATCTTACCGGCATCCTTCGTAGCCTGACGCTGGGAGTCGTTAAAGTAGGCGGGGACCGTAATCACGGCCTGCGTCACCGGCTGGCCCAGGTAGTCTTCGGCAATCTTCTTCATGGTCTGGAGAACCATGGCCGAAATCTCGGGAGGAGCGAACTGCTTGTCGTCCACCTGCACGCGCACCGGGTCGGAACCCGAGCCCACCAGCTTGTAAGGCATGTTCTTTTCGGCAGCGGAGCATTCGCCCGCGGTGCGGCCCATGAAACGCTTGATGGAGTAAATCGTCTTTTCGGGGTTGGTGATGGCCTGACGCTTTGCCACGTGGCCCACCAGACGTTCGCCGTTCTTGCCGAAAGCGACAATGGACGGGGTGGTGCGGAAACCTTCCGCGTTAGCGATCACGACCGGCTTGCCGCCTTCCATCACGGACACGCAGCTGTTGGTCGTACCAAGGTCAATACCGATAATCTTGCTCATAATGAGTCTCCTATTTTAAATTCTTGCCGCCCGCGAATCAATCTGAACGGGGCGATTTTTACGCCCATACATAAGCAAAACCCGTGCCAAATGCTAATAACTGGCAAAAAACGGCCATTTTGTTTCGTTCTGAAACAAGAAAATCCCCTAATTCGGGGCAAAAAAGGCGTGTTTCATTATGAAATAGTAGTTAGGAGGGCAGCGGGATGTGTCATCCTGAGCGAAGGCGCAACGCACCGAAGTCGAAGGATCCAGACCCGTATATGAGGGGAGGGGGAGGCTTCCCCCTGGTTCGCACTCCGTTGCTCACCACCTCCTCTCCTAAGGGGCCCCGCCCCCTAAAACCCCCGGCATCTCATAATATTTTTCCTACTGAAAGATTATGTCACATGTTTGAGTATATATTTTACGAGTAATCTAATATTTTAATTATATGGCAACATCTACCCAAGATGTTGCAACCTGTAGAAAAAACTTTAATCTAGTGCTGATATATGGATAACAAAAAGCATAGAATCCTTAGTTATGATTTTTGCAAAGATGTAGCATCCAAGTGTAAAAATGCAACGGCACTAATGAATTTTGATCAACCTGTTTACAATAAAAGTCGTAAAACAGGTTGGTTATATGATTTTTACCCAAAAACAACTAACTTAAAGAAAGGTAGAACTCTTTCTTACGAATATTGCAGAAATTATGCCTCCCGGTTTAATACAGCGGCCGAACTGAAAAAAAATGACTCTGCCGTATACTGCAAATGCTGGAAAAAAGGCTGGTTGCATAAATTTTATCCAAATATGCGAAAAGAAAGAGTACTTGATTATAAAACGTGCCGCAAAAGTGCCAAGCGATTCAAAACTCGAATGGAATTTCGTGAAGGAGACAATTCGGCGTATCTGAAATCCATTGCTATGGGATGGATTGATTCTTTTGGTTTATATAGCCCCGGTACATTAGTGTATACCGATGAGGAAATATTAGCAACAGCCAAAAGATACTCTTCTCATAGAGATTTTAGGACACATCATAAAAAGATGTATAATGCGGCTGCAAAACGTGGCCTTTTAGAAAAATGCGCATGGCTTGAAAAAGCCGGAACGGGAAAAGCAGGAGTGCCCACTAATTGCGTTTACGCATATGAATTTAAAAAGACCCGAACAGTCTATGTAGGTATTACTACAACAAAAAATCTTAGGCACAAAGACCATCTTAAGAAACATGATAGTGTGTACCAATATGCCGAAAGAATTGGTGTTTCCGTTCCAAAACCGAAATACATTTATTCGGAAATTACTACTGAAGAAGCCAGCAAGCTTGAACAAGTTATCATCGAAAAGTACAAAGAGGATGGATGGAATCTGATTAATAAGAAAAAAGGTGGTAGTATAGGCAGCCTTGGTGCCGATAAATGGACAAAAGAAAAGTGCATTGCTCTTACAAAGTCGTATAAATTTGTAGTTGACTTTGACCGAGATAATCATGGTGTTTGGGAAAAAATGAGAAAGAATGGATGGGACAAGGAATGCCCTTGGCTTGAACGAAAAGCGGTTCCCAAAAACTATTGGGTAAATATGAGTAAGGAAGATGTACATATACTCGCAATGCAGTTCAAAACTCGCAGTAAGTTTGAGCACTCCTATAGACGACTTTATGTAATTGCTCAAGAAAAAGGATGGATAGACGAATGGTTCGCACCTACGAATCGAGGGAAAAACGCTAGGCCAATCGTAGCATTTGAACTTGACGGAGTGACGGTCTTTGGACGATACAAGAGCATGATTGAAGCAACCCGAGCTTTTGGTGGTAAACGTGGTAATATAAACAACGCTTGTAACGGGGTAACCAAGACCGCATACGGGAAGATCTTTAAGTATGCTGATGAAATTGATTGATGGGCATGAATTATTGGTAATTTTTAAATGTATTGCATTTGTGCGAACAAATATGTATGTTGAATAATATGAACAAGCCCGAAAACGCTGCCACATGGTCTAAAGAACGCTTCGATGCAGAACTCGAGAAAGACTACAACGACATGTTGAACGGTCGCGTCACGCCCCTGGACGATGTTTACGCCGAACTCTCCAAAGCCATCTCCGAAATCAAAAACGGAGCACCCGTAGCCGATGCCGAAAAATACATCAAAGGATTGATGAATTCCTAGCAAAAATCCATCATAGGGGAGGATTCCCCTTTACTTGCTAAAATCAAAGAAGGCAGCGGGATCCGTTCCGAAGATTTCGCCGAGTTTTATCGCCATCTTGCGGGATACCGCCCTGCGTCCATTTTCCATGGCGCAGAGGTTCTGGACCTGAATTCCGAGTTTTTCGGCAAGGGTGACCTGCGACCAGTTGCGCAAATCGCGGTTCGCGACAATCATTTCGCCGGGGGTGGAATCCAGGTTCTTGAACCAGTCGGACTCCTCGAAGGGAATGGAATCCTCGTTCTTGCAGACCGCCACATTTTCGGGCTTGTAGGTATCCTTCAAGAACCTGACAAGCGGAGCAGGGATGTGCTTCGCACGAATTTCAATACGGGGCTTTTTCACGACTGCCAACATAGATTTGAAAATAATCAATTTTTGATTATCGGTCAATAGTGTTAAACATTAACAAACAAAAAAAGCCGGCTTTTGATATATAAAACTCCCAATATTCATTGGGGATATAATCAATAAGCCGACTTAATCGTCAAACGTCTTCGTAATGTCCTTTGCACGAAAGGATATCGATGAACTCGCCGTTGATACGATAAATTAGCCGATTTGCGTCGTCGATTCTGCGGCTCCAGAATCCGCTGAGGTTGCCCTTCAATGCTTCGGGTTTTCCGATGCCTTCAAAATTGTTGCGTTCAATGTCTTTAACAAGCTGGTTAACTCTTTTTAGAGTCTTTTTGTCTTGTGTTTGCCAGTAGAGGTAGTCGTCCCAAGCTTTGTCTGACCAAATTTTCTTCATCAGTCATCTACCTCAATAAGTTCGTGTTCAACACCTTTCCCGGCGTTAAGTTGCTCGATGCCTTTCTTGAGGGCTTCGATGTCGCTTGCGTTGTAGCGGAGGGAGGGCTCGCGGACTTCAAAGGGGATGCGGCGCTCGTTGATGACATTTTTTACGAACATGTAAATGGCGGCAGAAGTGGACAGCCCCACATTGCTGCAGAACTTGTCAAAGCTTTCTTTGTCCTTGCTGTCGATGCGTGCGGATATCGTTGCCTGTGCCATATAATGCTCCTTTGTTACCTTACAAATATACATTTATTGACTGCAAAAAGCAATAATTTTAATAAAAATACTGCAATTTTATTCAATATTCTGCAAATTGCATAAAATTGCATTAAACATTGACGCTAAAAACCCCGGCCTTCTTTACGAGAGGTCGGGGATTTTTTTATGAGGGGGAGGCTGCGCGCGGTTTAAGATGCGCGAGAACTCATTCCCCGACTTGCAATTTCAGGGTCTTTCCGGCAGGGTTGCGGACGACGTAGACTCCGCTCCCGAAGCCGGCGGTCTTGAGTCCGACCTTGAGGTCCGTGAGCGTTGCGCCGGCATCCAGGCGGATGTTCCCGAGCTCGGAGCCCATCAGGTCGAATACCCTGTAGCTGCCCGCGGCCCTTGCGAAAGCGTTTGCCATGCCAGCGGCTCCGGCGCCGTTTAGGGCGATTTTCGGCACGATGCCCGTGGTCCCGTTGCGGATGTCTTCAGCGCTGCCTTCGCTTTCACCGAAGGCAATCCAGTCGAGGTTCACGTAGTCGCTTGTCACCATCACCTTGAGCACGTGCTCGCCCGTGGTGAGTTCCTTGGTGGTCGTTCCCTTGAAAGTGCCGTAGGTGTCGAAATCCCCGGTGCCCGTGAGCGCGAGCGTGTCGGTAATCGGCTCGTCGTCCATGAACAGGCGCACGCCCGTGTTGTCCATGCCGCTTGCATAGCTCAGTTCGAAGGGGAGTTTCCCGCCGGCCTGCACGTTCACGGTGTATTCGAGCCATTCGCCCTTCTGCGTGTAGCCCACGGCAAATGCGTCGCCGTTCTTCACGATGTCCACGCGGTCTTCGCGGTATTCGCCTCCCTGGTTCTTGGTATCCATGTCGTAGTAGGCCTTGCCCGCACCGCCCACGTCGTAGTTCTCGAAGTCGATGAAGTTGGCCGTGCCCTCGACCTTCGCGCCCACGACCGGCACGTCGCATTTTGCCTCGGGGTCGCCGTGTTTCGCCTTGCAGAACGGCCCCTGCGGAATGGAGGTCTTGCTGTCCTCGAATTCCCAGTAGTCCGCCTCGAAATCGCCCGCGAACACGAAGAACACGTCGTGCTTGCCGACCGCACCGGTCAGCGGCACCGTCACGAGGCCGTCGGCGCTAAATTCCGCCTTGCCGACGATTTCGCCATCCACCTTGTCCAGGCGGACGGTGATGCTCGACGCCTTCTTGACGCTCAGCACCGACGCCGAGAAGCTTTCCGCGCCCGCGTCGCCGAATTCCACGCCGCTAATCTTGGTGTATTTCCCTTCGGAAAGGTTGGTGATGACCGTATTGCCGGCGGTACCGCTCTTGCGGACCCTCACGTCTTCGCCCCAGGACATGGTTTCCGCTTCCACGCGCTTGTACGGGTCGAAATCTTCCAGCTGGGCCACGCCATTGTCCGGCCAATAATCAATTTTTTGAATAGTGCCGTCGGCGTTGTACTTCATTTCGGAAAGGCCGACAGAACGACGCTCCTTGTGTTGGTATTTCTGGCCCATCTTCTCGGACTTGTAACGCCAAAGTTCGTAATTCAGGCCGAAAACGTAGGATTTCCCCTTGAAATCGATGATACCCGGGTGGTTTCCGTTACTGCGCGAAGAATGCGGCATAATGTCGCCCTTGTAGGTCCAGGGGCCAGTAATCTTATCGCTCATGGCATACCCGATACCTTCGGCACAGCAGGTGGATGCGAAAGTCATGTAGTAATTGTTGCCGTGCTTATAGACCCAGGGGCCTTCCTGGTAATCCTTGATCTTGGGGTAGGTGACGATGGACCCCTGAGTACTGGTCATGTCCTTATTCAACTTGATCATGTACAAATCGGGGTTGCCCCAGTACATGTAGGCCTGCCCGTCGTCGTCAATCCAGACGGTAGGGTCGATATCGTTCCAGTGCTCGCGCTGCCAGACAAGCGCCTTGTTCAAAGGTTCCTTGAAAGGGCCGTAAGGGTTGTCCGCCACCAAGACGGAAATGCCGTTGCCGTGAATGGGGACGTACATGAACCACTTGCCGTCCCGCTCGATGACCTGTTCCGCCCAGGCCCCGTTGGTTTTAGAGGACCACTTGATGTCGCCCAGGCTTGCTACGGCACCGTGACTGGTCCAGTTGACCATGTCCGTGGAAGTGTGCAACAGCCAGTCGTACATCATGAACCCGTCGGCATTGTCCTCGTCGTGGGTCGTGTACAGGTAAACCGTATCCCCATGGACATAGGGCGCCGGGTCCGCCGTATAGTTCGTCGTGATTACAATTTTCTGAGCGAAACCCGTACAAGCCAAGGCCAATACGGAAGAAACGAATAAGATATTTTTCATCTTAATCTCCAAACATGTTATACACCAGAGATAAAGATATATCACGAAAAGCCCCGCGGAACGCCCCGGGATTAACTTATCATTGACAATTTTACAATAGGCGTGAATGTCTTGCGGAGTTGTTTACACACTTCCTAAACGAAAAATTTAAGCATGCAGGCGCAAAAACGTGCATTTTTTGCCATTTTTATCTAATTATGCAGGTGCGGGGTTGGCGTTCCGTGAGGTTTATGTATGGATTGTTTGGTCCGGAGGCTTGCTCCGGTTATTTTTGCGGGCGTGCTTGTTGCGTGTAGTGAAGATCCCGTTGGCGTTGATGCTGGCGTTAGTGTCGAAAGTGCCGGATCGAGTGACGCGACCGCCTTTGAACCCGTTTATTTCGCTTCTTCTACAAGCATGGGAGAAGTGCCTGCAGAAGAACCCGAGTATTCTTTTGCGGAAATGCCGGCGGTTGGCGTTTCGAGTAGCAGTTCTTCTGTGAATCCCGTGCCAAACAACGGCGTGCCATACATCCGCATTCTTGTGGACGATGCTTCGGTGCTTTCGCGGACGGACAGCCTGGAGAAACCGGCGTACATCGGGTGTACCATTGAGGTCGCGGGGAACGGGATATATGCCGACGTTCCGGTGAGCGCCGCAAAAATAAAGCAACGCGGGAATTCTACGCGACTCTGGTACGACAAGAAACCTTACCGCATCAAGTTTCAGGAAAAAACCGAAATGCTCGGGCTTGCCGCGAATAAGGACTGGGTGTTGTTGGCGAATTTTCGCGACCCGACGAACCTGATGAACGCGCTTGCTTTCGATATCGCGCGGGAGATGGGCAGTTTCAACTTTGTGAATGCAAACCGATTTGTGGAAGTGGAAATCAACGGCGACTACAAGGGACTGTACCAGTTGACGGAACAGGTTGAACAGGCGGAAAGCCGCGTGAATGTTGGTGCGGACGGTGTACTCCTGAGTCTTGACCAAGATGACGGACCGGAACTTTCTCCCGATGCGAACGACAACTTCTGGAGCGCTACATACAAATTGCCTGTTGCCGTAAAATACCCGAAGACGCTTGCGGAAGGTAGCCTGGAACAGATACGGTCCGATTTCAAGAGACTCGAAGATGCGATTGCCTCTGCCGATTACGATGCGGTGAAGGCTTTGCTTGACGTGCGCTCGTTCATGGACTTCTTGATTCTGCAAGAAATCACGCGTAATGTGGAACTCGAAGCCCCGCGTAGCATGTACCTGCACAGGGCTTCTGCGGAAGGCAAGTATGTGTTTGGACCCGTGTGGGATTTTGATGGCGGTTTCGGTTACAGCTGGAACGAAGAGACGAAGGAATACTTTGGCAGTCAATCGTGGATTCTCGGGAGTACGAACCCGAGCGGAAGCCCGTTCAACTGCACGGCCGACAAGAAGAATGACTGGGGAATGTGCGCTACGGGAACATCCGGAGGCCGAGGCGGGTTTGGCGGCTTTGGTGCCAATGCCTGGGACGGTTCGGGAGCATCTGGATTTTTCACGAACCTTTTCTCTAACGCGCAATTCCTTACGGAATACAAGGCGCGCTGGGCGGAACTTGCACCGAAAATTTCTGCGCTAGTTTCGGAGCGCCTGAACGTGTACCTTGCAGAAAATGCAGTGGCTATGGCGAACGATGCCGAACGATGGCCCTGGCCCGAAAGCAGGAACAATACGGGGAAAAATTCCGCTGCGGCAGCAAGAGATTTGGAAGCGTGGATGCAGAAGCGTATTTCGGACTACAGTGCCGTGGTGAATGGATATTGAAGGAAAAATCCTTTGTGGACAGCGTTGTCAACGCAAAAAAGTTTACATAAGAACTAAACCGCTTCTTGAAAAGTATTTTCTGGAATAGAAAATCAAAAAAGGAGTGCTTTTTATGAATCATACTCTATGGACAGGTGTGTCCGTTGGCGTTCTTATGGCGTTGTCTGCAATGTCGGCAAATGCATTTACCCTGACAGGCAAGGTGAGCGACGATGGCGGCAAGGCTATCCGTGGCGCAGATGTTTTGCTTGTTCAAAAAGGCCTCAATGCGAAAACGGAGGCCTCGGGCGCGTTCACGATTCACCAGGACGAGGAATCGCAGGCATTGGCGAGCAGGATTGCTGTCGGATATCTCTCCGTGAACAACGGCGTTTTATCGTTTTCGCAGGGGCAAAATTCTCCGGTACAGGTGCAGATTTTCGACGTGTTCGGAAACCGCCTGCTGAATGAAACTCTCTGCGGCTCGGGGACAGTTGACATGAAGTCTTCCGTGAAAGCGCAGGGCAAGTACTTCGCGCGCGTCCGCGTAGGTAGCGCTTCGCAAACGTTCCAGTTTGTCGCCGATGGAAGTTTCAATACGGCATTCGGCGCGAAGTCCGGAGCAAAGGCGCTTCTCAAGGTGGGCGATTCGGACAATCTGCGCGTTGTTGCCGATGGCTTCGACACGCTCAATGTAAAGCTCAACAATCTTGACACGAATCTTGCGCTTACGCTCAAGAAAACTGCTCCGCCGCAACCGCAGTACGAATACGGATGGGGCCTGAAGAACGACCCTGTTCCCACTCGTGGCTGCGGCAAGGACACTAAGCTTGATTACAAGTATCGTGGCGACAAGCCCTACATTGATTTCAGGTGGAGCAAGGGCGTGCGTACCGTGCGCATCGACATGCCGAAAAGTTACGACAAGAACAAACCGTACAAACTCATTTTCGGAATGCAGTGCATGGGCGGTTCGGGAAGCGCCGTGCAGGACGAAGGCTATCACGGCCTCAAGTGGATTGACAAGAACGAAACCGCGATATTCGTTGCGCCCGAAGGCAATGGAAACCAGCTGCCCTGGGGGCAGGATGATTACCTCCTGTTTGACGAACTCCTCGCATATCTCGAAGGCAACTTCTGCATCGATTCGAGCCGCGTTTTTTCCACGGGATTCAGCTACGGCGCCATGTTCAGCAATGGCCTTTCGTGGAACCACCAGGACGTGCTCCGCGCAGTGGCCGTTTACGAAACCGCGGAACGCAACATCTGGCTCCCGCAGCGCAAGAAAATGGGAATCGGCTGGATGGGCGTGCTTGGCCTCGATGACGGCATGTGCACCCCTGAAATGGGCCGGAACGCGCGTGACATCATCTTGACGCTCAACTCCGAAGGCGGCAAGGCGAAGAATGAACGCGCCGAAGAAGCCCAGCGCAATGCTCCGCACAAATGCTACGACTACACGACCGTCGAGGAACGGTTCCCCGTTCGCTGGTGCACGCAGAGCGGCGGACACATCTGGGACCACAAGGACCCCGGCCAGCAGCAATCTTGGGTGCCGCAAGCCACATGGGAGTTTTTCGAGAAGTTCTAGCGGATAAATACATCTTTCTGTTGTCAATTTATCAAAACGAATTCGAATAAAGCCCTATATTAAGCGAATTTTTCAACTTATTTTATAGTAAGTAAAGTTCGTATGGGAGGCTTTATGTCGTTTTCAATTAAGGGATTTCCCTCTTTTGCAGGTTTTGTCGCGTTTTTGGGCACCCTCGCCAGTGCGGCAACGATTAACGTAGATATCGGCAAGGAATACCAGCGCATCAGCGGCTTTGGGGCGGCCTCGGCATGGGCCGGTTCCATCACCGACAAGAATGCCGCCTTTCTTTGGGACTCCACCAGTGGCGCCGGGCTTACGCTGCACCGCATCCGTATCGCCCCGGACGGCACCACATCTGAAACGAGTATCGCAAAAAAGGCGAGTGAATACGGCGTCAAAGTCTGGGCAGCCCCGTGGACATCTAGATACACCATAAATTACGACGGTGGCAAAAAGCACCTGGATTTCAATCACGCTCAGGACTGGGCCAACACCATCTTGAAGTTTACGCAAGACATGCGGAAGGCTGGCGTTAATCTATATGCAATTTCGTCGCAAAACGAGCCCGACGGCACCGGCGACAACCACTACGAACCCGATGAATTGGCGCGTTGGGTCGGCGACTACCTTGGCCCCACCCTCGATACCACGGGCATCAAAATCATTGGCACCGAAGCTATTAACTGGTACGGATTCCCCAATTACAAAAAAGCCTTCTTCAACAATCCCGCCGCCCTGAAATACACCGATATTTTTGGGACGCACGAATACGGCGGAGACCCGGCTGCTTACCCCGAAATCCACGAAGCCGGCAAGGAATTCTGGGAAACCGAAGTCTATGATCTTGGAAGTAACAAGGAAGATGTGGGCATGGGAAGTGCTCTCCGCGTTGCAGGCGTAATCCATGACGCCTTGACTATTGCGAACATGAACGCCTGGCATTTCTGGTGGATTTATTCCTGCAGCGAAGCCAGTTGCGGCAACGGAGCCCTCTGGCCGCAAGGACAAGGCAACCCCGACAATGTGGAGCCTACCAAGCGACTCTGGGTCATGGGGAACTTCAGCCGTTTCGCGCGACCCGGCTCTTGGAGAATCGACGCTACCAAGAATCCCGAAAGAGATGTAAAGGTCACCGCCTACCGCGACTCCCTCAAGACGAAAATCGCAGTCGTCATTCTCAATTCCAAGAACGAGGAGTTCAAGGCGGACTTTGACTTCGGAAACACGAAAATTGGAAGCTTCAAGCCCTACGTCACCGATGACAATAACAACCTCAAAGAAGGAAGCGAAGTCAAAGTCGATGGTACAAAGTGCAGTTTCAGTGTTCCGGCCCGCAGTGCAACGACCATCGAATTCGTTCTGTGGCAAGAGCCAAAGGTTGAACCGCCTTCAGACTCTACCGATGCAATTGCCTTCGGGACGCATGTTGCGCCCCAAAGCCTTCAAAGTACATATAAAGTATTTAGCCCGCTCGGCGCGTTCATCGGCGAATTCCAAGCCGGACATATCGGCGATCTCCGCAATGCCATGACAAACGCAGGCTTAAGCCGCGGTGTGTACATGGTCAAATGCGGCAATGCGAAAACGCAACGTGTGGTTTTGAGATAAGTAAAAGGTCGCCCTGCAAGGGACGACTTTTTTATTTCGCTGAGGTGTATGAAAAAGTGGTGAGTCGGTGGACGCTATTTGAGTATCGTCATCGCCCATTGAGGAATGTTGTCTGTGTAGCTTTTAACCAGTTTTCCATCCGACAATCTGAACAAAAGCGAAGCGTCCTGGTCTTCTACCGAATTGTCATAGACATAAAGACGATCCACCGAAGGAATTATCTTCTTGCAGTTGAAAATGGATTTCTGGTATCTGGAAATAATCTTGGAAATCGGGACGTCATGACCGCCCTGTATCACTCGCTTTGCAATTCTAGCGGCATTGATGGACGGGTGTGAGGTCGCGACAAAAAACAAACGGATGAAATAACCTTGCTGTTTCGCACGGCAAACAAAGTCGACTTTTTCATCAGAAGAAAAAACTGACTCAAAAATAAGACTTTTATGGTTCTTCAAAGATTCTTCACGCCAGGACTTGCAATTAACGGTTGGTCGCGGCTGCTTTTTCAATTTCGTCGAAAAAACGCTTGGTGGCGTCTGCATTGGCCTTGCGGGCATCTTCGGCAGCTTCCCTCATAATTTGGGCAAGCATTTCATCGGTCGGCTCTTCCAAGTCCGTCAATCTGTAAGAATCAATGCTTTTTGTCGTTGTCATAGGGGCTCCTTGATGCCGTAATACTCCTAATATAGTTTTTTAGGGGCAAAAACGCAAGTTTTGAGCCTTTTCTGCTTAGAAAAGGCTATTATAACAGCTTCCAGGAGGGATTATATGGGCGTTCCCGCACATATATGTGCGGTCGGGCTATATTGCAAGGCGCCCCGTGCGCACCTGCGGCACGCCCGCGCCGCTCTTGCAACGGCGCCACAGCGCTGCCCCAAGGGGTCACTATCCCTAACGCAAAATTATTTGTCCGAAAAATAAGAAGCTTACAACCCTATAGCATCAGGGGGCATATACCTTTCGTCAAGATAACGAACCTCATATTCTTTTCCTAATTTTTTTAAATAGTTCTTAAGTCTAATGGATCTATCGTGTTCGGGTTCATAAGGCACCTCTTTTCCTAACAGTTCTTCGCTTTTCAGCTGATCTTCTATCCTTTTTCTGAATTGGGCCATGGTGTTATTAGATTTTTCAAGGGCCTTTTGAAAATCGTATTCGCTTTTATACTGAGATTTGAATTGTTTAATCAACAATTCTACGCGTTCTGAGGATACGGTTATTCCCTGTCTTTCGCATTCTTGCTTCACAAGTTCTTGTCCAACCAAATTGTCAACAACGGCATGACGCAGTTGCGTTTTTGTTGCCTTAGTTTGTGGATGTTGAGATTGTTGTGCTTCTAAAAGTTCTGCTAATTCTTCAATGTTGTCTGCGTAAATTTTGGTTTGACCGATTGTAATTACAGGTTCTTTTTTGTTTTCAAGATTATATCTCTTATTTTGAAATTTTCTATTATAGTGACTTTTCTTTAAGTAAAAAGCCCTATAAATATATCTGTCAGCTGTTGTCATATAAGGATGTGCTTCAAGATGACCTTCTGAGCGCATTTTTGTTTGGGTATTGTCTGTTCCGTAAAAATTTCCATTATATGAACCTACCTGATTATAACGTCCATAGATGTTGCCTGTGTACCCACCTGATATTTGAGTTGATGTGTTTATCGTATATGACTGTCCCGGCTGATAGGTATAATAAGTTCGCATGACATTTTCTGATCTTTGGTACTCAGGTCTAACAATGACAGCCGCATCAGCGCCTACTGCCTTACATGCAGAAATCATTTTGTCTACACTATATTCGTTTCCCGTAGAGGTAAAACTACTTTCCCCCATAACACTATAGCCTTCATCTGTTAACTTTTGCAATTCGTTAGATGATGAAATAGAACCTAGATACTCGCAAGATTTTTTTCGTTCGTATTTATTTCCCTGATAAAATTTGTAGTAGGGATTGCTACAAGCCGCAGATAATAAAGCGACTAGGAATAGGCATAGGCTTTTTTTCATAACAACTCCAACGTTAAAGTCTAAGTCTGTCCTTGCTTTACAAAAACACACCTGTTTGGAGAATGCAAAAAGGCGTGAGTCGAAACGTCTATCTACCTGAGGCTCAGCATGCCTGTTTCCGATAAACGCACGACCCACGCCCCATAAAGGGCACAATGCAACAATCCTAGAATTGCGTCTAGGAATGCACAAAGCGATGCAATAACTAACGCCATTGCATGCGTGAGCGTTCGCCTTGTTCTCGGAAACATGAAGTTTGCTGAATTTCAGGTAGAGAACAAGAGACAAAACTCTTTTCCATAAAAAATAACTTATAAACCTAAGGAGTATTAGTGTTTTAGAGGGAAAACATCAAGAAAACGATTGGAAATCGCTTTTTAACGGTTGTTTCTAGAATCGTATTTGGCTTTTTAGGGATAAAATGTATTTTATTTGATGAAACTCATTATGAATGATTTTTCCTAACGGGCAAAGCCAACCTCGGATCTAAGTGTGAAAATGTTATGGAGACAAAATGACTCAGGTTTGCAATAAAACATTCAATTCAAGTAATCCTACATATAATGCATGTGTAGGAGAAAATGGCGGTGCATCAATTAGGACATATGCTTCTGGTTATAAAGAATCCACAGCAATTTTATTAAAAAAAGCTCTTAGAAATAGCGCATATTTGGATATTTTGGTTTATCCGATCGTTTACAACGCCCGCCATTATATTGAGTTATCATTGAAATCGACGATTGAATATCTAGATTTTTTTAACAAAGTTTTGAATCCAAAATTTTGTGCTGAAAAAAATTTGAAAACACATTCACTCAAAGAGTTGATGAATAAAATTAAGGTACTAAGTGCTGTTGAACCACGATATAAAGAAGTTGTTGAGTGTGTTGAAGATTTTGTTTCTGATTATTATGAAATAGATGATTCTGCCGAAACTTTTAGATTCCCTTTATTTCATAATGGAATGAAGAAACATTTAGAAGACCAAGGGTGTATAAATTTGGGGGATTTTGCGGATCAATTTTCAAAAATGTCAGAACAATTAGATCTGTTAGATACGGTTAATGATTGCTTAAACGAAGAATATCGTGTTGAAACTGTTGCTTGCGGTTTGTCAAGAGATGTTCTACAACAAATTGCCCAAAAATTGCCGACACTACCTTGGAATCGTGAGTCACTTTTTGATAAAATAGCAGAAGAAATTAAAACGCAATACAGTCTATCGGCTAATCAATTTTCAAAAGTAATAGATAAAATAAAGACCCACCGGGAATTTTCCTCATATTTTGGAAAAGAGATTGCTCTTGAGGATCTATCTGTAAAAAGACTTCGCTACTTTAGAAAGGTGTATGAGAATTTTCGAAATAATAAATTCCCCTTTACTTCTGAAGAATATACTACAGAAATAAGCAAATTATCTAAGAAATTTACATTGAAAGAACTTTCTGCTATTGCTGCGTTGCGTGAAATAGGAAGTTATTGTGGCTATTTAAGCGAAGATTATGATTATGTTAGAAGTAAACGGCTGAATGAAAGTAAAGATTTGATATTAAGATTTGAACTTTTACAAAACAAAAGAACGTTAGTCTATATTAAAGAAGGCTTGAAAAAGACAGGGCAACCTACATTGATGCAGGTTTTGGTAGATTGTTAATGCAAAAGCACCTAAGAATTTTCCTTAGGTGCATTGCTAAAAAAGGTGATGCCGGAATGGGGTCCGGCATGACAATCCGTCTTACTTCTTCACGTGCCTGTGATACTCTTGCAAACTACAGACTTCGAATCTTCCGAAGTCGTGCTTGTCCATGAGGCCTTCCACGGTAGAGGTGAGGGCGGCGATGGTCGTGGTGATAGGAATGCCGGACACCACAGCCTTCGAGCGCATCTGGATTTCGTCCACCATGGCTTCGGCGCCGGTTTCGGTGGTGTTCACGATCCACTGGACTTCCTTGTCGTGGATGAGGTCCAGGAGGTTTGGGCGGCCACGGGAGATACGGAACACGGCGCGAGTCTTGATGCCTTCGTTGTAGAGGAGGGTCGAGGTTCCGCGGGTGGCGTAAATCTGGTAGCCCATGTCAACGAGGCGCTTGATGAGCGGGACAGCCTTCTGCTTGTCTTCGTCCTTGAGCGAGACGAAGATGTTGCCCTGGCTCGGGACCTTGTTGCCCGATGCAAGCTGGCTCTTGAGGTAGGCAAGGCCGCGGTCGCGATCGATGCTCATGACTTCGCCGGTGGACTTCATTTCCGGAGAAAGCGTGATATCGACACCTGGGAATTTGACAAAGGGGAACACGGCTTCCTTGACGCTCACATAGGGCACATGGACTTCTTCGGTGAAGCCGATTTGTTCGAGAGTTTCGCCCAGCATGCAACGGCTTGCGTAGCTGGCAAGCGGCACGCCGATGGACTTGGAGACGAACGGCACCGTACGGGAGGCGCGCGGGTTCACTTCGATCATGTAGAGTTCACCGTCCTTTACGGCGAGCTGCATGTTCATGAGGCCGCAAACGTGGAGTTCCTTCGCGAATTCCTTGGCGTAGGCGCGGACCTTGTCCTGGATTTCCTGCGAAAGCGTCATGGGCGGAATCACGCTTGCGGAGTCGCCGGAGTGGATGCCTGCGGGCTCCACGTGTTCCATGATGGCGCCTACCACGGTGTGCTTGCCGTCGCTAATGCAGTCCACGTCGAGTTCGGTGGCGTCTTCCAAGAAGCGATCGATGAGGATGGGCTTGCCTTCGCCAATAGCGGCGGCTTCTTCCACGAACTTGCGGAGGTACTTTTCCTTATAGACAATCACCATGCCGCGGCCGCCGAGAACGAAGCTCGGGCGCACCAAAACGGGGTAGCCGATTTTCTCGACGATGGCGAGGGCTTCTTCTACGTTGTGGGCAATGCCGCTTTCTGCCTGCTTGATGCCGACCTTGTCAACCAGCTGCTTGAAGAAGTCGCGGTCTTCGGCGAGGTCGATGTCTTCGGGGCTCGTGCCGACGACGTTTGCACCGGCTTTCTTGAGACGCATGGCGAGGTTCAGCGGAGTCTGGCCGCCGAATTGCACGATGACGCCCGCGCACTTTTCGCGTTCGTAAATGCCCATCACATCTTCGAGCGTGAGCGGTTCAAAGTATAGTTTGTCCGAAGTGTCATAGTCGGTGGAAACCGTTTCGGGGTTCGAGTTCACCATGATGACTTCGTAGCCTTCGCGACGCAGCGTAAAGGCGGCGTGGCAGCAGCAGTAGTCGAATTCGATACCCTGACCGATTCTGTTCGGGCCGCCGCCCAGCACCATGATTCTCTTCTTGTGGCCGTGACCCGGGATTTCGCGGACGGGCTCGGAATTTTCGGCGTAGCAGCTGTAGTAATACGGCGTGATGGCTTCGAATTCGCCGGCGCATGTATCTACGGAGTAGTAGCTCGGAACAAGACCGATTTGCTTGCGCACCGCCATGACTTCTTCGGGAGTCTTGTGGAACAGGTAACCAATCTGGATATCGCTGTAGCCGAGTTCCTTGGCCTGGCGGAAGAGCGGCAAGTCCTTTGCGAGGTTTTCAAGTGAGCCTGCGGAAAGGATTTCGTCTTCGTAGAGGGCTAGTTCTTCTAGGTGGCGGAGGAAATAGCGGTCAATTTTTGTGAGCTCGTACAACTTCTCAACGCCCCACTTGCGGCGCAATGCTTCGTGCAGCACGAAGATGCGCTCGGCGCTCGGACGGGCGACTTCCTTGGCGAGGGTTTCGTCGTCGTATTCCTTGAACTTTTCACACTTGGCGCAGGCGCCGAATCCGCCGAAACCCGTTTCGAGGGAACGCAACGCCTTCTGCATGGCCTGCTTGAAGTTCGTACCGATGGCCATCGCTTCGCCCACAGACTTCATCTGGGTGCCGAGCGTAGAATCAGCCTTCGGGAATTTTTCGAACGTGAAACGCGGGACCTTCACGACAACGTAGTCGAGGGCAGGTTCAAAGCAGCTCGGGGTTGTCTGCGTAATGTCGTTGCGGAGTTCGTCGAGCGTGTAGCCCACGGCGAGCAGCGCTGCAATCTTTGCGATGGGGAAGCCCGTAGCCTTGGAGGCGAGAGCAGAAGAACGGCTTACACGCGGGTTCATTTCGATGATGATGCGGCGGCCGGTCTTGGGTTCGATTGCCCACTGCACGTTGGATCCGCCAGTTTCGACACCGATGGCTTCCATGACCTTCAGGGAGTCGTCACGCATGGCTTGGTAGGCGCGGTCATCAAGGCTCTGGATCGGGGCGACCGTGATGGAGTCGCCGGTGTGTACGCCCATGGGGTCCAGGTTTTCGATGGAGCAGACGATAACGGCGTTGCCCTTCTTGTCGCGCATGACTTCCATTTCGAATTCTTTCCAGCCAAGCAGCGATTCTTCGATAAGGACTTCGTTGTTGAGCGATGCGTCAAGACCGCGGTTCACGATGGTCTCGAATTCTTCGGGATTGTGGGCGATACCGCCGCCCGTGCCGCCGAGGGTAAAGCCCGGACGAATAATCAGCGGCCAGCTTCCGATGGTGTGGGCAATAGCGGTCGCTTCGCTCATGGAGTGCGCCGAACCGGAGCGGGGGAGGTCAAGCCCGATCTTGAGCATGGCATCCTTGAACAGGTGGCGGTCTTCGGCGCGCTGGATGGACTGCGCCTTTGCGCCGATGAGTTCCACCTGGTAGCGGTCGAGAATGCCGCGTTCGTTGAGTTCCATGGCGAGGTTCAAAGCGGTCTGTCCACCGAGTGTGGGGAGCAGAGCATCCGGGCGTTCGCGACGGATGATTTCGTGCAGAATATCAACGCTTAGCGGCTCGATGTAGGTGCGGTCGGCCATTTCGGGGTCGGTCATGATGGTGGCCGGGTTGGAGTTCACGAGCACCACTTCGTAGCCTTCACGGCGCAGCACCTTGCAGGCCTGCACGCCGGAGTAGTCGAATTCGCAGCCCTGGCCAATCACAATCGGGCCAGAACCAATGAGCATAATCTTCTTGATGTCGGTACGCTTAGGCATTCTTGCCTCCATTCAAATTCTTCTTTTGTGCCGGTTTTGCCTGCGCAGACTTGGCCTGCGCGGAACCTTTTTTCTTTTGTTCGAGAGCTGCCTTCACGAGTCCGCTGAACAGCGGGTGGGGTGCCGTGGGCCTGCTCTTGAATTCCGGGTGGAACTGGCAGGCTTCAAAGTAGGGGTGGTTCTTGATTTCTACCATCTCGACGAGCTTTCCATCGGGCGATGTACCGGCAATCTTGAGACCCGCCTTTTCCAAGGCGACGCGGAATTCGCTGTTGTAGTTGAATTCGTAGCGGTGACGATGGCGTTCGCTGATTTTTTCGCTCTTGTAGAGCTTTGCCGCGTTGGAATCCTTCATGAGCTTGCACGGGTAAGCGCCGAGGCGCATGGTGCCGCCCTTTTCGGTGACGTTCTTCTGTTCGTCCATCAGGTCAATAACCGGGTGGGCCGTCTTTTCGTCGAATTCCGTGGAGTTGGCGTCTTTCCAGCCGAGAACGTTGCGTGCAAATTCAATCACGCAGCATTGCATGCCGAGACAAATTCCCAGCAGCGGAATCTTGTGCTCGCGGGCATAGCGAATGGCTACGCATTTGCCGTTCACGCCGCGGCTTCCGAAACCTCCCGGGATCAGGATACCGTCAGCATTCTTGATGAGGTTCGGATTCTTTTCGAGTTCTTCGGCCTCGATACATTCCACCTTCACCTTGGCATTGTGTTCCATGCCGGCGTGTTGCAGGGCTTCGTGTACGGACTTGTAGGCATCACGGATGGCGATATACTTGCCCACCAGCGCGATGGTGCATTCGTACTTGGGCTGGGTGGCCTTCTTGACGAGTTTGTCCCATTCGGAGTGGATGATGGGGTGCACGCTCAGGCGGAGCTGTTCCAGAACGCGGAGGTCAAGTTCCTGCTTGGAAAGTTCGCGGGGCACGGCGTAGACGGAATCCGTCACGTCCTTTTCTTCGATGACGCATTCGGGCTTCACGTTGCAGAAAAGCGCGAGCTTGTCGAGGTGATCCTGCGGGATTGTCATTTCGGTACGGCACACGAGAATGTCCGGGAAAATACCGATGTTGCGGAGTTCGGCAACCGAGTGCTGCGAGGGCTTCGTCTTGAGTTCGCCGGCAGCCTTGAGGTAGGGCACGAGAACCAGGTGGACAAAGCAGGTGTTTTCGACGCCGACTTCAAAACGGAATTGCCTTGCGGCTTCCAGGAAGGGGAGGGATTCAATGTCGCCAGCGACACCGCCGATTTCACAGAGCACGATGTCTGCGCCGCTTTCGGCAGCGGAACGGAAGGCGTCCTTGATTTCATTCGTGATGTGCGGAATCACCTGCACGGTGCCGCCCAGGTAGTGACCTGCGCGTTCCTTCGCGAGCACGGAAGAGTAGATGCGGCCCGAAGTGTAGCTTGATGCCTTGGAGCACTGCACGCCTGCAAAGCGTTCGTAGTGGCCGAGGTCCAGGTCGGTTTCGTATCCGTCGTCGGTCACGAATACTTCGCCGTGCTGGTAAGGGCTCATGGTACCCGGGTCCACGTTCAGGTACGGGTCGAGCTTTTGCATGAACACCTTGTAGCCGCGGCTCTTGAGCAGCAGCGCGAGCGATGCGGAGGTGATGCCTTTACCGAGGGAACTGACCACGCCGCCGGTAATAAAGATGTACTTGGTCTGTTTTTTGGGAGCGGCCTTCGTCATTATTTTGCTCCCTTGAAGTCAAGAATCATTTGTCTGAATTCACCGAACAGGTAGTAGGAATCGTTCGGGCCCGGAGCTGATTCCGGGTGGTACTGCACGCTGAACGCGGGGAGTTCCTTGTGACGGATGCCCTCGACGGTGTTGTCGTTTAGGTTGATGTGCGTGATTTCCACGTTCGCGGGGAGGCTGGATTCTTCGATGGCGTAGTTGTGGTTCTGGCTCGTGATTTCCACGGCGCCGGTCTTCAAGTTTTTCACCGGGTGATTGCAACCGTGATGGCCGAACTTGAGTTTGGAAACCTTCGCGCCGAGAGCGAGACCGAGCAACTGGTTACCGAGGCAGATGCCCATCAGCGGGACCTTGCCTAGGAGTTGCTTGACGACGGCTGCGACTTGCGGGAGACTGTTCGGGTCGGCAGGGCCGTTCGAGAGGAATACACCATCCGGATTCTTCGCCATAATTTGTTCGTAGGTGGCGTTGATCGGAAGGACCGTCACCTTCATGTTCTGTGCGGCGAGGTTCCTCAAAATATTCGTCTTGATACCGAAATCGAGCGCGACAACGTTCAGGTCGCCTTCGGTGCTGAACTCGTAACCGTTCGGGTCGCTCACCTTGCTTGCGTAGTCCTGACCGTCGAGGCCTTCCCATTCTTGCGCCTTCTTGATGGCGTCGGCTTCGCTCATCTCGGTGCCGTCTACGTGCAGGTAGGCCTTCTGTGCGCCATGGTCACGCAGGTGGATGGTGAGTGCACGCGTGTCCACGCCCGCAATGCCCGGCTTCTTGTGGGAGAGCATGTAGTCGTGCAGGCTCTCTTCGCCAATCTCCTTGCTCACGTCGTCCAGCGAGTTCACGACGATGCCGTTCAGGAACACGTCGCGAGATTCGGACTTCTCGAGGTTTGCGGCGTATGCGCCGACTTCTGCCGTAGTGAACACTACGAACTGGCCCGCGTAGGAGGGATCAGTCAAAATCTGCTTGTAGCCCGCCATGCCGGTGTTGAATACCGCTTCGCCGACGGTATCGGTAGCACTACCAAAGGCATACCCGTGGAACACGGCGCCATCCGCCAATGCCAAGAACGCTTTCTTCTCGCGTTTCGCTTTCCAGTTGAATTTATTGTTCATAGTTTACTCGCATAAGCAGTGTTAAACTTGTGTATTAAACCAGCCCTTTTTATTGTCATCCCCGCGTAGGCGGGCGGACAGCACTTAACAACTTGTTGTTTAGTGCGCATGGCCACCAAGGTGGGGATCTCCTTTGTATGAATAAAAATAAAGGCAAAAGCCAGAAGCTTTTGCCAAACGATAAAGACGATTAAAAACGGGGGTAAGAAAAATCCGATATTCAATATTCCTTTTCATCGGAACCAAAAATTAGCATAATCAAAATACGCTGGTAAGGTATAAAAAGAGAAAATTTTTCGCGAAATTTGCCCGAAAACGCCAAATCTTTTACATTTTCTTTCCAAAACGCAAAAGTGCATTACAAAAAATGTAAAACACAATAAGGCGGAAGTCGCGCTTTTTAATTGGCTTTTTGTGTGAGCTTCTTTTGCCTATAAATCAAGACAATCAACCACACAAGCCCAGTAATAATCATCAGGCTGCAGAGAGTTTGCCCACGACTCATGCCGAACAGGTCGACGCGTCCGAGGTGCGCATCGGGCCTGCGGAAAAACTCGATGAAGAACCGGAACAAGCCGTAGCCCATCAGGTAGAGGCAGGGCATCTTGTCCTTGAGCAGCGGAATGCGTCTCAGGTTGTAGAGAACCGCAAACAGGATGACTCCTTCGAAAAGCATCTCGTAGAGCTGGCTCGGGTGGTGCAGAATCGGGTTCGTGACAGGACTGTCGTGTGCAAGCGGGAAATACATGCCGATGCCGCTGGTGGTAACTTCACCGAAAAGTTCACCATTGATGAAGTTGCCGTAACGGCCCCAGGTGTAGGCGAGGGGGGCCGCCAAAAAGCAAAGGTTCAGGGTTTTCCACACGTCCATCTTGTTACGTTTCATACCAATGACAACAAAGATCAAGCCGACAATGAGTCCCCCGTGGTAGCTCATGCCTGCAATTCCCGTAAAATGCCAACCGAGGGCGTCGTGAGTCATCGGGATGAGTATTTCGGTCGGGTTGGCGAGGTAGTAGCCTGGCTTGTAGAAGAAAACGTAGCCGAGGCGCGCCCCGATGAGGATTCCCGCGATTGCCCACATGAACAGGTTGTCGAACTGTTCCTTGGTGTATCCGAGGTTTTCCTTCGAGTTGATTTTCCACATGGTTAAGTAGGCGGTGAAGAATGCGAAAATATACATCACGCCGTACCAGTGAACCTGAAAATTGAGGAGCGGTATTGTAAATGCGATTCCGTCAAAGTAGGTCGGTATCAAATTCCACCAGGTAGGTTCCATAAAATCCTCATCTTTTATTTAAAATCTAGTATAGTAAGCAGGTTATTTTTGGGGCCAAAGGTTCTGATGCGCCCAATAATTCATAATCATCGCGGCAACCTGCGTTGCCGGCTGCGAACGGTAGCCCTGCAGGTCGTGCACCTGCATCACGACCACGACGACGGCCTTGTCCGGGTTTTCCTTCGACTGAGCGAACCCCATGAACCATTCGTAGCGACCGTGGGGATCTTGGCCATCGAGCGAGCCGGTCTTTCCGCCGATATCGAGAGCCGCAAAATTCTTGCGGGCCATGTTGCGCGTCGAAATCTGTTTCCTGGCGGTCCCGTTCGTGATGGAGCGAATCATCGCCATGCGCAGCCCGTAGTAGGTTTTTTCGTTAAATTTTTTCACGTCGAGCGCGATACGGCTCTTGGGCGCGTAGGGGGCGATGTTTTCTGCCCATGGAATTTCGAGCGGTTTCTTGGTAAGGATGGAACGGACCTGTGCGGCCGCAAGGAGTGGGGTGAGGGTTGTCGCTTCCGTAAAGCCGCAGCTAGCCTCGGCAAGCCCGTATCCCGTGTCGGGCGGTGCGTACGAAGACTTTCCGGGAATCCCGCCGGGGAAGTTCATGTTGTAGCCGAGGTTCCTGGCCGCTTCGCGGAGGCGCTTTGCACCGATGTCCATGCCAATGAGCGCCAGGGGTGGGTTCGCGGATTTCGCGTAGGCGTCGGCGAGGCTGATGGTTGTGCCATGATAGTTTTCGGGGACGCGCAGTTGCCGCTTGTAGAGCGTGTGACTGGCCCCGAGCATCGGGACGGGCGTGTTGAGCGAGTAACGGTTTGCGTCCATGGCGGCGGCAATGGTAATCGTCTTTGCAAGCGATGCGGCAGGGAAGGTGTTCTTCACGAAAAAATCCGGCTCGTTCTGGACCTTGTAATCCTTCGTTTCACCCCAGGCGATAATCTCGTTGCTCTTGGGATCTACGACAAGGACGACTCCGTACATGGGCTTGAAACGCCGGAGCATGTTGTCGATTTTCTGGGCGAGGAACAGGTCCTTCTGCTTCTTGATATGCACTGAATCTACAAGATCGTTTTCGGGTATCGACGTCCCCGCTGTATCGATGGCAGTAGAATTGCTTGCTTCCGGAGCGGCCTCCGTCGTAGCCCTTGCGTCGCCTATTATCAAAGATTTGGCAGCGGATTCGGTTAATGGATCCTTCACCTTGATTGCTCGGTGCGCTTCCTTGAGCGAATCGATGATGGAAGAATCCACACGGAGTGTGTCCTTGATCCATTCTTTGGATGTCGCCGTAAGATCATTGCCGTTTACGACGAATCCTCTCGGTTGCGTCGCCTTTTCGTCGTTCTTGAATATGCACGAGCCAATCAGGGCGCAGGCTGCAACAAAAATGGCGATAGCGATGCAACGGTTTCGTAATCTTTTCTTGTAGGGAAGTCGATTCTGGGGGTCGTAGTAATATTTCATCGATTTACTTGAAAATGGTCTTACGGTAGTAGGCGAGTTCGGCGATGCTTTCGCGGATGTCGTTCAGGGCCTCGTGGCGTTTTTCCTTCTGGAATTCGGCAAGCTGAGGGTACCAGCGGAACGAGAGTTCCTTGATGGAACTGACATCTATATTCCTGTAGCATAGCCAGTTCGATATTTCGGGCATGTACTTATACAGGAAACGCCTGTCCTGCGTGATGGAATTGCCGCACAGCACGTTCTTTGTCTTTTCGGTAAAGGGCTTGATAAAGTCGAGAGTCACTTTCTCGGCATCGGAGACGGAATACCTGGAATGGCGGCAACGGTCCACGAGTCCGCTTGCAGTGTGGTGCGAGGAGTTCCATTCATCCATCGATTCAAACACATTTTCGCTCTGGTGTATGGCGACGACGGGCCCTTCGGCTAGGATGTTGAGTTCCGCATCGGTGACGATGGTGGCTATTTCGAGGATAACGTCCTTTTCAGGGTCAAGACCGGACATTTCCAGGTCCATCCAGACCAGGTTTCTAGAACTTTTCTTTTTTGTCATACCGCGTTAAATTTAGTTTTTTGTGTGAACAAGGCGTCTCACATACTTTTTTTTATGCCATTTGTCCACCTATTTTTGTAATTCGTCAAGCAACGCCCCCAATGAGAAATAAAACACTTTATTGTAAGAAAATTATTTGCTATATTCGGCTTCGTTAATTTGTTATACAGGAACACACTATGGAAGAAGTAGTTATCACTGGTATGGGCTGTGTTTCGGCCCTTGGCAATTCTCCCGACATCCTCTGGGACAGCCTTCTGCAGGGCAAGTCCGGCGTCGCAAAAATCGACAGGTTCGATGTTTCCGCTTTGCCGGTCCAAATTGCGGCTGCGGTCAAGGAATTCGACGGTTCCGAATTCTTCAGCGCTCGCGACCAGTCCAGGTTCTCGAAGTGCATCCAATATGCAGTCTATTCCGCTTTCCAGGCCTTGAAGAATGCCGGAATTGACCCGAAAGCCGAAGATCCGTCCCGCTCTGGCGTGATTATCGGTGCCGGTATCGGCGGTATGAACACTTACACCGACAACGCGGTTACCTGGGGCACCCGTGGCCCGAACCGTGTTTCTCCGTTCTTCATCCCGATGTCGATTACCAACATGCCCGCCGGCGAAGTTTCCAACCGCACCGGCTGGATGGGCCCCTGCTTCGCCGTGGTTTCTGCTTGCGCAACCTCCAACCATTCTATCGCAGCCGCCTTTGACGCCATTCGTCTTGGCCGTGCCGACATCATGCTGGCCGGCGGTACCGACGAGACGGTGAACCCGCTCGCCCTGGCCGGCTTTACCAACATGCATGCCTTGAGCAAGCGCAATGACGATCCGGCAACGGCTTCCCGTCCGTTCGACAAGGACCGCGACGGCTTCGTGATGGGCGAGGGCTCCGGCATTCTCGTGCTCGAAAGCCTCTCTCACGCCAAGAAGCGCGGCGCGAACATCCTTGCCCGCATCGCTGCAGTCGGCATGAGCGCCGATGCCCACCACATGTCCGCTCCGCGTGAAGACGGCGAGGGCGTGCGTCTCGCAATCGAGATGGCGCTCCGCGATGCCGGCATTTCCCCGAAGGAAGTGGGCTACGTGAACACCCACGGTACATCCACCCCGCTCGGCGACGTGGCTGAATGCTCCGCTCTCGAGAAGGTGTTCGGTGCTTCCGATTCCCTGAAGATCAACTCCTCCAAGTGCATGATCGGCCACGCCCTCGGCGCTGCCGGTGCCCTTGAGGCCATCATCACGGTGAAGTCTCTGCAGAACCAGATGATTCATGCTACGACGAACGTGTTCAACAAGGACGAACGCATCCACCTCGATGTTTGCGCGAACAAGAACACGAGCCACAACTTCAAGTACGCCCTGTCCGATGGCTTCGGCTTCGGTGGCCAGAACAGCGTGCTTCTCTTGGCCCGCGACTAATTGTTGGCTATATGCAACTTTGCGAGAAAACCCTGCCTTCAGGCGGGGTTTTCCTTTTCTATCTTTAATAAAGTGAAGTTTTCCTTTCCAAAATCCCTCGCAATTGTGGCTATTTTGCTGGTTTGCCTTGTGCAGTCCACGCAGGCGGCCCCTTATGATCCGCCTACTTGGCGCGATTCCACATGGGATTACCGTAGCGAGGATTCCGTCGATATCAAGTCGGAAATTTCGTGGTGGAAGGTGGGAACTGTCGGCGGACTTGCTCTTTCTTCGTATGCGGCGGCCTACGTGTTCGTGTTTGCGAAGGGTTGGTGGGACAATGATTCTAGCCATTTTCACTTTGAAAACGATTTCAAGTATGCGCTGAATCTGGATAAATTTGGCCATTTTGCGGCTGGCGTGGTTCTCGGTGAAACTTTCTATGAAGGATACCGTTGGTCAGGCCTTTCGGAATTCCAGTCCTATTTGTATGCAGGCCTTTCCGCGATGGCGACGCATATCGCAATCGATGTGAAGGATGGCTATTCGCCTGCATGGGGGTTCAGCATTTTTGACGTGCTGTCGGGAACCCTCGGCGGTTTCTTGCCAATGGCGGAACGCTATGTACCTATATTCAAGTACGTAGATCTTAAGTGGAGTTACTGGATAAATTCTACGTATTTTTACGACAAGACAACTCACCGTGGCGATGCCGTCTTTACCGATGACTATGTGAACCAGACATTCTGGGCATCGTTCAAGCCCTACCGCCTGCTGCCTGCTGGTGCACGGAAGTATTATCCGAGCTGGCTAGCCTTTGCTGCGGGCCTGAGCATCAACGAAACGGCGATGGACTACCATGCTCCAGACAAGGACAGGCACCGCGAAGTCTACTTGGCGCTTGATTATGACCTGGAAGCGTTCCGCCCGCAGAGCCGTTGGGCCCGCACACTCATCAAGTACCTGAACTACTTCAAGCTGCCGGCCCCGGCAATCCAAGTTTATCCGGAATTTAACTGGTATTTACTCTATCCGATAAAGTTCTAGGAGGTTCGCGTGAATTGCATCCCTAAAGTTGCCTGCATTTCGCTTTTACTTGGTGCGACATTCGCGATTGCCCTGCCTCAGACGGGCTCGTTCCGTGACAGCCGTGACGGCAAGACCTACAGGACGGTTGTTATCGGGAGCCGCATATGGATGGCGGAAAACCTCGCGTACAACGTGAAGGGGAGCGCCTGCTACGACAACAAGAACGAGAACTGCGCGAAGTACGGGCGTTTATACAATTTCGAGATGGCAAATAAAGCATGCCCTTCGGGATGGCATCTGCCCGAGAACGACGAATGGAAACGCTTCCGCACGTTTATCGAGGATAGCGACGGCAAGGAAGCTGCCTGGATGAGTTTAAAATCCCGCGACAAGTGGGATGGCAGCGACCGTTACGGGTTCGACGTGGTACCTGCGGGCAAGGCGACCGACGAATTTGTGGAACTGGGTGTCTCCGCACATTTCTGGAGTTCTACGACCGAAGACGGAGATGCTTACGGCTGGCATCTTGAGCCTCCCGGAGATTTCAGGATGGAATTCGACGTGAGCAGCAACATGTATTCCGTTCGCTGCCTCAAGGATTACTAGAAACTTAAGAGAAAGGCAATCATTGTTCCGAGCCAGAGCAGGATAGCTGCATAGAGGCCCCCCAACAGGTCATCCGCCATCACGCCCCAGGCTCCAGGAAATTTTTCGAACTTGTGAATTCCGAGCGGTTTGAGGATATCGAAGAAACGGAACAGCCCGAAAGCAATGGCCAGGAAGAAGGGGTATTCGACAATCAAGTTGCTGGGTAAAAAGGCGAGCGCCATAAAGATGCCGCAGACTTCGTCGATGACAATCCAGCCGGGATCTTCGGTGCCGGTATCCTTCATCGCCTTGTTCACGAAGGGGATTGCAGCAAAGAACACGACAAGGGCGGCGGCCAGGAAAAACAGGTTTATAAACAGGCCGAATATTTCGCCACCGATAAAAACGTCGGATTTAAATTCAAACAGTCTGCATGCCAGAACTGCCATGGGGTAGGCGACAATCGCCGCGGCGAGGCTTCCCATGGTGCCGGGAGCCTTCGGGCTCATTCCCGAACCGAAGAATGTCACGATGAGCGTGGTAAACCAGTCCGTCTTGCGCCATTCGTGCGGTACGCGCTTCTTCCCGTATTTTTCTTTCAGTTCTTCCTTGTTCATACTTCGTAAATCCCGGGTTCTCGCCAGTTCTCGTCGCGCTTGCTGTTTAGGCTCCTGTCCGTAACGCTTTCGGCAGGGTGGAGCGGCCAGGGGGAATCGACGTTCTCCTTGATTATGGAGGCTTGGGCCTCGCGTTTCTTTTTCCAGGCGGCAAGCTGCGTCTTGAAAGCGTCGCGCAGGCGCTCCATGCCGATGTTCTCGCGCGCACTCACCTGGATGGCTTCGGGATAGTTCTGCAAGAGCTCGGTACGGCGGGCCTCGTCGCAGATTTCCGCCTTGTTGAACACGCGGATGCGCGGAGTTACCTTGCTGATGATGCCTTCAAGCGTCTTGTGGGTCACTTCCAGGTGTTCACGGTAATCCGGCGCGCTCCCGTCGACGACTTCCAGAATGCAGTCGGCATGCGCTGCCACCCCGAGGGTGCTCTTGAAAGTCTCGATGAGGTTGTGGGGGAGCTTGCGGATAAACCCGACTGTATCGGAGAGGATGATGTTTTCGCCATCGAGGTAAAGCTTGCGGGTGGTGCTGTCGAGGGTGGCGAACAGCTTGTCTTCTACATACACGTCCGCGCCGGTCAGACGGTTTGTGAGGGTCGACTTGCCCGCGTTCGTATAGCCGACGATACCCACGTGGAAAATGTCGTTCCTGTTTTCGGCCTGGCTTTCGCGCGCCTCCTCGATTTTTTCGAGCTTCTTCTTGAGTTCCTGGATGCGCTTGCGGATCATGCGGCGGTCGGTTTCGAGCTGCGTTTCACCCGGCCCCTTGGTGCCGATGCCGCCGTTGTGCTGGCGGCATAGGTGCGTCCACGCACCGGTGAGCCGCGGCATCATGTATTGCAGCTGTGCGACTTCCACCATCAGGCGGCTTTCCGCTGTCACGGCATGCTTCGCAAAGATGTCGAGGATAAGTCCTGTGCGGTCGAGTACCTTGATTCCCGGAAGCCGCTGTTCCAGGTTGCGCACTTGCGACCCCGAAAGATCGTCGTCAAAAACGACCATCTTTGCGTTATCTTCTTCGAGGGCGCGCTTGACCTCGTTTACCTTGCCTTCGCCGATGAGGGTCGCCGGGCTAAAGTTCTGAACGCGCTGTAAGAAGCTGCGCGTGACAATCGCCCCTGCAGTCTCGGCAAGGCGGCCCAGTTCGGCAATCTGTTCGGAGACAAGCCACGGGCGCACCTTGGGTGTCGAAATCCCCACGAGGATGCAGCGTTCTTTTTCCTGTTTATGTTCTGCGGGTTCTCTCATTGCGCCTTTAGCAGTTCCCGTTCAGTTTCAGGAACCAGTAGTCCTCGCTGTTGATGCTGCTCCCTTCGGGCGAGGCGGCATCGGCGAGTTTCGCGAAATCCGGCGCATTGTTGCCCGGCGCATTGCTATCCTGCGGACATGCGCTGGCTGCGTCTAGCGCATTCTTGTCCTGAATATTTTTGTCGTTCATATCGGCCATGCGCAGAATATAATAAATCTCGATGCTCGCGCGCATCTCCGGTGCGTTTCCGTTGCGGGCAAAAAACTATATTCGTGTCATGCGGCTTTGGCTTTCGACATGCCTCGACGATTTTTCCTCGGAGTTCGATGACATCGAGGAGATGTTCAAGCGCGGGCTCACGAGGCTCATTCTCCAGAAGCGCGTGCCGGGGTCCGCACAGGACCTGGCTGGCGGTGCAATACGGTATGCGACCGAAGCGCAGTATGAACGCTGGCTCATGGCTCTCCCGATGGAATATCGCGACCGCATCTGGGTGCGCGGCACTCCCGATATGGCGGAGCGCCTGGAAGTGCGCGGATGCGTGTGCGATGCCGCCCTCCTTGCGCAAGATGTCCCGGAACGATGGAAGCGCGTGAACTGCATTGCAGTCTGTCGCAACCTTGAGCAGCTCAAAAAAATGCCGGAGTGGGTGGCTGGTGCGCTTGTCGGGCCCGTTTTCCAGCCGCAATCCGTCTATGAGCCGATTGAAACACTCGGCATCGCGTGCATTACTGATAAACTCGCCGCGCACGACACGGCCAGCGAAATGCCTGAACTAAACATACCCCCGCAGGTCATTGCCTTCGGGGGCATCGATCACGAGAACCTGGACGATATCAAGAAACTTCCCCTACAGGGAATCTCCGTGCTGGGTGGTATCTGGAACTACGCCGACCCCGTCAACGCCTTTATCAAGCTCGGGCGTGCTTGCGGCGGGCTCTGATTCCTTGGGCACGTTGCTCAGGGATTCCTTGAGGCTCACGAGTTGGTGCGCAAATTCGTTGCACCGGCTGTTTTCGGGGAGATTGATTTCCCAATCGAGCGTGCCGTTGTGGATGACTGGGAGAATTTGCCATATAGTGTTGTACGGGCAGTGGTAATTCGACATGTACGTGACTTCAAGACCTTTCCCGTCCATTCTGTATAGGAATTGTCCGTTCCATTTGACGAATCCGCTCATGTAGCGGATCGCCTTTACGTCGCCGATTTTGCCGGTCTGCTCAAAATAATTCTTTTGGGCAAGCATGTAGTCTTCGACTGCCAGTTTCATCTTGGCGGAAACTCGTTCACCGTTGTTCCATACAATCTCGTAGGTGGTATATCCGTTATAATTCAACATCACGACGTGGGAAATTGTGAAAATGAGAGCCAATGCGGGCATCCATGATTTGGACTCGTATTTTTTGCCGGTCTTTCGGTTCCTGTACTTGCCGAGTGAGATTTTCCACAAGTCCTTCAGGAAAAGGAATACAATGACAGCGCTGCAGGCAAAGGCGACAGCGCATACCGCGGCAGGAATCGTGATCCCGTTATGTTGAAAGATGAGGTAGACCATTTTGTAAAACAGTCCACCGAAAACCAGGTAAAGTGCACCGCGAAGGGTTCTGCCGCTGTTAGTACAGTGTAAACCGGTAAAACCGAGAAGGAGTGCTAGCCAGAATATTTTAAGGCCGGGCTCCTTTGAGTTGTGATGGAGGTGTCCTTTTGCGGGTTCTGTTTCGGGCTTGGGCGTTTCAGCCTTAATTTCGGGCTTGATTTCAGGTTCGGATTCGTTTTCCGGTGAATCTTCCGCTCCGTAGTTCGGGTTCGGTGCATCGCACCAGAGGCACTTGGGCATGTCGTCTTCGTATTTTCGCTTGCATTTGGGGCAAATCATCTTTTACCTTACGCTAATCTTTGAAATTTTCGATGTCCCGTTTTCAAACAATTCTTTTCGAATATATAGACCTTGCACTTGCGGTTTTCCTTCAAGAACCTGTCCATGGATAGTGAAGAAAATTGTCTGCACGGGCAATCCCGAGAGTTCGAGACCACGGGTATTCAGGCTGCGCTCGGCGATGCGAGTTGTGGTATCGGGTTCCTTATAGGGCTTGTCCGGATCGTCCACTACAATCTTGATTTTGGCTTGGCTCTTGCATCCGGTCTCGTTCGTGTAAACGACAGAGTAGTAACCACTAAAGTCGCCGTCCACGTTCTTGAGCGAGTTTTCGCGAGTCGTCGACTTGAATCCGTTAGGGCCTTCCCAGCTCCAGATCTTGCCGTCCCAGGGGTGCGGGCCGAACTGCACTGTAGCGCCCTTCGCGACCTTCAGGTCAAGCGTTTCGTTCCATCCACCGTCATCTACCTTCACGTAGGGGACAATCTTCGTGCCGCTGCAGGGACCAACAACCTTCTTCCCGTCGCACACGCCTATGGAATCGGGAATATCGATTACCCGCGGTTCAAAGTCCGGCGTGGGGAAGGCCTTCATGAGGGCTGCCGTCTCTTCGGCGGTGACCGGCAGGATGGTGCCGTGGCGGGGCGTGAACGCTCCGCTCGTCTTGGTATCCTGTACGAACTTGAAATTTTCGAGGTCGGGGCTGCTTGTGAACTGGTAATGCCCGTTCATGTAGCAGTCATACATGAGTACCCAGGAATTCTGGTTGATGAGCTTGAAGACTCCTGCACCTTCTACGGCCTCGGTCGTCTGTTGCAGGGCCTTGCTCGGCTTGCTCCACTGCGAACCGCTGGCGGCTCCACTCTTGGGCATGAGCGAACTTGCGGTCACCTTGCAGATGCCGCCGTCGCCTTCGTTCTTGTAGAAGGCGTGGTAAAACTTGTCGACCGGGTTGTAGACGATGTCCATGTCAATGGTCGATTTTCCGCGGTCAAAGAAATGCTGCGGGTCGCCCTCCAAATCGGTAAAGTCCTTGTTCGAGTAGGCGTAGAACACCTTGTCGTAGCTGATGGTGCCATCGTTGGTCAACAGCGAAAAGTACACGAGCGGACGGCCCTTGGTGCCGTCGCCGTTGTCGAAGGTGTCGTCCCAGAAGGTTTCGGGGGCCCAGACGCGAGTCACGTTCGCGAAGTTCTTGCCCTTGTACTTGTCGGGGAAATGTACGGTGGCGTGCTTCCAGTTGATGAGGTCGCGGGAGCGCATGAGCACCATGCCGCGGTTGCTTGCCCAGCCCTCGGCGCTCTTCATGTCGGTATTCACCATGTAGAACCAGCCGTCGGGAGCACGCAGCACATGCGGGTCGCGGAGCCCCTTCTTGATGCTTACCGTGTCGGCGGCCACCACGCGCTTTCCGTTGTTCATGGCGGTAAAGCTGTAGCCGTCGTTACTCAGCGCGTAGTAGATATTCTCGTTGTCGTTGGCCGGGAAATACGCGAAAAGGTAGTTGGAGTAGGGTTCGTACCCGTGGATAGAGACCTTTAAAGGCACGTCCTGCGTCTTTGCGCTCAGGCCGTCGTGAATAGTCGCCGTGAGGGTCACTTGCTTGTTTTCGCCCACAAACCTGCCGTTGATATGGCCGTCGTGGGTGAGGAACAGCGTGTCGCTGCTTTTCCAGGTGATGGGGAAGGTTTCCCCGGCAAGCTTTATGGTGTCGAGGAGGGTGAGGTCGGTATACAGGTCGTTGGCCGAGTTGCCCAGGCTCCGGCTAACGCTGTCGACAGAGCGCCAGAAGGGGGTAACATCGACTTGTGCAGAAACAGCGCCCGCACAAAAAAGTAGCGCTAAAATTTCCTTTTTTACCCAAACCATGGCCATTTTGGACTCCTTTTTTCGCTCTTTAATATAATTTAATTCAATTTGGCGTAATCCCCGTCGTAGTTTTTTGTATTTACAAATTATCAACGTAAAACGCAATAATAAAGTAAGTTTTTGGTAATAAAACAAAGCCTGTCAAGGCATTACGTTTTTTCCCTTATTCCACTTTGGAATAAAACAGGCTGTCTTATTTCGTTTTTTGAACATATATTTGGGCTTATGGAACAACCCCGTGCCAAAATTTTAATTGTCGACGATACAAAGACGAATATCGAGATCCTGGAAGGCGTTTTATCATCCCAGTATGATGTCTATGTGGCCAAGGACGGCAAGAAAGGTATATCGATTGCCGAAAAAGTACACCCCGATATTGTCCTTCTCGACGTAATGATGCCCGAAATGGACGGTTACGAAACGCTAAGCGTCATGCGAACCAAGGAAGACCTTAAGGATATCCCTGTTTTTTTCTTGACAGCCAAGTCCGACAGCGACAGCGAACAGACCGGCCTCGATCTCGGAGCGGTGGACTACATCGCCAAGCCCTGCAATCCGCAACTTGTGCTCCTTCGTGTTAAAAACCAGCTCGAATACAAACGCCAGCGAGACCACCTGCACGAACTTGTCGACGAAAAAACGGCCGATTTACGCAAGACCCTCAAGGTGATGCTTACAAGCCTCGGTTCGCTTGCCGAATTCCGCGACCCCGAAACGGGCGGGCATATCAAACGCACGCAGGTCATTGTCCAGCGGCTTGCAGAAGTTCTCCAGAAGAACCCCAAATTTGCCGAATCGATTCCTTCCATGGAATACGTCGACTACTATGCGACCGCAGCTCCGCTACACGACATAGGGAAGGTCGGCATCGAGGACGAAATCCTGCGCAAGCCGGGAAAACTCAACGACAGCGAACGCCAAATCATGAGTCAGCATCCCAAGATGGGCTATGACGTTCTCATGAACGCCACGCATGAACTCCATGACAATCCTATGGTAAAGATTGCTGCCGATATCGCATGGGCTCACCACGAACGATGGGACGGGGAAGGTTACCCGCGCAAGCTCAAGGGAGACGAAATCCCGGTAGGGGCCAGGCTCATGGCGGTCGCCGATGTTTACGATGCGCTCGTATCCAAACGCCCCTACAAGGATCCCTATCCGCACCAGTATGCGGTCAAGGAAATTCAAAACGGGAAGGGCACTCAATTCGACCCCGATGTCGTGGATGCATTTATCAGCATCGCAGACGAGCTCCCCCAAACCTACGAACAGTTCAAGGATAATTCATTTTGACGAGAAGTGCCGCAAACGCAAAGCGCCGTAAGCTGAGCTGGCGCATTTCCTTTGTCTATACGATTCCGATTATCATCGCAACCGTATTGCTAGTCTTTGCATTCCTCTACTATCTCGAAAATTCCCTGATTTCTACAGCCTACAGCAGTTCCGAAATCGCCCTAAAACGGACCGTCGAAACATGCGAGGCGCTCATTTCCAAGCGACAGGAACTTTTTTCGAAATTTGTATCAAACGCGTCCGGAATCAACAAGCAGAATGCAAAGTCCATTCTTCAAAAGCACCTGCAAGGAAACGAAAAACATGTAGATGTCTATTTCGGTTCTGCCGACGGCGAATACATCAGCGCACGGGGCAACACGCTTGACAAAGGTGTTTCTGAATTCAGAACCAAAGACTGGTACCTGGAAGCGTCGCGAAACAACGGGCTTGTGGCCATCACGGGGCCCAATTTCCGCAAACCGAACAACAAGAAAGTCCTGACACTTTCCAAAGCCATCCGAGACAAAAGCAAACATGTGAAGGGCGTCGTGGCCGAAGATGTGGAAACGCAGGAACTGGAGCAGACGCTCAGTAGCGGCGTCGACAAGAACGAAGGCGGAATCATCCTCCTGCTCGACAACAACAGCAACATCATCGAGCATTATCCCGAGCAGACGAACCTTGGCAAAATTGACCTGGACAGCATTCGCACGCTTCTCGACATGGTTTCGAGCGATTTCGACGTAGACTCCCTCATGATGTATGGGAAAGGCGTAGTCCTCCGCCTGGAACGCACCAACAACCATAGGCAGAGCTTCGTCTTCATGATGTCGCCCATGAGCAAGTCGCCTTATTATGTCGTGCGCATTCTACACCAGAACTCCGTCGTCGCAAAGTTCAACGAACGGTTCCAGGGAATCAAGCTGACGCTCATTCTCGCAGTCATCATCCTGATGCTCCTTGCGGGGCTTATCGCCCGAGTCCTGTTCAAACATTTCATCGAAAAAGACTTGAACGACAGCGTGAGTTCCAGTTCGCTTTTCGATACGCTCCTGTCGAGCCCTAATCTAAGGCTAATCCTCACAAACGAATCCTTCGACATTCTGCAGGCTAGCAGTACGATTATCGATTTCTTGAACGACGGTGAAGATATCAAGGGAGAAACCCTTTGGAAATACATTCCGTCCGAGCAGTTCAAGAAATTTGCACACCGCGTGGCGATGGGAGGCGAACTGCACCCCAGCGAACGCCAGACGATGGTGATGATCAAGAATTCGAAGGGTGAAGAATTCTGGTGGAAGATATTCTTCCAGTTCCTTTCCGAAGCCGACGGCAGCATCCGCTACCTCTTCATGTTGAACGATGAAACGAGCGGCATCCAGAAAGACACCATCCTTGACACCATCATGCTTTCGGCCGACCGCTCCCTGCTCATGATTTTTGACCGGAGCCGACATATCAAGTACATGTCAAAGCAACTTGGCGACATCTTCGGCATGGACTGGCAGAACCTGTTGGGATTCTCCCTCAACGACCTTACTTCGTGCGGTTTCCCCGACAACGTGATGGAAAAATTGAACGAGGCGTTCGACAAGCGCGAAATCTGGAAGGATTCGTTCATGCTGCCGTCCAAGAACGGCCAGAGCGAAATCTGGTTCCGCGGCGAAGCCGTAACGCTCAAGGCCCAGGAATCTATCGTGGGCTACATGTTCTCGATGACGGACATTTCCGAAATCATGGCCGCTCGGGAAATTGCAGAACAGGCCACCCAGGCAAAGAGCGAATTCCTCGCCAACATGAGCCACGAAATCCGCACCCCGATGAATGCGATTATCGGCATGGCACACCTTATTTCGGAAACGGAATTGAACGAGCGCCAGCGCGGTTTTGTCGACCGCATCAGCCATGCGGCAAAGTCCCTGCTCGGCATCATCAACAATATCCTCGACTTCTCGAAAATCGAAGCCAAAAAACAGGAACTCGAAGTCACGCAGTTTGTTTTGCAGGATGTCATCAGCGAAGTGGCATCGCTTGCCGAAGTGCGAATCGCCGGCCGACCCATCGAACTGATTGTCGATGTGGACCCGGACATCCCCGAAACACTCATGGGCGACCCGTTACGCCTTTCGCAGATTTTCACGAACCTCGTGAACAATGCGACAAAGTTCACCGAGAAAGGCGACATCACGTTGAAAGTCCAGATCGAAAGCATGACCGACAAGAACGTGCGCCTGGCCTTCAGCGTGAAGGATACGGGCATCGGCATGACGCCCGAACAGCAGGGGAGGCTATTCAAGGCCTTCACCCAGGCGGACGGTTCCACGACCCGCAAGTACGGCGGCACGGGACTTGGGCTTGTCATTTCCAAATCGCTCGTGGAACTCATGGGCGGACAGATGCAGGTCGAAAGCGAACAGAACGTCGGTTCTCGATTCTTCTTCACGATTACCATTCCGATAGCGCCCCAGGCGAGCACGCCGAAATGGAAGAGCGTCAATTCGTTTGCCGGCAAGAACGTGTTGCTGGTGGATGATTGCGCAAACGCTCGCGCCGTGTTGCGCCATATCCTTTCCAAGTTGAACTGCGTGGTCGAGGAAGCCTGTTCGGCAGCCGAGGCGTTCGACCTTATCCAAGCCCACGAAGAAGCCAAGGAAGCCCCCTACGACATCTTCCTCGTCGACTACAAGATGGGCCTCGAAACCGGGTTCGACTTTGCAAAGGGAATCCCGCAATCCATGCGTTCCATCCCGAAAATTCTCATGCACCCGCTCCACTTCGAGGAACAGGAGCATGACACGGCTGTCAAACTCGGCTATAACAGTTGCGTTGCGAAACCGCTACAGATCAGTTCGCTGCTCAGCGCCCTGCAAGAAGCCACAGGTCTGACGCTTACCTACCGAAAGGCCGTCAAGAAGGAAAAACGCAAAATTTATTTCAAGCCGGCGAAGGTCCTGCTCGTGGAGGACAACCAGATGAACCAGGAACTGGCGACATCCCTCCTGAATTCTGTCGGGCTAACCACGATGATTGCGAACAACGGCAAGGAAGCGCTCGACCTCCTGAAACCGAATTCCTTCGATCTGGTGCTTATGGACCTGCAGATGCCTGTGATGGACGGCATTACGGCGACAAAGGAAATCCGAGGCAGGGGAGAGGAGTATTTCAAGAAAGTCCCGATTCTTGCCATGAGCGCCCGCGCATTCCAGAAAGACAAGGAAGAATGCTTCGAGGTCGGTATGAACTCCTATATCGTGAAGCCGATCGACCCGACCTTGCTATACGAGGACTTGGCCAAGTTCCTTCCCGTTGCGGCCGAAGAAGCAGAATCACAGCGGACAGTCGTTTCGACCGGCAAGAACCAGATGGCCGAAGACGATTCGATATTTGTGTCGCAGTTCTCCAAGGTCAGAAATTTCGATGCATCTTCCGGTCTCTACCATGCGAACAACAACAAGACCATTTACTTGAGAATCCTGCAAGGCTTTGTTCGCGATTATGCAGGACTGGACCTGCGCAAGAAAATTGAGACATCCAAATTCGAAGAGGCGACGCGCATTACCCATACCATCAAGGGCCTTTGCGGAACCATCGGCTCCACGCATGTCCAATCGCTCGGTGCAGCCGTAGAAAACACCCTATCGCAAAAGCAGCGTAATTTTGACGAATACAACGCATTTGAATCAGCGCTCCACGAATTGATCGAAGACCTCTCGGTTGTGCTTAAGGATATCGCCACAGAACAGGCGACCCCGGCGCAAAAAGTTGCAGATCCGAATGCGGTTGAAAAACTGAAAAAAGCCCTCGAAGAACTGAAACCGGCCGTTGATTCCTGTTCATCGACACAATGCAAGCGCATTCTGGATTCCGTCGAAAATCTCGCATTCAGCGACCAGGTCAATGACCTGATCACAAAGCTCGTTAACCAGATTGACGACTACGAGTTTAGCGAAGCCGAAGACACCATCAAGGAAATAGAGAAAACCTTCGCGTAAGGCTATCGGGCTAGAACCATTGCAGCGACAAACGCGAGCGCCACAATTACCGCAGCCGCGATGGCGAACGGGTTCGCCTTTTTCTTCTTGTTGCCGTATTCGTCCGTCCCGAATTCATTCTCCAAAATTTCATCGTAATCCGGCGTTTCGAGGTCGGTGAATTCTGAGCCTTCTTTCCAGCCGGTATTGGCGTCGCTCCCGCAATGCGGGCAGAACGTGGCGTCATCTTTCAGTTCGGAATGGCAGTGAGGGCAGTACATAATTGATGATTGATAATGGATGATTGATAATTGATGATGGATAATGGAGGATAGCATTGTCATGCCCGCGGCTTGTAGTGAGCATGTCGAACTAAGGCGGGCATCTTCGTTTATTTCGTGAATTTATAACGGCCGAGCAGATCAAAATAGCGTGCCTTGGGAGAGATTTTGACGGGCTTAACAGTCTTGCGGATAGAGGTGGTTCCTTCGGTTTTTGAATAATAATGTATCGTTATGAATCCATCGGAATAAAATGACAACGAATAGCCGTCGTTCATGGGTTCGTAAGTAATCGTATTGGCGATTATTCCATTTTTGTTCAGTTCAAGACATTTGTCGCTTTCCGTGCTGCTTACATACAATTTTGTATTGGACAGCGATGCCGAATTGTCCTTCCCGGAGTATCTGTTGATGACCACGGTATCGCCCTTGTTGATGATTTCCTCGAAAATTTCTTGACCGAAATCCAGATCTTTTGTCAGAACGCTTGCGGACTGACTTGTCACCTTTATGGTCTTTTGGTTCCCCAAGACTCCCTGGACATAATAATTCTCGAAAATAAATGTGGTATCTCCTGAGATGGAATCCTTCATGAAATACTCGATGCCCTGTTTTGTCAAGGTGCTTTCATCCTTGTTCCAATAGTAATTCATTGTGGAGGTCGAGCCGCTTTCTTTCTCGAAAAATTGGCTTCTGCTCACTTTGCCATTGGAGTATGTGTATGTTTGATTGTAAAGATTTGGCGAGATGACGGAATCTAATTGGAGTCCGCTATCTTCAATCATGTAGTAACCAGCAATCTCTTTGAAAACGGCGTCTGTGCAAGTGTTAGCAGAAACGGTGGTGCTTATCGCGAATGCACTAGCAAAAAACAAGGCGATAAAATTGCTTTTTTTGAGTTGTTCCATTTTTCCTCCTATTTAATTTGCTTTAAATATAACAAAAAACCGCCAGGCATGTGCCTAACGGTTCCATCGCTTTTTGTTTGAATCCTATTGACATCGCACCCGCAGTGGGGGCAGAACGTGGGATTATCTCGTGTACTTATAACGGCCCAGCAGGTCGAAGTAGCGGGCCTTGGGAGAGATTTTGACGGGCTTGACTGTTTTGTGGAGGGAGGTTGTTCCTTCGGTTTTTATAAAGAAGAATTCTCTAAAGTAGTCTTCGCTTTCAACACTTACAGAATAACCTTTTTCATTGGGCTTGTATAACAGGGTGTAATTAATTTGGCCATCGGCATCGTATTCATAGCATTTGTTGTCATTATTTGGATCTGCTGCATAGACTTTTTGACTTGTTCTAACGGAATCCGTATTGTAATCGAAGTATCTTTTTTGTATCACGGAGTCTTGTGTCAAAATATATTCAGTTAACCAATGAATTTTGTCTTCAACCTGTTCTACAGTAATATAGTTCGGCGTAATTTTAGTTGTCTTTATCCCGCCGTATTCACCATTGGAGTAAACTTTTTCTTGGTAACATAACGTATCTTTCGCTTGGCATTTAGAAACGATGTATTCGATACCTTTGTTTTTTAGTGCGGTCTCATTCGTGTCGTTGTAGAAAGGGGAAATACGAATTTCTTCGCCTTCTTCCTTGGTATCATACTGTGTTTCGGCGATTTTCCCATCTTTGTAGATGTATTTATGCGTCCACTCGTTTCCATTTTCGTTAAAGTAGGATGAATCAATGTGAAACTCGCTTTCCGGATTGAGGTATGGATTCGCGAGATGCGTAAACCAGACATCCGTGCATTTATTTGCCAAGGATGCAGTATTCAATGACAATACGGCAATAGAAACAAGAAAAAAAGATTTGCGAATCACGAAAGACCTCCTTAATTTGCTTTAAATATAAAAAACCGCCAGGCGATTGCCTAGCGGTCTTTAAGCTTTTGGCTTGAATCCTATCGGTCGCTGCGCGACCTCCAGGATGACAAATCAAACATTACAGCTTGTTGTTGGAACCAAGAACGTCGACGATCTTGTGTTCGTACATCTTCTGCATGTTTTCGCGAGCCGGCTTGAGGTACTGGCGCGGGTCGAAGTGTTCCGGATGTTCGTCGAAATACTTACGGATAGCGGCAGTCATGGCGAGACGGCTGTCAGAGTCGATGTTGATCTTGCAAACAGCGGACTTGGCAGCTTCGCGGAGCTGTTCTTCCGGAATACCGACGGCATCCGGGAGCTTGCCACCGTGGGCGTTGATGGTGTCCACTTCGTCCTGCGGCACGGAAGAAGAACCGTGGAGCACGATCGGGAAGCCCGGGAGCTTTTTTTCGATGGCGTGGAGCACGTCGAATGCCAGGGGAGGCGGAACGAGCCTGCCAGTCTTCGGGTCGCGAGTGCACTGTTCCGGCTTGAACTTGTAAGCACCGTGGCTGGTACCGATGGAGATAGCGAGGGAGTCGCAGCCCGTACGGGTAGCGAAGTCGATCACTTCTTCCGGCTTGGTGTAGTGGGATTCTTCAGCCTGGACTTCGTCTTCCACACCGGCGAGCACGCCGAGTTCAGCTTCGACGGTCACGTCGTGCTGGTGAGCGTATTCAACAACCTTCTTGGTGAGGGCGATGTTGTCTTCGTACGGAAGAGCGGAACCGTCGATCATCACGGAAGAGAAACCGTTGTCGATGCAGTCCTTGCAGAGTTCGAAAGAGTCACCGTGGTCGAGGTGGAGCACGATTTGCGGATTGGCGCAGCCGAGTTCCTTGGCGTATTCAACAGCACCCTGGGCCATGTAGCGGAGGATGGTGCCGTTGGCGTAGTTGCGGGCACCCTTAGAGACCTGCATGATCACCGGAGACTTCTGCTTCACAGCAGCCTGCACGATGGCCTGCATCTGTTCCATGGTGTTGAAGTTGAAAGCCGGGATAGCGTAGCCACCCTTAACAGCCTTTGCAAACATTTCCCTGGTGTTCACCAGGCCGAGTTCCTTGTAAGAAACTGCCATTTGTTTTACCTCTTGATTCTTTGGCGACTTGCATCGCCGGTTAAAAGTTACGGGGCTAAAGATAGCATTTTCACACTGTTTTGTCCACCAATTTCGTCGCCGTTCCGCGCGTGCCTGTCCGGTTTTCTTGTTTTTACTTGCGCACCTTGCGCCATGAATGTATATTAGTGTAGGTGTCTGGTTTTAAGGAGTATCTATGCTTTTCAAGAGAAGCTTGCTAGCGGTGTCGGCCATTGCCCTTATGGCGGTATTTTCGCATGCCGAGGTCACCTACACGCTCCACAAGTCCGCGAACCCGACTGCCGACGAGCAGGACGCCTACAAGCGCATTACGGCCGTGATGGATTCGGCGGTCAAGCTCTACAACACCTACTCTAACCTTTCCAAGTTCATTAACGTCTACTACGCGCCGGGAGTGCCCACGGCCGAGGCCAGCAGCAACGGCGACCTCCGGTTTGGCGAGAACCGCAGTTATATGGTGGTGCCCACGGCCATGCACGAGATGGCGCACACGCTTGGCGTCGGGACCACGTCGGAATATGCGGCAACTTGCGTGGACGGTGTGTTCAGGAACGACAAGGTCCAGGCGAAACTCCGTGAAATGGACGGCCCGAATGCGGAACTCCATTGCGACCGTCAGCATATATGGCCGTATGGCCTGAACCAGGCGAGCGAGGCCAAGTCCGAAAAAGACCTGATAAACCACGTGATTCTCGTAGAGACCATTTACCAGCAGCTGTTCAAGGTGGCGTTCTACAAGGAGGGGAGGATCAAGTCCCTCGGCGAAACAAAGAAATGCATGGGAATTACATCTAGCAATGCGCTCGAACTCATGGATTGTAGCGATACGGCGACCTTCGTGAAAATTTTCTCGGTGGGCGATAACCCCGTTACCTACTACATTCAGCTCGGGAGCCGCGTCGTGGATATCCCGAACGAATCCACTGCAGCTGGCATTGTCGCCTCGACCTACGGTTACAACGGCGGTGCTCACCAGCGTTATACCTTCGATGATGCCGGAGTCAATATGCCGAATGCCTTCTTGCTCAAGAACTACAAGAGCGGGCTCTACCTGCAGGCGGTGGGCAAGCAGGTGCAGCAGAACCGGAAGGTGGACCGCGACGAATCCTTCATCTGGAAACTCGAGGAAGCGGGCACGAAGCCCGATACGTCTTCTGCTGGCGATACGAGCGTCGTCGCTCCCGATACTTCTGACACGAGCAAAACTGACACGTCAATAACGAGGATTGTCCGTATCCGCGACATTCAGCTGCAGGCTGCCCCGACAAGGATATTTGACCTGAAGGGCCGGAACATCGGCCGGCAACCGCTCGGCCGCAACCGTAATACGCATAAAGTTCTTTTCCAGAAGTAAAAACGGCTCATTGCCTGAAAATGCAAAAAGCCCGGCTAGAGAGCCGGGCGAAATTTTTTTGCTTGATTTAGCGATTACACACCGAAAGCGGCATCGGCAGCGGCGGCGTTCTCGGCCACGTTTTCCGGTGCGGCAGCATCGGCAGCTTCGGCAGCGGCGATGGCTTCATCCGTAACATCGTTGTTCGCCTTTTCGATCATGGAAAGCTTGCCTTCCTTGAACTTGTACATGGCGATGGTAGTGGGCTTCTTGTTGAGCTGGATGTAACCCTGGCCAGCCTGGTTGTTGAGGAAGCGGGCTTCATGCGCCATCATGACAACGGCACGGAATACAGAGCCTTGACATTCTTTGCTAGCATAGATATCGTCAAGATAGACTCTCTGATCGGACATCGGGGTACCTCCGAAAAATTTTAGAAGAGGGAGAGGGATTCGAACCCTCGTTACCGTAAAGTAAACACGCTTTCCAAGCGTGCGCCTTCAACCACTCGGCCATCCCTCCAGGATGTGAGGCCAAATATAGATATTTTATTCATGCTTGTCAAGCGTTTTTGGCCTTTTTTCGCAAAAATTTGCAAAAAATTACTTGCCCAGTTCATCCCACACGACCTGCATGAGCGGTTCGAGCGTCCTGGGGGAGAAGTCGAACTTGATATTTGCGGCCTCGAAGAGCTCCTTCACGGGGCGGCTGCTCCCGAGACTTTCGGCACGGAAGAGGTCGTCGATGGCCTTTTTCGGGTCCTTTTTGAAGTTCGCCCACACCTGCAGGGCCCCGATCTGGGCAATCCCGTACTCGATGTAGTAGAACGGGCACTCGAAAATATGGAGCTGCTTCTGCCAGAGGTTGCGGCGCACGGCCTCGAGCCCGGTGTAGTCCACGCCGGCATCGTAGCGGGACATGATTTCGTCCCAGATATCGCTGCGGTCTTCCGCCGTATGGGTGGGGAAGTTATAAAGCCTGTGCTGGAAACTGTCTACGCTCGCGACCCACGGGAAAAGCCAGACGACATCTTCGAGTTCACCGATGGTGCTGCGTTCGATCGCTTCGCGGTCATCACCGTAGAAAGGCTTCAGGTTCGACATGCCGATGAGTTCCATGCTCATGCTTGCCACTTCGGCGAATTCGGCGGGAACGTCGCGGTACGGGAAAATGGGCTGGTCCGCAAGTGCGAACTGGTGGAACGAGTGCCCCGATTCGTGCAGGAGCGTGTAGATATCGCGGTCCGTGCAGGCCGAATTCATGAAGATAAAGGGGAGGCGGCTCTCGTCAAAACCGATCTGGTAGCCGCCCGGAGCCTTGCCGAGCCTGGAATCCGGGTCGATGAGCTTTTTCACCTGCATCTCGCGGGCCCACTTGCCTGCCTGCGGATGGATGCTCTCGAAAATCTGGTCGACTTTCTCGATAAGTTCGTCGCCGGTGCTATAGGGCTTGAGCGGGGCACGGTTCATCGGGTCTACGCTCAAATCCCACGGGCGCAGGCGTTCGAGGCCCATCTTCTGCGCTCGCTTCTTGTACATTTCCTTCTGGAGGGGGAGGACCAGTTTCTCGATGCTCTCGTGGAAGGCTTCGCAGTCGGCAGGGGAGTAGTCAAAACGGTGCTTCGCGAGGAATATATAATCGATAAAGTCCTTGCAGTGGGCGTTCCTCGCAATCTGCTTGCGGATTGAGAATAAATTATCAAACGAGTTGTCGAGCGCTTCCTTGTCCTTGAGGCGACGATCCCACATGGTGCGCCAGGCGCGTTCGCGCAGTTCACGGTCCGTGCGTTCCATGTAGGCGGCCATCTGTTGCATGGTCTTCGTTTCGCCATCAAATTCGACGCTCATGCCACCGGTAATCTTCTGGTACGCCTGGATTTCCTTGTTCTCTTCGGTCTCGAGCGCGATATTGTCGGGGGAGAACAGGTCCAAGGAAACCTGGACGCCCTTGAACCATTCGCCGAATTCATCCTGGAGCGCATTCTTCGCCGGGTGGGCGACGAGCTTCTTGTTCAGCTTGTCGTCGTATTCGTTCATGATGGGCTGGATGTTCTCCACAAAGCTCTCGTAGGCCTTGGCAGCTTCTTCGTCGGCAGTGTTGCAGGTCATCGCCACATAACGGCGGCAGCTCACTTCGCCCAAAACGGATTCGAGTTCGCTCCAGTCCAGAATCCACTGGCGGAGTTTCGCGGAATTTACAGGAATCTCGCGCTGCAGCAAGGACTGGTAAAGTTTTGAAACCTCGTGGGAATCATCGACATTCAGGTTTTCGGGAACATACTTGCGGTTCATTTTTCCTCCGGTTACAGCCCGCCGACCCAGTCTTTCAATATACTGTTCAGGATGGTCTGCCTTACGTTGTCTTCAATGGCAACCATTTCCTCGTGCGAAATCGTGCGGGAATCGTTGAAGTCGAAGGACACGGACTCGCCTTCCGGGCCGAGCGCCACAACAAGCTTGCCTGCGGCCTTGACTTCTGCGATTTCTTTGAATTTGAAAATTCTCTTGTCCAGCGGGAGGCGCGTAGATAGCCGAACCTTGTTCTCGCCGGGAATAAGCGTGACGGAATCCTTGAGTTCGAGCGGCAGGTCCATGAGCGTGTCGAGCGACACGTGCGCAGCGAAATCCCGCAGCCAGAGCGTATCGACGTCGGAATTTTTCACGTCGAGAACGATACCCAGGTACGCATACCCGAGATCGATGTTGACGATGCCCTTCGCGAGGTTCTGCACGAACGCGACGACATTCGGGTTCGGCAGGATTCCTCCGATAACGGCTCCGCCGAGCTGATCGACAATGTCGGGACGGATTTGTACCGAGTCGAGCGTAAACTGCCGAAAATCCACCTTCATGTTCCGCATGATGCTCGCCGCGTCGATTTTTCGCGTCACGGCGCAGCCGTCCATTAGGGCCGCGGCAAGAAACAAAATGCAGGTTATAAAAAGGATTTTCTTCATTTTTTCACAATATAACAAAAACACGTTGATTCAATGTCCCAAAAGGACTGTCGTTCAACAAGCATGGCCGATCAATCCCTATTTCTCCGAATATTTAATTGCCGATAATGCGGATTATGTAAACTAAATATATAGAAAACAGGGAGGAGGATCATAACCATGATTGCTCTGATTTTCATACTTGATTTAAACCTAGAAATACATTTGATAACAATGTTTCAAAATAATACTCTCGGGGACCTGATAACGCCCTTATTCCATGGTCTTGGCATTGGCATGTTTTTTGCTAAATTTGGGCTGAAAAATAAAATCAAAGGAAAGAATACCATGGCAGAAGATTTGAACGAACAGGAACCGACCGCAGAAGAAAAGGCAAAATTCGAAAATGACGTGCTCAAGGCCGCCGAAGACGCTATGGAGATGGATGGTTCGACAGGCTCACCAACCGAGGACAAGGCCAACGCAGCCCAATCTGCGGACGCACCTGCCGACGCCGAGCAGCCCGCTGAGGAAGCCGCCGAACAGTCTGCCGAACCTACGGAATCTGCCGAGGAAATTCTCAAGGCCGAACTCGCTGCCGCAAATGACCGCAACCTCCGCCTGATGGCCGAATTCGACAACTACCGCCGCCGTACCGCCAAGGAACAGCTCGAACTCATCGAGACCGCCAACGGCAAGCTCCTTGAAAAACTCTCCGAAGTGCAGGACAACTTCGAGCGCGCCTTCGCGAGCGAAAACAAGGCCCAGGATTTGGAAGCCTTCGAAAAAGGCATGCAGATGATCTACAACCAGTTCGCGAAGATTTTGACCGACGCGGGCCTCGAGCAAATCGACCCGACAGGCGCGGAATTCGACCCGAACATGCACGAAGCCCTGATGCAGCAGCCCAGCGAGACCGTGCCCGAAGGCCACGTTGTCACCGTGTTCCAGAAGGGCTACAAGCTCAAGAACAAGATCCTCAAGACCGCGAAGGTCATCGTCTCTTCCGGGAAATAAACCCGCATGACACTCCCCCGCTATTTTAGACACAGTTACGCTTTGTATTGCGCCATTTTTTTCGTGCAATCCCAAAAAAAATGACGAAACCCACATTTAGGTCTTTATTCTGTGCTTTTTTGCCAAAATAATCAAAAAAATTATCAAATTCAGTAAAGTTTATTTATATTTTCGATACATAGCAGGTAAACCTGCGACCGGATTTATAGAGCTTTGCTTCTTATTACCTTCCTGACTGGAATCGGCAAAATTCAAACGCAGAAGGTAATAGGCAAACGCTCACGTCCCATTCGGGGCGTGGGTTGTTGACTTTTGTTTGTGCGTTATGGCTTTGCCGAGCCTCAGTCTGCAAACAATTGATTGGCAACACACGCCTTTTTTTTGCAAAGAAATGCCACAAGGCCTCTGTTTTCGAGCCGCAGCTTACTAATCAGCAAAAAACGGAGACTTTATGAAAAACATCAAACGCATTTTCAATTACGCGGCCGTAGTGGCATCTGCATGCCTGTTCATCTCATGCGTTATTAATCCACCAGCATGGTATAAAGAAGGATATAACAAGTTTGATACAGAAAATGCTCTTGCGCAATGCGAATATGATGTAAGCATGCAAAAAATTCCTGATGAAAAATACGCTTCCACTGTAAAAAATTGCATGATTCGTCAAGGATTCCGCTATCTTGATAACCCCCCAAACTATCCTAAGGAAAGTACATATTCAACATCTACGCCAGCACAAAACATTCCAACAACAGAAACTAAGCAAAATTCACCAGAAGAAAAAACCACTTCATCCAATCAACAAGATAACACTAATGAGAATTCATCGAATGAATCTGGAGAAAAAGAATGGTGGAAATAAATTCAATAAAAAAATGCTACGCGATTCTAATCATCGGTGGCATGCTTCTTTCTGGTTGTGCAGGAAATACAGTCACTATTGGGCAACAAGTATGGATGTCAGACAACGTCAATAAAGCCATGAAAGGAGCAAGATGTTACAAAAAGAGTAATGATGGTAAACCATGCGCAGACAACAACATGGTTTATACCTGGGAGAGCGCTATTCACGCTTGCCCCGCAGGTTTTCATTTACCAAGCAAACAAGACTTCTTAACTCTTGAAAAAAATCGAATAAAAAACAAAGATATAATTAGTTTCGGATGTTTTGGAAATGACAAGACATCCAGCGGAGGGTTTTGCTATGAAACAGCGTTCTCTGCATATTGGACAAGTTCGGAAGCAGACAAGAAAAACGCCTTCGTTTGGGACGTTGATTTCAGCTACAAATTTTTCGAGTCGAAAACAGACAATAAAAACGAATACTACGCAGTCCGGTGCATCCAGGATTAAGGAGACCGTATGTTTAAAAAATTTCTTTTGATTTTATTTGTATTCGTCATAGCTGCATCTGCCAGCGATGTCACCGTCACATATCAATCTAGCGGAGATATAAAAGACAGAATAAATCTTCTTAAGAATATGAAGAACAAGTTCTCTCTTGATCAAAATCAAGAGCAAGAATATAATGCACTATGGGAACAAGCTAATTCCATCGCAAAAATGAACGACAGATGTAGTTCTATATCCTTAAATGAAGTTATCGATGAAGAATGCCAACATTTTTATGAAATCGATCTTCCCCAATTCGAAGCAAAATTTTTTGAGCTAACAGGTGAATTTAAGCTAAATGCAGTCAAAGCTTCCAACTCGCTATCAGACAAACGCGCCATGATTGAAGCATGCGTAAACGCCCTCTCACCAGAATCATATCAAGTTTCATCCATCATTACCGTAATCGGAGAAGTAACACCAGAGCCGCTAGAAAACGATCTTGCCATGATTAGATATAACTTAGCACTTGGCATTAATGACGAAAAGAAAGAGGCTATCAAATCACGACTCGAAAAATGGTACGAAGCCTGCGGAGACGCAATTACAAGTCAAGGCGATTTTTCTCCGCTTTTCATTCAAAAAATCAACAAGCAAAACAGGCACTCCAAAACATTTTTTGACATCAAAGGAAATTTAATCAGATTAATTACAGGACAACAGGAAAGATTTAGCTACTATATCAATGATCGTTTACTTTTTGGGAAATCCAATGCAAAAGGAACACCCTTACTCTCTATAACAAAAAATGGGATAATAGGATTTGCAAATATGTCTAACATTTCATGGAAAAGCTACGCAATCTTTCCAGAAAAAGAAATCAAACAGAAAGGGTTTAATGGTCGAATTGTCTGGGGAAAAAGACCTGCCCCACGTCGAAACATTAGAGCCTTGAAAAATGGAAAAGTCATCAAAAGTGTTGTGATTGGCCAACAAGAGTGGTTTGCAATGGATTATGGAACCGGAGATTGGGACAAAGCAAAAAAAACATGTCCTTCTGGTTGGCATCTTCCCTCTGATGACGATTGGAGACAACTTGGTAATTTTGTCCGAGATAATAGCTACGAAGCCCCTATAGGTATTTCGCTACGGGCGGCGTTTGGGTGGAAAAAGCCAGGTATCGATCTTTACGGATTTAGTGCAAAACCAGACACATACTATGGCGAAGACAACGAAAATATCCGCGATGAAGAATGCGTTGTCTACTGGAGTTCGAACAATTCTGGCGAAACACGCGCTAGCAGATGGATGATTTGCGGAGAAAATTTGAAAAATTCATCCGCAAAGAAGTTGAATTCCTACACAATCCGCTGTATTAAAAATAACGAAATTCATTTTTAACATAGGCAAACAAAAGCAAGCAAGTGGGCTTCAAGAAAGAAGCCTATTTGTTTTTTGGGGGCCTAGTATAAAAAAATTGCATTTTTGTGCAGTGAACCTATTGACATTTGCCCAAATGTTCATTATATTTATGTAGGTAAACACCAAGCCATAGCGAGGTCCATATGGAAAACAACAGCAAGCGCAAAGAATTGACAGCCCGTCAAGAGGAAATCTACGAGTACATCAAGAAGTACTCCAAAGAAAACCGCATGCCGCCTACAGTCCGTGAAATCGGCAACCACTTTGAAATCTCATCGACAAACGGCGTCCGTTCCATCCTGGCCGCCCTCATCAAGAAGGGCTACCTCAACCGAGCCCCGAGGCTCAGCCGCGGTATCGAAATTGTCGACACCGACGGTTCCGCAGCCGAAACGGCACCGAGCAACACCATCGAGATTCCCATCGTTGGCCGAGTCGCCGCCGGTACGCCCATCCTTGCAGTCCAGAACCTCGAAGGTACGGTCACCATCGACCGCGATTTCCTCGCCTGCCGCTCCGATGTCTTCGCACTCCGCGTCAAGGGCGATTCCATGATCAATGCGGGCATTTTCGACGGCGACCTCATCTTCGCCCGCCAACAAAAGACTGCCGAACGCGGTGAAATCATCGTGGCCCAGGTAGACAACGAGGCGACCGTAAAGTATTACCAGCCGCTCTCCGACCATATCGAACTGCGCCCCGCCAACCCGAAATACCGTCCCATCGTCGTCAACAAGGGAAAGGACTTCTCCATCGCGGGCCGTGTCATCGGTGTCATGCGCAAGGTGAACTAACTCCGGCCAAAGACCAAGACTATAGCAAAAGCCTCCGCAGTGCGGAGGCTTTAATGCTTTGACCCTGTTTCCTGCCCATCAATCCGGCAGAACCGGCACAAGCCTTAGTCCAGCGTATGGACCAGGAGGCCGTCGCGCAGCTTGGGCTCGAACCAGGTGCTCTTCGGCGGCATGATCTCGCCCGCATCGGCGATGTTCATGAGCTGGTCGAGCGTGGTCGGGTACATCGCGAAGGCACAGGCGCATTCACCGCTGTCCACGCGTTTCACGAGTTCGCCAAGACCGCGGATGCCACCGACGAAGTCGATGCGCTTGGAGGTACGCGGGTCGTCAATGTCGAAAATCGGCTTCAGCACGAGCTTCTGGAGCAAGGCCACGTCGAGGCTGTCGACCGGGCCCAGGTTCTTGAGGAACTTGTCCTTGAACGTGCAGGCGTACCACTTGCCGCCCAGGTACATGTTCACCTGGTTCTGCTTTGCCGGGTGCTGCATTTCGGCGAGCGGCTCGATATCGAACACGAGGCCCAGTTCTTCCATGAGCTGCTCCGGCGTGCGGCCGTTCAAGTCCTTCAGCACGCGGTTGTAGTCCAGAATCTTGAGCTGCGTGCTCGGGAACAGGATTGCGAGGTAGCGGTTGTATTCCTCCTCGCCCGTGTTCTTCGGGTTCTGTTCCGCGCGGTAGCTTGCAGCGCGGGCTCCGGCGGCACTGCGGTGGTGACCGTCGGCAATGTAGCTCACCGGAATCTGTTCAAAGCTCTTGCGGATGGCGGCAATCTCGGCATCGTCATCGATAATCCAGACCGTGTGGCCAAAGCCGTCGCCGTCGCTCACGAAGTCATAGACGGGCTTGCGCTTGGTAACGGCACCGAACAGGTCGAACTGGCCGTTGTCGCGGTAAGTGAGGAACACCGGACCGGTATTGGCGTTGGTGTCGAGCACGTGGCGGAGGCGGTCCTCTTCCTTGTCGGCACGGGTAAGTTCGTGCTTCTTGATAATGCCGTTGAAGTAGTCGGCGGCGGGCACGGTGCACACCAGGCCGTACTGTTCGCGGCCGTTCATCGTCTGGCGGTAAACGTACAGGCAGTCCTTCTTGTCGTGCGCAATGACGCCATCGGCAATCATCTTGTCGAGGTTCGCACGGGCATGCGCATAGACCTTCGGGTCGTACGGGTCGACGCTGTCGTCAAGTTCGATTTCGGCACGGGTCACGCGCAGGTAGGAATGCGGGAGCCCTTCGGCCATGGCCTTGGCTTCGGCGCGGTTCATCACGTCGTAAGGGAGAGCGGAAATGTCCTTGGCCTCGGCGGGGTTCACCGGGCGAAGGGCCTTGAACGGGTAGATGTGCATCATGGGCTTCTTTCCTTTGTGAGATTCCTTGATTAAAACTTCGTCCTCGGAAATGAGGTTATGGATATAGCCGGTCTTGCCTTCGATCCACTTCTTCTTGCGGTAACTGACAACGAAATACGCAATGAAGAAGAAGATAAAGCCGGTAATCATCGCGACGATGGTAATGCCTATCATGAACGCAAGCAGGTGACCGGCGGCGTTTTCCCAGAGGTTCTTGACAATATCCAGGCAGTTGCGGATAGACATGCGTTCGAATTCACCCAAAAAGTCGAACTTGATCGGGTCGGGGTCGACAATCTTGCAACCGATGTAATAGCCCGAGGGATAGAATATGCCGAACTGGGTCACGGGGTTTGCCACGAAGTCGGCCACGACACCCGGAACCTTCGGCAGGCGGAACAGCGCACAAAGAGCAACCGTGAGAATAATGGCAAAACCAATCGTGGGCCAAACACCGATAAACACGCCGATAAACACGGACCACGCCACCTTGAGCGCATCCTGCCTACGCGGGAACATGCGGTTGTAGTAGATCCTACTCAGCCTCTTGTATTTTGATTCCTGCTTTCTTCTCGATAAAACCATTTTTCCCTAACATCTTTTAAATTTCAGATCGCAAGATAGAAAAATTTACATGACGAAACAACCCAGAAAAAAGAAACTCCACAATTTGCTAAATTTGGGGCATGAAACACCTGATATCCAAGGAAGGATTCGACAAGTTCAAGGCCGAATGGGAACACCTAAAATACGTGGAACGCCCGGCCATGATTAACCAGGTCCAGGCCGCCGCGACCGAAGGCGATCGCAGCGAAAACGCCGCCTATACCTACGGCCGCATGCGCGTCCGCGAAATCGACCGCAGGCTCCGGGAACTCGACCGCATCCTCGACGGGGCGCAAATTATCGAAACGGCAGCTCCAGACGACGGTTCCATCCGATTCGGAGCCACAGTCAAGCTACGAGACAAAAAGACGAAGCGCGAAAAGACCTACAGCATCGTCGGCGAAAAGGAAATTGACCCCCTCCAAGGCCGCATCAGCATGAAATCTCCCGTCGGAATGGCACTCATCGGCAAGAAGCAGGGGGAAAGCGTCGAAGTGCAGGCCCCCAAGGGCAAAATCATCTACGAAATCGTGGATGTCGCGTACTAGAGTGGACGCCATGTTCATCGATACCCATTGCCACATCGACTCCTACGAGCGGCACGCCGGAGAAACCTTCGAGGCCCTCCTCGCGCGCCTCCGCTCCCCCGCCGCCTCCGAAAGCGGCCTCGCGCTTCCCGAAGCCTTTGTCCATGTGGCATGCGATCCCGCCGACTTCGCCCGCGGCCGCGAGCTCTCCGAAAAATACGGCAACGTTTATTCCGCCTACGGAATCCACCCGGAATACGTGGAAACGGAAACCGCGGCTGACGAGGCCCGCCTCCTCGAATACCTCGCCCACCCCAAATGTGTCGCCTGCGGCGAATTCGGCCTCGACTACCACTACGGCGCAGAGACGAAGGCCGCCCAGGTCAAGCTTTTCGAACGCCACCTCCAAATCGGCCTCCAGAGCGAAAAGCCGCTCGTGCTCCACCTGCGCGAAGCGGACGACGATGCACTTGCCGTCCTCTCAAACGCCGACCTCCGCGGCCACAAGCTGCATATCCATTGCTTTACAGGCACCCCCGAATTCGCAGAATCGCTCCTCGCCCTCGATGCGGAAATCTACATCGGGTTTACCGGCATCGTCACCTTCAGGAACGCCCAGAACGTCCGCGACGCGGCAAGCCTCGTACCGTTCGACCGCCTGCTCCTGGAGACGGACTCCCCCTACATGGCGCCCATCCCCTTCCGCGGAAAGCCGTGCCATTCCGGCCTCATCCCCTTTATCGCGCAAAAACTCGCCGAAATAAAAGACGTGCCCATAGAGGAACTCTACAGGCACTGTCGCGAAAACACGCGCAACTGCTACGGGATCTAGGGCAACACGCTAGGCGCGCACGACCTGCGCCAGCTCCCTCTCGGCAGCATCTGCCGCAGGAGCCACGGCGGAATCCCCCGCATAATGTAATTTCATATAGTCGAGCGCATCTTCCGGCGAAAGAGGCTCGCTGAAGTAGAAGCCCTGGATCTGGCGGCAGCCTTCCCTACGCAGGAATTCGAGCTGTTCCACCGTCTCCACGCCCTCCGCAATAATGCTCAGGTTCAAAGACTTCGCGATACCGATAACCATCTTCGCAAACGCGGCATCTTCCTCGTCATCCGCCACGTGGTCGATAAACGACTTGTCCATCTTGAGCGTATGCACCGGCAAATGCTTCAGGTAAGAGAGGCTGCTGTAGCCCGTGCCGAAGTCATCGATAGAAATCTGGAGGCCCATGTTCGAGAGCGAGCGCATGATGTCGGCCGCCTTCTCCACTTCGCACGTCGCCGTGTATTCGGTAATCTCGAGTTTCAGGTTGCGCGGGTTGAGGTGCGTCTCTGCGAGAATCTTCTTCACATCGTCGACCATGCTTTCCATCGAGAACTGGCGCGCCGAGAAGTTCACAGCCACGCGGATATTCTCGTATCCCATGTCGACCCATTTCTTAGTCTGCTCGCAGGCCATGCGCAAAATAAGCGCCCCCATCGGAACGATGAGGCCTGTCTCTTCGGCCAGCGGGATGAATTCAGCCGGCGAAACGATCCCCTGCTTCGAATTGTTCCAGCGCACCAGCGCTTCGAAGCCGACAATCGCGTTGTCCGCGCCAATATCCACGATCGGCTGGTACATCAGCACGAATTCCTGGAACTGGATGGCGCGGCGGATCTCGTATTCGAGGCTGTAGAGCTTCATCGCCTTCTCGCGGATGCCTCCCGTCACGAACTGGATACTGCCGTGATTCACGCTCTTCTTAAGGTTGCGGAGGACCGCATTCGCACTCGCAAGGATATCCTCGACGCAGTCGGCATCCGTATTCACGACCACCGCCATCGAGATGCTGATAAACAGGTCGCGGCCGTCGAGCTGGATCGGGGACTTCACCTTGTTGTGCAGCTGCTTGACCGTCGAGAGAAGCCCCGTCTCCTTGTCTGAGAGATCGACATCGTGCAGGATAACCGCAAAGACATCGGGGCCGATTCGCGCCACAATGTCTTCTTCCTTGCAGAAAGCCTTGATACGTTCAGAGACAATCCGCAGGACGTTATCCCCGAAATTCATCGAATAGGAAGCATTGATGGAGCCGAAGCTGTCGATATCGAGCAGGACAACCGCCAACGTGCTGTCGTGCCTGAGCGAAGCCGCTTCCATGTCCGTCTTGAGCTTCTCGAGGAAGAACTTGCGGTTGTAGACCCCCGTCAGGGCATCCTGGTATACGTAGAAATAGTTCTGACGCTCCACCGCCTTGCTGTCCATCGCCGTGCTGATGAACCCTATCACACGAACGGGCCTGTTTTCGGTATCCACCTGCGTACGGCCCGCGATAACCACCTGGTCGTATCCGTTTGCTCGACGCGACGAGAGACGCAGCGTACACGAAAAATTGCCGCCTTCGGCCAAGGCCTTCGAAAGCACCGATTTGAATTCGGTCCAGTCCTTCTCCATGATGTAGGATTTCAGGGCATAGAACGAATCATCGAGGCCTCCCTTCGCTCCCAGGAGTTTTGCGACCCGGTTGGACCAGTAGACCTTCCCCGTCGCAACGCTGTACGTCCAAAAGCCGTCCTGCGAGACATCTATCATCATCTGGAAAATTTCGTCATGCTCGTGGAGGTCCTTTTCGAAATCGCGGACCGGTTCCGTTTCGACAGAACTCGGAATTTCAATGTCGTTGCGAATTTTTTTCCGGTTCAGCGCCGTAGGGAACCGGTAAAAAACCGACACATAAGCAAGGAACACGATGGCAAGCACATAGGGCACAAGCATCAGGTAATTGTCGGTAAAGTCAAGGATGCCGGGAATAAACGCCGCAAAAAGGACGCAAGCGAACAGAAGGGCGAAGCGCAATATGATGTTTTCGTCGAATAATTTCATTCCGGCACCAATGATAAAAAATTTAAATCAAAAATGTACAATGTGGATTATTCCGAGTCGAAACAAAATATTTTTGTAAGCAAAAACACGTTCCAATTTCAAGTATTCCAACTTGGAGTATAAGACAAGGGAGGGCGCTGCCCTCCCAAATAAAAAAAAAGCCCCCGGCTTTTTGCCAGAGGCTTTTGAGAAAGTCTTTCGTTCAGGCGAAGCTTGAACGGGAGGGCAAACTTTGTTTGCCCGACTTAATCTCGCTTACACAGCGCCCTGCCACTTCATGGCATCGGCAACCTTGAGGAAGCCGGCGATGTTTGCACCCATGACGAGGTTGCCCTTCTGGCCGTACTTGACAGCGGCAGAGGAAGCAGCGGCGTAGATGCTCTTCATGATGCCTTCGAGCTTCTTGTCCACTTCTTCGAAGGTCCAGGAGAGACGTTCGGAGTTCTGGGACATTTCGAGACCCGATGTTGCCACGCCACCAGCGTTAGCAGCCTTGGCAGGTCCAAAGAGGACGCCGGCCTTCTGGAAGGCTTCGATAGCTTCCGGAGTAGACGGCATGTTTGCACCTTCAGCAACGGCCTTCACGCCGTTAGCGATAAGAGCCTTGGCACCTTCAAGGTCGAGTTCGTTCTGGGTAGCGCACGGAAGAGCGATGTCGCACTTGACCGTCCAAACACCCTTAGAACCTTCGTGGTATTCAGAACCCGGAACGAGCTTGGCGTATTCGCTAATGCGGGCGCGCTTCACGTTCTTGAGGTCGAGAACGATGTCGAGGTTGATGCCGTTCGGGTCGTAGATGTAGCCGTTGGAGTCGGACATGGTCACGACCTTACCACCGAGCTGAGTAGCCTTCTGGCATGCGAACTGGGCAACGTTACCGGAACCGGAAATCACGACGGTCTTGCCTTCGAAGGAGTCGTTGGCGAGGTCCTTGAGCATTTCGCGGGTGAAGTAGCAGAGGCCGTAGCCAGTAGCTTCGGTACGGGCGAGAGAGCCACCGTAGGAGAGGCCCTTACCGGTGAGAACGCCCACAAATTCGTTGCGGATGCGCTTGTACTGACCGAACATGTAACCGATTTCGCGAGCGCCAGTACCCTGGTCGCCAGCCGGAACGTCCGTGTCGGCACCGACGTGCTTGCAGAGTTCAGTCATGAAGGACTGGCAGAAACGCATCACTTCGTTGTCGCTCTTGCCCTTCGGGTCGAAGTCG
>DJXN01000010.1:183901-294445 GCA_002449765.1 Fibrobacter sp. UBA7003
GCCGCCCATGGGGAGCGTGGTGAGGCTATTCTTGAAGATCTGTTCGAAGCCGAGGAACTTCAGCATGGAAAGCGTCACTTCGTTACGGAGACGGATACCGCCCTTGTACGGGCCGATGGCGGAGTTGAACTGCACGCGGTAGCCACGGTTCACCTGAACGTTACCCTTGTCATCGAGCCAAGGCACGCGGAAGGTAATCACGCGTTCCGGTTCGACGAGACGGTCGATCACGCCGTTGGTTTCCCAGGACTTGTCCTGTTCGAGGACGGGGTCGAGAGATTCGAGGAATTCACGGACAGCCTGATGGAAGAGGGCCTGGTCCGGATCACGGGCGACGACCTTGTCATAGACTTTCTGAAGGTAAGCATTCTTGATTGCCATTTTATATATCTCCGTTGAGAGTTTTGATTGTTAATGTTTTTAACGTCTGTAAAGATAGCAAAGGGGCTTGACAAATAGTGAAAAACGGGCAAAAATCTCCAAAAACTTACATTTTTGTAAGTTAGTTTTTTGTCAGTTTTAAAAAGTTTGATTTTTCATAAAATTTAGCGGCACAGGCAGACAAAAAACTACATTTTTGTAAGTTTAATATATAACGCACGCAAACAAAAACAAAATTTTACAATCAAGATACAAAAAAAGCATCCCCAGATGACGCAAAATGCCGTTTTTTTTGCTTCTTATCGGGTATTTTTAAAAAATATTCCTGTAAGCGAGACATTTTTCTACATTTACCCGCGAAACAAAAAAACGTAAAAATCCTTTTTACAGGAGCTATTATGTGGGATAAGTCTTATCTCGAGAAACTCAACGAATACAAGGAAAAATCCATTGCGGGCGGCGGAGCCGCACGTGTCGAAAAGCAGCACTCGCAGGGCAAGCTTACCGCCCGCGAACGCCTCGAAATTCTCTTTGACAAGGGCACGTTCCGCGAAATCGGCGCCCTCCGCGTTTCTACGAGCCTCGATTTGCCCGAATCCAAGCGCATTTTTGGCGACGGCGTCGTGACCGGCTACGGCAAGGTGAACGGCAGGACCGTCTACGTGGCATCGCAGGACTTTACCGTTAGCGGCGGCTCCCTCGGGTCTGCCCACGCGAAGAAGATTTGCCAGGCGATGGACCTCGCTCTCGAATCCATGTCCCCGTTCGTGTGCATCAACGACGGCGGTGGCGCCCGCATCGAAGAAGGCGTGAATTCCCTCGACGGCTACAGCGGCATCTTTACCCGCAACACGCTCGCCTCGGGCATCATCCCGCAGATTTCCGTAATCCTCGGACCCTGTGCCGGTGGCGCCTGCTACTCCCCCGCCATTACCGACTTTATCTTCATGACCGAAAAGACGAGCCAGATGTTCATCACAGGCCCGGGCGTCGTGAAGGCTGTGACCGCAGAGACGGTCTCCCCCGAAGGCCTCGGCGGTGCAGGCGTGCACTCCACCAAGTCCGGTGTTTCGCACTTTGTATGTAAGGACGACAAGGAAACCCTCGAAGCCGTGCGCAACCTGCTCAGCTACCTGCCGCAGTCGAACCTCGAGAAGCCTCCCGTCGCCGAGAAGTCCAAGGCCGTCGACAAGTCGAAGGAAATCGAGGAAATCGTCCCCGACAACTTCAAGAAGGGCTACGATGTTCGCGAAGTCATCGCGACTTTCGCCGACAAGGAAAGCTTCCTTGAAATCCAGAAGGACTTCGCCCGCAACGTGGTCATCGGTTTCGCCCGTATGGACGGTAACGTCGTGGGCATCGTCGCGAACCAGCCGAACTTCATCGCGGGTTCGCTCGACGTGGATGCTAGCGACAAGGCAAGCCGTTTCGTGCGCTTCTGCGACTGCTTCAACATTCCTATCCTCACGCTGGAAGACGTTCCGGGCTACATGCCGGGCACCAAGCAGGAACACAACGGCATCATCCGTCACGGCGCAAAGCTCCTGTACGCCTACGCCGAAGCGACCGTGCCGAAGGTGACGCTTATCCTCCGCAAGGCATACGGTGGCGCCTATATCGCCATGAACAGCAAGAACCTGGGTGCCGACTACGTGTTCGCACTCCCGATTGCACAGCTCGCCGTGATGGGCGCTGAAGGTGCCGTCGACATCCTTCATAGGAAGGAAATCGCCGCCTCCGCCACCCCGCAGGAAACGCGCAAGCAGCTCATTGCCGAATACGAGGCGAAGTACCTCAACCCGTATATCGCCGCAAAGAACGGCTACATCGACGAAGTGATTTCGCCCGCGAACGTGCGCGACCGCCTGGCCACCGCCTTCGACTACCTCAAGAACAAGAAGAAGGCAAGGCTCTGGAGGAAGCACGGGAACATCCCGCTCTAAACAAAACTATTCTATTCTAATAATTATTATAATATATCAACCAGATTCTGGTGGAGCAGGCCGTTTGTAAAGACGGCCTGTTCTGCATCCACGAATTCGAGCGGTTGCCCGTCGATGCGGGTCGACATTCCGCCGGCTTCCTCGACCATCAGCGCGATGGCTGCGATATCCCACGGGTAGCTCATGGTCATCACAAAGCAATCGATGCGACCGCAGGCTGTAAAGCAACCCTCCACAACCGCAGAGCCAAGGCACTTGACACGTTCGAAGGCTTCCGCCTCGCGTGCGAAGTTGCGGGAATTCTGCTCGTTAATCTTCGAGACATCGCCCACGTTGAAATCGCCATTGCTTACGATGGCATGGACAGAATCCGCCTCGCGGCTCACATGGATCGGGCGTCCATTCATAAAGGCTCCCCCGCCCTTCGATGCAGTATAGAGTTCACCGAGTTTCGGGAGGTTGATTGCCGCCACGAGCGGCTTGCCCTCGAAATGGAGCGCGATGGAGATGCCCCAGAGCGGGATGCCGCGACTGAAATTGACCGTGCCATCGACCGGGTCGATAATCCACAGGTAGCGCGGGTCCTCGCCTTCGATAACGCCAGCCTCTTCGGTACGGATGCAATGCGTCGGGAACACACTTCGAATTCCCTCGACAATCAGCTTTTCGCTTGCGATATCGGCACGCGTCACCACGTCCTTCTTGGACTTGTAATGCACATCGCCCAGGTTTTGTTGGATTTCAAGACAGAGTTCACCGGCGCGCTTCGCAAGCGATTCGGCGACAGACAAAAACTTTTCTATTTCGGACATTTTAAAGAATTAAAAATTTATTCTGGATAAGCGCAGCAGCGGAATCCAATCGTCGTGGACTTGTAGAAAGACGCCGCCAGGCGGAAAGGAACCTTCTCGCCCGTCAAGAACACCACCTTGATTTCTGACGGAACATATTTGAGTCCGTTCGCAAGCGTGTCGAGCCAGGCATCGCCGCCCTTCCTGTATTCGGAATAGAGCGCATAGTCGGTACCGATGGAATTGCCGTTCGAATCCTGGACATCGAAGAACTGCAAAGTATCCTTGAAGTCCTTCATTGTCAGATAGGGTTTCTTCTCGTAAGGCGTCCGAGACGTATCGGCCTGGAACAAGGTATCAACCTTGGTCCCTTCTCGGTACAGGAAAATCGTATCGGTCGAATAGGCCGGGCGCGTAAAGTACGGGAAAGAACGGTTGGTGCAATAGGCGAGCGACTCACGGTCGAGTCCGTTGTAAATCTTGAAGCTAGAGCCCTTCACCACGGCCGATGTATCTTCGGACTTGCCGATGACCCATTCCTGGTATTGCCCGGGCAGGTCGCGGATGCCGTCGGGGTTTACGCAGCGCGGATTGCGCTTGGAAATGTCTGCCGCGGAGATGGAATCGTTCGTCCCGACATTGCAGTAGCCGAAAAGGAAGGAACTCGCATCGACAGAAAGTTCGTTCAATACACCATACGAAAGCGAACCACCCGAGAGGCAGACAAGCTCCCAGTCGCGTTCGTTGCAAAGACTCACCTTGAATCCGCTCGCCGAAACAGCCTCGCAGGCGGCAACCGCCTCGGAGTGCCGCACGTTGACAACGAATTCGCCGGAATCGTTCCGGTGTTCGAACTTTTCCATGCAGAACTTCGACGAATCAGAAACGGAAACAGGAACAAACCCTTCCGGACATTCCAGTTCAGACGCGAGCGCGCCCGGAGAGACATAAACGGTATCGACCAACGCGGCGGAATAATAACCGGACTTGTCCTTGGAACGGATGCGGAAAACAATCGTATCCCCCGGGGAAACCCAGCGGATGGTATCAGTCACAAAAATTCCCGTCGCGGAAGCCACCATGGTATCCCCATCTAGCGCATAGCGCTTGGAGAACCGCCCTGCGGCAAGCGTCGTGTCGTCATAAATCTTCCAGTTCTTGTCCAGGGCGCTATAACGTTCGATGATATAAGTCTGAACCGTATCATAGCACAGCGTAAAAAGACACGTATCCGGAATGAGGACGATGGAATCCGACTTGATTGGGTGCTTGACCTCGTAAGGATCGACGCTCATGCTCCAGAATATGCGGAGCCGGTTGTTGCTGTCGAGGCGCGCCTTTCCGGGGAAAAGGGAATCTTCAAGAATAAAGATGCGAGTCGGCATCACCGGAGCAACAGAATCCGTCGTGATAAAGAGCTGGTTAGTTTCAACCGTAGAAAGTCCTTCCGTCCCGGAGGAATTGCCTGCGGCATCCCAGGCGGACAGGCCAATCGTGTATTCGGACTTGGACTGCAGGCCCCTGATGACCATGCGGAAACGGTTGAGAGAATCGACATCGGCATCAAAGCCCTTGCCGTCGATTATCGAGAGGCGCAGATAATTCTTGTCCTTGTCCGTGTGCGACACGGAATCGAACCAGACAGAATCCGTATTCGCGCGGATTCGCGAATGGCGCCTATAGAACTTGGAACCCGTAGAATCCACTCCGTCAGCCGTGGTGAGAATCACCTTAAGGTTACGCAAGTCCTCGTTCTTGTCGGCCGAATAGATAACCACATTGTAGCCGACAATTTCGCCGGACAGCTCGGCCGGCTTGTAGAAATCCACCTGGTCCGTTGGACGGAACCATTCGAAAAGAGCCCCGTTCGTCCAGACAGAATCAAATATCGTCACGCGAGAGGGCGGCAGGTCATCGCCAAAATGAAGGAAAACGCGCTGGACAGAGCCAGGATCCTTATCATCGGAATACTTGCAGAAAAGAGCCACCTGCAGGCTGTCGTATTTCCCGATGTATTCCTGCACAAGGTCGGTCAAGTCGAGCGTGTCGTAGTAACTCGACGTTCCCTTGGGATATTCGATAAATTGCGTCGCCTTGTCGATCTGTTTGGAGGAAACCGCTTTCGAGGTGTCGTCGACGACAAACGTATCGAGCCAGACGACAAGGCCCGAATAATGTTCACGTTCGATAGGATAATGGTAGCGGATACGGTAGCAGGCCGAAGAGTCCCCTTCGTCGGCACAGCTACGAAGGACGCTCATTTCCATGATTTCGCGGTCAAAAAGGAATTCTGTCCCTTCCTCTTCGTCGGAACAGGCGACCAAGGCAAAAAACAGGGCCGCAAACGCAAAAAATGTCGAGAACAGCAATCTCATTGGCAGAAAAATAGCAATTTAACGCATGCCGAGCCCATTAAACATTGCCAAAATACTTCAAAAGCGGCTTTTTTTTCGGGTTAATCGAACTTTTTCTGCAAATAAATTATAAATTAGTGATCAGTTAAAGAGGAAGACTATGAAGAAGAAAATTTTAATTCCCGTACTCGCCATGACTGCTCTCGCCCTTACCGCCTGTGGCGACAGCGGTTCCACCAAGCCTTGCCAGAAGCCGGTATATTGCTATAGAACAACACTGGACGACAACAGAGAATGCAATCCAGATAAAGCCTATATTGACGCCAAGGTACAAAAGGCAAAAGAAGAAGGCATTTTCAAGGAAGAATTCGAGGACTGCTGGGAAATGTAGCGCCCCAGCGCCGTTTGCTCGCTACTGGACAAACAGCGGGGCTTCCTTAGCGAAATCCTCAACCATGTACCGGAGTGACGTTTCCCAGTCGCTCCGTGTAACGGCGAACATATAGCTGTTCCTCCCCCGTGCATAGCCATAGCCTAAATTCTTTTTCGTTCTTGCATCGTAGAAGGCATAAGTGCATTTCATTGTAAAATAGGAATAGGTCGTGGCCATCATCATTCCATTTGCAGTAGTGACATAACGGACCTCTTGTTCTCGACCAATCCAGGTATTTGTCACAACGAGATAGACGTCGGCATCCGCCTGAATATGATCGAAAGAAGGAACCATGAAATCCTTGTCCGCCAACTCACGCCTCTTGTAGCTTACCTCGTTAGGCTGGATCAGTTTCATGGAATACTGGGTTCCGTTTTGCGACCTCGTTATCAAATTTTGCTTCAACTCCGGGCCAAACCACTTCGCAAAATTAGACGTATACTCCGGCAAGTCGTCACTCAAATCGTCCGGCACAACCACCTTGGGCATCGTGAAGACGACCTTGACACTCTTGGGTTGAGGTTTACCTCTCCAGTCTTCATCTATGAAATAACGGGGGGCGCCACAGGCAGAAAGCATAATGCCTGCAATTAACGAGAAAAGAACAAGTTTGATTGAATTCATATAACTCCTAATATAAAAACTAGAAACGCGTGACAGGGGTCTTGCCCAGGATTTTCAGCATCAGCTGACGCACGTTTTCGTACCAGCCCTGCTCCATCGCAATTTCCTCGTGGAAAACACTTTCCTCGAGGTGTCCGTACGCAAGCCGCTTGCCGCTTTTCACGTCGTAAACGACATAGTCGGCATCAATCTCGGTAGATTCACCCTTGATCGTGATTCCCGCGGAGGCAACGGAGGCCATTGCGGCGCCACCCGCAGGAACAACCATGACCGCTCCCACGGGAGAGCCACCAACGGTCCTCGAGCTCTCCGAAAAGACCATCTGGACGTTGTCCAGTATCATGTAGATATCGAAACTGTCCGACATCGCTTCGACCTTCGGAATCTGGACTTCGACACCGCTCATGTTCAGCGGTTCATGCGAAATTTTCTTCTTGGAAATTTTTTCCACCACGCACGGAACGTTCGAGTTGAACTGCATGGCATGATCGACCTTCTCCCTGAACCAGTCCGAAATCGGGTCCATCACGTCGGGTAAAGTTTCTTCATCCGAAACAGTGGGTTTCGTAACTAGGATTTTCATCTTCGCGGGTTTCTGGGTCCAGCCAGCATCCAGGAACTGGCGTTCCGACGAGCAACCGACACAAAGCAAGAACAACAGGAAAACCACAAACAACTTTGTTTTCATAAAAAATCACCTTTCTAAATGCGAAATATAAAAAACCCTGTCGTAGTTTGTCTACAACAGGGTCGTTTATTTACAAAGCCATAAACTGAGTATACAACTCAGTCCTAACTTAGTCGCCAGTATGGTAGTTCGGGGCTTCCTTCGTGATGGTCACATCGTGCGGGTGCGATTCGCGGAGGCCTGCGCCCGTAATGCGCACGAACGTCGCCTTCTTGTAGAGTTCGTCGAGGTTTGCAGCACCTGCGTAGCCCATCGCGGAATGGATACCGCCAATCAGCTGGTAAACGGTGTCGCGGAGCGGGCCCTTGTAGGGCACGCGGCCTTCGATGCCTTCCGGAACGAACTTGCGCGGTTCCTGCACGCCACCCTGGAAGTAGCGGTCGGCAGAACCGGCCTTCATCGCACCGAGGGAACCCATGCCGCGGTAGCTCTTGTAGCTACGACCATCGGCGAGGATGACTTCGCCCGGAGCTTCTTCGGTACCAGCAAACAGCGAGCCCACCATCACGGCGTGACCACCGGCAGCGAGAGCCTTCACGATGTCGCCCGAGAACTTGAGACCACCGTCGGCAATGATCTTCACGCCGACCTTGCGGGCCATCTTGCCGCATTCAACGACAGCAGAGAACTGCGGGTAACCGACACCGGCAACAATACGCGTGGTGCAGATGGAACCCGGTCCGATACCGACCTTCACGATGTTCGCGCCGCACTTGGCAAGTTCCGCAACCGCTTCCGGAGTGCAGACGTTGCCTGCGCAAATCGTGAGCTTCGGGTATTTTTTGCGGACGGTCTTCACCATGTTGCGCACACCGATGTGGTGGCCGTGAGCCGTATCGATAATAAGCAGGTCGACGCCGGCGTCCACGAGGGCGGCGACGCGTTCAAGAGTGTTGGCAGAAGTACTGACAGCGGCACCCACGAGCAACTGGCCGTTCTTGTCGAGGCTAGCGTTCGGGTTGTTTTCGCGCTTCAAGATGTCAGTCATCGTGATGAGGCCCTTCAGTGCACCGGAGGCATCCACCAGCGGAAGCTTCTCGATGCGCTTTTCGGCGAGGATTTCCTTCGCCTTCGCAAGGCTCACCTTCGGGCTAGCCGTCACCGGGTTCTTCGTCATCACGGAACTGATCTTCACGTTCATGTCGCTCACGGTACGGAGGTCGCGGCTCGTGAGCATGCCCACAAGCTTGCCCTTCGAAAGAATCGGGAAGCCGCTCACCTTGTTGCGGGCGCGGAGTTCAAAAGCAGCGGAGACCGGCTGGTCGGCATCGAGCGTCACCGGGTTCACAACGATACCGGACTGCCACCGCTTGACCTTGCGGACTTCTTCGGCCTGTTCTTCGATAGACATGTTCTTGTGGATGATGCCAAGACCACCCTGCAGGGCGAGCGAAATAGCCAAGGGAGCCGTCGTCACGGTATCCATGGCGGCACTGATGATAGGAATGTTCAGCTTGATATTCGGAGCGAGCTGTGTGCTCACGTCGGTCTGGGCCGGCAAGACAGAAGATTCAGCGGGAACAAGGAGGACGTCGTCAAACGTCAAAGCTTCTGGCAAAAGTTTCATAATATACCTCTTTTGCGTAGTAAATATAGTAAAAAATCACTTGCCGTTATAGCGTTCCATGCACTTTTCGATGCCGAACTTGAAGTAGCATTCCACGAGAGCCGGAACTTTCGCGATAGCCTCTTCAAAGACCGGGCGGTCCTCAGGCGAGAACTTCGCCAAGACCCAGTTGCTGAGGTCGAATTTCGAGGGGCACTTGCCCACCCCAAAGCGGATACGCGGGAACTTGTCGCCCACATGCTCGATGATGTTCCTAAGCCCGTTCTGACCACCGTGACTACCGTCCTTGCGGCAACGGATGCGGCCTACGTCCAAATTAATGTCGTCACTAAAGACCAGCAGATGGTCAACCTTCACCTTGTACCAGGTCATCAGGGCCTGGACAGCCTCGCCCGAGAGGTTCATGTAGGTCTGCGGCTTTGCGAGCAGGCATTCCTCGCCCGCTATGGTCACCTTCATGGTGAGCGCCTTGTGTTCGCTCTTCCAGTCCTTGTTCGGGTCGGCAAGCTTTTCGATTGCCATAAAGCCCGCGTTGTGATGCGTATTAGAGTACTGAGTACCAGGATTTCCGAGACCGACGATAATGTACATGATTCAGATCCGATAAGGTTAAACCTAGAGAAAAACGTTACGGGGCGTAGCGGCTAGACGCGACCTCGCCCAGGTTCGTCCGGATAAGGAAATTGGATTCGCCCGTCTGGCGCTTGGCATGGAAGAAGTGGAGATGGTGCCAGGTGTCATCGGCCCAGCCGGTCGCATCGGTCACACCATCACAGTTCGAATAATCAGCCAAGGGTTCACCCGCATGGCAACCGTGTCCGTTCCGCGCAAGGACAAACATGTCGATGTTGCCGGGCGTCGGGGAATGCGTTCCGCCGAGGTCGATGGCCAGCACGCCGTCCACAAAAACCCAGATGTCGTCATCGCCTGCAATTTCGAAAACTTCGGGACTGGGAACCTGGTTTGCCGAGCGGTACTTGAACTTCACGTAGCCCATTTCCGTAAATCCGAAATTACGGAGGTGATGCAAGCCAACATTATAAGGAGCAGCCCCGGCCGCTGCCATAGCCGCATCCGGAGACCTAGGACCGCCATTCAGGAGCCATGCCGCACAGAGTTGATCGGTACTGGCGTTCATCGCATCCTTCTGGTCGGGCGCATACTGGTAATCGTACGGCGGGCAGGTAATGGAAAGCGACTGCGGCCCCCACTGTTCACACTGGTCCGTCGTGCATCCGCCATTCTCCTTCGTTGCCACCGACTTGAAACTGAGAGAGACCGGATCGACAACATCCAGAGGGAAATAGCCGCCGTTGCTGTAGTTGTAATCGATAGAATAGGCATTGGACGCATCGGACGGAATCACGAGAGCCGTATTGGTGCGCTTGACAAAGGAATTATTGTCGTCATACCATTCGTCGAAGAACTGGTTATCGCAGAGGTCGTTTGCCTTCTGGATTTTCACGCCGTCGAGCATGTCGATTTCGCCCGTCTCGGGATCCGGGGTGAACACAAGGTAGGGCTGCACCATGCCGGGAGTGTAGTAGACGGGATTAGACCACAAGATATCGGTACACTTGGAGCCACGAACCGCCGCGTCAGCCACCTTCACATAGCCATGACGAGTGCGTCCAGACTCTTCTTTGTCGGCACATTCGCCATACTTGAGCGTATCTGTCGCCGTCGTCCTTTGCAGGTAAGTCGGCAAGAATACATTCGGCACATTCGGCAGTCCATCCTGGCCAATCCAGGCTCCCGTCTTGGAGTTAACGTTGCCACAGGTCATATGATAAGCTTCAAGTGCATACCAGGAAGCATCGTACCCCGGCAAACCGGCATTGAGAATCAGTTCGCCACAAAGCCCTGACGTAGCACCCTTGAGTTCGCAATAATTATAGTCTCCCCTGCTCGCATATTCGCTGGAGAAATTCTCGAAGTCCGGATGCGTCACCTGGAAATCGCGGATGACCAGGTCGAACGTGATACCGCCAGCCTCGGCCGTATTTACGACGGTCTCGGAACTGCTGGAAGGCGTGCCGCCGTTCTGGGGATTGCTCCCATGATTCTCGTTTTCGTCGGGGCCATTGGGGCCGCCGTAATTGCCGTGCGGCCTCTGCGGGTTATCGTTGCATGCCACAAGCAGGGCCGACATGGCAAGGGGAACGAAAGCAGAAAGAACAAAATTGCGAGGTTTTTTCATGGTACTAATACTTTAATCCTTGACACAGCGGACAGAAAAAGCCTGTTCCATGTTAATGGGTTCAATGACAACAGATGCAACGGACAACGAACCGGAAATCATTAATGCATATGCATTGGCACCATCTTGTGTCGCGCTCCAAAAATAAGCATAAGAACCCATATCGGTATAATTATCGGCAAATCGTTTTTGTCCTGCAGGATAAGCATTGAAACCGGATGAATTATTTCCGTCCCAGTCACTCGCCGATTTTAAAGATTCGGCATTAACATCACCACCCGTATTCTTAATCAATATTTCAAACTCTTCAGCAGAAGGCAAATGCCAGCCATCGGGGCAGGCGGCCACAAAGGCATCTTTAAATTCGTACAATCTTCCTGCTATATCGCAGTTCCTGTCATCGTTATCGTAGCAATAGCTCTTTCCTGTATCAAAATTGAGATTTTCCGCCATCCATACCTGACCTGCTATATTAACGGTACTATACCAACGGCCATCACGTTCGTCCGTCATATATCCGTACGAGGGCAGAGGATTATCTTCCGTAGTCGCCGACGAACCGCTTGCATCATCCGGTTCAAATTCGTCCTTGATTTGCTGAGCATAGTCGGTGCAGGCGCAGAAGCACATCAACGAGAAAAGGACAAGGATGTCAATCAACTTCGTCATAATCAGTCTCTAATGCAACGGATAGATTTTGATTCTTTCGTGTCATTGAGGAACATAGAAGCGGTATCATCGGAATACGAAAAACTCAGTGTATATACTCGATCCACATTTACAGAGGATGTCCAAAATAAGGTCACAGCGGTCTTAGAGATGAAAGCTTCGTTAGTGTTAATGTATCCAGCCGGCAGCACCGTAAATCCAAAATCATCAGTTCCGCCTTCTCCTTTCCCGGTATCCCACCAGCCAGTAGTAGATTTAAGCGTCTTCCCCGCTATCTCATAGCCGCCGGCAACCGTAATTAAAGTTTCGAATTCATCCTTCGACGGCAAATGCCATCCATAAGGGCAAGCGAGCTGCGCATCCTGCCATTTGTAAAGACGGCCATACGTATCGCAACTGGACTCATCGTCATTATAGCAGAGGCTGTTTTCCGTCACAAAATTAAGATTCTGCGCCATCCACGTCTGCGATTCGATCGTCACTGTTCTATATGTTTGTCCGTCGCGATCGTCAAAGAGGTCGTCATCCGGGTAAAAAACAATAGACGATGACGAGGATCCCGCACTACTGGACGAGCTAAAGCCCTCGCCATTCATAATGCAACGGACACTGTTTCCATCGGCAGAATCATATTCGCCATGGATTGAAGCATCTCCAAAGCGGTCTATTATCAGATTATATCCAGAAGTACCATTTGAAGCCTTGGCGTTGCTCCAGAAAAACGCCATTGAACCTTCGTCGGAGTAGTTTCCAGAATTCCCCCTAAATCCGCCGGGAAGTGCAGAAAAGCCAAAGGAATTTTTTCCCTCACTGTCTATCCAGCTATTCGTCGCCATCAGTTTCTCGGCCGCATTATTCCCCACCGTCGCAAGCAGAGTATCAAACTCTTCTGGCGAAGGCAGGTGCCAGCCATCCGGACAAGCGTCCTGTGCTGCAGTCCAAACATAGAGGCGACCGTATTTCTCACAGTAGCTCATATCATCATCATAACAATAACCGTCATCCATTTCAAATCTGAGATTTTCGGCCATCCATGTCTGCGAGCCGATTTCTATAGTCTTATAGGTCCGGCTATCGCGATCGTCAAAGAATTCCCCATACAGGTGTTGACTGGATGAAGACTTGGGCCCCAAGCTGCTTGAAGACAGGTCGCTTTCTCCATAAAGGCAGCGTATGGAATAACCGTAATTCTTGCTCCCTTGATTCAGACGAACCTCATCATAATCACTGCGCATGATCAGGTAGTCGGCAAGGGTATCGTTATCCCCCTCGGTCGAGCTCCAGAACCCAGCAGTAAGGCCGATTCCATCAAAATATCCTTCATAGCCCAACAAGCCACCAGGTAATGCTCCAAAGCCAAAGGAATCCGTACCATTACCCCTATCATCCCATAGTTTGGTATACTTGAGCACTGTCGCAGCCGTAGACCTGTCACCCACATTCTTTATCAGTATATCTATTTCCTCTTTTGTGGGCAAGTGCCAACCGGCAGGACAGGCATACAAAGCGGCATCCCATTTGTAAAGACGGCCATACGTATCACAATTCTGATAATTGTCATCATAGCAATAGGTGTCCACGATATAGTAATTCAGGTTTTGCGCCATCCATTCCTGGCCTGCAATCTTAACTGTCCGATATTCCTGGCCATCACGATCGTCCGTCATGTATCCGTACGAAATTTCCTTAATCTCATTAGCAGCCATGCTAGCGTCATCCGGATCGAATTCGTCCTTGATTTTCTGGGCATAGTCGGTACAGGCGCACAACAGAAGCGCAATCAATACAAACAAGAACACTATGTAGAATCTCAAATTTTTCATCAGAAATCAATAATCATGAAAGTTGTAGCCAAAACGAAGCCGAACCCACCGACCCCTGTCATTATCCACCCGACATTTCGAATGGTCTGCGAAGACTTCGCCGCATCCATTTTTTCTTTATAGTTTTGCGAATTGGCATACTTGTATTGCTCTGCCGCATCAAGTTCGAAAACTATGCCCAGTGCAAGGCCTACACCCGCAATAACCGCCGACACAGGCAGGAGCCATGTCGCATGATCCATGAGGGTCCACGACGAGGAGCTCGTACTCACGTTCGAGGGAATGCTCGTCCCGGGTTCCGGTTTCGTTTCCGTATTGTCCTGGGCGACGCCACGACGTTTCCTCAGGGGCGCTCCGCCCGAAACGCTACCGCGGCCGCTGGATTCCTGCACGACGTATTCGTAGTCGACGGTCTCCCCGGGAAGCAGCGTAAGGTTGAGGGCAGTCCTGGAGGATCCCTCGCCTATCTCAATCTTCGAGCACAGGGGGACACTTCCTAGGTACGGAGTCTCGCCAACCGAGTTGTCGTTGACGAACACCGGGAGCTTGAGGGGTTCGCCCGAGGACTTGCTGGCCGAAAGCGAGATACCGCTCGCTATCGGCACAAGTGCTTCCCTGAAAGATTCTTCCTTGCCCTTGTAGATTCCGACCTTGAAAGAAGCGGGATTGTAGCAGCGGTGAGAAAGTTCCACGGAATGAACGCCCGGATCAAGTTCGATTTTTCCAGCCTTCACCTTGTTCCCGTCGAGGGTCATTTCCAGTTCATCGAGTGTGCCACCGCCATTGAGCTGCGGTTCGACAACGAGCGTTCCGAAGCGTGGCACGAGGTCGAGAGAAACTTGCTGGCCGTTCCCGGTTATATCGAAAGATCCTTCCGCATCCTCGTAATGATCAAGGACCGCCAGAAAACGATGCCTTCCCGACTCGACAAGGGCCTGGCACGGGGTCGAATTGCACTTCGGCACAGGACGCCCGTCGATACTCAAGGCTGCACCGGGAGGATTAGTCGAAACGTGTATCGCGAAAGACTGGTTGCCGGCCCCGTCAAAGCCAGTGCGGATAATCCCCTTCGCACCGCCGCGAACCTTCCTGAAGAACTCGGGAGCCTTCGCCATAATCACTTCGATCAAGGCCTCGACATCGGCACCCAGTCCGTTGAAGCTGGCGACCAGCTTGTTTGTGGACGTCTCATAGATTTCGGTGCTGATGGAGAACTTGGAGCCCACCTTACCGACACGCGCCTGGCAGATGTAATCGGCGGAAATATTCTTACCCGTTTCCACAAGGCAGCTGCCCTCGCAGTCCTCAATGGCCTTGCCCGGCGGAAGCATTTCCTGGATGTTCTCGCGGGTCATGATGGTGTATTCCAACTCGGCAGGGAGTTCCTTGACCGCCTCTTCACGAAGTGTATTCGTGAGATATATACGTTCCGAAGGAGACAAGAGGTCCTTGGTATCGGAGACTGTCTCCAAAACCGCAACATGCTTAGCAAAAGAGGCTCCCGTAAAGAAAGCCAAAACGAGAAAAATATGGATAAGACGGTTCATACCGCATAAATAATTTTTTTTTTGCAATAAAGCAATACCCAGCGGGCCCCAATGTGAACTTTTTGACACATTTTTCAAAGTTTCCTCCGTGCATGCGAAAAGGGCCCGCCACAAATGGCAGGCCCCTTTGCAAAACCAGGCAAAATTACTTGGCTTCGGCGGCAGCCGGAGCAGCAGCGGCAGCGGCCGGAGCAGCTTCCGTAGCGGCAGCGTCGTCCTTCTTCTTGGACTTCGAGGTAATCGAGAAGATCACCGTGCGCGGGAGGCTGGCGAGCTCGCAACCTTCCGGGAGCTTGAAGGACTTGGCGTAGAACGTCACGTTCGTCTCGAAATCGGAAATATCCATTTCGAGGACGGTCGGGATGCAAGCCGGCTTGGCGGCGAGGTACAGGTAGCGCGTTTCCTGAGAGAAGAGGCCGCCCTGGGTCTTGACACCGACCGGAAGACCGGAAAGTTTCACCGGCACGCGGACCTTGACCTTGGAGTCGTCGCTGATCTTGATGAAGTCGATGTGGGTGATCGCCTGCGTGATGGCATCCTTCTGGTAGTTGTAAATGACAGCGGGATTGCCGGCCTTGCCGTCGATCTCGAGGTCGAGAAGGGTGTAACGCTTGCCCGGGGCGAGAACCTTGCGAACATCGATAGCGCTGACGCTGATATTCACAGACTCCTGACCCTTACCATAATAGACGGCCGGGATCTTGCCTTCCTTGCGGAGACGGGCGCAGTCGCGGCTCTTGCCTAGCACTCTCGAGGTTGCTGCGAGTTTTGTGAGTTCCATTGTAGACTCCAATTTGGTTTATTGTTAAAAGATTCATTGGGGTAGCTGGATTCGAACCAACGAATAACGGAATCAAAATCCGTTGTCTTACCACTTGACGATACCCCAATGGTGGGCGCAAATATAAAAAAAGAATCCCCTTTTTCAAAGGGGAAATGCGCTTTTCATGCCTAAAAAGGGCATTTTTGACGCTAACCGTGCCAAAATTTGGTGAGGGCGATGTAGCGGGAGTATGCCCTGAGGGTTTCGGCGGCGGCTTCAGCCTGCTGCCTGTCGGCAAATATTCCGAAGACAGATGCGCCGGAGCCGCTCATGAGGGCGACCCTCGCCCCGAGGTCCAAGAACTTGTCCTTCATCGCGGCAACGAGCGGGTGCTTCGGGAAAACGGAAATCTCGAAAGCGTTGAAGAATGCGCCCGAATCGAGCAGCGGCCCGCCAAAGGAACGTTCCGCATCGGAGGCAGTTTCCCATGCGAGCTTGTAGCCTTCCCAGCGGTCAGGCCCGGACTTGGGTACTCCCGCATAGGCATCCTTGGTGGGGACAGCGTCGTGCGGGGTCGCGATGAGCAGGACCTCGCCCGCAGGCAGGTCGAGCGGGGAGATAAATGATAAACGATCGCCGATGCCCTCGGCGAAAGCCGTGCCGCCTCTGACCAGGAAGGGAACGTCGGCCCCGAGCTTTGCCCCGATGCGTTCCAGTTCCGCAGGCGGCAACCGCAACTCCCAGAGGCGGTTCAGCGCGCGGAGCGCCGCTGCTGCATCGGCGGAACCACCGCCAAGGCCTGCACCGAGCGGCATTATCTTGTCCAAAAAGATATCCGCACCCAGGTCGTTGTTGCCCACATGCGAACGCAATGCGACCGCAGCCTTGTACACGAGGTCCGATTCCACGGGGTATTCCTGCGGGTTGCTGTACTCCAGGTGGATTTCTCCGTCGTCGCGGGCGCTGAATTCAAGCGTATCGCCGACATCTACCGTCTGGAAAACCGTTCCCAGGTCGTGATAGCCGTCCTCACGCTTGCGGATGACATCGAGAAAAAGATTGATTTTAGCGGGAGCAAATTCTTTCATAGTCATTTCAAACTTCTCACTTCACACTACACACTTCACATTATCTAAAAGCGCCGGAGCGTTCGAGTTGCATGAGTTCGTCCATGCCGATGAGCATCGCGCGGGGCTTGGAGTTGCCTGTACTGCGGGCGCACAGGCCCATACCGTAAAGCTGGTCCACAATCTTGCCCGCACGGCTGTAACCCACACTAAAATGGCGCTGCACGGCAGAGGTAGAAAGACCGTTCCCGCATTCGATGGCCCACTTGGCGACCTCGAACAGGAGTTTGTCCTTCTTCTCGTTCATCGCGGCATTGCCATCGTCGTCATCGCCTTCCCCGCCCGCTTCCTCGACCTCGAAGGTCTCGAGCTGCGGGTAACAGACGTTCTGGTTGCTACAGGCGTCGGCAAGTTTTTCCGCTTCCTCGTCACTCAGGAATGCGCCGTGTACGCGCACCGGGTCGGGTGCATTCACCGCCTTGAACAGCATGTCACCGCGGCCAAGCAACTTCTCGGCACCGGCGTGGTCCATCACGGTACGCGCGTCCACCTGGGAGGCCACCTTGAAACTGATACGCGTCGGCAGGTTCGCCTTGATGTTACCGGTTATCACCTTCACCGACGGGCGCTGGGTTGCAAGCACCAAGTGGATACCCACGGCGCGCGCCTTTGCGGCAAGGCGGCTCACGTTCTTCTCGATTTCCTTCCCGGCGACCATCATGAGGTCTGCCATTTCGTCGATAATCACGACGATAAACGCCATGCGGTGGCCGCGGTCCGTATCGGGCACGTCTTCGGGGAGCAGGCCTGCATCGAATTTCTCGTTAAAGCCGTTGAGGTTACGCACCTTCGCCTTCGCAAGCACTTCGGTACGGCGGTCCATCTCGTAACAGAGCCACTGGAGCGCCTGGATGGCGACTTCGGGCTTGGTAATCACGGGAGCGAGCAGGTGCGGAATGTTCTCGTACATCTTGAGTTCCACCGCCTTCGGGTCCACGAGAATCATACGCAACTCGTCGGGAGTCTTGCTCAAAAGCATGCTCGCCATGAGGGCGTTAATGCACACGGATTTACCGGAACCGGTCTGGCCCGCAATCATCAGGTGCGGGGCCTTCGCCAAATCCATCGCAAACGGCTCGCCGGAAATATCCTTACCGAGGGCCATGATAATCTTGTCCGGCGAGGGCTTGAACGCATCGCTCTCGAAGATGTCGCGCCCGAAGATGGTCTGCATCTTGCGGTTCGGGATTTCAATGCCCACGGCGCCCTTTCCAGGAATCGGCGCGAGGATGCGGATAGAGACCGCCTTCAGGGCCATCGCGAGGTCATCTTGCAGCGCGCTGAACTGGCTTACCTTCACGCCCGGGCCCGGTTCCACCTCGAAGCGCGTAATCACGGGGCCAGTCTCGCAACCGACCACCTTCCCCTTCACCTTGAAGTTCTCGAGCTTTTCCTCGAGCATGCGGCCAATCGCATTGAGTTCCTCTTCGGTGTAGTCCGCAGGCTGCGGATCGTGCTTGTCCAGAATTTCATCCACCGTCGGAATGCGGTACGGGTCGTAATGCACCGTCGGGTCGGGCTGTGGTATCCCGTTAGCGGCACCACCCGTAAACGAGGTGCCCGAAGAAGATGTTCCAATCTGGTTCGGAGCCTCGTATGTCGGATCCTGTTCCATTGTCGGGTCGCGTTCCGCCTCGTCGCTCGTGACAATCTCGGGCATAAAGGTCTCTTCTTCAGAAGAAACGTCGCCACCCGCAGCCAGCGTCGGCTCATCATCTTTTTCTGTTCCGGGGAATGCGGCGATCCTCGGAGCCACATCCGGTTGTTTCTGTCCAGCGACCACGGTCCTTTCAGATTCATTTTCTGCGACCACGGTGGCATCATCGCGCGTTTCGGCCGGCAAAGCATCGGGCTGAGTCCCACGAACAGCACCTTTCACCACAATCTTGTTCTGGTGGGCGCGTTCCCAGTTGAGCATTTCGCGGGCACGGCGGATTTCGGCAATCTTGTCCCTGATTTCCTTGATTTCGAGCGCACTCATGTTGCGGTAGTTGTCACGCAGTTGCTGTTCCAGGCGCAAGATTTCAGGATCTTCGCCCGTAAAATCGGGTTCAATCGCCTGGTCCGCAGCCACCGGAGCGGCGGGCATCGTCGGCGCAATCGTCGGAGCGACAGTCGACTCGTCCAGTTCTTCGCCGTTTCCGCGGGCCAACACTGGAGTTTCCATCCAGTTCTTGCGAGCACTAAAGGGTTTGAGCTTACCTTTATGCTTGAGCTTGAAACCGTCCGGTTCCTTGAAAATCGTGTCGTCGTCGAGGAACGTGATGCCCTTGCGCTTCGAAAGCCCGATATTCTCGCTCACCACGCCACTTTCGGTATCATCTTCCTCGGCGGTTTCGTCATCTTTTCCGCGCTTCATGAAGAGCCCTACAAGCCAACGGAATCCGCTTACGACAAAAGCAAAATGCCTCGGTCGCAACCCGAACGAGATGACAAGAATCAGAACCAGCCCCGCAAGAAGCAACAGGAACGGAGCCAGTGCAGACACATTGCCGAAAACGGGTTCCGCAATGTTCTTGCAGAAAAACTGGCCCACGATGCCGCCGTTCATCATCAACACGTCGCGGCCCAGCTGCGATTCTCCATAATTCTTGAGCGCAAGGAGACAAGCAAGATCAATCGTAAGAAGGCTCATGCCGACAGCAAGCCCTATCCCCCGCATCCGTACCGGACGGAGCGCAAGGCAAAGGCCCCAAAGCACAAGAGCAAACGTAAATGCAACAACAGGAAGTTTGCCGAAGATAAAGCAGAACGTTTCGGGAATCAGCTTGCCGAAATAAGGGCCAAGCCAGTTGCCTTCGGTGCCGCTATAGACAGAACTCACACAACCTAACAAAAGCACCAGGCCTACACCGACCAGAATCCATCCGCACAAAATAACTCCGAATGGCAAATCCCCAGGTTCGGTTCCCTTCACAGCCGACTTTGTTTTTGTTTTTTTACTAGAAGTCTTTTTCCGTTCAGCCAAAATACGCTCCTTCGAGTTTACTTACGAAATATAGTTTATATTCTTTTATTATTATTGACAGCATGAACAAGAAATTATTGAAAAAACTGAAGAAAATCGGCGTCGGTTCCGTTATTACTGCAGTCATCATTTTCCTCATTCTTTTCCTTGGTAACGCGCAGGATCCGTATGTCGAGGTGATGCGCTCTACCGCCGAAGACCTCGAGAATTTCTTCTACGACCAGTTCTTCAAGATGAAGACCGGCAAGACATTCGAAAAGCTTGAAAAGGACGGCAAGGTCGCCGTGAGCAAGAGCTTCGACCCGAACATCATGATCGTGGATATAGACGAGCCTTCCCTTACCAAGCTCGGCAACTACAACGAGTGGGACCGTTCCATCCATGCAAACGTCATCAAGAACCTGAGTGACGGCGGCGCATCGGCGATCGGCTTCGATATTCTGTTCAAGGACGCGGACTTCGGCGAGAAAAAGGCGAACCAGGCCATCAGCATCCTCAATACGGTGGACTCCACCAAGCCCTGGGATACGCTTTTCACGAGCATCCGCTCGCACTACAACTTCGACTCGCTCATGGTGAAAAACATCAAGGAGAGCGGGAATGCCATCGTCTGCTTCATGATGGACGAAACGACCTCGTTCAAGCACAAGACCATGTGGGAAAAACTGGCGAAATACGAACGCGCCGAAGAACTCGGGTTCGGTTCCACGTTCGCAGAATCGCAGGTCGATTCCGTAGAATATGTCGAGACGAAGACCCTGCTCGACAACATCTACCCCGAACTCGCACACGCAGGCGCGCAGATGGGTTCCGTGAACGCCTACCCCGACGATGACGGCGTCGTGCGCCACGTTTCGATGCTCTACCGATTCCCGAACCCCTACGTCTACCCCGACGTCCCCAGCCGCATCTATTCCACGATGTCGCTCATGACGACGCTGCACCTTTTCCACCAGAAGCCCGAGAACGTGGTCATCAAGATGGGCAAATACATCGACCTCGGCAAGCCATTCGGCGTCTACAAGGACTCCACAGACAAGTTCCACGTCACCTACCCGCAGTTCAGCTACCCCATGTTCCTCCAGCTGCGCAATTTCCTCAAGAGCCCGGATGCCATCAAACGCGCGACAAACGAACTCGTCGACATCACGACGAAGGTCGCCGTGCGCAAGAGCGAAAACGGGAAACCCCTGTTCATGCTCTTCGAAGGCCAATCCCTTGACGAAGACCTCTCTAGCACGCTTCTCAAAATCGCCGATACGATTGACGGGGACGAAATGAACGCAATCGGAGCCGACGAAGAAAAAGAAATTTTCGAAGGCGTCGTGATGAAGCGCGATACCGAGGAGGACGCCCCCGACCACTTCCTCGTGGAAGATTCCAACAATGACGACGAATTCATTATCACCCCCTACATCCTGAACACGATTCGCTATTTCAAGGATTCTCTCGAAAAGATTCCCGAGAACCGCACTATCCACCTTTCCATCGATGTTGACCTCCGCTACGATGCAGAAGCCAAAACATGGAAATCGAATCTCGACATCCTGAGCGACAAGGTGCTCCAGGATATCGCCCGAACACCCAACAACAAGGTCGACAGCCTAAAGCCCGGTGAAGAATTCCGCTTCGGCAACCGCAAACGCGTCCCCATCGACAACTACGGCCGATTCCTCGTCAACTACATCGGCCGCTACAACACCGACCCCGAAATGCGTCCGTTCCAGCATGTCGCCTACTACGATGTCACCAACAACCGCCAGGACCCCGGTCTCTACATGGGCAAGGTCTTTATCCTCGGGTCCGCCGCCCCGGCACTGTTCGACTTTGTGCCAGGTCCGCACGAAGAAAACAACCCCGCCGTGCTTATCCACGCAACCATTATCCAGAACATCCTGAACGACAACTACATCGTAAACCTCGCGGAGCACTACCAGCAGATTATCGTCATCCTGCTCGCCATCGTGTGCATGCTGCTCGGCCTGTTCGTCCGCAGCTACATTTCCATCGGCATATCGCTTTTGATGATGGGAGCCTACGCGTTCATCGCGTTCCGCTATTTCCAGGGCGGCATCTACCTGGGCGTCTCTAAGCAGCTCCTCGCCATGCTGCTCACGAACGTCGCTGCACAGGTTGTCCAGTTCTATTTCGAAAACAAAGAAAAGAAGTTCCTGAACGACGCGTTCAAGCAGTATATCTCCCCCGAACTGATTGACGAGATGGTGAACAACGAAGTTATGCCCAAGCTCGGCGGTGAAAAGCTCAATATCACGGCCTACTTTACCGATATCGCAAGTTTCTCCACCTTCTCCGAAAAAATTGGTGACCCGAGTAAGCTTGTCGACCTGCTGAACGAATACCTGACCAAGATGACCGACACGTTGCTCCACAACAAGGGCACGCTGGATAAATACGAAGGCGACGCCATCATCGCGTTCTTCGGAGCGCCGATGCCCCTGCCCAACCATGCGCAGAACGCCTGCGACACGGCTGTCGGCATGCAGAGCGAACTCATGAAACTCCGCAAGAAGTGGGCCGTGGAAACCGATGAGCACAAGAACCAGAAATGGCCCAAGGTGGTCCACGACATGCACATGAGAATCGGCATCAACTCCGGCGACATCGTTACCGGAAACATGGGATCCGAAACCCGCAAGAACTACACCATGATGGGCGATGCCGTGAACCTCGCAGCTCGTCTCGAAAGTGCCGCGAAGCAATACGGGGCCTACATCCAAATTAGCGAGGACACCCAAAAGCACCTCGACGAAGGCCGTTTCATCTACCGTTCTCTCGACACCATCCGCGTGGTGGGCAAGAGCCAGCCGGTCCGTACCTTCGAACTTCTCGAGCGCACCGGATGCGAGAACGAAGCGAACCTCCTCAAGCTCGTCGAAATCTGGGAACAGGCCCGCGCAGCCTACCTCGCCATGGAGTGGGACAAGGCCATCGAACTGTTCACGCAGTGCCTCGACTACGAGCCCCACCATCCCGACCGCGACCCCGGCAGCAAGACGACACCTTCGCACATCTACATCAAACGTTGCGAAAGCTACAAGGTCAACCCGCCTGTCGCTGCCGGCGAAACCTGGGACGGAGTGTTCACGGCCACCGAAAAATAATCGGTTCAAGGCCCCGAATACAAGAAGCGCCGGCAAATTGCCGGCGCTCTTTTCATATCCGATGGAACACGCTAGTTGAGCTCGATGTTGTCGATGAGGCGCGTCTTGCCGAAGAACGCGGCAACGAGAATGACCGCCTTGTCCGACGCCTTGAGGACACCCGAGAACTTCTGGAGGTCTTTCTGGTTCACGACCTCGACGAACTGGACCTGGCCGCGGTTCAAGAGAATCGACTTCACCACGATATCGCGGAGTTTAGCGACACCCTTCTCGCCCGCGACAAACGCGGCCTTCGCATCAGCGAGACCCTTCGAGATTCCGAGCGCCTGGGTGCGTTCTTCTTCGGAAAGGTACTCGTTGCGGCTCGAAAGCGCAAGGCCCGACTTTTCACGGACAATGGGGACGCGCTTGATTTCGATGTCAAAGTTCAAGTCCTTCACCATGCGTTCGATGAGGAACACCTGCTGGTAGTCCTTTTCGCCAAAGTAGGCGCGGTTCGCCTTCGTGATGAGGAACAGCTTCGAGACGACCGTCAGCACGCCACGGAAATGGCCCGGACGGTAGGCTCCGCAGTAGAGGCTCTCGAGAGTCTCGTCGCGCACCATCGTCAGCGGATCGCCGGCCGGATACATCTCAGAGACGCTGGGAGCAAAAACAAAGTCGGCACCCAGTGATTCAGCCAATTTCGCATCCGCTTCGAGACGCTTGGGATACTTGTCCAAATCCTCGTTCTTGCCAAACTGAATCGGATTCAAGAAAACACTGACAACCGTTATATCGCAATCCTTTACCGACGCCTTGATAAGCGCCCCATGGCCTTCATGGAGAGCCCCCATCGTCGGAACAAGACCGATGGTCTTGCCGGATGCCGCGAACGGCTTGAGGGTGTTGCGAAGTGTTTCGATTGAATCAATGATTTGCATATAACCTTCTTAATTACTTTCTGGAACAAAATAAGTCGTTTGCTTGGGACATGCAGCAATGGCGTCGAGCACCAGTTGCAGGTGGTTTTCGTTGTGCACGAAATCGATATGGTCCGTGTTGATAATCAGGACGGGCGCATGCGAGTAGTGCCAAAAATGGTGGTCGTAGCGGCTCTGGAGGTCCTTCAGGTAGTTTCCCTCGATGGCTCTTTCCATGGGGCGGCCCCTACTCTTGATGCGGTTCAAAAGCGTGGGGATGCTCGCCTGCAGGTAGACGACCATGTCCGGTCGGGGAATCTCGTGTTCGATAGCCTTCGATACCTGCTCGTACATGGCGAATTCGCTGTCGGAGAGGTTCTGGGCCGCAAATATGGCATCCTTGTCGTAGGTGTAGTCGCTTACGAGCAGGTCGTGGAAAAGGTCGCTCTGGAGCGCCGAATGCTGAAGTTGCTTGTGGCGTTCGAGCAAGAAGAACAGCTGCGTCTGGAAGGCGTAGGGTTCCGGATTCTCGTAGAACTTTTCCAGGAAGGGGTTTTCCTCGTAATTTTCCTCGATACAGAGGGCGTTCCAGCGCTCGGCGATAATTCGCGCAAGCGTGGTCTTCCCCACGCCGATAACGCCTTCGATGGCGAGAAAGTGAACACCTTTTTCGGTCAGCATTACGGTTCCTCCGCTGTAATAGTACGGAACGGAATCTTGCCTTCGCTTTCGACGAGGATTGCAAGCATTTCCTTCACGGTACAATTGTTCAACGGGTCCACCCAGTCCGGCGCGATGTCATTCAGGGGGACAAGCACGAACTGGCGGTTGGGAATTTCGGCATGCGGAATCGTCGGCCGGCCGGCCATGACCTTGTTGCCGAAATAGAGCAGGTCGAGATCAATTTCACGGGAATTCCAGTGACCGCGGGGCTTGCGTCCAAGTACGACCTCGGATCCCTTGAGGTAATGGAGCAGGCGTTTCGGATCCCCATCGTACCAGAAACTCACGACCTGGTTGAAATAGGGACCTTGCCCTTCCGGACCTACCGGAGGAGTCTCGTAAATCGGGCTTTCAAGCCACCCGCCCGAAGATATGCGCGAAAGCATGTCCCGTCCTTCGGCAAGCCTACGGGAGCGGGGACTTAAATTGCTTCCTAGCGCAACAAAAACGCGGTCTAGTGATTCCACGTGCGTTAATATAGCTATTGCAGAAAAATTTTGAGTCCCGTTTATTCCTTTTTTTTGCCGGATAATCATCTTTTTTTCTTTTTTCCATCGAAAAAAGCATTTTTTATGACAAACATCATTTTTTTTTGTATTTTATACGTGAATTCCGAGGGAACCTCCGAGCGGGGCCCTATCTTCTGGAAAATTTATTCTACCCAACATCATACAAGCCAAAGGAACGAATAGTGCCTAGACAAAAGAAGGTTCAAGACGAACCGCAACTGCTTTCCGACACCATTGATTTAAACTCCCCCATCGACTACGAGAAACTCGGCGACCTAGCGCAGCCGATTCCGAGCGCCGAAGGTGCGGAACCCCAGCCCAAGCGTCGCGGCAGGCCCTCCAAAAAAACAGCCGAAGCCCCGGAACCCAAAGAATCTTCCAAGACAAAACAGCCGGCCTCCGAACAGGCCCCCGAACCGGCACCCGCGGCTGTCGAATCCGCACCTTCGGAACCGAAGGCAGAAAAAGCGGAAGCACCTGCCGATACAACAAAGCCCGAAGCCGACCCGAACAAGGGTGCACAGGCAAACGGTCAGAACAACCCGCAAAACAACGGGCAGAACGGCGGCAAGTTCAACAACAGTAACAACAACGGAAAGTTCAACAATAACAACGGGAACAACGGCAAGTTCAATAAGTTCAACAAGTTCAAGAACCGCCACAACCGTAACCTCCCGCAAGACGACTTTATCGACGAGAGCATCCAGCTTCCCCCGCCGCCTCCCGAAGTAGTGGCGGCTGCAAAGGCAAAGTGGCGCGAACTCCGCGGGCTTCCGATGTTCGAACTGCAGCAGCGCGCCGAAGAACTCGGCATCGAAGACTACAAGCGCATGCGCAAGCAGGCCCTCGTCTACAGCATCCTTTCTTCTACCGGTGGCGAAGAGACTCCCATATACACCGAAGGCGTGCTCGAGATTATTCCGGAAGGCGGCCACGGGTTCCTCCGCAACCCCGACCACAACTACCTCGCCGGCCCCGACGACATCTACATCAGCAGGAACATCATCCGCCGTTACGACCTCAAGATGGGCGACACCATCACGGGCCAGGTGCGCCAGCCGCGCGAAGGCGAGAAATATTTCGCCCTGATGCGCATCGACACGGTGAACTTCGAAGCTCCCGAAAAGACGAAGCGCCGTGTGGCATTCGAATACCTCACCCCCATCCACCCGATCGAAAAACTCAATCTGGAATGGAAGAAGGACGAATACAGCACACGCATCATGAACCTCTTCACCCCCATCGGCAAAGGCCAGCGCAGCATTATCCTCGCGCCCCCACGTACCGGTAAGACGGTGCTCCTCCAGAACGTGACGCAGGCGCTCACCGTGAACCATCCCGAAGTGAAGCTCATGGTGCTCCTCATCGACGAACGCCCCGAAGAAGTGACCGAAATGAGGAAGCTCATCGACCGCCTCAAGGACGATGCCACCAGGGCCGGCAAGAACATCCAGGCCGAAGTGCTCGCCTCCACGTTCGACGAACCGCCCGAGCGCCACATCAAGGTGGCCGACATGGTCCTCGAGAAGGCGAAACGCCTCGTGGAACACGGCAACGACGTGGTGATTTTGCTCGACTCCATTACGCGTTTTGCCCGTGCGAACAACGTTGTCATCCCGCATTCCGGCAAGATCCTCTCCGGCGGTGTGGACGCGAACGCCATGCAGCGCCCCAAGCGCTTCTTCGGTGCAGCCCGCAAAATCGAGAACGGCGGCTCCCTCACCATCATCGGTACGGCACTCATCGAGACCGGCAGCCGCATGGACGAAGTGATTTTCGAAGAATTCAAGGGTACGGGCAACATGGAACTCGTGCTCGACCGCCGCATCGCCGAAAAGCGCATCTGGCCGGCCATCGATATCTTCAAGTCCGGCACCCGCAAGGAAGAACTGCTGCTTTCCGACGAGGAACTGCGCCGCGTCTGGGTGCTGCGCCGCTACCTGCAGGATATGACCACCGTCGAAATCATGGAATTCATGCGTGACAAGCTCAAGCTGTTCGAGACGAACCGCGACTTCCTCACTTCCATGAATGGATGATAATTAATTGATAATTGATGATTGATATTTATTAAAGGATTATTGATATGAATCAGAAAATTTTCTTCGCGGGCACGGGCAACATGGGCGGAGCCATCCTGCGCGGGCTCCTGAACGCAAAGGTTGACCCCAAGTCCATCTTCTTCTTTGACCCGAGCGATGCTGCCGCGGCTGCGGTAAGCGCACTCGGCTGCGTCCGCGTGAAGAACTTCGCGGAAGGCGTCAAGAAGGCCGACATCACCTTCCTCTGCGTGAAGCCTCAGATTTTCAAGCTCGTCGCCACCGAATGGAAGAACGCCGTCAAGGCCATCAAGGGCACAAAGACCTTCGTGAGCATCATGGCGGGAGTCGCCCGCAAGAACCTCACCGAAGTTCTCGGCGCAAAGAACCAGGTGCTCCGCGTGATGCCGAACCTGCCGCTCACTGTCGGCAAGGGCACCGTCGCGCTCGCGACGGACGGCGTCAACGAGGCTACCCTGAAGGCTGCCGAAGAAATCTTCGGCAACATCGGCGTCACCTGCCGTGTCGCCGAAAGCCTCATGGACGCCGTCACCGGACTTTCCGGTAGTGCCCCCGCCTATGTGTTCGAGTTTATCGAAGGCCTTACCCGCGGCGGCGTAAAAGCCGGTTTAACCCGCGATGTGGCCCTCAAGCTCGCCCTCGGGACCATCGAAGGCAGCGTCGAGCTCGTGAAGCAGTCGGGCAAGAGCCCGAGCGACCTCTGCGCAATGGTCTGTTCGCCCGCCGGCACGACAATTGCAGGCGTGGACGCCCTCGAAGAGGGTGCATTCCGCTCGAGCCTCATCAAGGCCGTAGTCGCCGGTACCGAACGCTCTAAGGAACTGGGCAAGTAGTCCCGGAACAAAAAAGCGATGTCCGCAATCGATCTGTTCACCAAGGAAACGGACACGTCCTCGTTCATACAGGACGTGCTTTCCTCGGTAAACTATTCGGTAGCCCTGCACGACACCGCAAACGCCTCAGAAGCAACGGCACCCATCGTCATCTGGGACCTTGATTCCTTCGCGGCCGACAACGAACGCGAACTTCCGAGAATCCACAGGGAGCATCCCGAAACGATGGTGCTCGCCTACGCCCACAGCCCGGACGCCTACAGTTTTGCGGGGAACTCCTACGACATCATCCTTTCGGTAGAAGCCGTACGTCTCCACCTCATGAGCAAGATAAGCCGCCTCAAGGAAATCCAGAAGGCACGGCTCATCTTCAAGGAACGCATGAGCCACCTCGTGGGCAAGAGCAGGGCCATGCAGGATCTCCGCAAGAAGGTGGAACGCGCCATCCTGCATACGGGACCAGTCCTTATCCAGGGAGAATCGGGAGTCGGCAAGGACCTCGTCGCACGCGCGATTGCCTGCATGTACGACAAGTTCGTGGTCGTGAACTGCAGCGCCATCCCGGACACCCTATTCGAAAGCGAGCTCTTCGGACACACGCGCGGTGCTTTTACCGGAGCGCAGAACGAACGCATCGGGCTCTTCGAAGATGCTAACGGCGGAGCCATTTTCCTCGACGAAATCGGGGACATGCCGCTGCATGCACAAGTAAAGCTCCTGCGCGTCATCCAGAACAAGGAAATCCGCCCCATCGGCGCGAACAAGACACGCCATATCGACGTGCGCATCATCGCCGCCACCAACCGCGACCTCCGCGACGAAATTCGCGAAAAGCGCTTCCGCGAAGACCTCTTCTACCGCCTGAACGTGATTCCCGTGCAGCTTTCACCGTTGCGCGAACGCAAGGAAGACATCGAGGACCTCGCAAACTACTTCATAAGGCAATACGCGCCCGCGGGCGAACCCTACACGCTGTCGGAAGATGCCCTCGAGAAGCTCCGCAACCACAGCTGGCCGGGCAACATCCGCGAGCTCGAAAACGTCATCCAGCGTGCGCTGTGCTTTACTGCGCCCGGGACTCTCACGGCAGACGACCTGCAGATAGAACCCGCAGCCAGTCTCCAGAGCCAAGCACAGGGCAACATTTCTGCTTCGAGCTTCGAAAGCTACAACGATTTTCAAGATTGGCAGCACCAGGAAGAACGCAGGTTCCTGATTGCAAAAATCCGCGAAAACGGGGGATCCGTGAGCCTTGCCGCCGAAAAGCTTGGCCTATTGCGCACGACCCTCTACAACAGGCTTTCGCGCCTGGGCATAAACGTCAAGGATTTTCGCCTGGGCGATAAAATACAGTAAGAACGTCGTGCCCCGCCATGTAGGATTCGCGGGCGACCAATTCTTCGGGCATATCAGGACACAAAAGGCCTTCTAGACCGGATTCTTCAAGCCGTTCTTCGACACTGCAGTCGGTGGAACGCCAAAGGTCGAGCCGGTCCCAGAGCCCGCATTCGAAAATCATGGAGGCCAGCTTGGCACCCGGTTCGACCATGAGCCTGTGCATGCCGCGTTTGCCCAGATTCTGGACCATGAATTTCCACCGAGACGCAAAGTCTTCGCCGAGCAGGCGAACGACCTCGGCTTTCGATTCGAGCGCAGGCTGTTCCACACAGGAATAGACCAGGGTCCGGGAATCGCCAAAAGCCTTCAGGGAATCAACCTCGCAAGCCGTAAATTCGCGGTGCGGCGCCCAGACGATTTTAACGGGGCTGTTTCCATGGACTAACCGAACATCAAGTCCCGGGTTGTCCGACAGGAGCGTCCCCGACCCCACGAGAACGGCATCGCTCATGGCGCGCAGTTCATGGTTCCAGCAGTTGGCGGCCTCCCCCGTGATGGAAACCGGCAAATGAGCCCCGCCACGGCCAACGGCGCCCATGAATCCGTCCTGCGATATGGCCATTTTCACCTCGACAAAGGGAGTCGCGTTACGGACAAAATGGTCATAGCCTTCGAAATAGCGTTCGACATCGCGATAGACTTCGCGGCCCTCCAAAAGGGACTCGTCCGCCACTCCATGCGACGGCGATTGCCCGGAGGAAATCACCATGCAGCCCTCGGGACAGGATTCGTCGTCCCAATTTTCGGCCACATGCGCACGCGCACAGGCATCCTCGCCCTCGTAGACTTTTATTCCCGCATTTTCGAGAATGCCGCGGCTCTTGCCACGGACAACGGGATTCGGGTCCGCATGCGCGAAATAGACCTCGGAAATGCCGGCCGTGATAATGGCGGATGTGCAGGGGGGCGTGCGGCCCTGGTGACAGCACGGTTCGAGCGTCACGAACAGGGCCGCCCCGCGGGCGAGTTCGCCCGCGTCACGCAGCGCCATGACCTCGGCATGGGCCGAGCCGGGGCGCTGTGTCCGCCCCTTCCCCACGACAATGCCGTCCTTCACGACGACAGCACCGACAGCAGGGTTCGGTCGGCTCACCCCCACGGCAAAGAACGCCTCATCCAAGGCGAGCCGCATATAGTTCGTAACGTTACTCAATTTTACGCGTTAGTTTTTCGGAAACGCCATGAACCCGCCGACCACGTTGAACACGCGCTCGTAGCCATTCTGGATCAGGATGTTCGAGACAGCCATGCTGCGCTTGCCGCTACGGCAGAAAATCAGCAGGTCCTTGTCCTTCGGGAACTCGGCAAGCCTCTGTTCGGCTTCCTGCAGCGGGATGTTCACGGAGCCTTCGGCGGTCCCTTCCGCCACCTCGCCCGGAGTGCGCACGTCAATCAGCATCGCACCCGCCTTTTGCATTTCGAGCGCCTTCGCCCAGTCGATATTCGTAATCTGGGCCTTCGGGGCCTCGGGCGCCGGGGCCGGGGCTTCCTTCTCGGCCGGAGCAGGCTGGGCCGGGGCGGCTTCCGCCTTTGCGGCAGGCTTGGCCTGGGGGTCGTTGCAGCCGGCCATCATGAACATTGAACATGCAAGCATTGCGAATAGCTTTTTCATATCATACCTCACTTAAAAAATTAACGGTGGTCCTCGAAATCGTACTGGTTAAAGAGGATGGACACACCAAGGACAAAGACCGTTTCACCGTTGGCCCCCTTGATGGGGACCATGTTATACATGATGCCCTTGCCAATATTTCCAAAAAAGCCCTTCCACGAGACGCTCCTGCCCGTATCGAAAACTTCCGTCAGTGCACGCATCATCATCGGGAGCGCCTGCTGGTTAACCACGGCATCAAGGCACTTGCCTATCGCATCGTTCGGGCTCATTATCTGGAAATCGGTCACGAAGGCCTGGTTACAGCCGCGCACGATATAGTTCGGGTCCACCCAGAAAACGCGGATATCCGGGAACATGAACATGGCAGAGAACATCGAATCACGGTAATCCCCCGCATTGAGGACCGCATTTTCGAGAATCATGTCCATGCGCCGAGCCGATCCCTGGAACACAAGGTTGTTCCGTTCGTCCGTCGTGAGGCTTCCTCGGAAGCTGTACCACACGAGAGTCTTCTCCGGGCCATACAGTCGCAGCTTGATCGATTCAAACGGGTCGCCCCTCGAACCGAATGTATGGAAATCCTTGACCCTCCTGTTCAGCATGGCGTTCAAGAGTTCCCAATCCGGTTCGGGCATCATCTCGTGGACATTCACGTAGCCCGTAGATTGAGGGATTACGCGGTGTTCCTCGTCGAGAAGCGGAGTCAGGAGCCTGAACTTGCGGTCCTCGACTTCGAAATTCCAGAGGAAGTCGCCCGTATTCTGCAGAAGGTTGTCGAGCCTGGACTGCAAGCGTTCGCGTTCCTTCCTGTTCTCGTTCTCTTTCGTGATGTTCCTGATAAAGCAGACGTAGTCCGTCTCCTGGACAGAAATATGTTCTACCACGGCCCTCATCTCGTACCACTGGATTCCGCTACTTTCCTGGTTCGAATCCAGTTTGGGCAAGTTGATGGAGAAAATGAACGACACATTCTGGTGTTTCTCGACATCGTCGAAGAATAGGGTCATCCTGGCCCAGTCCTTCGGATCCTGAAGGTCCTGGAACGAGCTTCCCGAGCTCAGGCGCTTAAAAAGGGGGTCCGACATATACATCGGAAGCCCGTAGAGGAACTCCATCTTTTGCGAAAATACGACGATGAATTCGTTAAGGTTGCCCGAAAAGCGCTCGTAGAGGTGCTGCCTGCGCATGCTGTCCTTCAAGAGGAAAACGCTAATACCGCAGACGACAAGCAGGATGATCGTCACCAGGAGGAGCACGATAATCCAGTTCATGCCAAATTCACTCGTCACCAATGCATTCATACAACACAAGATAGACAAATTTGGGACCCGTCAGCACGGCCAAAATCACTTGTTGATTCTTTTGACGGCCCAGACACCGTTCCAGTCGCCAATTTCATCGCGAATTCCGTGCTCCGCACCGAGCAGAAGCCCGCCCCATGCGACGGAAATCCCGAAATCGAGCCCAAAACCCGGAAAGGCATAAGAAGCCTCAATCGAAAAGACGCCAATCCGCACCGAAGTCCCAAAGGAGACGGACTCAAAGTCGCTCACCGCAAAGGCGGAAAAATTCCCAGTCGACTCCCAAAAGACTCCGACCCACGGAAGCGAAATCTTTTCGTCGACAAAGCCGCACCACCAAGAAGACAGCGCGAACCGCCCAAGCCGACCGAGCAGGCCGAACTTCACGCGGTACCGGAGCCACGCCGCATCGCCCGGGACCCATTCGGCAACGGGACCCCAGGCAGCCCCCGCCTTCAGCTTCCAGAATGAAAGCGAAGCCTCAAGCATGGCGTAGGATTGCCGGAACGTCGAATCGAGACTGTAGTAATCGTAGACGAAGGCCCCGCCCAGAACTCCCATTTTCCAGCTTGCGGACAAGGAGGCGGCGCGCTCGGAGGGGCCGGAGCCTCGCCACCAGGTCGAGGCCGCGAGGGCACCCCCGTGTGCCCCCGCAGGGTTGGAGTTCCAACCCGCCGGCCCCCCGGGAACTGCAGAAGCAAAACCGGCAAAAGAAACCGGCGATTCGAACGCGCATGCCAAATCCAGAAGCACGAGCACCGATGCCAACGCAATTCTACGGACGCAAGACAATTCCCACCACCTTCTCGTAATTTCCGGATTTCACACGGACATAGTTCACACCCACGTTCCCGAACTTCTGCAGCGGAATCTCCCGCCATACCGATGAATTCGAATCCGCATTCCCACTCCAGACCTTGCGACCGGCCGAGTCGAGCAAGCCCAGTTCTACGGCCATTTCGCTCACCACGCGCACCCGCGGAGGCGGCCCCCCCATGCGGAAAATGCGACCCGAAACCGTAAACTCGACCGCACCGGCATTCCCTCCGCGCACCTTCCCCACAAACCCCGGCGAATTGTCGCCCCGGGAGGTCAGCGGGCTGAATCCCGAAGGACATTCGACCGTAGACTTGTCCCACGAGACGCTATCGATGGCGCTCGAATCAAAACAAAGCGACAGCGAACCGCCCGCGTTGTTGAGGACGCCCATCTTTACCTGCGATATTTTCACGTCGGCAATGCCAAGAAAAGCCCTCAGTTCCAAGGAATCCTTCGTCACGAGAAGAAGCCCGCCCGGGCCGATGGAATCGGCGATACCGCCCAACGCACCACCCCTGCCACAGAACCCGAACCGCGAAAGCGGAAGCGGATGCTGCGACACGTTGTAGATTTCGACCCATTCGGGTTCCGGTTCCTGGGGGCAGTGATGCACCTCGGACACCACAAGGGGGGATTGCCCCGGAATAAACGCGAGGGAATCCCACGAATCGTTCGCCGGGTAATCGTCTTCGGGAAGCCGCACCCGAATCCAGGCCGCCCCGTCCGCAGCCACCTCGCTCTCGAAACTTGTAGTCGACGGAAGCATTTCCGTTCGGCTACTCCCCCTTCCGAAAAGCCCCGTCCATTCGAGCGAGACGTCCGTCTCCCCACACCCCGTCAGCCTGCCCGACACGAAGAAGCCGTCCCCTCCCGGAGCGGCAGAGACCGAAACCGAAGCCACGCCGCAATCCTTTACGCCCGTCTCGAAGGCAGGGTTCGCAATTCCAAAAGTCGGGGCCGCAAAGTCCCAGTCGTCCGTCGAGCCGCGCCTCTGCATCGACTTGCCCGGCTTGGGAATATCGAGTTCCACCGAATCGGAACAGGCCCCGGCATGCAAAGTCCAAACCGAGCCGCGAGAATTGGGAAGCGACGGCCGCAAGGGGGCGCATGCGACAGCGCTCCGTGCCGGACACGACGCGCTGTCGTGGACCAGGACGAGCCTGGTCCCCGCCGGGTAGGCGTATGCGCCCCGCGTCCCGTCCATCGAAATATATAGAGAATCGGCAGCAAAAGCGGAATCCAGCAGGATTTCTACGAATTCACCCTCGCTGTCCGGAACATCGGTCGGGTCCGGAAAGAACTCGACAAACATCGGGCATGCCGCAGCAGTCGCCGCCGCGAAAAGCATGTATTTCAAGATATCCCCCGAAGGGGTTTACCCCGCCCGCCGCCCCGAAGGGACGCCACCTATACTGGAACAGGCAAAGGTATCAGTCGACCGAATAGTCGCCTGGAAGAATATAGGCAACCGGATTCACCGGATGATCCCCGACCCAGACCTCGTAGTGAAGGTGAGGGCCCGTGGAGCGCCCTGTGGAACCCATATAACCAATTGTCTGGTAGCGCCGGATAAACTGCCCGGGCTTGACAATGAACATCTGCATGTGGCCATAGCGGGTCTTGAGACCGTTGCCATGGTTTATCGCCACGTAGTTTCCGAAAGAGGAACTGAACTGCGCAAGCTCGACGATGCCGTCCGCCGTCGCATAGATCGGGGTCCAGCGGTCGTTGGAAAGGTCTACCCCCTGATGCATCTTGCCCACCTCGCCCGTCACCGGATGGATGCGGGGGCCGAAACCGGAACCCACGTGACCGCGCGTCGGGGCAATAGAGGGAATGTAGCGCCAGCGGGACTGCTGCTGGCCCACATATTCGGAAAGTGCAAGGAAAGACTTGTTGTTGAGTTCAATCTTGTTCTGGAGGCGTTCAGCATTTTCGCGGAGCAGCGCCATCCTCTCAAAAACAGGAGAAGAACCGCGCAAAAGGAGTGAATCGGGGCCGATATAGCCGCCGGTGCCGAGCTCGCGTTCGGCCTCGTTCGGAGGTGTCAACGCGAACTTGGAATGAATCCTCTGCTCGTCCTTGAAAAACACGGAAGACGTCTGGTTCAGGTAATCAATAGAGTTCTCGATTTGGGCCATCTGCTTGTTGAGGTCCATGCGGCCCTTGATGACATGCTTCATCACCAGGTCGTAGCCGATGGTCGCACCGAGCTGGACAACCAGCAGCACCAGTCCGACGACGACGAAGGCACGGATAAAACCGTAACCACGGAACAAGAATTCGGGCAGATGCAAAGTCAGCGACTTCGATGAATTCTGGTAGTGGATGTTTGCCTTCACGAATTTCACGGGAACGAAGATAGAAAAAACGCCCTAAAAAGAAAAGTCCAGGACCGCCGCAATCACCCCAAAAGGGCGAAATCGGGCATCTAGTAATGATTTTTTAACAGAAAGGCCTAAAAAGTAAGAATTTCGTCACAAAGACCGGCGACAGTCCCGCGATGAGTCACGAAAAGCATCGTCTTTCCTGGATAGGCATCGAAGAGCCTGCGGAAGAGTTCGCGTTCGGTCTCCTCGTCGAGGGCGGAACCCACCTCGTCGAAAAGCCACACGTTCCCCGGCCGCAAGAGCCCGCGCGCGACGGCTATCCTCTGAGCCTGGCCCTCGCTCAAGCCCAGCCCGCGTTCGCCAAGTTCCGTGTCGAGCCCCTGGGGCATGTCGAGCACAAAATCGGCACAGGCGTCGTGCAGCGCCTTCCGCATTTCGTCCTCCCCCGCCTCCGGGTTCGCGAGCTGGAGGTTGAAGCGCACCGTCCCGCTCAGGAGCGTATTCCCCTGCGGCACGTAGACGAAATTAGAACGGGTCTCTTCCGAAATTCCGACCTCGGACGTGCCGGAATAGAGCGAGAGATGACCGTTCCCTGCATGAGCGAGCCCCAGGAGAAGCCGGAAAAAGGTCGTCTTGCCCGCTCCCGTCGTCCCCATGATGGCCGTCTTGGAACCCGGCCGAAAATCGTGGCTGAAACCGTCAAGGACACCAGCACCATCGTGACCGTAGCCGAAACGGAGGCCTTCCGCACGGATTCCCGGGATACCGTCGAGCGTCACGCCCTCGCCGCGAACCACCGGAGCACCACGCAGTTCCTGCAGTCGGTCGATGCTCGCCGTGGAATGCACCACCTGGGGTACCATGTTGAGAATCGAAAGAATCGGGCCCTGGATCTGCCCCACCAGCTGCAGAAAGGAGGTCAGCATGCCGACCGTGACGGCTCCGTCGCGAAGCCCGAGAGCGCCCCACACGAAGGCGAAAAGGTAGCCGAGCCCGAAAGCGGAGCCCAGCGCGAACCGCGAAATTGTCGTGAACCGCGTCCTCTTCAGCACCTTCGATTCGAGTTCGCCCTGCATCTTGCCGAGGCGACCCGCCACCCAGCCTTCGCTTTCGAGCGACCGGAGCACCGCATTGAATTCCACGCCCTCCTGCACCTGCATCTGGATACGGCTCTCGCGGTCGCGGATTTCGAGGGTCATGTTGCGCAACTTGCGCGAGACGAGCTTGCCGAGCACGATCGCCACGGGGGTGAACAGGAGCAGCGCCCAGGCGAGGCGGGCGTCGAACCAGCGCATCAGCAGGAACGCCCCCACCAGCTGGAGCCCCGTCACAAGCATCTGCGGCAAGGTATCCATGGCCGTCGTCGAAACGGATTCTATGTCTTTCGAGAGCCTGGAGGCCACGTCGCCCGAATGGAGCCTGCCGCCGCCGTAGAGGCTACGCGAGAAAAGCCCCTCGAACACCTCCAGGCGAAGGGCATTCGACTTGCGGACCACCGCCGCCGTCGTCATGTAGTAGAACACGAGCCGCAGCACGATACCGCCGACAACCGTGAGGACAAGGAACACGACCATCCGGACGATGTCGGAATCGCTCCCCGTGCGGATAGTCTCGTCAACAAAGAGCTTGCTGAGCCAGACCATCAGAAGCCCGAGCGATACGCGGCCGAGGCCCGCAACGATGCGGAAGGCAATGTTCAGGCGGAACCCGCCCGTACTATCCCACAGCCACGAGAGGTATCTCATTCGAGCACGTTCACCTTCTGCCATTCGCCGACGATTGCCGTCACATCGGCATGGGCGCGTTCCGCGTCCACGTCGTATTCGGCGCACAGAGCATCCGCAAGGGCATCGACCGTAAAGTCGCCCGCCTCGCACGCCTTGTCCCAGAGCCAGGCCGCCGTCTCGTTCAGGCACAGGAGCTTGCCGAAGTCAAGCGCGCCGAGCCCCTCGCCCATGATAACCTTTTCGCCGCACACGTCGCGCAGCACGAAACCTTTCTTAATACGCATAGAAAACTCCGTCTAGTTGCCAATCCGGTGGCAAACCCTATACAATTTAAGCAAAATCCTGCGAAACGGCAAAAGCGTCACCCACAATTTGGCGGCCACGCGCATCCACGCTGTTCCGATCGGAATCCGTTTACCGCCGGGGCGCACCACGTGAGTCACCTTCGCAAGCACGCCGTCCATGCCACAGGTCTCGCGGCCGCAGAGGTTGCCGTCGCCCATGAGCGTCACGCGCCCGCCATCACGAGACACAATCCTGTGGACCACGAAGCGTCCGGTGTCCGTGCGGGCAAGCACCACGTCGAGCCTCTTCACCTCGCCGGGCTTCACGAGCACCACGCTGTCGCGGCCGCCCTCGATGAAGGGACGCATGCTACGGCCGTTCACGGGGAAAGTGACCTCGACACCCTCGTTCACGAGGCGGACCGCCTCCGAAAGGATAACGCCGTCGTCTATGCAGGTGCTCTCGCTCACTTGGCGACCGCCTCCACGCAAACCTTCGCCGCCTCCTCGTCGGGGAGGCACTGCAGGAACCACACCGGGACATTCATCGCAAGCCCGTTCTCCGTCGCATGGAGGCCGTCCGCGACGCCACGGTCCCAGCGCGCCCCCGAAATGCTCGACACCAGCGCCGCGTACGCCTCGACGCCGCGCAACCGCCTGATCTTGTTGAAGGGGGCCTGTTCCAAAAGCACGATGCCACCCAATTCCGCTTCCTCGTTCTTGTAGCAGGGAGTCTTCCCGCTCCACGGCGAACCGTAGACACGGACATTCCTGGCCCCGTCCGGCGTTTCAAGGATACGCACCACGGGATTGTCGTCGTTCAACAGGACGGAACCCTCGTTATGCTTGAGCCAGAGGCGCGCGTGCGTACTCTTTCCCGTGCCGCTCTTGCCGAGGAACATGTAGCCACGGCCGCCGTAAGTGACGACCGCAGAATGGAAAAGCGCCGTCCCGAGGCTCGCCGTGGCAAGCGCGTAGAGTACCATCAGGGAATTGTTCAACGCAAAGCGCGAGAGGTGCAGCACCGTCGGCTCGTCACCGCAAGCGCACAAGTAAAGCGTCGCCTTCCCGTAGCCGGGAGCGCACACAAGCACGCCCGCCCTTTTCCCGAACAGGCTGAAGTCGAACACGGACTCGCCCGCCGCCGTCCGGCCGCAGACGATGATATCGCCTTCCTCTTCCTGGCGCGTATCCTCGGCATACTCCGGAATAGACATTCCAGAGGCCATCGACAATGTGAATATAAGAGAACATCCGTCATTCGGACTGCCGGCCGTGGTCTCCGCCACCTCGAACGGGGAGTAGTTCTGCATCAGCGCAAAGAGGGACTCCCCTGCCTCTACACGGAACAAGTGGCCCGCAACGCGGAAGAACTTCGAGACCATCAGAAAAACTCCTTAATCGAGAGCTTGCGCAACTTTATACGCAGCGGAACCGTACGAAGGAAAAGCTTCCAGTAGCCGACCTCGGACCAGAAGGTCTCCGCCGCATCGAAGGGGAACATCCGGAGCGAATTCTTGCGGTTCACGAGCCAGCGCATGACGGTACCCCTGCTGCGCTTGCCCGCATAGCGCCCGAAGTTGCCGCCCTTCATGACAACGTCCAGCATCCAGGCTCCGCGCCAGGGATCTGGCCTGCAGAGCATCTTCGAGCGGTCTAGCCCGAACGCTTGCCCCAAAAGCCACATCAACGCACCGGCCGTCCGGTAAAGCCCGAACTTGCGGAGTTTCACGGAAATTTCAGCACGGTCCGCCTCGGTCGCCTGCGACAGCAACACATAGTAGTCCATGATCTGCCGCATCCCGATGCCGCCCGCGATAAAATGCCGCTGGATATGCGAAAGCTGCATCGCGAGCGCGAACTTCATCGACGGAACGTTGAACCCCTCGGGAACCGGTTCCGGATGGGCAATCTCATCATCCAAAAAGCGCATGAGGCGCGCCGTGCTGAACGGATTCCGGTTGCCCGACGAAGGCCTGTAGTGGACCTCGACCGATATGCCGTCCGCAGTCCGCGGCAGGTGCAGGTGGTGGCTCGATGCAAAATTATTGACACGCGTGGCGACATCGTCGTCCTCGCCCGATTCGGGCAACAGTCCCATGCGACGGAGCAGGGCATCGACGCTTTCGCGACCCCCCTCGACCCAGATGTCGATATCGCCACACTGGCGCATGAACGGGTCAGGATAGAGACGCGCGTTCGCAGGCCCCTTGAGGATGGCGCACTTGCGGCCCTCCGCCTCGAACAGCCGGGTGAGCCTTTCCGCCTCGCGATTGATGAGCTTGTTCTGCCCCCTGACGGTCTCCGCCTCGCTCGCCCACTGGAATACGACGTCGAACGGCGGTTGTCTGTCCTTCGGCAACTTGCAGACACCACGATACACAACTCCCAACAGGGACTGCTGTGTAGCCATGCGATAGAGGAGCGGCCACTCTTCGACAGACCCCACCTCAAAACAAGAAAAGCCCTCCCCGCTTACACCGAGTGCAAGTCGAAGAAGGGCAAAGAAATGCTCGTGGAGAGTATCCACTAAATTAAGCTAACGGATCCTGTTTGAACGGGGCAAAGCCCATTTCACCAGGATTTTCGGGATCAGGGCTACCACAAAGAATGAGATTGCCCTTGTTTTTCAGATCAACAGTTTCCATTTCCGGAGCGATGTATTCTTTTTTCATGAGTTCCTCTTTTTTAAGGTCTAGGAACAATGATGACTTCAAACGTTTCAGGATCGCTATCACTCAGGAGCCTTGCCCGATGGGCAACAGCGACAACCTTCATTCGAGGCGCAACATATTTCCTTTTTTTATTCATCATTACCTTACGATTACTCGTTTACCGTTATAATAGTAAATTCCCTTGGTGGTTGGCTTGGCGTTGAGCTTGCGGCCCTTCATATCGAACCAGCTGTCGATAAACTTGATTTCACCGGTTCTCGTGTCGAGGGTGCCGATGGCAGTCGTTTCACCCGTCTCGCGTTCGACAATCACGACATCCAGAGTGCCCGGGACAGAATCCTCGTCGATGGAAGCCCTGTCGAGTGACGTGCTGGATTTCTTCAGCGGGAAAGCAAGCCTGTTACCCTGCTGGGCGTTCATCTTGAGCAAGTAGGCGCGGAAAGGACGGATAAATGCGCCCGCCGCACTCTTTGCAAACTGACCCGCGGCAAGGTTGTTTATCGCATTGGCGGTATAGCCATAAACTGAGCCTAGTTCCTCGTCCCCCTCGTTCCACTTCTTGTATTCGTACATCCCCTTGAACATCCACTTGGTGGCGGTCCCGCTTACCGGATTGTTCGTCTCGGTCGTATTCAGCAGAACCTTTTCGCCGTTCAGGTTGAACGAGATGTTTTGGGAGGTCGCACGGACAATGTAGGGCGTATTCGCGATAAGCTGGGTGTGGTTCTCGTCAGCAGCCGGGCAGAAGGACACCTGGTGCTTTTCGAGGTTGACATCCACGAATTCATAGAAAACAGCCCCAGAGATCATATTCCAGTCAACTGTAAAGGGCAGGACAATCGTCGAGAACTTCATATCCGATTCGGTCTCGTTCACCGGGAAAGTCCTGCTGAAGCTGATGGCATCTACACGAACATTTTGTTCGGCCGTGATAGCGTCAACCGAGCCCGAGGAAGCACCGTCAAGCACCGCCGTCAGCTTCCCGTTTTCGTCTTCGTAGACCTTGATGGCGCCGAAGTCGTTCACGAGGAACGGATAGACTTTGTTCCACTTTGCGTAGAAGGTCGTATCGCCGGTAGAAGCAGCTTCAATCGATATAACCTTCTCTCCGGTATATTCAGCGTTGCCATACCAGCCATCAAATTCATAGCCATCCTTGGTCGGCTCAGGAAGGGCCACAACAGCTTCAGCAGTATATGTATTCGGAGTCAATTCAACAGGTTCGCCATCTATATTGTATGTAATCGTGTACGGAACCGGTTCCCATTTAGCGTAGAAGGTCGTATCGCCCGTAGAGCCCTTGACAATACCTGTCACGACATCGCCTTCGAAGTTTGCGTTAGTAAACCAGCCGCCGAAGGTGTAACCAGCACTGTCTGCAGGATTCCTTAATGTAATAGCATCATCAACAGTATACAAAGTATCACAACGAGGTTTATCCGTTCCTACATAAGTGATCTTGTATATCTTGTTCAACTTGGCATACAATGTCGTATCACCAAAGGAACCTTTTTTGATTTGTTCAACTTTGGTTTTATAGTCCGTAGCAGAGAACCACCCCACCATCTTGTAACCATCAGGAGGCGTAAGATTTTTAAATTTCACGCTAAAGGTTGACGTTTCAATAGTATATTCAGACTTATTTGCCGGATCATTAATGCATCCATCACACACATAGGTAATCGAGTAAACGATTGGGTCACTCCACGTCGGGAAAAGTTCCAAATCATGGTTTTCTGTGTATGACTCTCCTGATTCATAAACTTTTTCTCCACCATCAGTCGTAGTCCAACCTGTCTGGGTATAACCATTGCGACTAAAGCCTGCATTAATAAGTTTAAGATCGATTGCTTCGCCATGTTCTTTTTTGCTCGGCAGAACGGTTCCCTGTCCAACAGAACCTGCACGATACGTTATGGTATAGATATTAGGAATCCATTTCGCATAAAGAGTTTTTGGACCGCTGGTAGTTCCCTGCGTAATCTGTGTTGCAGGGCTAGAGAAATTTTCATCATAGTACCATTTTTCAAAGGTATAACCTTCCCTCGTCGGGGCTGCAAACTCAAATGTGGGGGTTTCTATATTGTACGTCTCAGGATTCTCTGAATCATTTGTACCATCTTCCAACATATATGTGATGGTATAATCTACAGGAGTCCAATGAGCATACAGAATAATGCTTTTCGTAATAGGCGTAGTTTCAAACTCAAATAAAATGCTATCTTCTGTGAACCAGCCACCAAATTGATAGCCTATATCAGCCGAAGGATCTACAGTCTTTGTAATGGTCTCCCCCGCACCAACACGAACAAAATTTACCTTGGTTTTTCCATGCCCACCAGCGTTAAAGGTTACAGTATAGGTTTCCACACTGGTCCACACAGCATAAAGCGTTGTGTCTTTGGAAGCAAAAACGTCCAAATTATTCAAATCGACAATTTCACTTTCTGTAGAGGGATTCGATTTGAAAGACCAACCAGTAAAAAACATCGTAACATCGCAACCGAAGGTGGAAGAAACCTTGCAGTAGGATTCCGGCAAATTTCCAATTCCCTCGACCGTAATCACATCGCCCTTTGCAACCTTTTTTTCTTTTTTCAGGGAACCATCATCGGGGAAACTTCCTCCATTAGCATCAAACGTAATTGTATATATAGGATTCCAGACTGCATAAACACGTGTCGGTTTCGTTGCAACACCAAGATCAGGAGCGGGTTCCGAAGCCCCTTTTGACAAAGACCAGCCTGCAAACGCAGCACCATCCTTCGTAGGCAAAGCAATTTCGTCTGCAGTTATAGTATTGCCATTAGACAACATCTTGTAAGTCTTCGAATTTTCAGGGAAAGTACCACCATCGGCGTCAAAAGTCACCTTAAATCCATCAGAACCATTCCACGATATATTCTGTCCGCCAACCGACCATGGTTCCTGCTTATCACATTCACCATTTGCATCAAGCGTTCCTTTGTTCAACATACAGATAACTTCTTCGTTATTGAGGTCGGGGACGGGAGATGCCTCTCCAGTGGTTTTACCGCCCTGTCCCTTAGGACCTACAACGCCTACTGGCTCCTCACCAAAAAGATCAACATCATAATAGACTTCATTCATATTCGCATTGGCATTACTTTTGTATACTCGTCCCGCAACAGCACCTACGGCACCGCCATTGCCATTGCTTTCCAAAACATTGCCTGCATAGACACAAGAATCTATTTTAACCTCATTGTTTTTCACGAGGCCAACAATTCCACCAACAAAGGCACTATCGCCATCGGCAGTGATATTTACCATGCTGACGCTATTCGATATCCTGCTGCTATGGGCATTTCCAATCAATCCACCCACACCCTGGCCTTTTCCGCTAGTATAAATTTCTCCGGAAACAACGACTTTTTCAATAACACTCCCTCCCGGTGTTTTCCAACCGACAAGGCCACCAACGGATATTTCATTGCCACAACCATTAATATGACTATTCGTTGCATATATATCGACATTTTTCAAGTTAAAATCTTTGATTGTTCCACCACCATTTATTCCAAAGAAACCAAGATTTTGAGCCAAACAATTGTCGTTGTAAGCACTAAGCAGTTCATCACTCTTTATATAAACGTTGCTAATAGAATGTCCCTGGCCAAGAAATTCACCCTTAAAGCCATTTCCGCCATGCCCTGCACCAATGGGGAGCCATAACTTGCCCTTCAAATTCAAATCCGCATTCAGCTTAATTTTATAAGTGGACTCTTTGTTCATTGTATTTAAAGCAATCCAGGCCAATTCTTGTTCATTGTTGATGATGTAATAGCCACCATCCTGACCTGGCTGAACCGCCACATCCGTCCATTTTTCGACAGCAAACCCCTGCCCCACAAGCATCAGGCAGGCCGTACAAACTAAAATTTTAAATTTATTTACAAAAGGCATAAAAACCTCCATTTTTGCTCAAATTTAGCAAATATTTGTAAAGATATAATAATTTTAAGAAAAATAACAACATCAAAAAGAAGGCGTGTGAGAATCATCACGCGCAAAAGCCTTTTTACGGTCCAATCCCTTGCCAGACATGTGATTTAGGTCAAATTCCCTACCTGCCCGGTCGGAATTCACATTCCCTCTTTTTTTGGGGGGCGGACCCGCTAGATTTCGTTGTCGATGTCGACAAACATGGCGGGAATCTTGAGCTCGTTTTCGATTTTCGCAGCCAGCGCCCGGACGCCGAAAATCTCGGTGCGGTGGTGGCCCGCCGAAATCAGGTTGAAACCGAGTTCCTCGACGGCGATGGGCACGGCTTCCTTGATGTCGCCCGTGACAAAGGCGTCACAGCCGAGCGAGATAGCCTCCTCGATGCCGCTAGCGCCCGAACCGCTGCAGATGGCTACCTTCCGGACCATCTCGCTGCCGTAAAGGAGGCTGTGCTGAACCCCGTGCTCGAACACTCCGCACGCAAGGTCCACAAAGCCCTCGCGGGAAACAGGCTCGGCAAACTCCCCCACGACGCCCACGGTACGTTCGCCCTCGCGCATAAACCCTTCGAGCTTCTCGAGGCCGAGCGCACGGGCTATAAGCACGTTGTTCCCGATTTCCATGTGGCCGTCGAGCGGCAGGTGGTAGCCGTAAAGCGAGATGCCGTTCTGCATCAGGCGGCGCATGCGCTCGCCGAACTTGCCCACGAGCACGCGGTTCTCGCCCTGCCAGAACCCGTTCGGGTGGTGGACAATAATGCAGTCCGCATGTTCCTCGATTGCCGCATCGATAAGCCTGTCACGGAAGGATACTCCCGTCACGATTTTGGTCACCTTGTCGGACGCCTCCACGCAGAGGCCATCCACACAGTAGTCCTTGAACGCGTGCGGTTCAAGAAGGTCGTTCAGCCAGCCGGAAAAATCAGATATGTTCATACCCAGAAAATAGCAAAAAAGAGAAAAATGACCGAACCGAACCTCACCCGCCCGTCCGGAGTTGTCAAACCTTATGCGTTTTTGTACATTTATGCATAGAAAACCAAAAAACGTTTTTTCAGCGCTTGGGGAAGCTCAAAAATGCGACTTTCTTTTCGGTGCTGTTAACAAAGGAGCCCAGCAATGGCACACTATCTATTTACCTCTGAATCCGTGTCCAAGGGACACCCGGACAAGGTTGCCGACCAGATTTCCGATTCCATCCTCGACGCCTGCCTCGCACAGGACCCGAAGAGCCGCGTGGCCTGCGAAACGCTCGTGAACACGGGCCTCGTCGTGATTTCCGGCGAAATCACCACCAAGGCGAACGTCGATTTCCAGGAAGTCGCCCGCAACACCATCAAGAATATCGGCTACGTGAACCCCGACCTGCAGTTCGACTACAAGGGCTGCGCCGTGCTCGTCGCGATGGACAAGCAGTCCCCCGACATCGCGCAGGGCGTGGATGCCAAGGCCGCCGACGGCAAGAAGGATGACAAGCAGGGCGCCGGTGACCAGGGCATGATGTTCGGTTACGCCGTGAACGAGACGCCGGAACTGATGCCCCTCCCGATCAGCCTCGCCCACAAGCTCATGGAAAAGATCCAGGAACTCCGCGAACAGGGCAAGATCAAGTGGCTGCGCCCGGACGCCAAGTCGCAGGTGACTGTGGAATACGACGAGAACGACAAGCCCGTACGCGTGGACACCGTCGTGATTTCTACCCAGCACGATGAATTCGTGAACGGCAAGGAACTCAAGCACGCCGTGATCGAAAAGGAAATCATCGAGAAGCTCATCAAGAAGGTCATCCCGGCCAAGCTCCTCGACAAGAAGACCCGCTACCTCGTGAACCCGACCGGCAAGTTCGTCGTGGGCGGCCCGCACGGCGACTGCGGCCTCACCGGACGCAAGATTATCGTGGACACCTACGGCGGCATGGGCCGCCATGGCGGTGGCGCATTCAGCGGCAAGGACCCCTCCAAGGTGGACCGCAGTGCAGCATACGCTGCCCGCTACGTAGCGAAGAACATTGTGGCTGCAGGCCTCGCCTACCGTTGCGAAGTCCAGCTCGCCTACGCCATCGGTTACAGCAAGCCCGTGTCCGTGCTCGTGAACACCTTCGGTACCGGTAAGATTGGCGATCGCAAGATCGAAGAAATCGTCGCGAAGAACTTCGACCTTTCCCCGGCAGGCATCGAGAAGATGCTCGACCTGAGGAAGCCCGGCTACGTGGAGACCGCCGCGCTCGGCCATTTTGGCCGCACCGGCAAGCGCTTCACGTGGGAAAAGACGGACAAGGCCGCAGCACTCAAGAAGGCCGCGAAGATCTAATCCTGCGAAGCCGCAGAAAACGACATACGAAAGAGCGCTCCCGAACCGGGAGCGCTCTTTTCATTTATCCGTTACGGACAAACGCTATTAACAACCGAGCTTGGCGGACAGGTAAGCTTCGAGTTCGTCAATCTTTACCAGTTCCTGCTTCATGGAGTCGCGTTCGCGGACGGTCACGTAGCCGAGCTTTGCCGGGTCGGATTCACCCTCGCCCACCGTATCGAAGTCGACGGTCACGCAGAACGGCGTGCCGAGTTCGTCCTGACGGCGGTAACGCTTACCGATGGACTGCGTTTCGTCGTATTCCACGTTCCAACGGTTGAGGAGCTTCTGGTAGAGTTCTTCGGCCTTGGCCTTCACCTGGCCCTTCTTCACGAGCGGGAGCACGGCGACCTTCACCGGAGCAATCTTCGGGTCGAAGTGGAGCACGGTACGTTCGTCGTTTTCGAGCTTTTCGACTTCGTAAGCGTCGCAGAGAAGCACGAGGAGCAAACGTTCCACACCGAGAGACGGTTCCACCACGTACGGAATATAACGCTTGTTCTGCACCGGGTCGATGTATTCCTGCTTGACCTTGGATTCGTTCTGGTGCTGCGTCAAGTCGTAGTTCGTACGGCTTGCGATACCCCAAAGTTCGCCCCAACCGAACGGGAATTCGTATTCCACGTCGGTGGTGCCGTTGGAATAGTGAGAAAGTTCTTCCTTGGCATGTTCGCGGAGGCGGAGCTTTTCCTTGTTCACGCCCAGGTCGTTCACGAGCCAGTCGAAGCAGTACTTGCGCCAGAAGTTGTACCATTCCAGTTCGGTGCCCGGTTCGCAGAAGAATTCCAGTTCCATCTGTTCGAATTCGCGGGTACGGAAGATGAAGTTACCCGGAGTGATTTCGTTACGGAAGCTCTTACCGATCTGGCCCACACCGAACGGGATGCGCGGGCGGACATTATCGACAATGTTCTTGAAGTCCACGAAGATACCCTGGGCGGTTTCCGGACGGAGGTAAACCTTGTTGCCTTCACCTTCGATCACGCCGATTTCGGTCTGGAACATCAGGTTGAATGCGCGGGGCTTGGTCCAGTCGGTCTTGCCGCAGGTCGGGCATTCAATCTTGTTGTCCATCATCATCTGGTGGACTTCGTCAAAGTTCTTGCCGGCGCAGCAGCCTTCGCCGAGCTTGTCTTCCAAAAGTTGGTCAGCACGGAAACGTTCGTGGCAAGCGAGGCAGTCCACCAGCGGGTCAGAGAAGTTGCCCACGTGGCCGGAGGCCTTCCAAACGCGGGGGTTCAAGAGAATAGAACTGTCGAGACCGAGCACATCCTGGCGGCTCGTGACGAACTTCTTCCACCAGAGGTTCTTGATGTTGCGCTTCAGTTCCACGCCATACGGACCGTAGTCCCAAGTGTTGGCGAGGCCGTCGTAAATTTCGGAGCCGGGGAAAATGAAACCGCGGCGCTTGCAGAGGGAAATGATGTCCTTGAGGGCATCCTGAACTTTCTTTGCCATTATGTAATCCTTTATCAGCTAAATCAAGCCGGACTAGGAACCTACCTGGATGATAGGCCCTGACGGGGGTCAAATATAGTTTTTTTGAGGACTTTTCCTCTACCTTATCAACATTTTACTCTTTTTTACTAGATTTATAGGCCTACTTGTTGATAGATTTATGATGTCCGCCCCTCACGGACAAGGAATAGAATATTTATGCAGATCGACTGGGAAAGATGCCTGAACTACTTGCGCGGAATGCTCTCCGATTCCGTCTTCAAGACTTATTTCGCACAGACAAAGCTGGTGAACCAGACTGCCGGACACACAGTGATTTCCGTGCCGCCCGGACTGGACACCAAGGTCTACTCTGCCTACAAAGAACTCATCAAGCTCGGATGGAAGGACGCGACGCACCTGGACACGCCCATGGAGTTCGAGTTCCAGCCGCAAGAAATCGCACTGCAGCCCGCACAAGCCCCTAGTGACAACAGTTTCAAGGACTTCCTCAAGCCGAGCGTCCCGCTTTCGGGGAGCTTCCGCTTCGAGAACTTCGTGCCCGGCGACAAGGCGCAGCTCGCATTCAACGCGGCCATCGCCGTCGCGAAAAACCCCGACGGCACGCAGTACAATCCGCTGTTCATCTACGGATCATCGGGACTCGGCAAGACGCACCTCCTGCAGGCCATCGGCAACTACATCCTCGAAGAAGACCCGACCAAACGCGTCTGCTACCTCACCAGCGAGGACTTCTCGCAGCAGTACATGAAGTGCCTGCGCGAAGGCCGCGTCACCGAGATGAGCGACTTCTACCGCAACGAGGTCGACATCCTCCTCATCGACGACATCCAGAACTGGACGGGCAAGTACGAGACGCAGAACGAGTTCTTCCTGATTTTCAACGCGCTGCACCAGGCGGGCAAACAGATCGTACTTACCTCCGACGCGCCGGCGGGCGAAGTGAAGAACCTCTCCGACCGCCTCGTCAGCCGCTTCGCCTGGGGCCTCACCGTGGACATCCAGCCGCCCGACGTCGAAACACGCGAAGCCATCCTCCACAAGAAGGCCGAAGAACGCCACCTCGAAATCAGCGACGACGTGCTGCATTTCCTCGCCGAGAAGATTGCGAGCAACGTCCGCTGCCTCGAAAGCGCCATCATCAAGCTCACGCTGCAGTCGAGCCTCATGAACCACGATATCGACATGAGCATTGCGCAGAAAGTGGCCGCCGAAATCGCGCCCACGCTCCGCCGCCGAGTAAGCCTCGACGCCGTGCTCCACGCCGTCTCGCAGCATTACGAGGTGCCCGAATCCAAGCTCACCGAGCCCGGGCGCGGCACCAAGGAAATCTCGAAGGCGCGCCAGGTCGCGATGTACCTCATGCGCGAATGTTCCTCCATCAGCCTCCAGAGCATCGGTTCGCGCTTCGGCGGCAAGGACCACTCCACCGTCGTCCACGCCATCAAGAGCGTGAAGAAGGAGATGGAGACGGACGCCGCTTTCGCACGCCTCATCGAAGGCCTCAAGAATTTCATCCACGACTAACGGAATCAAGATGAATTTATTCAAAGCCACCGGAATCTGCCTTGCGATGAGCGCAATGGCAGCTTTTGCCGAACCCGAAACGCTTACCGTCATCGGCGTCGGCGACATCATGATGGGCCTCAACTTCCCCGAAGAAAAAACCGTACTCCCCAAGCAGGACGGCGAGCTCGTGTTCTCCGAAGTGAAGGACATCCTGAGGGATGCCGACCTCACCACGGGAAACCTCGAAGGCGTGCTCATGAACAAGGGCGGGCTCCCGAAGCCCTGCTGCCGCTCCACCAAGAAGTCCGGCAACTGCTACTGCTTCCGCTCCCCCGAGAACTACACGCGCCACCTGCTCGACGCGGGATTCGACTACGTCAGCGTCTCGAACAACCATTCCGGCGACTTCGGCAGCGAAGGCAGAATCTGCACGCAGCGCGCCCTCGACGAAGCGAAGCTCGCCTATGCAGGATTCGAGAAGAGCTGCGAATACAAGATCCTTGAACTGAACGGCGTGCGCTACGGCTTCGCCTCGTTCTCCGTGAGCAGCGGCACCCTCACCGTATTCGATACAGAAAAGGCGAAGAAGACCATCGCCCTCCTGCGCGACTCCTCCGACATCGTCATCGCCACGATGCATATCGGAGCCGAAGGTTCCAAGTACACGCATATTACCCGCGAATCGGAAACATTCCTGGGCGACAACCGCGGCAACCCCTACCAGTTCGCGCGCCTCGCCATCGATGCCGGAGCAGACATCGTATTCGGCCACGGCCCGCACGTGCCTCGCGCCATCGACCTCTACAAGGGCAAGTTCATCGCCTACAGCCTCGGGAACTTCGCGACCTCCACCAGCGTAAACATCCAGGGCGTCACGGGATACGCCCCCATCGTGAAGATTACCATCGACAAGAAGACCGGCGACTTCAAGGAAGGACAAATCTACTCGTTCATCCAGAAGGGCAACAACGGAGATCGCAAGCCCAACCGCGACGACAAGGGCGCCTGCATCAAGCTCATGAAGGAACTCACCGAACAGGACATTCCCGAATCCCCCATCCAGATTGCCGACGACGGAAAGATAACGCTCAAGTAGCCGCGGTTAGCAATAGCAAAGCGCGACACGCCTATACAAAAAGCCCCGGACCAAAGTCCGAGGCAATTTTTTACGATTGTCATCACCGATTTTCACGGTTGTCATCCCCGCGCAGGCAGGCGGACAGCACTTAGCACTTTAGTGCTTAGTGCGCATGGCCACCAAGGTGGGGATCTAAATCGATTACAGGCAGTGTGCGCGCAAATCTTCGTCGCTGAGCGTGCTGAGGTATGCAGGCGGAACGTCGAGAACGGTCTTGCAACCGGTCACTCCGTTAGCCTTCATGCGGAGAGCGGCACGGGCGTAAGCCACGAGAACGCTCGTCGTGAATTCCGGGTTGGAATCGAGCTTCAGGCTGTATTCAATCACGTGGGTGTGTTCCAAGTTCATGCCGGTTTTGCCGGTACGAATCACAAAACCGCCGTGAGCGAGCCCGCTGTGGTTCTTGTTGAATTCTTCTTCGCTGATGAAGTTGACCGTGGTGTCGTATTCGTCGAAGTAGTTCGGCATCGTCTTGATGGCGTTTTCGATATAGGCCTTGTCGGCACCTTCTTCGGCCACCACGTAAACGAGGCGCGTGTGCTTCTGGCGGGTGGTGAGTTCCGGCATGGAACCGCTACGCACAGCTTCGAGAGCGGCTTCCACCGGGCAGGTGTACTGCTTCGCGTTCTTCACGCCCTTGATGCGGCGGACAGCGTCGCTGTGGCCCTGGGAAACGCCCTTGCCCCAGAACGTGTAGTCCTTGCCTTCCGGAAGGATGGACTGGGCATACACGCGGTTCAGGCTGAACATGCCCGGGTCCCAGCCCACAGAAATCATCGCGATGTTGCCGGCGGCCTTGGCGGCAGCGTCGACGGCAGCGAAGTGCTGCGGAATCTTGGCGTGCGTGTCGAAGGAGTCGATCACGTTGAACATAGCGGCGTACTTCGGGGTGAGCACCGGCAGGTCCGTAGCGGAGCCGCCACAGATGATGAGCAGGTCCACCTTGCCTTTCCAGGCTTCCATTTCAGAGACGTTCAGCACCGGAACGCCCGCCGTCTGGATCTTGACCGTAGCGGGGTCACGACGCGTGAAAACGGCGACCAGTTCCATATCCGGAGCCTGCTTCACGGCGCATTCTACACCGCGACCCAGGTTACCGTAACCGAGAATAGCAATCTTTGCCATAACAATATCCTTGTTAAAAATTTTTGCGTAGAAAATATAGCATTAGACGAAAGACGATAGACGAAAGACGAAAGAAATTCATGTAAAAATTATAGGGAGTAAAGGGGGACGCCTCCCCCTGGCTGCAGCCTCGCCCTTCTGTCACCCTGGAGCACAGCGATAGGGTCCAAGGCGAGTCTTCCGTCACCCCCTCGTGCGGGCGCGGCAACCCCCGGAATGCGTAGACACGGAGGAATTTGTTCAAAATTTTTACTATTTTTTGGGATAGAAGGAACGAAGAGTATGTCTATCGATAGAAAAGCACCATTTGGTCATGTGGTAACCGCATTTCTGCAGTCATCCTCGTGCAGGCGAGGATCTGTGCGTCTTGTGTTTGCTCTTGCATTGACGCTTGCGCTTGCCGCCTGTGATGACGACGAGAGCAGTTTCGTGCGGCCCGGGGAAGATTCCTCGTCGAGCGTCTGCGAGGACTGCGACGATGCAAGCAGCAGCTCGGTAAAGTCAAACTCTTCGTCCAGCGCGAAGTCCTCTTCGAGTGTCAATGCGAAGTCGTCTTCTTCCAGCGTTGCACCGAAGTCGAGCAGCTCTGCAAAATCGAGTTCAAGTGCGAAGTCGAGTAGCAGCTCGGTGAAATCAAGTAGCAGCATTGCTTCGAGTAGTTCAGCGAAATCGAGCAGCAGTTCTGCAAAATCGAGCAGCAGCGTGCGCTCGTCATCCTCGGCTCCGGTCGAGGATCTGTCGAGCAGCAGCGAGTATGTGCCGTTTGACCACTCCCAAACATTGGCTGGTGCTTGGCGTATAGGTGAGGATAGATACAAAACTTTTACGGATCCGCGTAATGGCCGTAGTTATTACTATATAACAATAACGGGTACAGATACTGTGCGTGAGGTTGCTTCGGTGACTGTGATGGCTGAAAACTTGAATATCGGTGAAATGGTGCCTGGCGAAAACGACCAGAACAATGATTCCAAGATTGAACGCTACTGCTACAATAATGATACCACCAAGTGCGACGAGTTCGGTGGCCTTTACCAGTGGGCCGAGATGATGCAGTTGCCGAGCCGCTGCAATACCGAAAGCTGTGCCGACCTTATTCAGGAAAATCACCAAGGAATCTGCCCTGATGGCTGGAGGCTGTTTAATTTTAACGACTATGTCATTGTCATAAATGCTGAAGGGAATGATGATGGTGTCAAGGGAATGCGCTCCACATATGGTTTCAGTGGAACGAACAGCAGCGGTTTCTCGCTGACCGGCGCCGGCAAGAGAACCAAAAAGGGGGGGGTTGAACGGTTAAAACAGACTATTTATTGGTTTTATCCACAAGAACACGAGTATGATGAAAATTTGTATGTGCGTAATGGGTATATATCTTCGACAACGGATCATGCTCCGCAAGCAAGTGATGGAGATGAAAAAGTTTTTGGATTCTCTGTCCGCTGTACTAAGCTAGAAGAATAATCAAAATTTTTGAAAATGATAACAACGCACCCCGAGGTGCGCTGTAGTTGTTTTACCTTAAACGGAATTTTTCACGAATTCCACACGAAAAGTTTTAACTAAAAAAGGCCAAAATCATGTCCAAGAACGTTAAGTCCAACAACAAGAACACCAAGAAATCTGCTTCCAAGGCAAAAAAGTTCACCCGCAACAATTACAAGATCGAATCCCTCGAACCGCGCCTGATGATGGATGCCGATTCTGGATTTGACGCAGAGCACTTGAATGACTATGCGGAGCAGATTGAATCTATTTCCGGTAACATTGGGGAGCAGGTCTCTGCCGCGGTGGATTCCATCGATGGCTTCGACGCTTCGAAGCTTGGCCTCGGCGAATACGCCGGCTCCTTTACCACGCTGTTTGGCGAAAGCGTCGATACCCTGAAAACGACTATTGCGGATAAAGTAAACGATGTGCTTGCTCAATCATTGGATATGGCCCACACGGCCATCGAGCAGGCGAATGCCAACCTTGCAGAAGGTGTTGACCCTATTAGCAAACTGAGCCTTTCGGAACTGGTGGACACCTACGTGAAGAATTTCCTGGAAAGCGAGCAGGGCGAAGAGTACAAGGGACTCACGTTCTCTGCGGAAGGCTCCAAGCTTACGGTCGGCATCGACCTTTCCGAGACCAAGTCGCTTGAAAACCTCGGCGTCGATCTCGGTTCCTGGGGCAAGGTGTCTGTGGACGGTGCTGCCAATCTTTCTGCTACTGCCCAGGCTTCTGTTTCTGTCGAACTGGACAAGGACGGGAGCGGTTCTCTTCTCGATAGCGCAGACGATGCCGAAATCTCTGCACCGCAGGTGGACAAGCTTGAAGTCTCCGTCGATATTCCCGGTGCCAGCGCCAAGTTCATGAACCTTTCTGTTTCTGAGATCGAATCTGCCGACGAACCTAGTCCGGACTTGAGCCTCAGTTACACGCCCGACGAAGGTGTGACCAAGAATGTGGACCTGGAATTCAAGGTGGACGAAATCGCCAATCTCCCGTTCTATGTGGCCGATGAGGGCGTTTTGAAAGTGTCGACCAACGATGGCGAACTCGATGTCCAGGTCCCGGAATTCAAGCTGAATAAGGATTTTTCTCTGGGTACGGTGCTCAAGGCTGTTGAATCAGTAAAGATAGAAGACTTGGTATCGGCCCTTAATAATAACATAGGTGATCTTCCTTCTGGGGTGTCCGAATTGTCTTTTGTCCAGGAAGGGCACCCGTTTCCTTGACCACCCCGCGCCCAAGCACCCCGAAAAAGTCCATTTTTGTCATAATCTGACATGGCAATTAAAGTATATTTGTTCGCAGACACTAAACCACAAACCTCGCCTTTTTATGCTTGTAGGCGAAAGGAGTAAAAAATGCCAGAATTATGCCGTTTTTTGGGCATCGTCATCCAAATGTACTTCAACGATCATATGCCTCCACACTTCCATGCGATATATAATGACTTGGAAGGTGTCTTCGAATTATCTACATTTGAGATGTTGGAAGGCAATCTTCCGGCAAGGGTCAAAGGTCTTGTTGTCGAATGGGCAACTCTTCATAAGCAGGATTTGCTAGATAATTGGAATTCTTTGACAAACACCGGAGAATACAAGAAAATCGATCCACTGGTCTAGACTATGCTTCACGTGATTGACGCAAAATATATTGGCGATTACAAGATATCCGTCGAATTCAACGACGGATGCCGTTTTGTCACTGATTTCGAAAGCGTCATCAAGTCGGACCACCGACCCATCGTGCAGCAACTAGCAGACATCAATACCTTTAAAGATTTCACGCTGCAAGCGCACACGATTACATGGTCAAACGGCGTCGATTTCGCCCCCGAATTCATCAAGAGCCTTAATTTTTGACAAAAATAGCAAAAAATATATTGTATTTTTGACAAAAGTTATATATTTTTATTGTATTTTTGACGGAACGGCTAAAAAAGGCCAAAAACGAGGTTTTTGATGGACTTGAAGCGCAAGAGCGAGAAACACATTCGAGAATGGCTCAAAAACAGCCAAAAGAAGGCCTTGCTTGTAAAAGGAGCCCGCCAGGTGGGGAAAACTCACGCCATTCGGGACGTACTGACAGCAGAACATGCGGATTTCTTTGAGATAAACCTCATCGAAACCCCTGCCGCGGTAGATGTTCTTGCCGCAACGCAAACTGTCGATGATCTTGTCCTGGGCTTTTCGGCTCTTAGCACGCAGAAACTGGAAAAGGGCAAGACAATCATCTTCATCGACGAAGTCCAGAAATACAAGGAAATGATTACCAAAATCAAGTTCCTTGTAGAAGAAGGGAGTTTCCGATATGTCCTGAGCGGGTCGCTCCTTGGAGTGGAGCTGACGAATCTCGATTCTGCGCCTGTGGGCTACATGACCACGGTAGAAATGTTCCCGCTGGATTTCGAAGAATTCCTGCAAATCACGAACATCGATGACAACATCATTTCTAGTTTGCGCTCGTCCTTCGAAAACCGGACGCCCGTCATGGATGCGGTAAACCAGAAAATGCTGGACCTGTTCACGCGCTACCTTATCGTGGGCGGCATGCCGGAGGCCGTGAGCAACTTTGCGGACAACAGCAACCTGAACGATGTCATGCGGATCCATCGCGACATTCTGAGTCAGTACAAGCTCGACTTTACGCAATACGAAACGGAAGACAAGCGTTTGTTGCTGACAAACGCTTACGAACTGATTCCTGCGGAACTTCTGAAACAGAACCGTCGGTACATCGTGACGGACTTGAAAAAAGGGCTCCATTTTGAGCGTGTACAAAGCACATTCCTCTGGCTGAAAAACGCTGGCGTCGCACTTTCTGTTTTCAACAGCACCGAACCGAGAATTCCATTAAAGCTGAACGAGAAAAGCAGTTTGTTTAAGCTTTACCTTGCGGATGTCGGCATGCTCACTTCGGAATACGGGATGAACACGAAGTCCATGCTGCTGACAAAAAATCAGAACCTGAATGCCGGCGGAATCTACGAAAACGCCATTGCTCAGGAACTCTATTCAAAAGGGTTCCGGCTTTACTATTACAATTCAAATCGCCTGGGCGAACTGGATTTTGTAATTGAATACAACAACCGAGCATTGCCCATCGAAGTGAAAAGCGGCAAGGATTACACCATCCATTCCGCCATGAACAACTGTCTTGCGAATTCCGAATACCAAATGCAAGAAGGCTTCGTCTTTGCAAACTGCAATGTTTCCCGAAAGGGAAAGGTGACGTATCTGCCCATCTACATGGTCATGTTCTTGCAGCAAGATTCAGAACAGATTGTTCTAGACAAGATTGAGTTTTAACAGATTCCCGTGCTGCCGAAGCCGCCGCGGTCGGCGCCTTCAAGTGGGCCTTCCTCGAAGGTAAGCGTGGGCTGCTGCTCCATGATGCGGAACTGCGCGATGCGGCTCCCCTTCTCGATGGTCACGTCGCGAGTGGCGTACACCGGCATTTTCCACCAGTCGTTCGCGCCGCAGTAGCTTGAATCCACCACGCCCACGGAATTCGCCTGCAGAATGCCGAAGTTCTTGAACGTGGAACTGCGCGGGGCGATATGCGCCTCGAAACCCTCGGGCAACTTCATCGCGACCCCCAGGTGAATGAGCCTGAACTCCCCCGCCTTGAGCGTCACGGTCTCCGCCGCCGCGAGGTCAATCCAGTCGGACTTGCCGCCGACGTAAGTGAGTTTCGGAATGGAATCGTCAAGATACTGAATTTTGATCGTCTGTGAGGCCATAAACCAAATATACATTTTTGTCTGCAGTCGAAAGGTTTTACAATTTCAGCCATAATTTCAAATTCCGTAAAACAAATTTCAGAAAATTTCATTCGGCCATCCAAGGAAACCGGTCGTCTTTTTGCGCAAAAACGCCGTAATTTCAAAAAATTTGCCATAAAAATCCAAATTGGCACGCTCTTTGCACAGAGGGGATGAATTCCAAAATTCCTTGGAATCAAACAAGGACAATAACAATGAAACTCGTTACGGCCTACATCCAACCCGAACGACTGAATCTCGTGAAGCAAGCGCTTTACGAAAACAACATTTTCAAGATGTCAGTTACCAACGTGCTCGGCTGCGGCCAGCAGAAGGGCTACAACCAGCGCTTCCGCGGCGTGGTGACCGAGGTGAATTTGCTCAAGAAGATTTGCCTCAAGATTGCGGTAAACGATGAATTCGTGCAGCCCTGCATCGATGCCATCATCAAGGGCGCGCGCTCCGGCGAAATCGGCGACGGCAAGATCTTCGTCACCTCGCTCGAACAGTGCATCCGCATCCGCACCGGAGAAACAGGGCCGGAGGCAATCGGTTAGACGAAAGAACGGCGCTCCGCGCCTACAGACAAAAGATTTATTAAAAGGATTTAAAGAATGAACGAAGTTACACAAGTCGTACCTGTCAGCGACGCAATCTTTATGACAGAAAACATCTGGATCATGATCAGCGCCATGCTGGTGTTCATCATGGGTCTTGGATTCGCCTGCGTTGAAGCGGGCCTCGTGCGCGCCAAGTGCGCTGCCAACGTCGCCTTCAAGAACATCGCGGTCCCCGCCATAGGCATCACGATGTACGCCCTGCTAGGCTTCGGCCTCATGTATCCGGGAACCTTCAACGGGATTCTCGGTTTCGCGGGCTTTGGCATTGGCGACTGGGCGAATCCGGCCAGTTTCACCTCCGCCTACAACGGCCACTTTACTTTGTTTGCAGACTGGCTTTTCCAGGCAATGTTTGCAGCGACCGCAGCAACGATTGTCTCGGGCGCCGTGGCCGAACGTGTGAAACTCAATTCCTTCCTGGTCTTCACCATTGTCTACGTGGCTTTCGTCTACCCGATTGTGGGTAGCTGGACATGGGGCGGCGGCTGGCTTTCGACCATCGGCAAGGCTGGTTTCCACGACCTCGCCGGTTCTACCCTCGTGCACTCCGTGGGCGGCTGGGCAGCACTTGCCGGCGTAATGATTCTCGGGCCCCGTATCGGCAAGTACGTGAACGGCAAGGTACACGCCATCCCGGCACACAACATTCCGCTTGCAACCATCGGTGTATTCATGCTGTGGTTCGGTTGGTGGGGATTCAACGCAGGTTCCGCACTCAGTGGCGACCCGAAGGCTACTAGCTGGATTCTCGTGACCACGAACCTCGCCGCCGTCGCGGGTATCATTACCGCGACGCTCACGAGCTGGATCGTCTCGAAGAAGCCCGACGCCACCATGGCGCTGAACGGATGCCTTGCCGGCCTCGTGGCAATCACTGCCGGTGCAGACGTGGTGACTCCGCTCTCCTCCTGGATTATCGGTGCCTTCGCTGGCGTACTCGTAGTCGGCGCAGTATTCATGTTCGACCGCCTGCACTTGGATGACCCGGTCGGCGCCCTCTCTGTTCACCTGGTGAACGGCGTGTGGGGTACGATTGCCGTGGGTATCTTTGACATGACGGGCAATTACAGCGTGCTCACTCAGCTCATCGGTGTTGCCGCCTACGCCCTACCCTGCTTCGCCGGCGCTAGCCTGATTTTCTTCGTCATCAAGAAGACAATGGGCCTGCGCGTCACGGAAAGGCAAGAACTCCGCGGCCTCGACCAAAGCGAACACGGACAAGAATCCTACAGCGGATTCCAGATCTTCAGCAACATGTAAACTCCCACCAAAAACCAAGAACGACCCCGACAATCGCCGGGGCCGTTTTGTATTTAGATTCAAATTCAGTATTCGAACGAGACCGTTTGAATTCCGATTTTATCCGACAAGTTCGCGGGCCTTCGCTTCGATTTCGGCGATGGCTTTTTTGCGGCCTTCGGCAGAATCTTCGTTACCGAGCACGATATTCACGAACACGGAGCCTGCAACCACGGCATACACGTGCTTGCTAAGCACCTTGGATTGCTCTCCATTGCGGATGCCGAATCCGCCGAGCACCTTCGCGCCCCCCTTACCGACGGTGTCGATAAAGTCGAGCGTCGCCTGGTCAATGGTGGTTTCGCTGCCGGTGGTACCCGCGCGGAGTGCAGCGTAGATGTACTTGAAGCCCTTGGAGGCCATCGTTTCGAGGCGTTCCTTGGTCATGGAAGGTGCCGCGACCGGGATGTTTTCGAGGCCGTGCTTCTTGCAAGCTTCGGTGAGGCCTTCGTCGCAATCGAACGGCAAGTCCGGAATGATGCATGCGGAAACACCTGAGTCCTTGCACATACGTACAAAGTTGTCTATACCCGGCGTAAAAGCGAGCGAACCATAAGTCATGATGTAAATCGGCGTTTCGGGGTGGCGTTCGTGAATCTTCTTCACGATTTCAAGACCCTGCTTGGTGGAATAACCCTTGTCAAGAGCAATGGTCGATGCCGTCTGGATGGCCGGACCGTCGGCACTCGGGTCACTGAAGGCGAGCTGGATTTCAAGGATGTTCGCGCCACCCTTCACGAGGGCGTCGGCGATGGCGATAGAAGTTTCTGCGTCCGGGAACCCGGCAATGAGATGAGACATTAAGTTCATAGTGATAACTCTTTGATTGAAATGTTCTAGTGAAAAGTGAAATTATTCATCATCAATTATCAATTATCATTTATCAATCATCAATTATTCATTATCTCGGCGTCGTGGATGTCTTCGTTGTTTTCGAGGCGCTTGAGTTCGGCCTTTAGGAATTCCTTCCACTTTTCGGGGCGGAACACCGGACTCGTGATGAAGATGTCCTTGTCGCCGCGGCCACTCATGTTGATGACGAGCGCCTTGTCCTTCGGGAGTTCCTTCGCGATTTTCATGGCCGCGGCGCCGGCGTGCGCACTTTCGAGGGCGAAGAGGATTCCTTCGTTGCGAGCGAAGAACTTGACCGCATCGAGAGCTTCCTTGTCGAGGAATGCCGTGAATTCCACGCGGCCGGATTCGCCGAGGGCGGCAAGCTGCGGCCCAATTCCCATGTAGTCAAGACCTGCCGAAATGGAGCGCGTCGGCATGGATTGACCGTCTTCGTCAATGAGGAAGCGGCTCTTGTAACCCTGCACGATGCCTTCGCGGCTCGCGTTACCCGTCATGCGGGCGGCGTTCTCGCCTACGTTCGGGCCAATGCCGCCGGCTTCCGCACCAATCAGGCGCACATTCGCATCGTTGATGAACGGCGTGAACACGCCGATGGAGTTGCTTCCGCCACCCACGCAAGCGACAACGGCCGCAATGTCGATGTTACGCTCGGCTGCCTGGCGCTTGACTTCTTCGCCGATGATGGACTGGAACGTACGGACAATATCCGGGAACGGAGCCGGACCGAGGGCAGAACCGAGCACGTAATGCGTGTTCTTGAAATTCGTGGCCCAGTCGCGCATCGCCTCGTTCACGGCATCCTTCAGAGTGCGGCTGCCGCTCGTAACCGGCACGACCTTCGCGCCGTACATTTCCATGGTCGCCACGTTCGGCTGCTGACGGCGAACATCGACTTCGCCCATGTACACCACGCATTCGAGGCCAAGTTTGGCGCAAGCGGCTGCGGTAGCGAGCCCGTGCTGGCCGGCACCCGTCTCCGCAATGATGCGGGTCTTGCCCATCTTCTTAGCGAGCAGGCATTGACCGATGGCGTTGTTGATCTTGTGGGCACCCGTGTTGGCAAGGCCTTCGAGCTTGATGTAAATCTGAGCGCCACCCAACAGTTCCGTTGCCGTCGGAGCGTAATACAGCGGGGTCTCGCGCCCAATGTAGTCGCGCTGGATGATGCGCAGTTCTTCGAGAAATTCCGGATCGTGGATGTACTTGTTGAATGCCGCTTCGAGGTCGTCGAGCGGGCGGCGGATGATTTCGGCAACGTACTTGCCGCCGAACTTGTCAAAGAAACCGTTGTTAGAAACCGTTGATGTCATTTTTATTTTGTCGCGCCTTTTGCGCCTTGAGGTTAATGGTTATGGCTTCTGGTCCACCCGGAAGACAAAAAAAGAGGCTTCCGGTGAGTCCGAAAGCCTTTTACAAACACTTGATGAAATCAGCAAACCGGACTCTATTTCGTAGAGCCCCACCACCAACGGTTGAAACGGATTACTGCATTCATCTTCATGTACCCAAAATTAGGAATGTCTCTTTTTGGTGGCAAGGGGTGGCTCGGAGAAAAAAGAAAAAAATGAAGGCTTCCATCACCAGGAAGCCTTCTACTAAACACTTGATGAAAAGGCAAGTCCTGAATCCCTTTTCGTGAGAACCCTGCCGCAAGCGGCCAGAGCGGATTGCCCGTTTCATCTTTATGTTATGCAATATATATACTAATTCGTTGTCTGTCAATAGGTTAATGTCATATTTTTGTAAAAAAATCTGTGATAATCCTCATTTTTGAGCTTTTTTGCAAAAAAAACTCCCGCTCGGGTAAACTTTTGTTTATTTTCAATACTTGAACAATCACCCTATAAAAAGAAAGAGCAAAATATATGAAGACGCCCCTCAAGTACACGCTTACCCTTGCAGGGATTATGATGTTTGTCGCCTGTGGCGATGATAGCAGCAGTTCTCCGGCAGCTAGCGGAAACAAATACATCCTTCACGAAGACAAGCAGACCTTCGGCATCATTCACGACCGTTGCTATGTCAGCGAAAGCAACACACGCTGGGACGAGAACGTGGACACGTCCTGGTACCACTACAAATTTGTCGGAAACAAGCTAGTCGTATTCGCGGACGGCAACACAGCCGACAAGCATTACGAATGGAACGGAGAAGAGGCCGAAGACTCGGAAAGCAGCCAAGTAATGGCCGGAGGCAACAAAGGCAACATTTTCGGGACATGGAAAACAACTACGGAACGCTGCCGCTACGAAGATGGCGAAATTGACTGCGACAACAATAAAGAAGACGAAGAAAGCAACTCGACAATCTACGTTCTGGATGTTTCCAAAAGCAATCTTACCATGTCCTGGGAAATGGAGAAGAACTATTGCCCGGCAGAAGACCTTGAATATGATATTGAAGACCTCCTCGATTACAACGATGTAGAAGAGTATTCCGTATCATCATCCGATTGCAACACGGTCAAGTTCAAGGCGAACGGCAAGTCCGTGACGGCAACGATATCCATGAGCATTGACAAGGAAAATGTCGCTACGAGAGAGGTCACCTACACATCCGGAAGCAAGACCTGTCTATCTAGTTTCAAGAAGGTAAGCAAGATGCTGCAGATTCCCGAATCCCTGTGCAATGCCGATGACATGAGCAAATACATGAAGAAAACGCCCGGCTATCCTCATAAATATCAAGTCGACAACGACGAGGAATTCTACCCATGCCTTTCTGACATGCTCGGTGTGGAAATCGAATACTAAGACTACAACGCGGCGATAAACACAAGAGATTTATATGGACGCAAAATCGCTTACTTGCCTAGTATTTTCACTTATTGCAGGCGCTTTTGCCCAAACTGGCGAAGGCGTTCCTTTTACTGATTCCAGGGATGGAAAAACATACGGCACCATAGAGATTCGATTCCAGCCATGGATGACGGCCAACATGAACATAAAATTGCCAGGAAGCTTCTGCTACGAAAACGACGAGAGCAACTGCGAGCAGTTCGGTCGCCTGTACACTTGGGAATCCGCACAGAAAGCATGTCCTGAAGGCTGGCATATTCCAACATTCGATGAATGGAAAGAGCTAGTCGACAATGGTTCCACCATCGAAAACGAACATGAATACTGGCGAGGCTATGACGCGCTGCACATTCCCAAGTTCCTCGGAGGATTCAAGAATGCCAAGGGCAAGTTTGAATTAAAGGAAGTCCGCGCCGACTTCTGGACCGGGACCGAGAAGGACAAAGGCAAAGCGCATTATTGGTTCTGGAGTCAATCCTCCAAAAAATTCGGCAACGCCGATTATTCCAAGAAAGGCGCCATGTCAGTCCGATGCGTCTCTGATTGTCAAGGCGGTCAATCCGGTTATTGCGACGGGACTATGGCACGTGCCGAGTGGTGGGCGGATTTCCAGAACAGCCGTGTTACATCGTGTTTCAATGGCACAAACATGGGTGCTTCCGGGTATGAAGGAGAGCATTACGTTGTCAAGAACAACGGAACGGAATTTGATTGCATGAATTTATGCCCCGACGATAACGAAGGTCCTACATGCTTGGAAAATTCAGACCTTGTCGTCAAGGCAAAAATCACCAACAAGGGTTTTGCAAAGGCACTGAACGATAAAGACAACCGGGTTTTCTTCAAGCAGGACGACAACAAGAAAATACAGGTCTGCGTGTCAAAAGATTCAAAAGACATTGACGGTTTTTGTATCCCGCTCAATGATGCTGAAAAATTTCTGACGCCCTTGGCAAAGGAATTATTGAAGTAATAAACTTACAAGACCCTCCAATGGAGGGTCTTTGCATTACGGAATTATTCGACCGACAACTTTTCAAACAGCGCCCGCAATTTCTCGGGGTCCTTGATTCCGGGAGCGTCTTCGACACCGCTGGAGACATCGATAAGTTCGGGGCGGAACTTTTCGCAAATCGTGCCGACATTTTCGGGGGTGATTCCGCCGGCAAGCCAGAGCGGGATGTCTCCTGCTTTTTCGCGAAGCAGGTTTTCGGGAATGGTCTTTCCGGTGCCGCCGGGAATGCCTTCGACTTTCGCATCGAGCAAGATGCGGGGTTCACCGTGGGAGCGGAGGGCCGAAACTTGTTCGAAGTCAGAGGTTTCGCCTACGCGGGCAGCGCAGTAATGCGCATAGTCGGCGTCGGCAGGAGGCGTAATGCCGTGGAACTGCACCGCATCAAGCACACCTTCGCGGGCAAGCTTAATGGCGGTCTTGCCTTCGGGGGATTCTGGGTCTGTGATAACTCCAACAAGAATCGGGGTTTCTGATTTGTCATTGCGAGCGGAGCGAAGCAATCTCTCCTTAAAACTGCGCACGAATTCTTCGGTGGTCAGGCGCTTTGTGGTGCTGAAAACAAACCCGAGCATGTCGGCTCCGAGTTCGGCGGCAAGCAAGCCGTCTTCTTCGCGGGTGATGCCGCAGATTTTAACGAGGGGGCGGCGGGTAGCGCGTCGTTCCGCGAATTTTTTCCAGAACTTGCCACGAGCATTTTCGCGCCCGCTTTCGAACGCGGCCACAACTTCTTTTGCGAGCGGCGGATTCTTGGCAACCGCCTCCCCCACGAGAATTCCCGTAAAGCCAAGGCTACGCGCATAGTCGGCGTCGGCCGGCGTGTGGATACCCGATTCGAAAACCGCCTTTGCCGGGAGTTTACTGCGGACGCTCGCAGGCACCAACGGATCGGTGTGGAACGTCGCGAGGTCGCGGGAGTTCACGCCTGCGACAATCGTTTTTGCGGCATCTGCCCCGAGCGCGCTTGTGACGACCGAAAGCTTGCGGAAATCGTCCTTTTCACGGACTTCTACAAAAGCCTGCATGTCGAGACTTTGGGCGCGCTTAGCCATCTTCACGAGTTGAGCATCGTCGAGAATTCGGGCGATGAGCAAAACGGCGTCGGCGCCGCAACGGTAGGCGATGTTGATTTCGTCTTCGTACAGCAAGAAATCCTTGCGGAGTACGGCGCAGGTATGCAACCCCTGCTGACGACGCATTTCCATCAGGTCTGCAACCGCAATCAAGTCGCGGAGCGACCCCTTGAAAAAATTCCCTTCGGTCAGCACCGAAACCGCCTGCGCATGCGCTTCGGCGTATGTCGTCGCTAGCGCCACCGGATCCAAGTCTGGAGCGATATCGCCCTTCGAAGGCGATGCGCGCTTGACTTCGAGAATCGCACCCGCATTGCCGAGAAATTCCGTATGGCCTACGCGGCGCTTTTCCGGAATGTCGATGCCAAAGTTAAGCCCAAGCCGCTCGATATCGGCTTTGCGCATGCGCACGATTTTTGCAAGAATATCTTCACTCATTTTGCTGCCATTGTCATCCCCGCGAAGGCGGGGATCTCTGTTACGAATTTGTTTCGACCTTGACTTCTTCGATCTTCTTCAGCACAGAGCCGTCTTCCATCGCCTTCATGGCCTTGTCGAAGCCTTCCTTGATGCTGGCTGCCTTCTTGCTGATGTAAAGGGCGGCACCGGCGTTCAGGGCGCAAGCGTACTTGATGCCCGGGCGGCCCTTGCCGTTCAGCACGTCGAGAGCGAGGTTGAAGTTGTCGACGCCCGTACCGCCGGCGAGGTCTTCGGGATCCACGGAGGGGATGCCGAAGTCCTTGGGGTCGATGCGGTAAGTCTTGTACTCGCCATCTTCCAGAATTTCGGCGATGGTCGTCGGCACGCAGGGCGAAATTTCGTCGTAGCCATCGTCACTGATGGCAACCATCACGCGCTTCGCGCCGAGGGCCTTCGCCGCCTTGGTGAACGGTTCCAGCACGGTCGTGCTGTAGACGCCGAGCATCAGGTATTTGGCTTCGGCCGGGTTCGTGAGGGGGCCGAGCAGGTTCATGATGGTCTTCACGCCGAGAACGCCGCGAACCGGGCCGGCAAAGCGCATGGCGCTGTGGTAGACAGGCGCCATCAGGAACACGAAGTTCGTCTTGTCGATGACGCTTGCAGCTTTGTCCGGAGTCATGTCAAGCTTGAAGCCTGCAGCCGTATAGAAGTCGGCGGCACCGGACTTACTAGAGACGGCGCGGTTGCCGTGCTTTGCAATCTTTGCGCCACAGCTTGCAGCAATCAGGCCGGAGAGCGAGCTCACGTTGAAGCTGCCCTTGCCGTCGCCACCGGTCCCCACGATGTCGGTGAGTTCGTCGCCGCTGTAGGGGAACTTGCGCTTCTTGCTGCTGAGCACCTTCGCGCAGCCGGCGATTTCGTCGGCAACAGGGCCCTTGCTGGAAAGTGCCGTCAGGATTGCGGCCATCTGGCGTTCGTCCATAATGCCGTCGGTCAAGTCTTCCATGAACATTTCGGCGGTTTCGCGGCTCAAGTCCTTGCCTTCGGTAAGCGTGTTCAAGATTCCACGCACGTCAAGCGGTTCGCGACGGTAGTTGAGGAACGCCTTGAAGAATTCGTCGGCGCGGCCGCTGGCAATGGATTCCGGATGGAACTGCACGCCTTCAATCGGGAGCGTCTTGTGGCGGATGCCCATGATGTCGCCGTCGGTGGCGCGGGCGGTCACTTCGAAATCCGGCGAAAGCGTCGCTTCGTCAACGACCAGGCTGTGGTAACGCGTGAAGATGTTCTTCTTGCCGATGGTGCGGAAGAGACCCTTGCCGTCGAGGTCGATTTCTTCGGCGATGCCGTGCTTGATGAACTTGGCCTGCACAATCTTTGCACCGAATGCGTAACCGATAGCCTGGTGGCCGAGGCACACACCGAGAATCGGGAGCTTGCCCGCAAAGTGCTTGATAGCTTCCACGGAGATGCCGGCGTCTTCGGGGCGGCCGGGGCCCGGGCTCACGATGAGGCGGCTCGGGTTCAGCTTTTCGATGTCTGCAATGGTACATTCGCGGCTACGGAGCACGCGGATTTCTTCAGTGGTAATCTTGGCCAAAGCCTGGTAGACGTTGTAAGTAAAAGAGTCGTAGTTATCGATAATGACGATCATCTTAGTTTTCTCCTTCGAGCACGGCGCGGATGGCACCCAATTTTTCGTTCGTTTCTTCAAATTCGCGGTCAGCATTCGAGGCCGCGACAATGCCACCACCGGCCTGCAGGCTGATGGTCTTACCCTGCTTCAAGCAGCAACGAATAGCGATGCAGAAATCCAAGTCGCCATCCGATTCCATGTAGCCTACGGCACCCGCATAGAAGCGACGCTTGACCTTCTCCAATCCAGAAAGGATTTCGATAGCGCTGATTTTCGGGGCGCCACTCACCGTACCAGCCGGGAAGCTGGAGCGCAGCACTTCAATCGCCTTCTTGGTCTTGGAAACCTTGCCCTGCACGTCAGAGACCAGGTGAATCACGTGGCTGAACTTTTCGCATTCCATGTACTTGGTGGTTTCCACCGTACCGGCTTCGCAAACGCGGCCCAGGTCGTTACGGGCCAGGTCCACGAGCATCAGGTGTTCGGCGCGTTCCTTCGGGTCGCCCTTCAGGTTCTTCATCAGGGCTTCGTCTTCGGCGTCGTCCTTACCGCGGCGACGGGTACCAGCAATCGGGTGAATCGTCGCAATCCCTTCACGTACGCGCACGAGGCTCTCCGGCGAGGCACCGATAAACTGGTGCGTACCGTAATCGAGGAAGAACATATACGGAGACGGGTTCACCGTGCGGAGCCTGCGGTAAATGTCAAGTGCTTCGATATCGCTTGCAAACTGGATGCGGCGAGAAGGCACTGCCTGCACAATGTTGCCGGCGATGATGTGTTTCTGCAAGGCTTCGACCTTTTCCACGTATTCCTTGCGGGACTGTTCCAGGTCGGTCATCGTAATGCCCTTGCCGTACTGCGGTTCGGGAGCGAGGTAGCTGAAGTCCAAATCGGCAAGACGTGCTTTTACGTTCTCGATAGCAGCCTTCAGGTCAATCTGGTGCTCTTCATAGTTCAGAGCGAACAAGTGAAGCTTTTCGGTAAAGTGGTCAAACACGATGTAGATGTGACCCACCAGGAATTCCGCTTCGGGAATGTTGAGTTCGTCCACCTGCGGAGCGAGGCGGATGGTATCGCAGCGGGCGCAGAATTCGTAGCCCAGGTAGCCCACGCCCGAGGAGGGAATCGGAATCTGGTTGGGCGGCACCGTATTTTCGGCCGAAATCAGCGTCAGCGCATCGAGAATATCGCCCTCGCCTTCCTTGAGGAACACGCTTTCCTTGCCGTCAATGATGATGCTCACGTCGTTGTCGTTCTGGCGCAGACGGAAGCCCTCGTCCACCATCAAGGTGGAGTAACGGCTACGGCCGTGCGAGAAACTCGCGGATTCAAAGATGGCCTTCGCACCGAGCTTCTTGCCGAGCGAAAACGGGGTGTAACGTTCGCCCGGGAGCGCCACGTAGATGCTATCAGTACGCGGTTCGTAACCAGGCTGTTGTGTGATGTGGTTGGCCGGTTTGTTCGGCGACTTTGATGTGTTGGTCATTTTATCCTCTGGTTTAAAATCTCGTTTCCTAGTGTTCAGGTAGGCAAAGACTTTGGCGTCCGGAGGATTTCAGCGATTTGGGTAAAAGAGAAAGGCCTCCGCGAGTCCGGAAGCCTTTGCTTAAAATCTTGGGTGATTTGCGACAAATACCGGGCTCTATGTTAGAGTCCGCGCCACCAACGACGGTTGAGAGTTGCACATGTCACAAAGTTCATCATGCCACAAAGATACCTAACGAAACATATGTTGGCAAGGGATAGCACCGAAAAAAAGAGAAAAAAATTTCAACCCGCATCGATATATAAGATACTTTAATATATAAAGAAGGCCCCGCCGAAGCGGAGCCTTCCTGTAAAACTCGCTAGAGAATTACTTGGTGATGACGCGGGCCATTTCGCAAACCTTGTTGCTGTAGCCCCATTCGTTATCGTACCAGGCGCAAACCTTCACGAAGGTCGGGTCGAGCTGGATACCAGCCTTGACGTCGAAGATGGAAGTGCGAGCGTCGTTGCGGAAGTCGGTAGAGACGAGAGCTTCGTCGGTGTAACCGAGGATGCCCTTGAGTTCGCCTTCAGAAGCTTCCTTCATGGCCTTGCAGATTTCTTCGTAGGTAGCCGGCTTTTCGAGTTCGGCAGTGAGGTCAACGAAGGAAACGTCGGAGGTCGGAACGCGGAGGCTCATACCGGTGAGCTTACCGTTGAGCTGCGGGAGAACCTTGCCCACGGCCTTGGCAGCACCCGTAGAAGACGGGATGATGTTTTCGAGGATGCCGCGGCCACCGCGCCAGTCCTTCTTGGACGGGCCGTCAACAGTCTTCTGCGTAGCAGTAGCAGCGTGAACGGTGGTCATGAGGCCACGCTTGATGCCGAACTTGTCGTTGAGGACCTTGGACATCGGGGCGAGGCAGTTGGTGGTGCAGGAAGCGTTGGAGATGATGTCCTGGCCGGCGTAGGTCTGGTGGTTCACACCGTAAACGAACATCGGGGTAGCGTCCTTGGACGGAGCGGACATGATGACCTTCTTGGCACCGGCCTTGATGTGGGCGCGGGCGAGCTCGTCGGTCAGGAAGAAGCCAGTGGATTCCACAACGACGTCAACACCGAGGGCACCCCAAGTGATGTTGGAGGGATCCTTTTCGGCGAACACCTGAATCTTGTTGCCATCGACGATGAGGAAGTTGCCTTCGAAAGACACGTCGTGCTTGAAAGCGCCGTGCACGGAGTCGTACTTCAGCATGTAAGCGAGGTAGTCAACGTCGAGAAGGTCGTTGATACCGACAACCTGAATGTCCTTGGAGAAGTTTTCCACAGCAGCGCGGAAGACCATACGGCCGATGCGGCCGAAACCATTGATACCGAGTTTGAGAGCCATTATTGGATCCTTTTGTTTATTGTTGAAATTGCTAGCCACCTTTAGGGTGGTGCTTTGCTGGCGTCAAAGATACAAAAAAAGGCGGTCTTTGTGTAGTTCTGGAGTAAAAAAAAGACAAAAGACCGATATTTAGTGATTAAGGGAGCACGGACTCCCCCGCTTGCCCCCTCCCCGACCGGCAGGGGCGGTTCGGGACTAGTTCCCGCTGAACCCGAGCGAATCCTCAAGCCACGTATCGGTGCGCTGTACCGAAAGCCTGCTCTGGTAAGCCTTTCTGCCCGCCCGATGCTGCGCCCAGCGCACCGAAAGGGCGGAAAAGGGTCCAAGGTGCCTGAACGCCACGGCAAGCGCGTTCGGCAGGTTACGGCGCAGCACATCGTCTTCGAACGAGGCGTAGTGGCTCACGCTCCCCGGGTCGCCCTGGCGTGCCGAACGGCCGAAAAGCTGGCGGTCAATGCGCGAAGAAGGGTTGCATTCCGTCGCAATAACGTGGAGCCCGCCGATTTTCTTGACCTTGTCCGGAATCTTGATGTCGGTACCGCGGCCGGCCATGTTCGTCGCGACCGTAATGGCCCCGAACTTGCCCGCTTCGGCCACGATGGCGGCCTCTTCCTCGCAGCGCACCGCATTGATAATCCGGCAATGCAGGCCCTTCGATTCGATTGCCGAGGCAAGGTATTCGCTTTCGTCTATGTCCTTCGTGCCAATCAGGATGGGGCGGCCCTTCTCGTGCATGCGGATGACCTCCTTCACGATGGCGCGGCGCTTGGCGTCCTTGCTTGCGAAAGTCTTCAGGTGCGATACCTTGCGCTTGCTCTTGCGGTGATTCGGGATGCACACCACGGCAGCACCATAGATTGTCCAGAATTCGGCGGAGGCCTCCTTGCCCGTACCCGTCATGCCCGAGAAATTCCTGTAGAGCCTAAAGAAGCGCTGGAAGCTCATTCGCGCCTCCGTCTCCTTGAGGCCGCTCATTTCGAGCCCTTCCTTGATTTCTATCATCTGGTGCAGCCCGCCGTTCCACGAGCGCATGGGCATCTTGCGGCCTGTCGATTCGTCGACAATCACCACCTTGCCTTCCTCGACAACGTAATGGCGGCCACACTCGAACAGTTCGCGGGCCACAAGCGCCTGCCGCACCAAATCCTTCAAAAAACCGGCGCGGGCAAACGAAATCTCTTCGCCGATATCGTCCAGGCGGGATTCCATATCGACAACAAAGCGTATGGTGCGGTTCTTGTAGTCCACCTCGTAATCCGTACGGCGCTTCAGCTTTTCGGATACCTTGTACGCAAGGCGGCACGCCTCGTTGAACTCGTCGTTCTTCTTTTCGCGCGAAATAATCAGCGGGGTCACGGCCTCGTCAATCAGCACGTTGTCGGCCTCGTCGACTATGGCCGTATAAAGCCCGCGCTGCACCAGGTTCGACTTCAGGCGTTCCATATTCATGGTCGTGGCGCTAACGAGCCGCTTGCCAAAATCCTGAAAATTCCCCATCGCAATCCGGTCGCGCAAAAAGTCGGCCAGCACTTCCTTCGCCGTAGAATAAGTCACGTCGGCCGAATACCCCTCGCGCCGCTCCGCAGGCTTCATCGCACCCGTCACCGCCCCGACGCTCACCCCGCAATACGAATAGAGCGGCTTCATGATTTCGGCATCGCGTGCAGCCAGGTAGTCGTTCGCCGTAATCACGTGGCACGGGCGCTTGCTCCAGCCCCGCACGGCGGCACACATGGCGGCCGTAACCGTCTTGCCCTCGCCAGTCGACATTTCGGCGACATACCCGCGGTATAGCGCAAGCGCTCCCGTCAACTGCTCAATATACGGCCGATACCCGAGAGTCCTCGACACGGCCTCCTGCACCAGGGCAAACGATTTCAGGAGAGCGCTCTTCGCGAAGGGGCGCTTGAGTTCGGCCTGCATGTCCGCCATGCGCTTTTTCAGGGACGCATCGTCGAGCTGCGTAAAAGAACGGCTCCACAGGTCGATACTCCGGGCATCTTTCAAAAGCCCGCGCAGCACTCCCCTGCGGCCCTTGAACTTCCCGACCATCCGCGACATCAGGGCATCGAGGCCCGTCGGGATCTTTTTCACTTGCTTGCAAGATGTCAGTCGGTAGTTGTCGGTAAGGTTCATATTACATCTTGTAGTACTTTTGCAGGGCCTGGCGCGCCTTGCGGATTCCCTGCAGGGCTAGCGGAGTATCCTTCAAATGGAAACGAATCTTGCCCGAACGGCCGTGCGCCCAGTCAATGCCCGCCAGGGCCGCATCGTCCCTGTTGATTGTCGCACGCACCAGGTAGACGGGTTCCGCAGTACGTTCGCCATACCCATCCCCCGCACCGCCCGAGGCACGCGTCTCGATTTCGCCACCGCCAAGCCACCCGAGCGCAGCGGAAGGCAAGCGGTCACGCGCCGCAGGAATAGCCGAAACGCTATCGACAGGGATTTCGGTAAAGGCGTCGCCGCTGAGCCGCACCGAGACCTTGCGCGGCTTTTCCGTGAACAGGCGAGAGACCTCCTCCTGGCTCACCACCGCCAAAAAATCGAATGCGGTCGTATCGAGCACCATCCCCATCGAATCGCCACGCTGCATAAAGCGGCCCACGTACTCGTCCGGGTTCTTCACGTCCCAAATGCCGTCCATCGGGGCCACAAGCGTCAACTTGTCGCGGTAGCGCAGCAGGTCGCCCAGTTCCTGCCTCAGCACGCCCAGCCGCTTTTCGAGCGGCAGCATATTTTCGGGAGCGCGGTCCAGCGCCTGGTAGTAGGCCTGCACGGCCTCCCTCACCTGCGCACGTTTTTCCTCAATCGAAAAATCGAGTTCGCGGTTTTCGAGGACCATCAGCGTATCGCCCTTCTTGACCTTCGCCTTTTCGCCGCGGAACACACCGGCAACAAGGCCGCCCTCGCCCACCGTCGTGTTTTCGTACCGCGCCGCCTCTATAACGCCGGGAGCCTTGAACGTGTCGGGAACGGGCAGGTAGAACAAAAGCGATATGGCACTGCCGAGCACCAGAACCGTCACGAAAACGGCTCGGTTACGCACCAGCGCAAGCCCGGGGCTTGCGAAGATGTACTTGAGGAACTTGCCCACCGGCATAATCACCATCGTCAGGCAAAGGAGGGCCCCCATGATAAACGAAAGTATCAGGTAGTGCTGCGAGATGGTGACGATGAACCCCGTAAATAGGAAAATCCTGTAGATCGACGAGGCGACTCCGTAAACCGAATAAATCACGCGTTCGAGCCAGGTCTCGGCAACCGCCTCGGCATCGCGCTTGAAGAACACGTAACGTTCCAGCAGGTACTTGAGGTGGCGTACCGAATTCTGCTGCAGGTTGGGCATGTCCAGCAAATCGGTCAGGATATAGTAGCCGTCGAATCGCATGAGCGGGTTGATATTGAACAGCACGGTCGAGACCGAAGCCATTATAACAACGTTGTACGCAAGATTCTTGGCGAGTCCACCGCCAAGGTTCGCCCAGACAATCAAGGCGACCGAGGCGATAAAGAATTCCGTGAGCATGCCCGCGGCCCCCACCAGAGCGCGCCTCGACTTCTTGCGGAACGACCAGCTCGCCGTCGCATCCACATACGGAAGAGGCACGAGCAGCATGAACATCACGCCCAGCGTGTGCACCTCGCCCCCGTAGCGCTTGACGACGCTCGCATGGCCGAATTCGTGCAAGAGCTTCACGAACACGGTACACACGTAGACCCAGCCGATATTCGACGGCGAAAGGAATCCCGAACTCTGGTCCTTGAGGGCATCGAAGTTCTCGATTCCGTATTTCGCGGCGACGATAACCGTCGCAAGCCACACGAGCGCGAAAGGCTTGCTCAGCAAGAAGCGGATAAGCCAGCGCAGCTTGTTGAGCAGGGCGTCGGGGTCGAACAGCGGCACCTTCAAGAAGAAGATGTTCAAGAGCGAGGCCTTGACCTTCTTCTGCTTCTGCTTTCGGTTGCGCTCGAACAGCTTTGCGCCATCGTCCACGCCCGTGTACATGAGCATGTTCGCCTGGTACAGCTGCGCAAGCATCTCGATGACTTCGCCCTGGCCGGGCATCTCGCCTTCGCTACCCTTGAGCATGGCGCTCCACACCTCACCCACCGTCTTGTCGGGCGAAAGGCGCGACACGAAGTCGTATGCCCCGCGAGGCAATCGGTAATACTGGTTCGTAAACGGTTCGTAAAGTACGTACCAAAGTACACCGCGGTAGGTCTGCCTGTGGACGCGGACACTCGCCCTGAGGGAGATCTTGCTCCCCGCAAGGCGGTACCACGACTCATGGAATATCTTGCGCTGCTGATCGAGGACCATAGAACAGATTACCGATGAGCAACAGTTGCCATGAGCGAGATGGTGTCTCTAGAAGTAATTCTCAAGACAATCTTGTGTTCACCCACGACAGTTGCCACATCAGGAATGTCGAATTCTGCATAGTTCTGCAAATACACCGTCGGGTCAGTCTGCTGACCATCCCAGGTGACAGACAGCTTATGCCTCGTGTTGTCGGAGCAGTTCAACTGCAGGAATACGTTCGGATGGTAATACTGGTTGCCCTCGTCCCAATCCGTAATCACGATTTCCACAGTCTCGCCGGCAGCAATTTCAACCAAGGTCGAAGTTCCTTCCTGGTCAATCACCACCGTTCCGTCGTCTGGAGCCACAACCGGAGGCGTCGGCGTAGAGGCTTCTCCACTGCCCTCTTGCCCGTCGTCATCGACAATCACGGGTTTCGGCACCACAAGCTGCGCTGTGCTGTCGGAGCCCTGCGACGTGAGGTTCCTGCCTTCGCCAACATCGATGGTATCCTTGCGGTCGTTTTCGTTCGACACGGAAGTATCGATACCCTGGATGAGGTTCTGGTCGAGCCTGCTCTGGAACTGCCACTTGTTCGCGTTGTCGTTGTCGAGGTAGTTCTGGTGCTGCGTCGTGTCGATGGTATGCTGGTCGAGCGCAATCTCGGTATTGGGAGTGAACACGCCCAGCGGGTTGTTGTGTTCGAGCACGAGGTTCGCGCTTCCACCGAGGGCGATATCGTCGCCCGCGCCCATCGTAATCGTGTCGGCACCTTCGCCACCCACGGCAACGTCGCGGTCCCTGCCCGTCGTGATCGTATCGTTGGTCGAAATCGAAGTCACCGCATCGTGTTCGATGGCAACAGACTTGGCCTCGATAACGCGGTTCTTGAACTTCGAGACATCCGCGACATCGGCATCGTAAGGAACATCCATGTCGAATACGAGCTTCGCATCGTCGCCATAGACGAGGTCCTTGTCGTGATCGCCGCCGAGGTCCGTTTCGCCGGCATAGCGGCCATCGCCCGATACAACCTGCACCGCCGAAATCATCGGGAGGTTCTTCGGATGCTGACCGGAGCTCGTGTAGATGTTCCTGATGCGGATATCGGCGACATCGCCCGACACGCCGCGGAACACCACGTAGTTGCCCACCAGTTCAAGGCGCGGAGCCGCCGAATCATGGGCCGAATCGTTCAAAGCCATCTGCAGCATGCGTTCGGCTTCGCTCTGCGACGAGCAGGTAGCCTCCTTGTAGTCGCCGTCGAACTTGTGGCCCGTCCAGTCGTTCAGGTAACGGTATTGAGACACGCCATTGTGACCCGTAAACTTCACCTGGTACAGGTAGTTGTACGTATCGGTATCGTTGTTGTCGCCACCGAGGTAGATGTAGAGGTCGTAGGTCGAAGAAACCGTATTATTCGAATTGCTCACGAAGCTGTTCATGTTCTTGAGCTTCAGGACAATCTCTTCGCTCTGCTGTGCCGCAAGGTAGGTGTTGAACAGCTTCGAGTTCGAAGTGTCACCATCCAGTTCATCGTAGTTCTCGATTGTGAAGCTTGCGACGGTCTGGCGCTGCCCGTGGTTCTTGCCGTAAAGCTGAACCTCGACACCCTCCTCGACAGCATACGGATTGCTCGCCGTGGGGTTGTTCGAAAGGCTGTTCATCTTGTTGTTGTACTCGGGAGAGGATTCCTGACCGCGCACAGATTCCGATACAATGACGCCACGGTCGTTGCGGTAGAAGTTGTGCCAGTCGGTATCCACCACGACGCCTGCCGCCTCACCCTGCGCAATCGCGTCCGTAGAATCGGAATGCTCGCGGGTAAAGTTGATGGAGAGCACGTTGATGTCCTCCAGCATCGTGTCGGCGGCCGCAGTCGCCTCGGCATTGATCGTATCCGCCCCGACGCCGCCCACAACGGTATCGTTGCCGTTGCCGGTCTTGATGAGGTCATCGTAAATCGCATCGATGTTCGTGATGGCCACAGATTCCGCAGTCGAGATGGTCGAAGCCGTAGATTCGTCGCTGTCGCGGTCGGTAAGCAGAATCTTCGCGTTGTCGCCGAAGACAACGTCGTTGTCGTGGATGCAGTAGCGTTCGTCACCGAAGGTGGTGATATCGTCGCCGCCGGTACCGCCCACCACGATATCATCGCCGAGGTCGGTACGGATGGTATCGTTACCGCCGAAATCGATATCGGTCGTCGCGGCGACATCCTGCTTGTGGAGCGTGCCCCTGACCTGGATAGCGGCGATGCCCGGGAGATTCTTTCCGTTCTGGGCATTGGGATCCGCCTCCTCGATAACCACGCGGATGCGGTCGGCAGCAACGCCCTCATCGACCATAAACACCACGTAGTTCGCTTCCATCGCGGAAGCGGCCGTTTCGGCAGTCGAGCGTTCGTAGGAACCATGGAAGTTGTGACCAGCATTGTCCTTCACATAGAAGGTCTTGATCGGATCTTCCGAATCGTTTGTATACAGGCTCACCTTGCGAATGCTGTTGTTTGCCGCAGAATGAGAATCCGGGATGTCGAGGTACACCACCACCCTGTAGCTGGTGAAGTACTGGGCAAGGCCGTCCATCTGGACATCGAGTTTATTTTCGCACTGCGCGTTGGGAGCAGTCGTCATCAGGCCCGAATTCATGAGCTTCGCGTTCTTGTCGTACTGCGCATTCCAGAGGCCAAGGTTGTAGGCCTGCAGGTTGATGCGGTTGTCCGTACTCGTGTTGCGATGGCTCTCGATGCCGCCGTAGCTCACGCTCACGCCGCTTGCGCGCACGCGGGTTTCGTCGGCAGACTTTTCGCCCGTCGCATCGAGGTTATCCATGTTCACGACTTCGCGGTCATCGTTGCCGTATGTACCTGCAAGCGAGCCCGAGATGTTGTTCCAGTTGCTGCTGCGGTAATCGTCGCCGTTTTCCTCGTTGTACGCACCGACAAAGTCGCCCGCGTTGAGGCCCGTCTGCGAAGCACCCTGGAAGTTGAAGCTGAGGGTCGCCTCTTCGTAGACATCCGGGACGTTCTGGCGGTCGCCCACCTGTTCGAACGCCTCGTTCGCGTTGCCGCGGAATGTCGCGTAGGCGTTGTCGCCGAACACAACATCCTGCCCGTTGCCCGTCGTGATATCGTCAGAATCGAGACCACCAAAGACAACGTTGTCACCATTGCCAGCGATGATCGTATCGGCTCCGGCCGTTCCGTCTTCGCGGACAACGACTTGCTCGTCCTTGTCAAGCGTTTCGATGTTGCGGCCTTCGTTGGTGACATATATCGCATTGAAGTCGCGATCGACCTTCGCGAAGCCACCATCGCCGAGGATGATGTCGTTGCCGGCTCCCGTGGTGATTTCGTCGGAATCCATACCGCCCATCACGATGTTCTTCCCATCGTTGGTATGGATGACATCATGGCCACCGTCCTGTTCGGACTTGGTCTGCACTGTACGATATGTATCGTAAATATCGTACCTGCCGCCGTCACCCACAACAACGTTGTCATTACCGGCAATATCGATTATATCACCATCGGCACCACCCATAACGACATTCGTGTCGCCAAAGATGTCGATATCATCGTGACCGCCGATATCATCACTCGTGGTTTCGACGTAGCGAAGGCCGGAGTTGATGAACTCATTCACCGTTGCCGCATCAGGCTTCTTGTCGTAATTGGCAATGCCGCCATCACCGAGGACAACGTTTTCGCCACCGTGGATTTCAATATCATCGTCAGCAAATCCGCCCATAGCGACATTGTGGCCACCATAGACCTTTATGTGGTCTTCGCCACCAATGCCATCACTCTGAGTCTGGATATAGGCCGAATCAGAAGCTTCGTTATTGTATTCGCCTCCATCGCCCAGCACGATGTTGTTATCGCTTGTTGCGCCATTCTGCGTACCGATAGTGATGTTATCGCCATCAAAGCCACCCATCACGGCGTTCTGGCCGCCATAGATGTTGATAGTATCGACACCGCCATTTTCATCGTCAGTCGTCTTGACGGACTTGATTGCCTCGTAGACCTTCTTCTCGCTGTTCCATTCACGAACGGCGATGCCACCGTCACCGAGGACAATGTTGTCGGCACCGTAAATATCGATTCCATCGCCCATGGCACCACCCATAACGGTATTCTGGCCGCCATAAATCTTAATGGTATCTTCACCACCATGGATAACGACAGTGTCGTCAACCTCTTCTCGAGACGTTTTGACAGTCACCTCGCCCTTATCTTTGTCGACAACATAGGAGCCGCCATCGCCAAGGACGACGTTTTCATTACCATTCTGATTTTCATTATCATCTTCAGCGTTTTCATTGCCATCACTGGTTTTTCCGTCGCCAATGGTAATCTTATCACCCTTGGCACCACCCATAACGGCATTCTTGCCACCATGGATGTTAATGGTATCGATGCCGCCATTACTATCGTCCGTCGTTTCGACAGACTTGATGGAATCGTAGACCTCATTATCCGCATTCCATTCGCGGATAGATTCGCCACCATCGCCGAGGACAATATTGTCGGCACCATAAATGTCAATATTATCGCCGGCAACGCCACCCATGACTGTATTCTGACCACCATGGATAGTGATTGTATCGACAAAATCAGGTTCTTTATCCTCAGTCACCGACAGATCATGAGTATGAACCTTCACCTCGCCCTTATCTTTGTCGACAACATAGGAGCCGCCATCGCCAAGGACAACATTTTCATCACCATTGATCTTGACTTCTTCGCTGTCGTCCTTGTTTTCTTCGCCAATCGTGATTATATCGGCACCAGCGCCACCCATAACAGTATTCTGGCCGCCATAGATTTCGATAGTGTCCCCAGCGCCGACCGAATCTTCCTCAGTCTTCACGGATTCAACCGCAGCATTGACCATAAAGTTTTCGGTCGTAGCGACACCCGGCGTAAAGTTGGCAACACCACCGTCACCAAGGACAACGTTATCGGTCCCATTTCCCTTGCCGGCTTCGCCGATGGTGATATCGTCATCACCATTTCCGCCCATGACAACGTTATGGCTGCCGACAATACCAATGGTATCTTTCTCACCAATAGAATTATTTGTCGTCTGAACCTTTTCGAGGCTAATCTTGATGTTGTTTTCGCGCCAAGACGTTGCCGAACCTTCGTTATGGAAGTTCACGACACCATTGTCGCCAAGAACAACGTTCTTTTCTCCGGTTACAGAGATATTGTCGCCACCAAAGCCACCGACAACAACACTCATCTGTCCGCCGGCAGTAATTTTATCGACTCCGCCCTCGTTAGGCATTACGGACGCAATAGAAGTCGCCCCACGGGCAATGCCATCGGTCTGCTTTTGGATGAAATTACTATCTCTATCCTTAGGAATAGTTGTGAAAATAACATCACCCGCTTTATGCTCACCGGAGTCTTCCTTATAATAGCCAAGCTCCGTAACGACATTATTGCCATCCATATACTGGATGTTACCCTTGTCACCAAAGGCGATAATACCCTTATCGACATCGATGGTGTCGTTTCCAGCACCGCCCAGAACAACCATACCGTCCTTGGTAATCAAGCTTCCCTTTGCGGTAATCTTATCGTTGCCGCCCTGGGCGTTGATAACCAGCTGACCGTCGTTAGCGTTATAATCCGTAACGGTAATATCATCATCGGTCTCACGATTATCGGTTTTATCGTCGCCGGTATTCACGACCGTGAACGTCTGGAATTCTTTTTCTGTAGTCTGATTAACATGGCCATGAATGGTCTTAGAGATATTGACGGTATCCTTACCTGTACCCAAATTGAATTCGCCAAATTCGAACTCGCTTGCAACAACCTTTTCCTTGAGTTCTGTATGCGTAAACTTGACGGAATCGTCAACGCTTTCCACATTGGCATTTTCAAGAGCGCTGTTGGCATCGACATTCGAATCCTGGTTATTCACGAATATACGATCAACACAGTCGTCTTCGCTTTCAAAGAGGTAGTCCTTCTGCCCAGCGAACATAGCCTTGAATCCGCTCAAGGAAGTTTCAATAGACTTGTTCAACGTGAGAGTATAAGTACCCTCCCCCACAATGGGGTCACCATCAATACGGAACCATTCTGATTCGTTCTTTTCCGAAACAAACTTGACCGTACCACCCTTAGTAGGAGTCTCTCCTTCCTTGATTTCGACAATGACTGTATTGCCAGAAACAGACTTCACGCTAGCCAAACTGTCTAAGTCATAGGTATTTTTCTCATTAAACTTCGAAGCCCAAACAAAGCCGGAATCGCTTTCAATCTTATGATTATAATGGAGAAGTTCCGGATTATCGACACCGGCAATGTCGCTTGTTCCCTTACCATAAGCATCAACAATGCCTTCAACTTGGTTAATACGCTTGTCGCTATTTCCATCGAAAGTAACGATACCGTATTCTTCATCAATGGCATCTGCTTTTGCGAAAACAGTTATTGTATTTGATGCAGACCCTTTCTTAAATTCCAGAACAACGGAAGATTTCGCTATTCCGTCTTTATTATCATAAATCAAGAGTTGAACTTCTTTATTTCCGTCCAACATCTTAGATATAACTTCGGAAGCAGACACCTTAACAAACAACGATTTACCGTCAGGTATATCCTTGTTGTATGTAATATCGAAAGTCATGGAGTTCCAACTCGTATCACGTTCTGTGTTTCCCGTCGGAACATGATGTCCATCCTTCAATTCCGTCTCGAGATACTTTTCAGCAAGCACATACTGATTTTGTTGAGCAGTATCACCAACGCGTTTAATCGTCAAGAAATCGCAGGGTTTGAAGGAATCACCATTTTGGATATTCGTTTCCGCACCAGCAAACGTGCCTGAACCAACAGAAACCTCACCATGCAATGTCGCGAGTTGCTGGTTCGACGTATTGAAGAATACCAGGACATTTCCGTTCAGCTCGTAATAAATATCCTTCTTTTCCTTCGATGCTTTATCTGCGCCACAGTAGACAGTCTCGGTTCCATATTTAACAGAAGACAAACTGGCAACATCATCGTAAGCAAGATGGATTTTCGACCCATCAAGTTTCATTGTATTGGAACGATAATTAACGATAAGAACCTTATCTTTTAGGTCATTTGTATAATTCTTTATGGTCAAAACACCTTTGTCATCTATACTGGTATATTCAATTGTCTTATCGCTATTTTCCAGATAAACATGGATGTTCGACTTATTCGCACCATGCAATTCGACGCCAAATTCGCCCAGAGCAACAGCACTTCCACCAATCGTGTACTCCTCGGTCCTCGTAAGCAATTTCTTCGCTTCGTCATTTTTGGAGACTTTTTTATCATCCTTAACACTCAGCGAGAATGCCGTTGCAGACTTGGAAAGCAGTTTTTTAAGTATTTCGCCTTTATTCGTATAAGTCCAAACGCTGCTCAACGAAATTGACTTGACAACATCTTCTTCGGACAAAGAATCCGAAAGGGCCTTGACATTTATCTTTACCGGTTGCGTATTTTTTCCATCAAAGACAATCTGAACATGATCCGAATATGTTGTGTCAGAATCTTTCTTAATCAGGATTCCCCTGTCACCAGCCTGAAGCATGGACGTGGAAAGCAACGGAATGTTCAAGTCGACCGTAATCGACCCTTCTTTCAGGTTTCCGGAATAGCCGACAAAGAACGAACCAACTCCACCTTCCTGAATGACAAGCCCATTATCAGCAATATATGTTTCAGAAGTAGACACAAACACGGCAGGAGCTGCGCTCGTATCCATCACAACAAATTTCTGCTGATACTTTTTGTCTTCCAAATCAGAATTTACAAAACAGATCTTCTTTTCATCGTCATCCAAATCATCAGAATCAGCCGACAACACTTCATATGTCAAAGTATTGGTCTGACCATCGGTATCGGCATTTCGAAGCGGACGACTATCCAAATCAAGACCACCAACAGACACGGTATCATTGCCATGACCGCCGTTTATCGTAGTCGTCTCACCCGCATTGTTGCTGGCGACATAGAATTCATCGTCACCCGCACCAGCTGCAAAATTCGAGTATTCTACACCGGCAACCTTGATACCACCAGATTCAGAAAGCAAGCCTTCCTTCGTAATAACAACAGTATCGTCACCTTCGGTGCCATAGACATTTACGCTATCTATTCCGGTTCCACCATCAATCGAGCGAGTTCCGTTGACAACGATATCCCCACTCATAGTCTTATAGTTGTATACCGAGAACGCATCGTTGCCACGGCTGCCAGCCATGTTCAAAGAACCGACGTTGCGCAGAGCGGTAAAGGTATCATCACCAACGCCACCATCAATGTTCAACTTAGAACCTTCAGACACACCTTCACTCAGGTATTTTCCATCGGAATTCTGAATAGTTTTGAATCCATCTTCAGAAGCGATGTTCTGTGTACCAGCCTTTCGATCGGAGTTGTAGAGCTGTCCAACCTGGAAGGTATCGTTTCCGGCGCCGCCATCAATATTCGTTACAGCCGCAGTACCATCAACGACAACCTTGTCATCGCCACCGTTCGCATACAAATTAACAACGTCGATACCATTCGTAAAGTTGACGCGTTCGATATTCTTGTTGGCATTCGTACTGGACACGTTTCCATCTTCAGGCAACAACGCTACAAAACCAAGAGTCCCAGCTTCGTTCATTCGCATCAACAAGTTGTCTGCATATTCCGTGGCTTCAATAGTGAGCACATCCCTATCGAACTGGCCTTCTCCAGAATCGGTGATGTTCACATAACTGGTTTCGCTTCCGCCCATCAAGTTCACGAAGATTTGGTCGCTGCCACCCTGGCCATCAACGAAATCCAAGCCGGGGCCGGTCTTGATTTTGTCATTTCCGTCAGTCGGCCCACTTTTGGCATCCTTGTAGAATATTCCGCCCAAGCCAAGATTTTCGCCAAAGGTGATCTTTTCTCCATTAAACGCGTCTGAGCCTTTAGTATAACCGCTAGCAACTCCCTTATCGCCATACAGGCTGTCATTACCAGCGCCGCCATCGATGACATCGTTTCCTTCACCACCATAGATGATATCATTATCGATACCACCCTGGATGTTGTCGTCACCATTACCGCCATCAATGACATCGTTACCGATGCCACCTTCAATGACGTCGTTTCCTCCGGCGCCGTAAATCAGGTCATCGCCTTCGCCACCATAGATGTGGTCTATGCCATCTGAATCAGAATCCTCACCACTCAATTTAGCGTCAGTACCATCTTTGAATTTAGCACTATCAAGAGCAAAACTGAATTCCGATTTAGCGACTTCAAAGTTATTTTTGGCAAACTGGTTTGCAATAAGTTCTTTACTGAAGAAATCCTTACTAAATTCGGAATCAACGTTTATCTGTATCAGATTGCCACCATAAACGATATCGTGACCGGAACCGCCATAGATATCATCATCGCCCGAACCGCCAAATATACGATCGTTTCCGCGTTCTCCATGAATTTCATCATCGCCGGCGCCACCGTCAACCCGGTCGTTGCCCGAACCACCAAAGACCGTATCATTGCCTTTGCCGCCAATAATCAAGTCATCGCCACCATCGAGGCTGACATCGCTTCGAGAAGCCCCCCCAACGGTTCCATTATCATAGAGAGCCTTGCCGCCATCACCGAATATCAGGTCGTCACCATCGAGTCCGTCGATTTTGTCGTTACCGGCACCACCGAAAATGACATCATTTCCGGCACCGCCGACAATGACATCGTTACCGGCGGCACCAGCATCTACATAGCCTTCGACATAGAATTTACCATTCTTTTTACCTTCATCCTCATCGGGAGGTACATACCCATCATCGCCATAGATGATATTCATACCACCATTAGCACCAATAATGGTATCATTACCGGCTCCACCAACGATAATTACGGTATAGCCATTCAAGTCGAGTTCGGAAAGGTCGATTACATCGTCACCTTCGCCACCATAAATTTCAAGGTTGAGACCGGCCTTTCCAGTCAACTTGATGTAGTCATCACCGGCATCGCCATTTATTCGATGCCATTTACCCTTTTCTGTACTTACTTTCTTGCCATCGCCCCATTTAACTTCTGCATCCTCCGTCAATTCCGCAATGTATGTTTCATTACCATCTTCGAGAGTGGGATTATCATTGTCAGTCGAAACTCTGTCGCCAGCATTCGGGCCAATATGCGCCACAATATTGCCATTCTCGTCCTTTGAAGCCATCACAGGCGCAAGTTTATGTTCGTAATTGAAACTGAACAGGGTTATGTCGCCCGTAATATTCCACTTTTTCGTGGTAAGCCACAAATCCACATACGCATAGAGTTTGGCTGTAATCGCTCCGTTCACATCGAATATGCCGAACAAGCCCAATTCGCCAATGATTTGCTTCATTTCGCTGAGGCGAACCTTGCCATCCTTGTTGGGGTCAAACAGATTGAAACCAACGTTGATGCCCACACCGCCACCGACACCGGCACTCACGCCAGCATTGAGTTCGGCGGCGGCTGTCAAGCCGCCATAGAACGAAAGTTCGTTGACATCGACTCCATTTTTGTCTTTGTCCATCACATAGAAGCCATTGAGCAAGCGGCCATAGTCCTTACGGCCACTGCTAATCCACTGGCGGATACCCAGCGTGTCGTAACCAAAGCCGAGCTGGATAGAGGCGTTGAACGTCACGCCCAGGCGCGCACCGAGCGGACCCCAGATGCGCACGAACGTATTCCAGTCAAAATCAAAGCAGAGCGTGGGCATCGTGTATTCGACAAGGGGAACATCTTCGCCAAGCAGCATCTGGAAAATCTTCGACGGATCACTCCAGATAAAGTTCCAGCCGCCGTCGTCTTTGAGTTTAAAGCCCTGATCTTCGAGCTTTTTTTGGGCTTTATTGGCAATATCCAGTTCCGGATCTTCTAAACCCTTAGCATATTTTTTGATATTGTCATTTATAACCGATCTAGAAGACTTTCCTTCAAGAAAATCTTGCGTGGATGTGTCACCAGTGGAGCCGCCCATTCCCGGTCCCGATTTTACCAACTCAAAATCACCCAGATTAACCTTTACTCCAGTACCATTGGAAGTCGATATCATCTTGGATATCGAAATAAGGTCCTTGATGGCGAGAATCATTCCATCGTCAAACTTGCCCTTGCTGTATTTTTTGGCAAGGTCGAGCGGGGTTATCTTGATTCCCAGGTCATCGAGCACCGGGAACGGGGTCATCAGGAAGTCGATAAGCGGCTCAAGCGGTTCTATGACCGTCTGAATCTTGGAAACGATAGGCCCGAGCACGCCCCCGATAAAGGAACCCATATCGAATTCAAGATTTTTGAATGCCAGGGATTTTATAACGCTATCTTTATCTCCTTCTTCATTAATCTTCTCGTACGCCCAGTCAAATTCAAAATCACCCGAAATGTTAGGGAACTTGGGCGTATCGCGGCCGGCATCCTTGCCGACACCGACATCTATACCGGTATAGATATTGACAGACGCTTCAAAGTCAAACGTAGGCACGGCAAAAGCATCGGACACTTTTACCAAGCCGTATTTTTTCGTAAACAGATTTATCTTATCTTTTGGATCATCATTGGTCTTTTCTTTTGTAATCCATTCTTTCACTCCATCCGCATCGAGCGGCTCCGAAGCGCCAAGTCTGGAATCGTATGTCTCCGCCGAAGAATCACTCGGATTATTCAAGTCGACTCCGAAACTTAGTTCAACAGCAGCTTTGTGATTATTACCATCTTTATCTTTTCCCTTTGTCGACAACGTCAAGCCGAGCCCAGCCAACGAGGCGCTTATATCAGCATCTAACTCAGCCGTAGCCTTGACATTGATTTCATTGCCGTCGTTAAAGATAAAGTAGAAACCATTCTGCTTCGAGATACCGAATCCGAATTCCAGCGCCCAAGAGAGCGAGAGATTGAGACCGCCATCCGCGGCGAGCGCCAGTCCGGGGAAGCCGAGATCAAAGCCCACCGAGGTCCCGAATTCATACACGCCGCCCAGGTTGAAGTACCATTCCGCCGATTCCTTGGTGCTGCGGTACCACGTCCCCTTTCCGTCGACTTGTTTCCACCCGGTCTTATCTCCGTTCCAACCGAAATAGTAGGAATCGCCTTCGTCTGAACCGACATCATATTCCGGAGTCAGGAAAAAGCCCAATCCAAACAGGTCGTTCATCTTTTTCGCGACCATCTCGGCTGTCAAGCCCGTCGATTCGTAAACAAACTTCGAGAACGGGTCAAGTACCTTGTTCTTCAACACACTCAAGAAGTCGACACCGGTACTCAAGGCAGAACCCACAACCGGAACAGACTTGATGGAGTTTGCCATACCGCCGTTGATATTGCTTTCGAGCATTTCGAACAGATTGTTCAAGCCAGACACAGCAAGCTTAATCTGGCTGAACCAGTCCATGTTCGCAAAATCGGCAAGTTCCAATATCCTTTCGTACACACTCGAGAAGTCAGCAATCAACCGCCCATCGAACTGAGATTTATTGTCTTCGTTCCCAAGCCTCAGGCCAAAATCAAAGCTGTCATAAACTTTATTTGCGTCGGTGAGTTCGCCATCTTTCCAGTCCTCCTTGATAGCACCCATTATTTTTTCGACTTCGTCTTGGGCATTATCGAAAGACGTGCAATTGACTAATTCAACGGCATTATTATTGAATCGGCCCACAAGGACATCGCCCAAGGACATCTCGCATACGGTAATCGGGAGTCGTCCGAAAAGAACAATAGGTAAAGCATAATCAATCTTAACGCCTTTAGGATCATTAATGGAGAAAGAACCAGAATCTTTACCGCTCACAGAACCCAAGAAGGCCACCTTGCCGTGGATAAACGACTGCTGGTCCTTATTCTCGCCAACAGAAATCAAGTTGCTGAGCATGCCGCTGCCACCGCCCGTGACACCCAAATCGAAATTCAGTTTGTCGCCCGAAATTGCAATTTCGGCACCAAATTGAATGGGTTCCGTAAGCACAAGGTCAAATTCCTCGCCAAATACCACCTTTGCAGAAAGCGCAAACCAGAAATCACCAGAGACATCCAAGTCAATGTTTCCCTGGACGCCGGAATCCTCTTTGCCAAAGCTGAACCTATGGCGTACACCGATAGCCTTTACCACATCGAAGTCAAAGAAAACTGCCTGATAATCCTTGTCAAACCTTATATTAAAGAGCTTTTTCCCGTCTGTACGCGAAGAAAGATTGAATTTTTCAAGATAAGTATTCAGCAAATCACCGAACTGCTGGAGGCTTGTAATCTTTTCGGCTCGGAGCGTCGAGATAATGCTGCGCAAATCGTTCGCCACACTTACCAAATCACCAACAGTCTTGTTGATAACCGGAATCTTTTTATCCTTAACTTTATCCGTAACATCATCTATACGTTCAATCAGATTTTCAAGCACTACATAGAGCTTTTCTATCGAGAAATTTTTGAAGCTGTCAAGTATGCTCTTAACGCCATCACCCAGTTCAACATTACTGGCCAACCTATAATTATCTTGTTTCAATTCAGTGTTCGTATCGTCTTCAAAAGACGCAAACTCATTGGGTTTTACGATCTCAAGAGACACCTCAGCCAATTCTATGTCATAACCAAACAAATCCGCATAAGCGGTTGCAGTAAATTTATTTGAACCATCAACAAGCCCCAGCGTCACGGGATTTACTTTATACCCAAATATATTATTCGATTCTTTCTTTTCAGTTTTTTCCAAGTCGAATTTTAATTCAAGCCCAACGTCTCCTTTCGCAATAAGGTCTGCTCCAACGAATTTATACGAGGCCGAAGCACTTGCAACATATTTTGCAGTTGCCCAAGTTTCCTTTTTATCGGCATTATCAAGCGTATCCCCGTCAATCGAAACCGTCGATACAGTAAGAGTTCCAGCCTCAACATCAACGTTTTCTATTTTATAATAATCATCACCGACAGCAATATAACCGCCTACAGCATAAGAAACATCTGCTCTAACATCATTACCTTCTGCAGATTTAAGCTTAAGACTAACGGAATTTCCTGATTTACGCACCTCCTCAATTTCGTGCAGGTCGGTTCCCATCGAAACGGCAAGGGTTGCTCCAAGTTTAATTTCTTCAAGGCTAATCTTTTTCGACCAGTCAAGATTCTGAAGTGCAGAGCCTACAATACGGAAAGAATCCGTCGAACTCTGAGATGTTCCCGATTTCTTTTGAGCCTTTTGTCCCGAACTAAAGCCAAGCCATTCGAGAGCCTTACTGGAACCAAAGGACGTCAAGGTAAATTCTTGACTTCCAAAAATTTCCAGATGGTCATCCACAATTTTTATAGTATAATCAGAACCAAGTTGAGCATTAATATTCTCAAGAAGGCCTGCAAGTGTCTGCGTTTCGAGATTGCTTGCAGTCAAGCAATCCTGGAAATCGACAGGTTTATCGCCTATCTTAAAATCGGTCTTATCAGCCTTTATTTCTTCAGTAGTCCCGACTATTTTGACTTCATCATTTACAGAGAATACAATATTCCCGTCAACCACCATGACCGAAGATATTTTGGAAAGAATATCATCGTCTTGCGTACAATTGTCTATCGTATCTTTAATCGCCTTTGCAAGAGACGAAACCGAAGAGCATTGTTCCGTGTTGACATATATTGTTTCAGAATCATCGTTGACATCGGAGAATTTCAATTCCAAGATATGATCGAACCATTCGACAGATGCACCATCAGTGCTCTTTAGCGAAATACACCAGGCATCTCCTTTCTCTTCTTTTTCAAATTTGAGATTAATTGAGTCTATAGTAAATACAAATTCATTGCCTAAGCCATCAGGAACATCTGAATCTACATATTTTTTGTATAGGTCCTTGAATTTTTCTGCCACAGAGTCAACATCATCAGCTGCGTTGTCAAATTCTATAAATACTTTATTTGTACCACTAGCAACGAGCGCCCCATGCTTTCCGATCGAAGGAGTAAGTTCACCGGAGATTCGCATGTAGGTAATCTTTTTACCATATTCAGCGCCATTATCATAAAGGTAATAAAGGATATTGTCGGTATCCAGATTTCCCTGAATTCTTCGAGAATCGCAACCGAAAATAATATTGTCCTCATCAACATCCACCACATACAAGCCATATGTGTTCATGATGGAACGACCCTTATCCACTTCATCAATAGTATTCTGAATAGAAAGATACTCGTTCAATTGATCTTTAAGATTTTTACCCTGAATATATCCATCGCCAAGTTTTTGAAAAAAATCATTCTTAATTTTTACATCTTTCGGACTGTCTTCTCCAGATTTAAGAACATGAATAGTCCATTCATCATCTCTCTGAACCTTGTACATCGTCTGCAGGTTCGTACCGGAGAGCTTCAATTCGGCAAAGGAATCGCCACCGGAGGTCTTTTTATCCAGATTGTCACCCTTTTCAATAACAAATTCTTGTTTTGATGTGATAACAATTTGCCTTGACGACGTGTAAGAGATTTCAAAATCCGTTTCAGATGGTGAATTTTCGTACCAGTCAGACCTTAAAGAACTTAACGAAACCCCTTCTTTTATCTTAACTATTCCAAGTTCCGATCGACCTTCTGTTTCTTTAACATTCGAAGTTAATTTGATGAACAAATCTTCATCAAAGGTTTTTTCTGAGGGAATCTCATAGGTGATGTACCATTCATTTACAGAAATATCCTTTTGAACGCCGTCAACTTCTCTTAAAGCCTTCGTCGGATTTTCCTCGTTATCAAGCTCAAATAGACCTATTTCAGAAAGTTTCGCATCTTTTTCTAATTTCTCGCCAGAGAAATCAATTTTCAAATTAAATGAAATCGTAGCATCGGCTTTTATCGAAACGTACCCATGTGTAGAAATATTTTCCAATTTGTCCTTAAGCACATTGGCCAAGTCAAGCCCGAAGGCCTTTTCGACGCCGAACTTCAAAGCGAAATCAAGCAGAACAATATTGTTTTCGCCCTCTACTGGTTGGAGCGAAACAACATTATCATCTACGCCAAAAACCGTTCTCCAGGATTTATTAAACACCTCAACAAACGTGCTAATGTTACCAAAATTCTTTTGGTACTGGCCTTCCACACATTTCATGAGGCCGAAATCGCAGTTTTCAGAACCATCCCCGTAAACAACCGCTTCAACCTTATCGACAATATCTACGACCTTATCAATAGAGCCGTCAAGGAAGTCGAGCTTGGTCTTACTTTCAACCAGGCTACGCAGAGCAGACTGTAACGAATTCAGCACCACATGGACCTGATTGATCAGCGAGTCTCCTGAAAGAGACATATATTGCTTGATACTATTCGGAAGCGTCCATTCTCTTGAGTCAAAATTGTATGAAAAGTTGTCACCATCCTCATTCGTAATCTTAGGAAGTTCAAACGAATCTCCGGCTTTCAAAGTAAGGGAGCTGTAGCCCAATTTCAGCTCTTTGGGCTTTACGCCATCTCCGATGGAAACGCTAAAATCAACCTTCCCGCCATCAATCTCAACTTCAAAGAGGCCTAAATTCATCGAATCAAGCGAAGTGCTAAAATCCAGGTCTACACGTTCCAAATCGACGTTATTAATGGAAAGTTTTCCATCTTTATCAACTTTAATATTAAGTTTTAAATATACCGTGCATTCCGCACTTAACGACGCAACATCAAAAATACCCAAATTGAAGCCGCCATCGCCAAGCAACTGGAGTTGTTTAGGAGAAATGGCAAACAGCAAGGAATGCTCGCCCTCTTCCAGAGCAAGAGATTGGGCGGCGATCGTATTTGCGCCGAGCAAATCAACCAGATTAGTGCCATCCCAATTTTCTGAATACTCTTTTGTGAAAATCTGAATTTTATCCAAAGGCACCAGGCCATTGACATAACCAGAGAACGCATCCTTTATTTTGTTAAAGTCAAGTTTTCCATCAGCGAAGGCATTGCTTACACCATATTGTGCAATTTTCCAACATTCATTGAGATTTTGGGCAATTTGTTTTATGGTATAGTCCTGACCAAGCACAGAAAATTTCGGCTCGTTTATGAACGGAATATTAATATTTTCTAAGGCTTCAAGAATGCCATCTAACGAAAGGAAATCGCTAACATCAAGTTCATCATTCAACTCAACATTGGAAATTTTAACTTCTCCATCACCACCAACTGTCAATTTTAGACAATCATCATCAATTTTAAGCAACCCACCAAGGCTACTGCTTGTTATACCAGGAGCTTTCAGTTCAAATTGTTTAAAATTATAACCAAAATCGACAGATTCTCCATCCATGCTAACGGAAACTTCTATTGCAAAAGCAGCCTCAATTTCGAAATCACCCAAATCAGTTTGCACACATTTAATTTTCGGGCACAATTCGACAGTAAATACACCTCCATCTATATTAATGGGGGTCTCGTACAAATCCTCAGCCAGAAGGTCATAGGAATTTTCCTCGCCAAATTTCAGATTAATTTCCGAGAAGAAATCCCCCAAATTATTTGTACTAACAAAACTTTCAACAATCGTTTTAGCTTTACCAAGATCTAAGGTAAAATTATCATCGGCATAGGCAATCTGGTTGCGAAGAGCAAGAAGAACGTTATTTTTGAAATTATTGACTTTATTTAGAATACCCGAAATCGTGTAAGAGTCATCGCCAATTTTAAATTCATTTCCAAGATACGGAATCGACAAGTTTTCAACAATATTAACTATGCCGTCAAGGAAGTTTTCCGGCGAAAGGATGTTTTCCAAATTGGTAATTTCATCGGGGAAATTCCACTTTCCATCACTATAACTGAATCCAGGTTTATCTGTAGTGTCTTCAGGCTTTTTCTGTTCAAGCAAAGTGACTTGACCGTACATCAGTTTAAGAGAGTCATACTGAAAACTGCATGCATCAATCCTCTGATTTTCACCACCTACACTCGCCTTGAATTCAAAAGACTCTCCTTCGAGTTCAGCAGAAAGTCCACCAGGCAGCGAAATTGTATTCTTATCTTTCTGCTGTTTCAACTCCAACGTCATCTCGTCGAACTTGACACCATTCAAGTTTATCGAGCCGTCATTCTCAACATGAAGGGTCAGCGTCACATCGAACGGGCAACTCATGTCGACCGTGCCCAAATTGACACCTGCAAAACTTACATTTTCAAGACTCTTCTCAGGAGTAAATCTGAACGTAAGTTTGGCACACTGGCTGCTGTCGTCAATGGAGAATTTCAGGACCGTCTCAGCAGTCTCTCCTTCACCAAAAACCGGACAAAGATTATCAGAATCGCCTGCATTAGAGCCCTGTTTTACAATTTCGACGCTTTTAAATATTGATTCACTATCAAGGACATCGCTCAGAGCCCTCTTCAAAGTTTCAATCGTCACATCAATACTTGAAGTCGCCCCAGTAGACAATTTCGCTGCACCTGAGTAAAGAGCCTGCACTATAGCGTTATGAGCGCTTTCCGCATCCGAAACGATAATGCTAGCAAGATCGTCAACTGCTTTTTGTTCTTCTCCTATTTTAAACTCAAGAGGGATGTCTACATTTTCAAGCAAGCTAGTGATAGCAGCCTTGAGCGCAAAATTTCCGCCCAACTCGAATTCCGGGTAGTCCACTTTCCAGCCATTAGTGACGTCATACGAGACCTTCACGGAAGAATCTCCGCTGATTGCAAACGGAAGACCTTGAACAGCACCCCCAATATCTACGCCAAATCCGAGCTTTTCCAATCCAAGCGTATAATCGGCTTTTCCGTCAACAGCTTTGATAGTCACCTTTATGGCAATCTCGGAATCCACACCAAGAGTATTATCCAAAATGAAGAGAGGAAGTTTTAACTTGTCAAGCGAAGTTTCGTGGAGCGAGAAAACGAAAGTATATTCCTTGCCTGTAAAGGTCGGCAGCACGGCAGACTGCAGTTCACTACCCCATACATTGTATTCCTGCATAGAGCCCGACGGAACAATTTTTATACAGTCGATAATATTCTTAAACTCATCAGCCCCATCTTTTTCAACCAGGCTCGCAAACTTATTTCTCAACGCATCGGCATCGAGCTTGGCAACCTTCGGGTCTCCACTTCCAAGCAAAGAAACAGACGCTTTCAAAGCCTTGGAAACGTTCTCCCACGTATTGGAAACAAAATCTAAGATACCCAAAACGGTTGTCTGAGTTTCTTTTACCTTCAAATCGAGATTCGGGATAGATTTATTATTTGTAAAATTTTTAACAACAGGATCAAGAACGGCACTCAGCGAGATTCCTTCAATTATGGATTCGAAATCGAACTCGCTAGCCAGCCATTCCCCGTCGACATACGAAATTGTTATACTGGCATCAGCAAAGTCTTCTAAAGACAATGTGATATCGAAGCCGGAGAAATCAAACCCATCAAAAGAGACCTTTCCGCTCTGGTCAATATTGAGCTTGATTTTCAAAGCGGCAGAAACATCGGCCTTGGCATTCACATTGAAAGAATCAATGCTAAAGCCATCCATCGCTATATTTTTCTTTGCAAAGCCTAGCGTAAACTCGTTAGAGCCGACATTCAGCGCAATTGACGGCAATTCCGTCGGTTCGCCAATCACCTCCGCAAAGATGTCAACAGCATCGGTTTCGCCCATTTTGAAAGTGACACTATCGAACAATCCGCTCAAATTGGTACCGACGACACTTTCAAAGAGAGCCTTCAAACGACCGGCATCAACAGCCACTCCTTCGGCAATGCTTTCAGCACCCTGTACAGCCTCATTTACGCCACCCGACAGGGCAAGCGAGATTCCCTTCCAGGCTTCATCCACTTTACCCGCAAAGTCAACAACGGACAAAACATAGTTTTTCGGTTCTTTTTCGCCCGGGTTTTTCTTGGCTATAGCAAACTTGTAATTGGCAAGGTATGGAACGTTCCGGACTGCGCCCAGCAGGCCCTCCAGCGAAAAAGATTCCCCGCTAAGCAGGTCCGTAAAGTTGGTTATCTCGGCAGGCAGCGTCCATTTTTCATTGGCATAGGAGAAAGCCCCCTGCGGCAGACTTGCCAACATTGCGTCGCCAACGTTCAAATCAAGCTTGTCGTAGGTCAAGCCCGCATCAAATTTATCCACATCAAGACGATTATTTCTATTGACGATGGAAAGTTCCAAGCCGAACGCTCCATTCTTGAAAACCGCACTGATTCCCTCCAGCGAGACGCTCTCGATATCCGTCTTTTGCATATTCACGTTCAAATCTTGCAGGGCGACATTACCGAACGTAATTTTCCCTTCTGCATCCATGTTGAACGTAAACTTCACATTAATCTCGGTGCTTACACCAACACCTTTCAGCGAGAACATACCGAGGTTCAATTTATCGAACGAGCCCGCGATCGGCTTAATCTGCATGACAAGGCTGTTTTCGCCCTCAACGAGGGCCTTCGTGTTACCCTCTACATCAAACGCATAACTATCTAAAACATCTCCCCATTCTGCAATATTGGCCGCCACGAACGAATCGATAGACGACTTGAGCTGGGTGAGGTTCATTGTCATGTTCTCAATAGAACCATAGATTGCACCGGGAACGAAGCTCCAGAAATCTTCCAGTTCAGAGGCAAATTCCGCTACCGACATTTCCTCTTTTTGTTCACCCGAACCAACAGGAATCTTTATGCTGTTCAGAATAGGAAGTTTCTTGGCGGCAACGGACTTGAGCACCGTACCCAGAGAAAAATCCTTATTCAGCTTGAATTCCGGGACCTGGACATCGAGTTCACCATCGTTGGTCGACACTTTCAAGACGCCCTCATCGGCCACATAGAACGGGAGATTGGCGATTTCGCCCACCTTGAATTCCAGGTCCACATTCTTGGTCACACCCTCATCAGGCGCATAACTGAGGGTCATGTCCGGTTTTGCTTCGGCATCGGATTCAGTTTCGGAAACAGCGATATTCATGAACTTGGCTGAAGCTTCGGCAATGTCGATGGAGATTTCAAGCTTATTGACCTGCGGCGCAGTGATCTCGAAATCATCGTCGCTATCGAAGAAAGTGCCACTTCCGTCCTTGTCCAATTCAACAGAAATGCTAGCCTGTGCAGCAGCAGAAAGATTGGCAGAACCATCTACCGAAACCTTGCCCCAAGAACCGAGGTCGACACCGAGATTCTCAAGCGACTTAGATTCAGAAAGGTCGATACCGACAGTGAGCCTAGAACCTTCCGCAGAGAACGTGAGTCCCCTGTACTCTTCGCCCTGTTCGCTTTCAAGGAAATTCTTCACATAGGTATCCACAAGCTTCGTAAGGCTAAGCTTGGTGATAGGTTCAACCCCTTGTTCAAGGTTGGCATTCGCCTGCTCGATAGCAGTGCGGGCCATATCCAAGGACTGAGTAAGCACGTCATTTACTTTGTCCGCAATAGTCGTTTTCAGGGTGTCTACACTTTCGCCAAACATTGTGGTAAAGGAGCCGACAGATTCCGCAAGACCAAGTTTAGAAGCATCGAAACCTTCAATGGAATTGACAGCAGCAGACACCTGTTCGCCCATATTCCCAGAGATAGATTCAATCTGTTCCGCATAATCATTCAAGTGCTCTACATCAAATCCAGGATCGGCATCCATCATCAAGCGAGGCTCGAGAGATTCGATCTTGTAATTGTTGCGGGTGGACTTTTTAGCCTTGGGAGCAGACTTCTTGATGTTCTTGTTGTTGGACTTGACATTCTTGGACATGATTTTCGCCTTTTTAGTTAAAACTTTTTGTGTGGAATTTGAAAAAAATTCCATTTGGGATATACAAATTACAGCGCACTTCCAGGTGCGCTGTACTTTGTGTCAAAATTTGTGATTATTCAACCTTCACGCAACGGACGGAGAAGCCATATGTTTTTAAATCCCCATCATCTGGTTGCGGAGCTCGCTCATTTGAGCCAGATACATAGCCACCCGTTGCGTATACAGTCACATCGTAACTATGCTCTTGCGGGTAAAACCAGAAAGCAACCTTTTTAAGAGATTTAAACACACCTCCCTCAGGGTCCCTTAATCCAGCGCCAACTAGGGAGAACCCGGTTGTATTCTTCCCGCTAAAGCCATGCATTGAACGCAAGCCCTTGATGCCATCATCATTTCCTTCGGCTGTACGAACAACAATATAATCTTCATATGTAAAAAGCCTCCAACCATCGGGACAGATTCCCTGGTGGTTCGGCTGAATCAAATCGGCACAACTTTCAGTATTGCAGCGGCTCGGCAACTGCATCATCTCGGCCCACTGGTAGAGGCCACCGAATTCATCGCACTTGGTAGTATCATTGTTGTAGCAGTAGCGCTCAACCTTAGAATCATTATTTTGGTCGTTTTCGCCGAGCACCATCTCGCCGATATTCAAGTTTTCTGCCATAACTGTCACCGACACGTTTCCTGTTCCCGTTAATGGATGTCCCGTTATCGTTATGTAGTAATAGCTACGACCATTGCGCGGATCCGTAAATGTCTTATAACGATTTTCACCAATACGCCAATCTTCTGCTAAAGCATCGGAATGGTCAAACGGCACATATTCACTGCTGCTGGACTGTTGTGTGACGCTACTGGAAGAGGACTTCGCGCTGCTGCTGGATTTCGCAGAACTGCTAGATTTTGCAGAGCTACTCGACTTCGCCGAACTGCTACTCGACAGATCCTCGACCGGAGCCGAGGATGACGAACGCACGGAACTGCTCGAAGCGACGCTGGATGACGAACGCACCGAGCTGCTCGACTTCGGTGCAACGCTGGAAGAAGACGACTTCGCATTGACACTCGAAGATGACTTCGCGCTGAACGAAGAGTTCGACTTTACAGAACTGCTGCTGGCATCGTCGCAGTCCTCGCAGACACTCGACGAGGAATCTTCCCCGGGCCGCACGAAACTGCTCTCGTCGTCATCACAGGCGGCAAGCGCAAGCGTCAATGCAAGAGCAAACACAAGACGCACAGATCCTCGCCGGAGTTTATCCCGGCCTACGTGCCGGGACCCAGATGACTGCAGAAATGCGGTTACCACATGACCAAATGGTGCTTTTCTAATGATAGACATACTCTTCGTTCCTTCTATCCCAAAATTATTAAAGTTTAAGCCTTTTTGGCGGCGGGTTTGGCTGCGGGAGCCTTCGATGCGTCGGTCTGCACGCCGATATCGATGGTGCCGAACTTGGCCTCGTAGGCCTTGAGCGTCGCGGCGAGCATGATGGCGAGCCTCTTTGCGGTGTACGGGGTCATCACCACGCGTTCGGCGATATCCACGTTCACCTTGCCCTGCCCCATGCTCCATGCCTGGTTCAGGCCCAGGAGCATCATGATTTCTTCGCGGCCGCCCACCACGTTGGTGGCGTTCACGTAAAGGCTCTTCATGTTGGAATCGTTCCACACGACTTCGGGCTGTTCATTCTGGGCTTTCTTGTTTTCGGGCATATAAAATCTCCAATATGGTTTTTGTTATTTTGTTGTAATTTTAGTAAATTATTTTGTCCACTATTTAATAACAGACAAAATATTTATTACAAAAAGTATACAACACTTGCTATCTCCATCCCCGACAAACATTTAGCAATCATTGTAAAATTATATTTTACAAGACACACCCGCGCAAGTTGTTCTCAAATACAAAAACAACATAACACTATTTTGTCCGTTATTGACAAGTTTGTCGAAGTATTCTATCTTTCCGTCCCGTTTTGGGATGTTCAGATTTTTAAATAGTCTCGAACAAAGGAAACAGGATGAACAAACTAGTCACCCTTCTTTTTGCGCTTTTCCTGGCCGCATGCTCGGTCACGGATTCCGAAAGCGACGACTATTCCAAGTGGGAATTTTCAGGCTACGTGCTCGACGCCAGCAACGGCAAGGGGCTAGAGGGAGCCACCATCAGCTACCAGGTTGCCGACGGCAAAACGCTGACGGCCACCACCGACGAGGACGGCGCCTTCTTCATCGACAGGCTCCCCTACGGCTCGATAAGCTTTTCGTTCAGCTACGCAAAGGTAAAAGGCAAGGACACGCTCCATTACGCCCCCAAGGTGCGCACGGTGGGTTCCACCAACGAATCCTCCTCGATGCACGGGATCGTGGCGAGCGTGAGCAACGTAATCCGCCTCAGCCCCCTGAACGCGGGAATCACGGGCGAATACTACATACATGATCCGCAGACGGGCGCCGCCCTCCCCGTCCAAAAGGCAAAGGTCTGGATAACCCACGCCGACACCTCCTACATCAACCTCGACGAGGATTCCTTCAGCACAAAGACGGATTCCCTGGGCAAGTTCGAGTTCGAGGGGCTCCCCGCCGATTCGGGGCTACTGCTGAACATCGCCCCCTACACCCACAACGGCCTGCGCTTCACCCTGCCCGCCACGGTGCTGCCGAGGCTCGCCGCCGAATCGAGCAAGGACATCGGCCGCGCCTACCTGCCGCAAGACACTTCCATCACGGTCCCGTTCCGTATCAAGGCGAGCAACGTCATGGATACCGACCAGAAGGGCTACAAGAACGTATCGCCCCTCGCGGTCCCCTACTTCGTTTTCAACGAGGCGATTACTGAAAACAACCTGGGTGTGAGCATGACCGGCGACTCGGCCTTCATCCTGACGCCGCAGGTCAAGGGCGACACACTGTTCCTCAAGCACGACAGGCCTCTCCCCGCAAGCACCGAGTTCTCGACGACGATAGTCGCCTACACCAAGAAGAAGAACGAGCGCATCGAAATCTCGCTCGACGGGGCCTCCGCGTTCACCACCGACCGCGGGCTCTACGCGGTCACGAGCAACGCCTGGCCGCAAAACGAGAAATACAGGGCCAGTTTCTCCATCGACGACACGCTGTGGGTCAAGTTCTCCGAAAAGCTGAGCAAGAACGTGGAACGCGTGCAGTGGCACTTTATCGCGAAGGCATCGAGGACCATCTCGTGCAACGGGAGTTTCGCCACGGCGGACGCCTGGATAAGCAAGGACACGCTTTTCGTGCAGATGCGCGAGAAGATTCTCGACGCGAGGACACCGGGCGATTCCGTGGGCATGGACGTCACCGTCTACGCCGAAAGCGGGCTCTACCTCGAACACCTGCTCATCATGACCGAACTCGAAGTCCCGCCGTCTTCTTCCAGCGTGGCCGACAGCACGGCAAGCTCCAGCAGCGGGGTGCCCGAGTCGTCAAGTTCAGCCGCAACAGCGTCCAGTTCGAGCAGCTCGTCGACCTAAATGAAACCGCTGTTTTTGACAACCGCCCTATTCGCCATCGGTTCGGCCCTCGCGGCCGGTTTCGACGGCGTGACCGAACCCATCGACCAGGCAAAAATCGGATTCACCGTCCCCGGCAAGATCGACCGCATCTGGGTCAAGGAAGGCGCGTTCGTGCACAAGGGCGACACGCTCGTGAACCTGGTCAAGACGGAGGAGGAGCTCCGCGCCCGCATCACAAAGATAAGCGCCGAAGACACCTCGAGCGTCGTTTCGGCACGGGTCAAGATGGAGACCTACGAAAAGGACTGGACGGTAACCAAGAAGCTCTTCGAAACTTCAAATTCCGTGAGCGCCGAACAGCTCTGGGAACGCGAGATGAACTACCGCGTAGCGAAGGCCGAATGGGAAGCCGCCAAGGTGAGCAAGTCCAAGGATTCGCTGGAACACCGCATGGCCCGCGCGCAGCTGCAGAAGCAGTATCTCATCGCCCCGTTCGACGGCGAAATCGTCTCCATATCCAAGAACCGTAGCGAAAGCGTGGAGGCGCTCGAACCCATCGTCGAAATCGCCGACGTCCGCACCTGCCGCATGACCGCCTACATCATCGCGAACAAGGCGAGCAAGCTCAAGGTGGGCCAGACGGTAAAGCTCCTGCTCGACGGTTCGTCGCAGGCCCGCAACAAGAAGGGAACCGTCGAATATATCTCGCCCGTGGTCGACAAGGCGAGCCTGCTCCGTACGGTCAAGGTCATCTTCGACAATTCCAACCGCTCCGTAGAACCCGGCGTCACCGGCAAGATTATCCTGCAATAATGCCCATGCACGCCGCATACCTGCCCCCGTTCGCTCTCGCGCTTGCCCTCGTGGCGGCACAATCGCCCGCGGCGGAGGCCGATTCGGCAGGCACGACGACTCCAGGGGATTCGCTGGTGCTCGAACTCGACGAGGCGCTCAAGGTGCTGGTCGAAAACAACGCCGACGTGCAGGAGGCGAAATACAACTGGATTGCCCAGGCCGAAATGGCAAAGGGCACGTACGGCGAATTCGAGCCGCACCTCGTGGGGCGCATCAACAAGGAACGCGCCGACAAGCCTAGCGCGCTCTTTACCGAGACGCGCGACGAATACAAGATTGGCGTGCAGGGCAAGCTCCCCACCGCCACCGAATACAACATCGGGTTCAACCAGGCGACATACACCCACAGCGAATACACCTCCGAGCTCTATTTCGGCGGCGAACTGCGCCAGCACCTGCTCAAGGACGGACTGCTCTACTTCGCGCCCACGAGCAACCTGCGGCAGGCCCGCCTGCAACAGGAAATCGCCTACCAGAAATACCGCAGCGCACTCGGCGAAATCCTCGACAAGTTCTACGAAGCCTACTGGAACTACTATTACGCCGAACAGACGCTGCAGTTCGCCACGAAATCCGCCCAGGTCGCAAAGCAAATCGCCGAAGACGCAAGCAAGCGGCAGCAGCTGGGCATGCTTTCGGCCCTCGACCAGCAGAAGGCCATCGCCGAATACTCCGACCGCGAAAGCGCGAGGCTCTCGGCAATCGACCAGCTGAGAAGGGCGAGGCTCGAACTGTTGCTCACGCTCTCATCGAGCAAGTACGTGCAGGACTCCCGCCCCCTCGCCATAAGGCCCCCGAACGACAACGATACCGCAGCGGGCCCCATTACGCCCGCAGCGGGCGATTCGAGCGCAAACGCAGATTCGTGCCGCATGCACCCCGCCTACCTGCAGCAGCTTGCAGAACTCGACCTGCGCGAAGAGGGCCTAAAGCAGCACCGCACCAGGGCGCTCCCCACGCTCGACCTTGTCGGGAACTACGGCATCCGCAGCCGCGACAGCGACGCAAGGCGCGCCGTGCGCGACTTCAAGCATGCCGAAAACAGGCAGACCGTACTTTCGGGCGGAATCGAAATCGACATTCCCCTGTTCGCGAACATGGGCGAACGCCACCAGGCCGCCGCCGAAAAGATAAACGTGCGCGCCGCCCGCGTGAGGCTCGCGCTCATCCAGGACAAGCTTGCCGAAGAACTCCGCAACCTGCAGAAAAGGGCGACCGAAATCCGCGAACAGACGAGGCTCAGCCAGATCGCGGTCACCTACCACGAAACCGAGCTGCAAGAAGAATTCAAGAAGATGGAACTCGGCAAGAGCAACTACCACGTGATTTTCGACATGGAAGAGGACCTGCGCAAAGCCGAGCAGCGCCACCTCGAGAACATCCGCGACATGCACCTTGTCGACGTCAAGCTCCTGCTCGCCAAAGGCGCGCTCCTCCGCGAAAACGGACTCGAGACATGGAACCAGGGCACCCCCACCCTACGCAAGGAACTGCTGAATGAATAAGACGACGCCACAGATCGACCCGGCCAAGATACTCAAGGCAATGCAGGGCGCGCTGAACAGTTCCAACGCGAAAATAAGCCAGATGACGCAGGTGTTCGACGTGGCACAGACCGTACTCGCCTGCGACAAGTTCAAGACGGCAAGCCTCGCGCTCGCAAGCGGGCTCTGCGACAAGTACGGCGCCGAACGCGTGAGCCTCGGCTGGGTCAAGCACGATTACGTTGTACTGAAGGCGCTCAGCCATACCGACCATTTCGAAAAGAAGATGCAGGTGGTGAGCGACCTCGAGGGCATCATGGAAGAGGCCTACGAGCAGGATGCCGCGGTGATCTACCCCGCACCCGAAAACAACGTTCTCTCGATTCGCGAACATGAGCTCTACAGCGCGGCCTACCACACAAAATACATCCTGACAGTCCCCATCCGGAACGGCGAAGACATCGTGGGCGTAATCTGCTGCGAACGCAATTCCAGGCCGTTCAGCGACCTCGACAGCGAACAGGTGTACCTGACGTCCACACTCTGCAGCGCACGCCTCCTGGAACTCTACACCAAAAGCAGCTGGTTCGGCCTGCGCATGGCAAGGGCTATACGCAAGGGGCTTTCCAAGGTTTTCGGGATCGAGCACACCTGGGCAAAGCTGCTCGGGCTCATCGCCATCGCGTTCATCCTGTTCGCGACGCTCTTCCCGCTTCCGTACAAAGTAAGCGCACCGGCAATCCTCAAGACCGACAAGATAATCTACACCACGGCCCCGTTCGACGGCTACATCGATACCGTATTCGTAAAGCCGGGCGACGTGGTATACAGGGGTTCGCCCCTGCTGCGCCTCAACCAGACGGAACTCAGGCTCGAAGAAGCCGACCTCATGGCCCAGGAACAGGACAGCCGCCGCGAAATCCAGAAGGCGCAGGCCGCGCACGAACTCGCCGAAATGCGCATACACCAGGCGCGCCTCGCCCAGACCCAGGCAAAGCTCAAGACCGTGCGCTACAAGCTCTCGATGGCGACAGTGGTCGTGAACGTCGACAGCGCCATCATCATCGAAGGCGACTTGCAAAAAAGGCTCGGCGCCCCCGTGAAGCAGGGTTCCGAACTGTTCCAGATGTCATCCATCGAGAACATCTACGTCGAAATAAACGTCCCCGAACAGGAACTCCGCAACGTGACCATCGGGAACCAGGGCCTGCTCGCCGTCAAGAGCCGTCCCGACTACGCCTACCGTTTCGAGACCAAGCGCGTAAGCCCCACCGCCGAAGTCAAGGAGCAGGAAAACACGTTCGCCGTGCGCGGCGAGTTCGTGTACGGCACACCCGCATGGTTCCGCCCCGGCATGACGGGCATCGCGAAGATTTTCGCCGAAAAGCACACTCTCTGGTGGATCCTCTCGCACCAGGCCATCGACTACCTGCGCATAAAGCTCTGGTGGTAAAAAAATTTATTTTCCCACTTTTTTTGGGAAAAATCTATATTAAAGGCATGGCTGAATCGTGCGAAAAACAGAATATCACTGCAAAGCTAGTCGAATATTTCGGGAATAAGCCCGAAATCGACTCGGCAATTCTGTTTGGCTCCCTGGCCAAGAACCAGTTTAACGAGCACAGCGACATCGACATCGCCGTCCATTCGCAGAGCGCCCTCTCCTACGACAGCCTTGCCAAGATGCAGGTGGAACTCAGCCTGCTGTGCAAAAGGGAAGTCGACATCGCCGACCTCTCAAAGGCGGAAGGACTCTTTTTGCATCAGATCATGACGACAGGCGAACGCATCAAGTTCAACCACGACGTGTTCCACAAGTACATCATGAAAGCGCTGTATTTCTACGAGGACTTCCTGCCCATCCAACGCGCCTGCCGCGCCGAAAGAATCAAGAGGTTTCTCAATGGATAAGGACCTACTGCAAAAAAAAATTGAAATGCTAGCCAACTGCATCGAGCGAATCAAGTCACAGAAGGTGGCTAGCCTCAAAGATTTGGAAGCCATGTCACCCCCACCACCATGGCCGACACATTCAGGTTCCTCGCCGAGAAAAATGTCATCTCGAAGGAGAATGCGGACAACCTAGCAAAGGCCGTCGCATTCAGAAATATCGCGGTTCATCAATACGACATCTTGGACAACAAGGTCATTTTCCAGATTGTATCTGGGCACCTGAACGACTTTACGGACTTCGCCGCAAGCGTTGCTGCACTTCGCGCACAGCATTCTTAAACATTTTTTTACCAACACCCCCTCTAAAAGCAAAGAAGCCACGCGTATGCGGATAAAAAATTTACGGGGAAAGACTATTTTGACAAAAAAAAATTTGCGGGAAAATATGATTTTAACAAAGAAAAATTTGCGGGAAAATAAAAAAATTTATGTATATTTAGACATGTTCGGGGGATAAAACATGCCGAAATTTACATTTAAACGCAAAATATACGCAAAAATGCTCGTGCAATGAGCAATAACCCTGCATCCCTACAAGAATATGGTTTCCATTTACCAAGCGAATCCATTTTTGAGGGATAGTTTGTCTCATTTTCCCCTGTTTCGTAAAAAAAAGACATCCTTTCGGTTTCTTCTGCTTTTTTCATATTGGCCATCCTTCCCGCATCTCCATAAAAAGCGAGTTGTTAATTTTCTTGCCATCAATGTAAACAAAAAAAACAAGTCAAGTATTTTTGGATTGCGGCCTTTTTTTGGGACTGATTTGTGATGAGCGTCACTAGTCATACTTGTCCAGCACACATCGTCAAATTCGTGGCATTTTTTAGAAAAAGATTGTCAAATTCGTGGCATTTTTATATATTAACATCGTCAAATTCGTGGCAAAATGAGGTCAAAACATGTTGAAACGAAAGTTCTCAGAGACCCTAAAACAGTGGAAAAAAACAAAAAAAAGGGAATGTTTGCTCGTAAATGGGGCCCGCCAGGTCGGCAAGACCTTTATTATAGATGTTTTTGGCCGTGAAAATTACAAAAGCTACATCTACCTGAACCTGTTCAAAAATCCAGAATACAAGCAAATTTTCGAGGGAGAACTCGAACCGAACGAGATATACAAGCGAATTTCGCTACTAGTCAAAAAAACAAATTTTATCGAAGGCGACACGCTTATTTTCATCGACGAAATTCAGGTCTGTAGCAAGGCCAGGACAGCCCTCAAGTTTCTCGCCATGGATGACAGATACGACATAATCGCGTCCGGTTCGCTGCTGGGGCTGCATTACAACAAGCTAGGCCAGAATTCCGAAGAGATTTCCATTCCTGTCGGCTACGAGCGCGAAGTCGAAATGCATTCTCTCGATTTCGAGGAATTCCTTTGGGCAAACGACGTGAGCGAAGAGTCCATCGAGAACCTGAAAGAATATTACACACAAAAAAAAGCACTGCCCGACGCCATCAATAACCTGTACCAGAACAAGCTTCGTGAATACCTTGTTGTGGGAGGGATGCCAGAAGTGGTGAACACATTTATCTCGACAACAAATTTTCAACAAGTCTTTAATGCACAACAGAAGATTTTCAAAGCATACGAAGACGACATCCAGCATTATGCAACCAATACGGAGCGGCCCAAAATACGAGCCTGCTACTACTCTCTCCCCCGCCAGCTGTCAAAGGAATACTCGAAATTTCAGTACAAGACCGTCGAGAAAAACGGAAACGCAAAAAAATACGGGAACGCACTGGACTGGCTTGTCGATGCGGGACTCGTCAAACTGGTGCACAACGTGAGTTTACCCGAAATGCCGCTCAAGGCCTACGAACAGCCCGAAAACTTCAAAGTCTATGTTACCGACATCGGCCTTGCAACGCACCAGTTCGGCTTCGAGACGCAGTCGGCCCTTGTACGCAAGGAACTGAAGGGGCATGCAAAGGGAGGCATCTACGAGAACCTGATTTTCGACATTCTCAACAAGCGCGGGCTCAATCTGAACTATTACAAAAATGGCGAGAATACGCAAGAAATCGAGTTCGTTTTCGAGCACTCCGGCAAAGTCGTTCCTGTGGAGGTCAAGTCGAAAAACGGACAGACAACCTCGATGAACGAATTTATCAAAAAATACAGTCCGTCGCTTGCGATAAAACTGATTGACGGAAACATCGGCATCGACGGAAACAAGGTAAGCCTGCCACAATTCATGGCGATGTTTTTGCCGTAATCTAAACAATTTTTTACAAACAAAATACCATATTCCATGCGGGAATAAAAAATGCAGGGCGGGCGCAATTCGTTTTTGTATCTTTGCTCTCATGATGATTCCAACGTCTAAAAGATTTACCCGTGTGGCCGGTCTTCGCGGCCGCCCCGCACAGCAGAGTGCGGGCCTGTTTGCGCTGTTCCTTTTCGCATCCCTGGTTTCTTGCGCCGGAAACGGCGACCCGTTGACCAACCCGGAACCGAAGGCCGACGAGAGCGGCGCCCCCGCTACCGCGGCGCAGAGCTATTACGACTACGATAATTCGAGCGCAGCTTCGGCGGGCTCGGGCACGAATGTTAGCGCGGTTCGCAATCCGGACGGCACCATCGGCAACGCGGGCTTCAGCTTCAAGTTCCCGGGCGGCGACTGGACGGTCATCGGCGGCGAGGATGGCGCCCCCTACGAGTTCTACAATGCGAATTCGGGCAGGCGCGCGGTGCTACGCGAGGTAGCGCTCGACGAAGGCGAGCCCATGAACCTCATGGACCGCGCCCGCATGGAAATGCAGAGCCTGGAATCTAGCGGCAAGAAGGCGACCTTGAGCGAGCTCAATCCCGAAGAGGCGTTCGGCACGACCGGCGCGTTCTTCGACATCGCGGGCAAGCGCTACGAGACCCCGTACGAGGCAGTGGGCATGGTAACGGGCAACGGACGCAGCGTCTACACCCTCACGCTTACCGCAACCGACAACGTGCCCGGAAAGGACATGCTCAAGGAGGAATGGAGGGAATTCTTCAAGGGGTTCACCCTCAACGAAATCGCCGAGGAACAGGGCCCAGAACTCTCTCCGGAACGCATCCAGAGCCACACTTCCGCAGCGCTCGGCTACACCTGGAGCACAAAGGACACGCTTTGGCACTTCTGGAACGGCATCGCGAAGCAGAACAACGACCCCGACCTGGTGCTCACCGACAAGTCCGAGGAAGTCTCGTTATTTGTATATGGCGCAATCCTCCCACCCGACGTCATCGGCCAGCAGGACATGTTCAAGGTGCTCCTCACCCGCCTCGGCGTCGACCCGAACAACCGCACGCTCGATGCCCGCCGCGTGAAGGTCGGCGACCGCTACGCGCAGGAATTCACGCTCACCCACATGGTCGGCAAGTTCGACTTTAGCTACAAGGGACGGTTCTTCTACGAGAACGGACGCGGAATCCTGATTGCGGCCTGGACGCAGGGCGCGACGCAGAAGAAATACGCGAAGGCGATAGACAACGCCATCGAAGGGCTCTCCGTGGGGGCCAAGCCCGCGCAGGCGACCGACGCCGAAAGCACCAGGAAGCAGAACAAATTCAACGCCGCCGTCATGAACCAGGTGGGCATCCTCCGCCTTGTGGAAGACCAGCCGCTCGTGGCGCTCAGCTACTTCGAGCGCGCGAACAAGATGGACCCCGAGGAACCGCTCTACCTCGTGAACTGCGGGTTTATCTACCAGATGAAAGAACTCTACGGCCCGGGCATCGCCTACTTTACAAGCCAGATGCCGCTGGTGCGCAAGAACGGGAAACTCCTCTCCATCCTCGGCGAAATGTACGAGGTGCTGTTCGACTACAGCCACGCCCGCGAATGTGCGGAAGCGGCGCTCCAGTTCACGCCGAACAATCCCGAATACGTCATCAACCTCTCCGACGCGCTCTGGGGACTCGGACAGCGCCACCAATCGCTTGTTGTGGTGCAGCGCCTCTATGACACGCAGCCGAGCAGTCGCCTGGGCGTGTACCTCGCAAAGACCTACATGGGCCTCGACCAGTACGCCGAAGCCGTCGAAATATTATATGGGGTACGAGGCCGGTTCGGGATGAGCAAGGATTTGGGCGAAACCCTCATGGACGCCCTCATGTTCCTGGGCCGCTACGAGGAAGCCCGCGCCATCAGCGAAGAGACTCTCCAGAAGGAAAAGAACGATTACAAGCTGTGGACCATGCACGGTAAAATCCTCTTCTACAGCCACAACTACCGCGACGCCGAAAAAGCGCTCACCAAGGCGCTCTCGCTCAAGGCCGACAACGAAGACGCGAAGAGCTTCCTCAGCGCCACCAAGGCGTTCCTCGGGAAGGCCGACAACCGCACGCTGCAAAAACCTATCACGCCCGTGGAAGAACGTACCGCGAACATCAAGAGCCTGCTGAGCGCAAAAGCCAAGCAGGAAGCCGTCGAGGGCGACTTCCCCGCCGTGGTGCACTACCGCAAGGAATGCCTGAAGGCCGAAAAGAACCAGCCGTGGAGCAGGAGCGAGGAAATGCTCATGGAAATCCTCGACGTGCGAGGTGCCGCCATCTACCGCGAGTTCACCTTCGATTTTCTGCCGGGTTACGACCGCATATTCCTCAACGCGCTCGAAGTGTACGACAGCAACTGGAACCTGAAGCAGAAGGCTAGCCTCAACGGCGCCTACATCACCTACGCGACCGAAATCGGCGGCAAGAACGAAAGCCAGATGGCGCACTTCCCGCTCTCGGAACTCGCGCCGGGCGACTTCATTTATCTGCAGTTCAGCCGCACCGCCATCGAAGCGAAGGGCATGATTCCCTACACCGACTTCGTGAGCAGCAAGGACGTTCCCGTGGGCCAGTCCATATTCCGCGTGTACGCCGACACGAACGCGTTCACCACCGAGGAATACGGACCGCTTGAGCGCGAGAACATCAAGGGCGGGCGCGAATGGAAAATCGAGAGCCCGGTCGTGATGCGCAAGGAACTCTACATGCCCGTGTACCGCGATTTTGGCGCAGGCCTGATGCTCACCGGCAAGCAGCAGTGGAAGGAAGTCGGCGAAGACTACCAGAACCTCATCAAGCACCAGTTCAAACAGGCTGTGAGCGTGCGCGAGAAGGCATTCGAGGTGAAGGGCAACAAGATTGGGAACGAGGCCGTCAAGGCAATCGCGAACTTCGTGCGCCACGATATCCGCTACCGCGATATCCGCTTCGGCGGCCACAGCCTTATCCCGCAGACCGCCGAAGTGACGCTCAAGGAGCGTCGTGGCGACTGCAAGGACATGGCTCTATTGCTTAAAGAAATGCTCGCGACCATCGGCGTCAAGAGCTACCTCACCGCAATCCACCTCACGGAAGAAGGCTTCTCGCAACTGCCGACCATCCAGCAGTTCAACCACATGATTCTCTACGTGCCCAAGCAGGACCGCATAAGCGAGATGTGGATCGACGCGACCGACAAGACAGGCAACGACCGCCCCGTCCCGCTCGACATGGAAGGGAAAGTCGCCCTCATCATCGACGGCGAGAACAGCCGCGTGACGCAGACGCCGATACTCGAAGACAACCAGGAACACAAGATTGCGATTGACCACAGGCTCTTTATCGGGAACGACGGCACCTGCGAGTTCCGCGATTCCGTGACGCTGGAAGGCAAGTTCGCAAGCGCCATCCGCAACAAGTTCTACGGGCGCGAAGTCAAGGAGCAGGAAAAGCTCATGGAAGACTTCATGGCGCAGGGCGTACCCGACGTGAACATCTCGAAGGTCGAAATCAAGAACCTCGACGAGTTCAACAAGCCTCTCGTTCTCGTTACCACCTACGGGTCCAAGGCGTACTTCGGGCAGGGCGGCGAAATGAAGGGGCGGTTCCCCAACGTTTGGGAGCGCAGCCTGTTCAAGATGCCCAAGGTCGCAAAGCGCCACCACCCCATCCGCATGCCGCACGAGACGCAGTTCCAGTACAGCCTCACCGTAAAGGCTGCCGACGGCAAGAGCGTGAACGTGGTCGGCCCGAAGGCACTCGCCCGCGACGCTGACTACGTGAGCTTCGAGAAGGGAGTAAACGCCGGGGCGCAATCTTCCATCAAGTGGACGACGTTCGCGCTGTACGCCGACCCGAGCGAATACAACAAGATTCGCGAGGAATGGGACTACCTGCTGAGCGAAACGAGCCCTATGATTACGATAAGGTAATCACGGCATACAAGTATGCCGTGGAGCTTGCTTGCGCAAGCAAGGATGCAAAAGCGAGCCGCTACATAAAACGCAAATTAGAAAAGGCCCCGGACGGGGCCTTTTAGTTTTAAGCGCTGGAGCTAGTTTTCGTCGAAGTCGGCGAGATCTTCTTCGGCTTCCTTGAGGTCGGCCGCATCCGGGCCTTCGCCAAAGTCCTCGTCATCCGCCTCGTCGAGCGAGTCGCCGCCCATCGAGCCGAGCGTGTATTCGACCTTGCGGGCTTCCTTGGACTGTCCGAGCTTGAGGATGGCGGCACATTCTTCGCAGTAGCCGAGGTCCTTGTCGACCCAGAATTCCGGAGAGACGAGATTCTTGTTGCAGCGGGTGCAAATCTGCGTCGCGACTTCACGGGTAAACGCGAGGTTCTGCTCTTCCAGTTCCTTGAGAATACGTTCGGTCAATTCTTCCTGCGTCTCTTCGGCAAGAGAAATCTTGTGGCGGATGGCCATCGTCGGCTTCTTCTCGAGCTGCTTCAGTTCGGAAGACACCTTCTTCTGGTTGACCCTCTCGGCATCCTCGTTGATTTCGGTGAACATGATGGTCTTCGAGAGCTTCTTGCCACCCTCGAGCAACAGGGCGAAGGGAACGAGCTTCTTCTTGTCGTTCACCGGAGCGGGCTTGGCCGGTTCCTTGGCGGGTTCATTGACAACTTCCTTGACGGCAACGTCCTTTTCCTCGGATTCCACCTTCGCCGGTTTCTTGACAGGAGCCGGTTTCTCTACCGGAGCAGGCTTCTTCTCAGGAGCGGGCTTTTTTGCAGGAGCGGGTTTGGCCGGGGCCACAGGCTTCTTTGCAGGAGCCGGCTTTGCAGCGGGCTTGGCCGGCTTCTTTGCGGGAGCGACTTTTACCGGAGCAGCCTTCTTCGCAGGAACGGCTGGCTTTTTCGCCGGGGCGGCCTTTGCAGGAGCGGCCTTCTTCGCAGGGGCGGGCTTCTTCGCGGGAGCAACCTTCTTGGCCGGAGCGGGCTTCTTTGCAGGAGCGGCCT
>DJXN01000006.1:0-150882 GCA_002449765.1 Fibrobacter sp. UBA7003
TGTCCAACTTTTTGGGTTCAGCTCACTTTGAGCCGGGGCCTTTGCGTTCCGGAGTGTGTTTTCGATCATATTTTGACCTTTTTTCGTATAGGATGTCCCTATATCGGTCAGTGTGATATATATTTATATTAAACTTAAAAAAGGAGTTTTTTATGGTGTGCAAAAAAATTGCATGTGCTCTTTCCCTCGCCGCGGCGTTCGCTTTCGTGGCTTGTGATGACGAATCCACGTCATTCTCTCCGAAGACCGAAGGCGATGAACAGGAACTTTCCAGCGATTCGAAGGACGTGGATGGTTCCAGCGAGTCTAAGGATGTGAATGGGGATGACGGGAAGGCGGTCTCCAGTTCGTCTGTCGCGGGCGGATTCGACGTGGATGAGATGAAGTGCGACGAGGAAGGCGCGAAGAAGACGAAATCGTACATGGGCCAGGAAATACCCCTTGTTTGCGAAGAGGGCTTCTGGATGCCTGACGAAGAGGCTATGGACGAAATGTACACGTGCGACGAGGAAGGCGCCACCAAGACCGATACGATAACGATGGGAAATAACAGCATGCAGGTTGCTTATGTCTGCGTGGATGGCGAGTGGAAAGTTGATTCCGCGGCCACGGCCAAATGCGACAAGGAAGGCGATGAAATGGAAGTCGACTTCGGTGGCATGGTCATGAAGGCGACCTGTGTCAATGGCACTTGGGTTCCCGATGAGGGGGCCATGGAAGAACAGTTCGTTTGCACGGCGGAAGAAGAAGGCAAAACCAAGGAAATTATGGGTATGCCGTTTGTCTGTACGGATGGCGAGTATATGCCCGATATGGATTTCGACTTTGGTGATTTGCCGGTCGACACGCTTGGCGTAGTTAAAGACTAGTTCCTTCGCCAATACCTTTACGAATAAGCAAAGAGCCCCGCAAGGTCGCGGGGTTCTTTTTTGGGACAAAAAGCCCCGTGCGGGGTGTTTTGGATCGCTTTTTTATATGCGTTAAATTTGAATTTACTTTAAGTTACGCAGGTGTAAGTTTCTCGGGACGTATATTTAGGGCGTATGGGAGATCGTTAACCAAAAAAGGAGTAAAAATGAATCTCAAGAAACTTGCTTTGGCCCTCTCCCTTACGGTGGCCTTCACTTACATGGGATGCGACGATTCCGCAAGTGCCTCCGTGACCGGTGGCGACGAACAGCCGGCACTCTCGAGCGCATCGACCGGCGATGAAGGTGGTGAGCAGACTGCTACTTCCAGCGATGCTAAGGCTGAATCTGCGGATTCGGGCGATGTACCCCCGGCAAGTTCTGCCGATGTGGGCCCTGGCACGATTCCGGGGATGGACTCGTCCTTCGTTTTTGACAGCACGGCCATTGCCGACATGATGAAGTGCGATGAGGAAGGTGCCACGCAGAACCAGATGGGAATCAAGATGACGTGCACCGACGGCCAGTGGACTGTTGATTCCTCTTCTATCGCCGACATGATGAAGTGCGAGGCGGGGGAGACCATGGAACAGATGGGCATGGTGATGAAATGCGAAGACGGTCACTGGACGCTGGATTCGGCCGCGACTGCGGCGGCCAACACGTGCGACGAGGAAGGTGCGACGAAAACCGAAAGCATGTCGATGGGTGGTGGAAATGGCTTCGAAATGACGTACATCTGCAAGGACGGCGAATGGGTCGTCGATATGTCTGGAATGGGCGGCCCCGGTGGTGGCATGAATTTCGGTGATTCCAGCTTCACGATGCCCGGCGGAGGTACGGGGGGCTGGGGCGCGAGGGATTCCTCTAGTACGCAGCCTGCCGGCGAATAAGTTTCTTTCATAACCAACCCTAAAGGCCCGCACTCATCGTGCGGGCCTTTTTGTTATATAATCGTTTGTGCAATCGACCGTTCGCCTTATTAAGCCTGGCGCTCTGTCGAGCGCATGCCTTTCGGCTCGGTCATGGACAAGCAAACTTGTCCGCGACTCTCGCCTTATTAAGCTTTGATGATCGTGTCCTTCGCTAGCACCACGATGCCGGATTCGGTCACGTGGAAGAGTTTCTTGTCGCGTTCCAGGTCGTAGCCGATCTGGAATCCGGCGGGAATGTGTAGCCCTTTCTCGATAATCGCGCGACGGACTTTTGCGCCCGGGCCGATGGTCACGTTCGGGAAGAGGATGGATTCCTCGACGAGCGCGTCCTTCTGAATGGAGACCCCGGGGGAGAGGATGCTTTTCACGACGGTTCCGCCGCCGATGATGCAGCCCGAAGACACGATGGAGTCTATGGCCGCTCCCTGGTGGGCGCTGCCGTCACCCGCGAAGAACCTTGCTGGCGGCTGGTTCCAGTTGAACGTGCGGATGGGCCAGTAGTTGTTGTACAGGTCGAACGGCGGGTTTTCGGAGCAGAGGTCCATGTTCGCTTCGAAGAAGGCATCGAGCGTTCCTACGTCGCGCCAGTAGCCCTTGGTAGATGCCTGTTCGCCGCGCACGATGTTCGTGTTGAAGTTGTAGACGTAGACGGGGTAGTCCTTGTAGAGGCGCGGGATGATGTGCTTGCCGAAATCGGTCGCACCTTCGTTTGCGCCCTTCAGGAGCTCGCGCACCAGGAACTTGCTCGTGAAGATGTAGTTGCCCATGCTTGCAAGGCACCAGCCCGGATGCCCGGGCATTTCCTTCGGGTTTTGGGGCTTCTCCTCGAATCCGATCATGCGGTTGTCCTGGTCCACTTCGATAATGCCGAACTCGCGCGCATCCTTGATTGGCACGGGAATCGCCGCAATCGTAAGCAGTGCGGCGCGACTCAGGTGGAAGTCAATCATCTGGTTGATGTCCATCTTGTAGATATGGTCGCCGCCGAAGATGGCCACGAGATCCGGACGTTCGTCGGTAATGAGGTTGATATTCTGGAAAATGGCGTCGGCGGTGCCCTTGTACCAGTCGTCTCCGGTGCGCATCTGGGCAGGTACCAGGTCCACGTACTGGTCGAGGCTAGCATTCAGGTTCCATGCGGCGGAGATGTGCTTGTTCAGCGAATCGCTCTTGAACTGCGTCAGGACCTTGATTTTGAAGATGCCCGAGTTGATGAAGTTGTTCAAAACGAAGTCGATGATGCGGTAGGTTCCGCCAAAGTGCACGGCCGGCTTGGCGCGGTCGCGGGTGAGGGGCTGCAGACGGCTTCCCTGTCCGCCAGCCATGATCATGCAAAGGATGTTTTTCTGATGTTCTCTAGAATAAGACCAACTCATAAAACCTCAGTTCGTGCTTAAAGCTCTATTTCTTGTATACATGCGTAATTTATGTAATTTTTTTTTGAAAAATCATTTTTTTTGCAAAAAAACACGAAAAAATCGAAAAAAGTGATACCGCTGACCTCAGGTGCCGGATTGGGCGGCTTTTATATGCATTTTTCTGGTGTTGCCCTGCTATTCCGATTTTATTTTTGTAAATTTTACCGCGTTCGAAATTATCGAAACTAAACGTTAAACCAAACAGGAGCTCATAATGAGTCTTACCCTTAACGATATCAAGCACCCGAAGATCAGTACTTGGGTGAATGAAATGATTGCCATGTGCGAACCGGACAACGTCGTTGTCGTTGACGGCTCCAAGGAAGAATACGATGCCCTTATGCAGAAGTGCGTCAAGGCTGGCCTCGCCACGAAGCTCGCCAAGAAGGAAAACTGCTACCTGTTCCGTTCTCTCCCGTCTGACGTGGCCCGCGTCGAATCCCGTACCTTCATTTCCTCTGTGAAGGAAGAAGATGCAGGTCCGACCAACCACTGGATCGACCCGTCTGAACTCAAGCAGACGATGCGTAAGCTCTATAAGGGTTGTATGCACGGCCGTACCATGTACGTGATTCCGTTCTGCATGGGCCCGCTCGGCTCCCCGATTTCCAAGAACGGTATCGAAGTCACGGACTCCGAATACGTTGTTCTCAACATGGACATCATGACTCGCGCCGGTAAGAAGGTTCTCGACATCTTCAATGCTGACGTGAACGCTGACTTCGTTCCGTGCCTCCACTCCGTTGGTAAGCCGCTCCGCGAATGCGAAAGCGACAACGGCATCTGGCCCTGCGCTGACGTTGAATACAAGTACATCACTCAGTTCCCCGAAGAACGCCTCATTTGGTCCTACGGTTCGGGCTACGGTGGAAACGCTCTTCTCGGTAAGAAGTGCTTCGCTCTCCGTATCGCTACCGTTCTCGCTCGCGACGAAGGCTGGCTCGCTGAACACATGCTCATCCTCAAGCTCACCAACCCGAAGGGCGAAGTCAAGTACGTGACTGGCGCATTCCCGTCTGCTTGCGGTAAGACGAACCTCGCTATGCTCATCCCGACTATCCCGGGCTGGAAGGTCGAAACCATCGGTGACGACATTGCATGGATGAAGTTTGGTAAGGATGGCCGTCTCTACGCCATCAACCCGGAAGCCGGCTTCTTCGGCGTAGCCCCGGGTACTTCTGCAGAATCCAACAAGAACGCTCTTATCTCTGCTGAAAAGAACACGATCTACACGAACTGCGCTCTCACTGAAGACGGCGACGTGTGGTGGGAAGGCATCGGCTACCCGGCTAAGGGCAAGCTCGTTGACTGGAAGGGCAAGACCCGTGACGCTCTCCCGAAGGACAAGGCTCCTAAGGGCGAAGAAATGGCTCACCCGAACGCTCGCTTCACCGCTCCGGCTAAGCAGTGCCCGTGCATTGCTAAGGAATGGGAAGATCCGGCAGGCGTGCCTATCTCTGCAATCCTCTTCGGTGGCCGTCGTCCGTCCACCATTCCTCTGGTCCACCAGTCCCTCAGCTGGAACCACGGCGTGTTCCTCGGCTCCATCGTGGGTTCCGAAATCACGGCTGCCTCTACGATTGACGCCTCTCAGGTCGGTAAGATCCGTCGCGACCCGTTCGCCATCCTCCCGTTCTGCGGCTACAACATGGGTGACTACTTCAAGCACTGGATCGAAATCGGTAAGAAGTCTACCGAAGACAAGCTCCCGAAGATCTTCTACGTGAACTGGTTCCGCAAGGATGCCAACAACGAAAAGCTTCCGGGTGGCTTCATGTGGCCGGGTTACGGCGACAACAGCCGCGTGCTCGCTTGGATCTTCGACCGCTGCAACGGTGTTGACAACGCTGTCGAAACTCCGATCGGTTACATGCCGAAGGAAGGCGCCATCAATACTGATGGTCTCGCTGACTACTATAAGGAAACTCTCCCGGAAATCACGAAGGTTGATGTGGAAGGCTGGAAGAAGGAACTCGCTGACGTTAAGGAAAATCACTATCCGAAGTTCGGCAAGCACCTCCCGAAGGAACTCTCCGACATCATTGACATGATCCAGGATCGTCTCAATAAGGCTTAATAGGCATAACAGCCTAGTTTGTTAAGTTCTCCTCCTAACAAACAAGTCCCCGTGGCCGCAAGGTCGCGGGGGCTTTCCTATTTATAGCGGATATGGCGGTTCGAACGGTTTTAGAATGCTTTTTTTACATTTTTTTTGAAAAAAATCGCTCTTTCCCATTTTTTTTGAGTATATTCCAAGTTGGAATAGAAAGAGGTATTGAATGAACCGATATGACTTGGTCCTTCTGGGGCTTATTCTCGAACACGAAAGCAGCGGCTACGATATCATTACAGAAATCCGCGACCGCGAACTGGACCGTTGGGCCAATTTGAGCACATCGACCGTCTACAACCGCCTGGCGACCCTCGAAAAGCATGGCTGCATCGTCGGCCGTTCCGAACGCGATGGCAACCGCCCCGAACGTGTTGTATTCAATATTACAGACAAGGGAAAGGACACGCTCCGCAAGGAAGTCCTCAAGCACTTGACGGGGTTCAACGACGACCCGCGCACGCTCGGTTTTGCATTCCTCTATGGAGCCGAGAACAAGGAGCTGATTCGCACCCTGGAGGCCCATGAACGCCACCTCGTGCTCGAAATCGAGAATCTGGAAAAGATGATTGCCGAAGAACCGCGCCCCACGCTCTACCCGGAAGGCCCGTTCCTCAACTGCATGAGCCGCGACCACATCCTCGTGGAACTCAAGTACGTGCGTGCCGCCATCGGCATCTTGCGCGACCCCATCCGCAACAAGAAGCTCGACGGCTACTTCTATATCAACTTCGGTAACCGCGACTTCGAGAACTTCAATCAGAAGAAAGACTAGTTTTTTCTATATTTACCGCGTTAAATTTAACAACCCCCTCTTACGGAGATACAATGGCTACAAAACAGAAGAAGAGTGTCAAGAAGGTCGCCTCCAAGAAGGCTCCGGCCGCCCAGTACGGCTACTTCGACGACGCTGCAAAAGAATACGTGCTCACCACGCCGGCAACCCCGATCAAGTGGTGCAACTACGTCGGTACTTTGAACTTCGGCGGTATCGTGGATACCACCGGCGGTACCCTGGTTTGCAAGGGCGACCCGGCCCTGAACCGTATCACCAAGTACATCGCCCAGATGCCGTGCTCTGACTTCAAGGCCAGCACCATCTACATCCGTATCAAGGAAGCCAAGGGCTACACGGTGTTCTCTCCGTTTGTCGTTCCCACCCTCACCAAGATGGACAAGTGGGAATGCCACGTGGGCCTTTCTTACATGCGCTGGATTGCCGAATGCTGCGGACTCCGCACCCAGGTCACGATTTTCGTGCCGACGGGCTCCAACACTCTCCTCCAGGACATCCAGGTGACGAACCTCGGTGGTGCCGCCAAGGAAGTGGACATTATCCCGGTCTATGAATTCAGCCACTTCGAAGCTGAAAAGCAGCTCACGAACGCCGACTGGGTCCCGCAGACCATGACCCTCAAGGGCCACTGGGAAAAGGACGGCCACGTCGTTCTCGAACAGTATGCCTACATGAAGCGCGACTACGCCGTGAACTACGTGACCGCTAACTGCAAGGTCGGTAGCTTCGACGGTGACCGCCGCGTGTTCCTCGGCGCGAACGAAATGGGCTCCTGGGCCGCTCCGCTTTCCTTGGGCAACAAGGAACTTTCCAACAGCGAATGCGACCGTGGCGACAACATCGCCGCCCTCATGATTCACGGTGGCAAGATTGCCGCCAAGAAGACTTTCCGTTGCTGCACCCAGCTCGGTCAGGAACAGAGCCTCAAGGTTGCTGCCAAGGCCATCGCCAAGTACCGCGACCTGAAGAACGTCGACAAGGCTTTCGACGAACTTGCCAAGTTCTGGGAAAACTACCTCTCCACGATTCAGGTGAAGACTCCGGACGCATCGTTCAACACGATGGTGAACGTCCACAACCCGCGCCAGTGCCACACCACCAAGAACTGGAGCCGCTACCTCTCCCTGTACCAGCTGGGCTACGGCACCAGCCGCGGTATCGGTTACCGTGACTCCACGCAGGACTTGATGGGTGTCATGAGCCACATGCCGGAAGAAGCCTTGGTCCTCACCAAGAACCTCATCTCCGTGCAGCGCCCCGAAGGTAACGCCATGCACCAGTACGCCCCGCTCGCCCTCGCCGAAGACAACGGCAACGAAGCGAACGCCGGTGACTCCCGCGAAAAGGCTGGCGTCAAGGATGCCAAGGGCAATCCGATGTATGCCGATTGGTACGGCGACGACCACCTCTGGATCATCCTCACCGTGGCTTCTTACCTCAAGGAAACCGGCAAGATGGATTTCCTCAAGGAAGAGATTCCGTTCTACGTCGCCGGCAAGAAGCGCAAGGACCGTCCGAAGGGCACTGTCCTCGAACACTTGAAGCGTGCCCTGAAGTTCACCCGTGAACACCTCGGCAAGCACAACCTCCCGCTCCTCGGCTTTGCTGACTGGAACGACTGCATGAACTTGCCCCTCGGTGCAGAATCCACGTTCAACACCGCCTTGTATGCCAAGGCCCTGCTCGAAATGATGGACATCGAAGAAGCCCTCGGCGACAAGAAGGCCGTCGAAATGTACAAGGGCTGGTACGAAGACGTCAAGGCCGCCTTCAACAAGAGCGCCTGGGACGGCAAGTGGTGGACCCGCTGGTTCGACAAGGACGGCAACGGCTACGGTGTCGCCAAGGCCAAGTACGGCAAGATCTACTGCAACGGCCAGTCCTGGCCGGTTATCGCCGGCATCGCTTACGGCGACCGCGCCAAGCAGGGCATGGACAGCCTGAACAAGCTCCTCAACACCAAGTACGGCGTGAAGAGCTCCACTCCGGGTTACCGCGGCTTTGAACCGGCCGTGGGTGGCATCTCCACCTATCCTCCCGGAGCCAAGGAAAACGGCGGTATCTTCCTCCACACCAACCCGTGGGTGATGATTGCCGAAACCATCCTCGGCCGTGGCGACAATGCCTTCCAGTACTACAACCAAATTAACCCGGCTTCCAAGAACGACATCCTCGACGTGTTCGAGTCCGAACCGTACTGCTATCCGCAGAACATCCTCGGTGACGAACACAAGCAGTTCGGCATGGGCCGTAACGCATGGCTCTCCGGTACTTCCACCTGGACGTACCAGGCTGCCACGCAGTTCATCATCGGTATCCGTGCCAACTACAAGGGCCTCGTGGTTGATCCTTGCATCCCCTCCAAGTGGGATGGCTTCGAAGCAACCCGTAAGTTCCGTGGTGCAACCTACCAGATTACGGTGAAGAACCCGAAGCACGTGTGCAAGGGTGTCGCCAAGATGGTGGTGGACGGCAAGGAAATCGACTCGAATATTGCCCCGATCTTTACGAAGGGTGTCCATAAAGTCGAAGTCACCATGGGCTAATTTGAATTATAACCGTCGTGATACGGCGTTTCCCCAAAGAGGATAACTCCACTAAGGGGTAAAACCCAAGTGTCGTATAGCTCGCCCCCTCACGTACGCTTAGTACGCTACGGGGGATCGCGCCTGGTCTCACTCGGTTCTAATCCAAATTCGAATTTAAAGGTCTGCTTCAAACGAAGCAGACTTTTTCTATATATAAGTGTATGGCGAGTTTATTTGGAAAATGCTGGAATAATTTTGTGCTCTTGGCTGCGGCGGTGCTGTGGGCGGGTTGCTCCGATAGCGATAAAAATGCGGATAAATCCCTAGAGCAGGAAAAGGGTAAAACGGAACAGTCCTTGGACGTGAAAAAGGAAGATGCCGAAAAACTGCGCAGGGATAGTGTATTTAAAGCATCCATAGACAGTGTTTTAAAGTCGGTGGGGCATCTTTCAACGCATGGGACGACTACGCTTTATGGATGTCGTCCAGAAAATGGCTGTTCCGTTAAAAGAGATGAATATGGGATTCCTGTAATAGATGAAAAGTACTTGCAAGGCCGTGCACGAGGCGTCGCAAAAGCCCCTACTTATGAGGAATTGAGTGTGGCAGGTGGCGTTGATGCTGATAAAGCTCTGATTTTAAAGAACATTCGCCTGCGGACTCCTGGATTGCGTCATATTTATAATAAACATTTAAAGAGGAATCCCAGTTTTAGCGGGACGATTGTTTTTCGGTTGAATATCAATGCTGATGGCTCCGTTCAAAAAGTCCAAATAGACTCAACGACTACCGGCAATACGGATTTTGACGAAAAAGTCCAGAATGCGGTAGGTCGCTGGAATTTCCAGATCATGAATTCGGGTGTAGTAGCCAAATTAAATACGGATGTAGTTGCGACTTTCCCGGTACAATTTTATGAAAGAGAACCGGCAAAAATAGGCGATTAAGGGCGATACCTAACGAGCCGGATTTTTGCTTTTTTTGTGGAAATTGGGGATTAAACTGCTGAAAAAACGCCTGTTTGGTACCCAATTTGTTAGCTTGTTTGTACTAAAAAAGTCAAATTTTGCTTTTAGTGGGGATGAAATACACAAAAAACGCCGGTTTAATCCCCAATTTTTGTGCAATATCAGTGTTTGAACGCTGTGAATGTATCATTTTGTGTTAGTTTGTGTGTGAAAATGGGTACTAAAGTGCGTCAAAATAAGTCGTTTGGTACCCATTTTTTGTTTTTTGTATTATTTTTAGTGAAGTATGAATATGTTTTCTAGACTATTTCGCGTGATTTCCCTGCTTGCAGTGCTTTGCGTATGCATTCACGCAGCCGAGGACAAGTTGTTCAACATGAACACTGATATGGAAAAACTCATAGCCCCGTATATCGAAAAGGCCAAGGCGACGTTCCCTGCGGTCAAGAAGAAATACATCGCGGGCGACTATGTGCGCGAAAAGCGTGTGCTGGATGTACAGATTAATCTTGTCGACAAGGACGGGACGAAGGAGATGGTTTTCGTTTTTGTCACCCAATGCCTGGGAAATCGGTTCCAGGGAATTGTTACTAACGATATTCAGCTCCTTAAGGAATACAAGAAGGGCGATGAAGTCTCGTTCACGCAGGACCAGATAAGGAACTGGGTCGTCGTGGATTCCTTGGGCAACGAGGAAGGCAATTATGTGGGGAAGGCCATCGAGGCTTTTGATTCTGGGATTGTCGGCGTCTTTTTCGAGGGGGTGTTCAAGAAGGGCAAGTTTGAGTTCAAGTACCAGGATGCCAAATCGGCGAAATACCAGAACAGCATAGACGGGATTGTATCGCAGGAAATCATTGCGGAAATAGCAAAGCGCTTGAAGACTTCGTACGAAAAGAAACGACGCGAAGGGCAGAAGTTCGAGGAAGGGAAACCGTTCTACACCTACGGGATTTATGACTTCCGAACCGGTGAGATAAAGCCCTGATTCCCCGGTCTAGAACTCGTCCGGCTTGATGACATAGACCGAATCGCGCCATGTCGGTAGGGGCTTGTAGGATTCTAGTTCCTTCCGGATCTCGTAGAAAAGGTTCCCCTTGAAGAATTGGTCGAGGGTCTTTTGGGAATGGAGCCTTGTGAAGATTGCGAACTTTGTCATTTCATGGTTGCAGACGCTTGCCTTGAGGTCGTAATCTATGTATGAGGTGTCCTGGTTGCGCAGGTTGTTGCAACTTTTCACGAATTTCTTTAGGATATAGTCGAACTTGGCGCCGATGTAGTTGTTGTCATAGATGAAATGCGCTTCCTTGAGGGAAGGGTTGAAAAGGTAGATATCCGAGTTCCATGTAAAGTAGTTGGAATCGATGGCAAGCTTGCGGTTGACGTAATTCTGGATGCTGGAATCCAGCTTGAGGTCGATTTCTTCTCGGTCTGCGGGGAGGACCAGCCAGCACATGATGGGGTATTTTGCGGTGAGCGCTATCTTGTCTGCGGTACTGTACGTGCCTTTGCTGGTGTCCCAGAACATGACAATCTTGCTTATGGCGGACGGGGCGACGAACCAGTTGCCCGCAAAGAGGAACGTTATGAATATCAGGATAACCGCAAAGATGCGGGTGAACAAGTCCTGGAAAATCTGTCTCTTGGCATCGGGGCCATAGCCCGTGTCAAGTATGGGATACTCGGCCTTGAGCGCCTCCATTTCCTTGAGCTTGGATTTGAATTGCTCGGCGTTCAGGGGGGAGGTGCCCGTCTCCTTGAATTGGCGGGTCGCGTCCTCGAGTTCGGACTTCAGCTCAAAGTAGTGCTTGAAGTCGGCCTTCGTCTTTTCCAAGTCGCCAGAGGAGTCCTGTTTATTCAGATGGAACATATTCCCCAATATAACAATTGGGCTCCTTTGGAGGGTTTGAAGGAATCCCTAATATTGAAAATTGCTATATTATTCGCGGAAATTTTTAAAAAGGATAGACAATGTCTCTTAAACTTATTACTCGTGGTGTTCTTACCGTGGCGCTTGCTGCGGGTATTGCCTCTGCGCAGCTCCTCAACAGCAAGAGCATGGATGTCGTGCGTGTCGAAAAGGTCGGTTTTTCTGCCGGGCGCATCGATAGCTTGACCCAGGCGCTTGCACTACAGCAGTTCCAGGGCAAGAAGGTGAGCGATGAGACCATGGCCCAGGTTCGTTTTGCTGTGATTGACAACCTTGTTGGGCAGGAACTGGTACGGCTCGAATGCAAGAAGCAGGGAATCAAGGTCCCGGCTGCCCGCGTGGATAGCCTTGCGACCCTCTTCAAGAAGCAGTTCCCGAGCGAGGATGTGTTCCAGAAACAGCTGAAGCAGAGCGGCCAGACGATGGCTCAGTTCCGTGAAAAGCTCGAAGACCAGCTCAAGAGCGAAGAACTCCTCAAGAAAAAGGTGCCCTATCCGAAGGACCCGACCGAAGAAGAAATGAAGGCCTACTGGACGCTCAACAAGAGCAAGGTCCCTGTAAACGATTCTATCAGCGGTGTCCGCATCTACATCAAGACGAAGGGCAAGAGCGCCCAGGACGTGTCGGATACGAAGGACATGCTGAAGGGTATGGCCGCCCAGCTTAGGAGCCAGATCCGTGCCAAGAAGGTTCCTTTTACTTATGCGGTGCAGCTTTTCGCACAGCAGGCTGTCCAGAACAGCGACGATCCCAATGCGAAGAAGACGGGCGGTGCCGTGCTGACCACGCTCAAGGGTAACGGGGCTGCGTTCGAAAAGGCCGTGGCCAAGTTGAACGTGGGTGACATCTCGGATGTCTATAACGACAAGGACGGTGTCGCCATCTTCATGCTCACGGGCAAGAACGATGGAAAGTTCGAAAGCTACCGTAACCAGATCGATACCGGACTTCGCATGCAGGCCGAACAGGAACGCCAGATGAAGCTCAAGGCTTATCTTGACGAACTCGCCAAGGTCTACAAGGTGCAGTACCTCGACAAGAAGTATACCCCGCCGCAGGCTATCGGGGGCAAGTAATGGCCTTCCAGACGACTCATACCGGGCTTATCGAGCTGCGTAGCCGCATCGACAAGCTCTGGGGGTATCTTTGACTTAGAGGCGAAGACCGAAGAACTCTACGTCCTCGAAAAGGACTCTGCCGACCCGAACCTGTGGAACGACCAGGAGAAGGCGCAGTCCATGATGAAGAAAATCGGTAACCTGCGCGGCCTCCTCGATTCCTGGAAGGAGGTCTCCCAGACCTGTGATGACCTTGCCGAGCTCTACGAGATGAGCAAGGACGAGGAGTCTGCCGACCTGACCAAGACCATCGAATCGGATGTCGCGGACTTGCGCGCACGCGTCGAGAAGATGGAATTCAAGAAGATGCTGAACGGTCCGGACGATGCCTGCAGCTGCCTGATGTCGATTCACCCGGGCGCGGGCGGCACCGAGTCGCAGGACTGGGCGCTGATGCTTTTCCGCATGTACACGCATTTCTTTGAACGCGAGAACATGGACTTCAAGGTGGTGGATTTCCAGGAAGCGGAAGACGCTGGCCTCAAGAGCGCGACCATCGAGATCACTTGCGAGAATGCCTACGGCCTGCTGCGTTCGGAAATCGGCGTGCACCGCCTGGTGCGCATCAGCCCCTTCGACGCGAATGCCAGACGCCACACGAGCTTTACCGCCGTGTACCTGTACCCCGAACACGAAGACGTGGAATTCGACCTGGACATGGCCGATGTGCGCGTGGATACCTACCGCAGTAGCGGTGCCGGCGGACAGTACATCAACAAGACGGATTCCGCGGTGCGCATGACGCACTTGCCCACGGGTATCATGGCGAGCTGCCAGACGGAACGCAGCCAGATCCAGAACCGCGAGACCTGCTACAAGATGCTCAAGACCATGGTGGCCGAGCACTACCGCCTCGAAGAAGAGGCGAAGCGCGATGCCCGCATGGCCGAAAAGAAAAAGGTCGAGTGGGGAAGCCAGATCCGTAGCTACGTGCTGCAGCCCTACCAGATGGTGAAGGACCTGCGTACGGGTGTCGAGACCTCCGATACCGCAGGCGTGCTCGATGGCAAGATCAGGCCGTTTATCGATGCTTACCTGCTGAGCACCAGCGAAGAGCAGAAGTAAGCTAGCTTAACAGTTTTTCCACTTCCGCAATAATGCGGTCGCGTTCCCCGCACCAGTCGGGGGCGATAAGCATGTCGCTCGGGCTTTCGCCGCTGAACCGCTCGATGGCGGTATCCGGCCCGATAATCTTTATCATCTCGGCGACGGCTGCGCAGTATTCCTCGAATTCCAGCAGCTTGATTTCGCCTGCGGAAAAATCTTGTGCCATCACAGTGCCCGCGACGATGTGCAGCGGGTGGATTTTCACGGCGGCGAGTTTCAGGTCGCGCACGACTTCGGCGGTACGCTTGAAGTCTATCAGGGTCTCGCCGGGGAGTCCAACGATGACGTGCGTGGTGACGGTGAGACCCGCCGCCTGGCAGCGCTTTACCGCGTCTTCGAAATCGGCGAGTGTATGCCTGCGGTTGATGGCCGCAAGCGTGAGGTCGTTTGCCGTCTGCAGGCCGATTTCCACGATAATCGGCTTCTTGCGGTTCAGTTCCGCGAGGTACTCGATTTTCTCGTCTTCGAGGCAGTCCGGGCGCGTCCCTATCGCAAGCCCCGCAATCTCCTTGTGCTTGATAATCGGGTCGATAATCCCCTTCAGGTGTTCGAGCGGCGCATGCGTGTTTGTATATGGCTGCAGGTAGGCGAGGATGCCCGCGTTCGGGTATTTTTCGCGGAGCCTCGGTACGAACTTGTCGAGCTGTTCCTGGATGGAAACCTTCGCCTGGTCGAACACCGGGCTGAAGCTGCGGTTGTTGCAGTAGCTGCAGCCCGAGAATCCCTTGGTGCCGTCGAGGTTGGGGCAACTCATGCCGCCGTTGAGCGGGAGCTTGCGCACCTTGAGGTAGTTCGGGAAAATCTTGAGCAGTAAATCGCGGTAGGGAGTGTAGTGCATGTCGTAAAAGTAATAAAAGCGGGGCGTTCACTTGTTTTGACTCCCTTTTTTTTATATTCTATTCATGCCGTTTTCAGAAGAATACCTCAAAGATTACGAAAATAAAATTCGGAAGCTCCCTGTCGATGGACTTTATGAAATACATGACACAATTCGTGATCATCCTTTAAAAGCAGACGATTCTCCTGAAAGAGTCCAGATTGTTGAAAAGCGCATTATTGAACTTACTGGCGACAAAGATTCTATTTTGTCTCGTGAAGAGTTTAATAAAAAAGTGGAACAGGAATATATCGAGAAGACAAATCCTTTGGCAGTCGGGCTTGAAATTTTTGGAGTTGTCCTAATTTTAATAGGAGGTGTGTGCACGCGAAATCCCCATCTTGCAGAAATCAGTTCGAATCCAATATCTCTTTTTCTCAGCGGTCTTGGGTGCTTAATTGTAGGATTATGCAATTTAATCGATGGAAAGATTAAGATATACCTAATAGGATGGGCGGTAATCCTGACAAAAAAAGAACATCCGAAAAAGTTCTGGTCTATAGTGGGATTCTTTTGTATTGTCGGGGTTTTCTTTTTAGTTAAGGCATGTCAATGCTGGTAGGGTAAGTTGGATTTATTTTGGGGGAGGGCGCTATCAGTATGGTGAGATTGCATCTCGCATCGGAATAGCGAGATGGACGCCTACGGCGTCCGCGGCTTCGGCTCGGTCATGTCGGCAAGCAAGCTTGCCGTCGCGACACTCGCCTTGCACGCTTTTGCCAAAACGTACACTTCGTTAGCATTTTGCCCTCAGGGTTACGCCTGGCAGCGAGCCTTTTTTTTGTGAAAAAATCCCATTGGGCGAATACGGATGTATATTATGAGTATTGATATTTGAGGATCTTTTATGAAACGACTGGCTTTGACCCTGGCTCTCGTTGTTGTGTTCTGTGCGGTGGGAGCCTTCGCAGCCCCGAAAAAGGGAACTATGACAGACGCTCGCGACGGCGAGTCGTACCAGACTGTAAGGATTGGTAAACAGATTTGGATGGCAGAGAATCTGAAGGTGAAAACCGAGGGTAGCTTGTGCTACGAGGATAAGGAATCGAGCTGTCAGAAATACGGTTGGCTCTATAACTGGGACGCGGCAAAAGTTGCCTGCCCCGTAGGCTGGCACTTGCCCAGCAAAGAGGAGTTCGAAATTTTGTTTAAGTTCGTGGGCGGGGCTCAGGAAGATGCTTGGAAATGGGAAAATGCGGGGAAAATGCTGAAGTCCACCAACGGATGGAATGAATATGAAGGAAAAGATGGCAATGGTAATGATGCTTTCGGGTTCTCGGCGCTCCCTGCTGGCTACAGGAATGGCAATGGGGATTTCAACAACGAGGGCAACCGTGCGTACTTCTGGAGTTCTACAGAGAGCGTTAGCGGCAGCGCGTACTACATGGGCTTGGACTTCAGCAAAGACGATGCGTTCCTGAACAGCTTCTATAAGACCCACGGGTTCTCGGTGCGCTGTGTGAAGGACTAGGCAAATTGGCTCGGAAAAACCATGCAGCTCCCAGGACGGGAACTGTTTTGTGTAAAGTTTTTATTTTTTGAAAACAACTCCGTATCCGCGGTACTTGCAAACAGTTTCTGTTTTCAAGACTAATGGACCTAAAATTAGCGATGTTGTTGTTTCTTCCGCGCGGATTCCGATAACTTCATCAAAGGCTCCGCCTCTATAATCAATAAATTCCATAATGCCACAATTTTCGTTTTCTGGCTTGCTCGAATACGATATTTCTTGGTACGATGCATAATCAGAAGGTGTGAAAATTCCTTCTTGCACCACAATTGGATGATGGATCACCTTTGTGCATCCAACAAGCATTAATGCTGTAATGCATAATGCGATGACGTTTTTGTTCATAAAAAACACCTCTAAAAAACGTTTATATAAATATACAAATCTTTTTGAAAGGAGTGGCTTAATAGCGAGATTGCCAAAACGTTCACTTCGTTCCGCTCCGCGGTAGTCGAACTCACGACTACGTCGCTCGTCCGGAATCTCTCGCTATTCCGGATATAAAAAGAAAACCACCCAGGAGGGTGGTTTTTCTTTTTATCGGAATAGCGAGATTCGAACTCACGACCTCTTGCTCCCGAAGCAAGCGCTCTACCAGGCTGAGCTATATTCCGGTTTTGTGGGCACAATTATAGATAAAAAGTGCGAGTTTTCAAAGGGGTCGGGGGCGAAAAATTTGTAAAAATACCCAAAATTTACTTCTTTCGGGCGTTTTTCTTGGCCTTTTTGGGGTCGGGGCGTGCGGGGACGTCGCTTTGGGCGGGTTTCCCGAGGACCATGATGCTCGAACCTGCGTTGTCGGGTTCGACCTTGTACAGGCGGATGCGGTTGTTCCATTCGGACCGGACCTTGCGGTCAATGATGCGCTTGACGTTCCCGTAGCTCGGGTTTCCGCCGCCGTGGATGACCCGGAGGACCTTGAGGCCGGCGATGGTGAGGTCATCGATGCGCCGCTCGACGGCTTCCGCTGCTTCGTCGGCGGTCATGCCGTGCAGGTCAATCTCGTCTTCGGGCATGGGGAGGTCCCAGGCGGCGGGGTTGCGGCGCATCTTGCGCCCGCGCGCCATGCGCACGGGCCTCGCGGCGGCATTCTCCGCATCGACGCGCATCTGCTCGTCCTTGTCTTCCATGCGGTGGTTCATTATCCACTGCATCTGGAATTCTTCTTCAGCATTCAGGGGCATCTCAATTCCTCGACCCAAATATAGAAAGCGGCTCCGTGGTTTGCGCTCTAGACGACGAAGTTCTGGTGGTAGTTCCAGCTCCACTGGTCGGGGTGCTCCGCTATCCAGCGCTCCGTCTCGCGGGCAATGTCCTTCACGAGGGAACTTTCTCCGGCCTGGCTTGTGGCCTTGCCGGCAACGGTCTCGTCGTATTTCGGCGGGTAGAACGTCTCGAACCGGATGACGATGCTCCCTTCGGGGTACTTGCTGTCGCGGGAGGGCGATCCGCGCATTTCTGTCCAGGTGCGGAAGGTGACGATGCCCGCTCCCATCTGGTTGATTTTCTCGATGAGCCGCAGATAGAGTGTGGTTTGCCGGCCGAACAGTTCGACGGTGTTTCCCTTCGTGTTTTTCCCTTGGTCATAGACCATCGCGAGAATCCCCTTGGTGCGGAAGAGCTCGCGGATGAGCCTGCCAGTTTCTTCGGGGTGGTATTCTGTGAGGTGCGGGTCGCTGCGGAGTTCCGCTAGCACGTCGCGGAAGGCAATGTCTCCGACGGAATCGGTGATGAGGTGCACGTGCTCGCTGTAGCGGCAGAGCACGCGGTGCATGAGTTCGAATGACCCCTGGTGGATGCTGATGCCTGCGATGGGGGCGCCTTTTTTTGCGCATTCGGCAACGGCGCCTTTGATGATGCCCTCGTTCTCGAACACGATGCGGCGTTCCACGCTCTTGAAGCGGGCGAGGCCGCGGTAAGAATCCAGCGCGTTCCAGAAGATGCCGCGGAACATGTCGCGAGCAGTCACCTTCTGCTTCAGATATCCCCTTGCCGCGTCCAGATGCCTTACGACACGCCCGTAGGCGCGTTCGGTGTGGAGCGCCTTGTAGACGGGGAATGCGATGGCGAAAAGGAACGAGTAGAAAAAGTCCGGCAGCCGCAGCAGGATGTTGAGCAGTAATTTGTATGTAATTACCTTGAACTTGTACATGGGGGCGCGGCGCCTGCCGATCAGGAATTACGCTTCCTCGAACTCCAGGATATTCCTTCCGAGTTCGCGCTCGAACACGCGTCGCGAAAGGCCTTCGCCTGCATAGCTGATTGTGGGCGAGACCTCGTAGAGCTTGCCGGGCTTCACCTCGACATGCGCCTTTACGAGCCATTCGCGGTGGAGCTTGCCGATCATCGTGCGGGCCGTCTTCGGGCTGTCCGTGCCTTCCGCGTTCTTGACCGGGCTAAATTCCTCCTCGCGGATGACGCCGAAGGGGAGCATGGTGCCGAGCTGCGGGAAAGCATCGAATAAAAACTGTTCGAACTTGAAGCAGTTCTCGATGCCACAAACCGTCTTGCGGGCCGTGTGCCACGGGAGTTTGCCGGTCTGCAACTTGCGCAGTGCCGAGACTTTGAACAAATGAATGGCGAGGTTCCCGCCGTCAAATACCAGGCTTCCATCCGGGTTTGTCATGTCGCGGTATTCTTCGGGCAAGTCGCTGTATTCGACCACGCCGGGCTTGTTGTTCTGGAAGGCGAAAATGCCCACGCGTTCCTGCGCGTTCGCCTTGTGAACGACCTTCGATGCGCTGGCCATCATCCCGTTGTCGGCGAGAGCCCCGATGAATGCGGGGTCGCAGATGCGGCAGAGCGCGTTGTCGACGCTGTAGAGGAACACGTATTCTATACCCTTCTCGACGAGCCATGCGAGCGAACCGCTCTGGGCGAGCGCGCGGAAGCACCCGCCGTTGCCATCGGGTACGAGAGCGAGCCTGTCGCCGTCGAGCACGGCCTTGCCATCGGGCGTAAGCGCGCAGATGGTTCCCTGCTCAAAAAAGCGGATGTTGTCGCGGTCCATCCCGAAGAAGTTGTGTTCGGTAAAGAAGTTGACGGTCGCCTCGTGGTTCAGCGGGCTCGTCATGATGCACCACGGAATCGGGTGGCCTACGCGAGCCGCGAGGTTCTGCAAGCGTTCCGCCTGCAGTTGGAACAAACTCTTGTGGCTCGGGAGCCCGATATCGAACATTCCCTTCGGGCCGTCGAACCCGAGGCGCGAACCCTGGCCGCCCGCGACGAGGAACGCCGCCACCTTGCCCTTCCCGAGCAGCATCTCTCCGATTTCTTTCCAGTAGTCGTATTTCAGGTTGTCTTCCGCAATCCGGAACGGCATGGGCTTCAGGTCGGCAGAAACGTTGTCCGCCTTGCTCGCGTTTGACTTTTCGGCGTAGAGCGCCTTCAGTTCTTCCCAGTCCTGGCTTAGAATGTCGCGTTCGAGGAGCTTGCGTGCATCCCCGGAGAGTGTTTCAAGGTGCGCCGCCAGTTCCTGCTGGCCGGCCGCGTTCAGAGTCTCGATAATATCCATGCGTCTTAATATAGAAATATCGCCTCTGATGTCTGCGTAAAGGGTATAATTGTTGTTGGATACCCTTTTTTGCGAGAAATTCAGTAGTTGCTTTAAATGATTATGATAAAAGAAATATATTTGTAATATGAAGACTTTTGTATGCTTTTTCTCTGTCTTGTGTTGCCTTGCAACATCTGTCCTTGCTGCACACGTGGCTGTCCTTGAAACTACGGCTGATCCGGTCACTAAGGAAATGGTGTCTGCATCGGACCGTCAGTACCTGACGAACGTCCTGCGCGAGGAGGCTGTGAAACAACTTCCTGCGGCCCAGGATTACACCATCATGACGCGAGAGAACATCCAGCAGATGCTTCCGCCGGGCAAGGCTATCGAGGACTGCGAAGGAAGCTGCCTCGTGGAAACCGGCAAGAATATTGCGGCGGATTACGTGTGCCAGGCGCGAATCGGGAACTTTGCGGGTGAACTGACGCTCTCGGCGGAACTCTATGAAACGGCGGGCAACAAGCTTATTGCAAGTTTCAACGGACAGGGCACCAACTTGAAGGAACTCCTCACGCTCATCAGGCAGCAGGCTCCGGATTTCTTCAAGAGCGTGAAGGGCAACACGACGGGATTCTCCGGCCTCGGTGCCGTGGTTCCCGGATTCCTGGAAGTGACCCCCGTGCTCGGAGGGGATGTCGCGAAGAAGGGCAGACTGAGTGTCACGGTCGACGGGAAGGCTGTAGAAGGATCCAAAGTCCAGCTCGACCCCGGTGACCATACGGTGCGAGTGGAACACCCCTGCTATGACCCGGCCGAATTCAATGTGTCAATCGAAGAAGGCAAGACTCAGCTGTTCAACAGAGAAATGAAGCGCGGCAAGGCGAAACTCGAACTTACGGCCGAACTCAACGGCGTGTCCCAGGTGGTGCCCGTTTTCTTTGACGGCGTCCAGGTGGGTGAGACTCCCTTTGCGGGAAAGATTCCGCTTTGTTCCGAAGTGACCGTCAGGGGCGAGGGATGGAGCGAAAAGGTGTTTGTGCATCCGAAGTGGCATGAGACGGCGAAGGTGACGCACAAGTTGAAGCACTCGCCCGACGTGGTCGCAAAACCCGCGCTGCGTTCGCAGCAGGCTAGTTCCGCTCCGGTGGCCGAACCCGCTGCCAACGACAATGCGAATGTGGGGGAAAGCATTCCTGCAAATGTTGAAAGCAAGAAGGGCGGCGCTGCCGGCTGGGTTGTTCTTGGAATCGGAGCCGCTGCTACGGTAGCGGGTGCGGTGCTCGCCGTCATCGGGAATAACCAGGCGAAGGATGCGTCTGAGAAATCTTACTCGACGGTTGCAGAGTACCAGCAGTATCATGACGATGCCGTGGCCGGACAGAAACTCCGCAGCATTGGCGTCGGCCTTGCGGTTGTCGGTGCCATCGGTGTCGGCGTAAGTTTCTTGTTCTAGGGGTGGAAAGATGAAAGATTTTATTCGGAAATTTTTGCCATCCGGCGGAATTGCGGTAGGGGCGGCATTGGCCCTCGCAGCTCTTTCTGCCTGTACCGACTACGTGGCACAGATGGAAGGCGATTTCGAAGCCTGGGCGTCTTTGCAAGGTGATGAAATTCCGCTGTCGACCACGAAACCGAGTTCCTCGGCTTCTGTTTATGTGGCGACCGGCTCCATGCTTGATGATCGTGATGGACAGATTTACAAGACTGTCACGATTGGTTCGCAGACTTGGATGGCGCAGAATTTGAATTATGCCCATCCTGACAGCTCTTATTGCTATGACAATGTAGTTGCCAATTGCAATACTTATGGCAGGCTCTATACATGGTATGCTGCTATTGAGGCCTGTCCGAGTGGGTGGCATTTGCCGAGCTTGGAGGAATACCAAACGCTGTTTGAAACTGTGGGTGGCAGTGATGCTGCAAAGAAAAAACTCAAGTCTACGAGTGGTTGGAGCGGTGGCGCCAATGGCACGGATGATTACGGATTTACCGTTCTCCCGGCGGGAAGTCATTTTTACTTTTCGTCGGATATGGGAGAAGAATCGTTGTTGTGGACGACTTCACAGACGACTTATGGCGATGTAAACTATGTTTATTTTATCCAGTTCTCGAGTGCGGGCCTTTGGGATATTTCCTCTTATAGAAATAAAGCCAATTCAGTCCGCTGTCTCCTAAACTAGAGTGAAAAGCATGAAAAACGTGGTTGTCTATTTTTCGCTAGCATCTGCCATTATCGCTCTTTCCGCATGCACGGATTACGTCGCCCAGATGGAATCCGACTTCGAAACGTGGGCCTCCCTGCAGGGCGGGGACTATCCGGAATGGGGTGGCAACGAAGTCCCGCCGTCCAGTTCTTCGGCTTCATATACCACTTCCGTAGTGACGGGTTCCATGCTTGACGAGCGAGACGGCCAGATTTACAAGACAGTGACAATTGGTTCGCAGACTTGGATGGCGCAGAACCTGAACTTCGCATCGGATTATTTCTGGAGCTATTGCTATGATGACCTGCCGAGCAACTGCGCCAAGTACGGAAGGCTCTACACGTGGGCTACGGCCATGGATAGTATCGGCGCGTTTAGCACGAATGGCAAGGGATGCGGTTATCAGGTTTCGTGCTCGATATCATATCCTGTGCGCGGAATTTGCCCCGAAGGTTGGCATTTGCCAAGCAAGGAAGAATGGGAAGTGCTGCTTAATGCGGTCGGTGGTGAAGATAATGCAGGAACCAAGCTGAAATCAAGCACCGACTGGCTTAATGGTGGCAACGGACTGGATTCGTATGGATTTAATGCTTTGCCTGCGGGCATGAGATATGAAACTTTGGGATCCGACGATATGGGTGAGGACGCCGAATTTGTAACATCATCGGAGTATGTCAGTAGCGGGCTGTATTATGATCAGTATGTCGCTCACTTCTATGATTCGGCCACATGGGTGACCATACAGTTTTCTGGAAAAAACTACGGCTACAGCGTCCGCTGCGTCCAGAACTAGAATGTCTGCCGTGAGGCAGTACGCATTACCTTAAGCCGAAGAATATCACCATGCTCACGATAAGCGCGAAGATGCTTATCAGGTGCATACGCCACACAATCTTCGAGTTCATCAGGGGCTTGCTCGGGAAACGGCCTTCCCACTTTTTCTGGTAGTGGTGGTGGAGCGGCGCACAAAGGAAAATGCGCTTGCCCGTGCCGGTTGTTTTTTTGGTGAACTTGAACCAGAGAATCTGAAGCAGCACCGAGCAGGCCTCGGCGATGATGATGATGCATACGATGGGGAGGAACAGCCCCGCCTGCACCAAAATAAACATGATGCCGATGGTGGCGCCGAAGCCCACGGAACCCGCGTCACCCATGTAGATTTCGGCGGGAGGGCTGTTGAACCACAGGTAGGCGAGCAGTGCGCCCGCGATGGCCATGGCGATGGGGAATAGCTCATCGCAGCCGGGCAGGTACGGCACGTGCAGGTAGGTACTGAAGATGAAGTTGCCGCTCACGTAGGCGACAAGCCCTACGAAAATCATGCTGGTAAGGATGGGCACGGAAACGAGGCTGTCGAGACCGTCGGTAAAGTTCGTCCCGTTCGCGCTGGCCGCGATGACGAACGTCATGAAGGCGACAAAAATCCAGTTGGGGAGGTGCAGCTGGAATACGTCGATGGGGCAGAAGGGGATGGTCAGGTCGCCCTTGAGCTCGGGGATGAACTTGTAGCAGAAAATCGCGACGATAAGGCTGAACAGGAAGTAGAGGAACAGGCGCAGGCTGCTGGAGATGCCGTCGGCCTTGTCCATGTAGTCGGCGGCCTTGAGTTTGCCGAGCTTGATGAGGCGTTTGGCGCGGACCTTCGCGATGTCGTCGATGGCGCCCACGGCGGAGAAGGCCGCGAGAATCACGAGCGTCGAAATGGTGTAGCCGTTCATCTTGCAGACGAGGAGTGAAACCACCTCGACCACCACCACCAGGAGCAGCCCGCCCATGATGGGTGGGGACTTGGTCTTACCGTCCTTGTCGAAGTCGCTGGTGGCGTCGAGCCCCTGCAACAGGCGGATGTACTTGGGCATGAAGAACAGCACGAGGATGATGGAGAGCATGGCGGCCGAGCCTGCGCGGAAGAGACGGCCATCGAAAATGTCCATGCTGGTAACGTGATAAAGCCAATGACAGAGCATAGTTATAAAATCTTAGATTTTCCCGGCGAGGGGGTTGTGTCATCCTGAGCGGAGGGCGCAGCCCGTAGTCGAAGGATCTGGTGTTTAAACTTGTGTTTTTTCTTTGCAAAGATAAAATATTGTGCCTGCGTTGGCTTTGGACTGCCCGAAATTTCTACATTATGGGGCATGAGTGAATTGCGTATCGATTGCCCCCATTGCGGAGCCACCTTCAACGTCATGCTGGACGGGGAGCCCTCGTCCATGATGGTCTTTGCCTGTGCCAAGTGCAAGACCCCGCTGATGCACATGGCCGGAGTGACTTCGGAACTGGACCGGGAGGAGTTTGCGCGCCTCCGCGAACGCCTGAACCGCGTGCTGAGCGCCGTCATGAAGCGCGAGGGCGAGGTAAGCGAGGTCGCTGCGTCTCTCAAGAAGCTCGTGGATGAGTCGAACGCCCGTGCCGAGGAGCGCGAGTCCGAACCCGCTGTCGCGATATCCGACGAGGCGCTAGCGGAACTGCAGAAGGGCCTCGACGAGATGGACGTGGACAGCTTCCTGGAAAAATTGTAATTCATGTTAAACTTTTTCATAGCAGCCCTCGTGGTGGCGCTTGCCCCCGGCCCCGACAACCTGTTTGTGCTCGCCCAGAGCGCGACTCACGGAGCGCGTGCTGGATTCAGCGTGATTTGCGGGCTGTGCACGGGCATCTGCGTGCAGACGGTGCTCCTGATTGTTGGGGTGTCCGCGCTGATTGCGGCTAGCCCGATTGCTTTCTTTGTGCTGCAGTGCTGCGGGGCGGCATACCTGCTTTACCTCGCGTACAAGAGTTTCCAGGTCCGCGCTGGAGTGGTGAAATTGGACGCGGGTGATGCTGGCGAGATGCGCGCGGGCAAGGAAGGCGCGGGCCTTTCGTTCCGCAGGCTCTACCTTCGCGGCATCATCATGAACATCACGAACCCGAAGGCGGTTCTTTTTGCGCTTTCGTTTATTCCGCCGGCGGTCGACATGAGCCGTGACATGAGCCCGTCGCTCCAGATGGTTGTTCTCGGGGCGGAATTTGTGACGGCGACCTTCATCGTGTTCGGCTCCATCGCGCTACTTGCGGGCGCCGTGAAGAAATTCATGCTCAACAGCCCGAAGGCGAACCGCAATTTGAACTGGTTCAGCGGCTGCGTGTTTATCGCCCTCGCCATTGCGCTGTTCGCGCTCTAACGGTCATCCCCGCTATACGATACTTGGCAACTTGTTGCCATAGTAGAGTTATCCTCTTTGGGGAGAAGGCGGGGATCTCCATTTAGGTGAGTTGCTTCTGCACCAATTCGAGGATCTTTTCAATCGCCACTTCGGGCGCGTCGCTGGTGTCTCCGCCGGCGGCACGGGTGTGGCCGCCACCGCCGAATTCGCGGGCAATCGCGTTCACGTCCACGATGTAGTTGCTGCGCAGGCTAATCTTGTACTTGCCGTTTACGGGGTATAGGAACAGCGCCACTTCGGTGCCGCCGACTTCGCGGATGGTGTCGATGACGTTGCTGAGTTCCACGGGCGTGACGCCGAATCGTTCCATGTCTTCGGGGGTGATGTGGGCGTAGACCACTTTACCCCCGAGCCCGAGCTTGCAGTTCTGCATCACGAACCCGGTCACGAGCGTCTGCTTGTAGGTGCGCGTGTAGTACGTCTCGTTCACGATTTTCGCGAAGTCGATTCCCTTCTCGATGAGGTCGCCGACCACCTGCATGGTGCGCTTGCCCGTGCTGCTGAACTTGAAGGCGCCCGTGTCGTGCACAATGCCCAGGTACAGGCTGTTCGCGGTCTCGCGCCCGACCTTCGCCTTGTCGAGATTCACGTACAGCACCTCGCATGCGGAACTCGCCTCGGGTTCCACGAGGTTCAGGGTGCACAGATTCAGCGGGTTAGAAATGTGGTGGTCGATGTTTATCGTTTTTTTCGCGGCACGGATGCATTCCGCGCCGTTCGCCCCCACGCGCTCGAAACTCGGGGTATCCATGAGGAAGGCGAGGTCGTAGGGTTGCCCGCCGTTGCATTCTGCGGTGTAGGCCTCGCGCGCATCGCTTGCCCCGCGCAGAATCCGGTAGCTCTCGGGGAACTTCTCGAGGAACAGGTCCGCACGGATTCCCGGGAAATTGTCGCGGATGTAGTTGTATATGGCCGTGGTGCTGCCCACGCAGTCGCCGTCGGGCCTCACGTGCCCGAAAATCGCCACCGTCTTCGCTTCGCCCAGGAATTCGTCAATCGTCATGTTCAATCCTTTTTGCGGGGAATATAATAAAAACCGGGTGGAGGCTAGAAGGAAAATTTGCTAAATATACAACGTAACGTAGGAGGATTTTCTGTATGAAGCGTTTTTTGCTGGGATTGGCTCTCGCATTTTTTGCCGCCTGTGATGACGAGAGCAGTTTCGTTCGGCCGGGGGATGAAGATTCCTCTTCTTCTGTCATCCCCGGCTCGTCCGGGAATCTATCCAGCAGCAGCGTGCGTTCGTCATCCTCGACTCCGGTCGAGGATCTGTCTAGCAGCTCCGCGCGCTCGTCATCCTCGGCTCCGGTCGAGGATCTGTCTAGCAGCAGCTCGGCGAAGTCAAGTAGCAGCATTGCTTCCAGCAGCTCTGCAAAATCCAGCAGCAGTGCGAAGTCTTCCTCGTCGGTGCCGTTGAGCAGCAGCGAATACGTGCCGTTCGATCACTCCCAAACATTGGCTGGTGCTTGGCGTATAGGTGAGGATAGGTACAAAACTTTCACGGATCCGCGTAATGGCCGTAGCTATTATTATATAACAATAACGGGACATCCGTTAACAGGAACAGGAAATGTGTCTGTGACCGTGATGGCGGAAAACTTGAATATCGGCGAGATGGTGCTCGGCGAAAACGACCAGAACAATGATTCCAAGATTGAACGCTACTGCTACAACAATGATACTACCAAATGCGACGAATTTGGTGGCCTCTACCAGTGGGCCGAGATGATGCAGCTGCCGAGCCGCTGCAATACCGAGAGTTGCACCGACCTTATTCAGGAAAACCATCAAGGAATCTGCCCCGATGGTTGGAGGCTGTTCACGTATGAAGATTATATTGTTGTTCGTACTGCCGAAGGAAATGATGATGGTGTAAAGGGGCTGCGCTCTACATATGGTTTCAGCGGAACGAATAGCAGCGGATTCTCTTTGGTTGGCGCGGGAATGCGCGGCTCGACCGGAACATTTTCGGGCTTAGAAGAAAAAACAGCTTGGTTCCGCCCAGAGGAATACGCAGAAGAACCTAATGTTCGTGCTCACCACGGTCTTATAAGTACAAAGGATACTGCTCCGCAACAGAATCATAGAGAACTCAAGGAAAAGGGCTTCTCCGTCCGCTGTACTAAACTAGAAGAATAAAAACACATCAAAATCATCTTTTTTAGGAAAAGCGAATGCTTTTCCTGTCCAAATTTTTACCTAAAAGGGCCAAAATCATGTCCAAGAACGTCAAGTCCAACAACAAGAACACCAAAAAATCTGCTTCCAAGGCAAAAAAGTCTACCCGCAACAACTACAAAATGGACGCCTAGAAACATCTCCTTGCAGTTTAATTCTGTACCCGCTGTTCGCGAAGGCCGAAGTGACAAATCGTCGCAAGGCTTTCGCAGTACCAGCTTCGGAACGTTCCTGGAATAAACGGTCTTATTCCAGAAACACACTCGTATTTCTTTGCGGAGAGGGGCGTTTTGCTAAGCAAACAATGGAACGAAGTGATTTTGTTTGCGTGCGAAATGAACCTCGAAGCAAACTCTTTAACGAAAAGCAGGTCTGGACCTGCTTGAAAAGATCCCCACCTTGGTGGCCACGCGCACTAAGCACTAAAGTGCTAAGTGCTGTCCGCCCGCCTGCGCGGGGATGACATTTTTTTTCTTTTGCCATTTTTTACCTCTTTGAAAAGATCCCCACCTTGGTGGCCACGCGCACTAAGCACTAAAGTGCTAAGTGCTGTCCGCCCGCCTGCGCGGGGATGACATTTTTTTTTCTTTTGCCATTTTTTACCTCTTTGAAAAGATCCCCGCCTGCGCGGGGATGACGAGAATTGGCGCGGGGATGACGAGAATTGGCGCGGGGATGACGAGAATTGGCGCGGGGATGACATTCGGGTCTGGATCCTTGAGTTGGGTTAGAGATTGCTTCGCTGCGCTCGCAATGACATTTTAGGCCGTTTTTGCACCCAATTTTCGCTTTTTCCGCACAATTGCCCGCCTTATTATTTACTATTATTCCCCCCAAATTGCATTTTTGACTGGGTCCTGTGACCAGATTCGCCAATTCCACTGGTGCAAGAGCAGGGAAACTCGGACAAAAACATGTAATGAAACAACAATCAAAAAAAAGGAATGGCTATAATGGCTACTATCACTAAAGAAAAAGCTGCAGAACTCACCGCCAAGTTTGGTGCAAACGAAAAGGACACCGGTAATGTCCGCGTCCAGATCGCAATCCTCACGGAAAAGATCAAGAATCTGACGGAACACATCAAGAGCCACAAGAAGGACTTCCACTCCCTCCGTGGTCTGTCTGCCATGGTTGCCAAGCGCCGCAACCTCCTCAAGTACTACGGTGAGCAGGACATTCTCGCTCAGCGTGCTCTCATCAAGGAACTCGGTCTCCGCGGCTAATCTGCGGACTGGAGATAATCTATGTCTATTGACGCATACCATCAAAAATACGGCAAGATGCTCGACCCGAAGGAAGTGTCGGTTACGCTCCCTGACGGCCGCGTCATCACGTTCGAAACGGGCCGTATTGCCAAGCAGGCACGCGGTGCCGCAGTCGCCAAGATGGGCGACGCGTTCGTGCTCTCTACTGTCTGCTACGGCGAAGAGAAGGAAGGCGATTTCTTCCCGCTGACCGTCGAATACCGCGAAAAGGCCTACGCTGCTGGTCGCCTCCCGGGCGGCTACAACAAGCGCGAAGCCGGTCGCCCCTCCGACGAGGAAACTCTCTCTGCCCGTATCATCGACCGCCCGATTCGCCCGATGTTCCCCGAGAACTTCACGCGCGAAGTCCAGGTGATTGTGCAGGTTCTTTCTGCTGACCGCAAGTTTGCGCCGGATGTGCTCGGCGTGTCTGCAGCATCCCTCTCCATCGGTCTTTCCGAACTGCCCTTCGAACAGCAGGTTGCCGCCGTACGCGTGGCCGTGGTCGATGGTCAGAACATCGTGATGCCCACCTACGAACAGATGGCCTGCGCCGATCTGGACCTGGTGGTCGCCGGTACCGAAGATTCCGTCTGCATGGTGGAAGGCGGTGCCTACGAAGTGTCCGAAGACACGATGATCAACGCAATTCTCGCCGGTCACGAAGCCATCAAGCTCATGTGCAAGGCCCAACAGGAACTGGTGGACCGCTGCGCTAAGCCGAAGATGGAACTCAAACCGCAGCACGTTGGCGAAGCCCACGAAAAGCTTCTCGCCACGGTGAAGGAAGTCGTGTGGGACGAACTGAACAAGGACGTCCACTCCAACATGGTGAAGACCGACTTCTATCCGGCTATGGCAGACCTCTGCGCGAAGATGCTGGAAGACGAACGCATTCTCGCCATCATTGGCAAGGACGAAGAACAGGATCCTGCTCTCGTTGCCGACGCGAAGGCAATCTTCAGCGACTACGAACGCACTGCCATGCGCGAAATGATCCTGAACGAAGACGTGCGCCTCGACGGCCGTACTACGACCGAAGTCCGCCCGATCGAAATCGAACTCGGCGTTCTCCCGAGCGCTCACGGTTCTGCGATCTTCCAGCGTGGCGAAACCCAGGGTCTCGTGGTCTGCACGCTCGGCTCCAAGGCCGACGAACAGCGCTACGAAAGCCTGCAGGGCGAAGGCTCCAAGAGCTACATGCTGCATTACAACTTCCCGCCGTACTGCGTGGGTGAATGCAAGCGCCTCGGCATGAGCCGCCGCGAAATCGGTCACGGCCACCTCGCCGAACGTTCTCTCGCTGCCGTTCTTCCGCTGCCGGAAGACTTCCCGTACACCATCCGCGTGGTTTCCGAAATTCAGGAATCCAACGGCTCTTCTTCCATGGCCTCTGTTTGCGGTGGCTGCCTCAGCTTGATGGACGCTGGCGTTCCTATCAAGGCTCCGGTCGCAGGTGTCGCCATGGGCCTCATCTCCGAAAAGGGTTCCGTCAAGGAAGGCGGCAAGATTAAGATCTTGACCGACATCACCGGTACGGAAGACCACCTCGGCGATATGGACTTCAAGGTGACGGGTACTGCCGAAGGTATCACTGCCTTCCAGATGGATATCAAGATCCGCGGCATTACGCCGGAACTCATGCGCGAAGCTCTGGAACAGGCTCGCCAGGGCCGTCTGCACATCTTGGGCAAGATGGCTGAACTCGGCCTCGCCGCTCCGCGTCCGAAGGTTTCCGAGAAGGCTCCGACCATGATCAAGATGCGCATCCCCACCAACAAGATTCGCGACGTCATCGGTTCCGGTGGCTCCGTGATCAAGGGCATGCAGTCTCAGACGGGTTGCACCATCAACATCGACGACGATGGCAACATCGACATTGCCGCCCCGAGTGGCAAGGCCGCTGCAGTCTGCCGCCGCATGATCGAAGAACTCACGGCCGAACCCGAACCGGGCCGCAAGTACAAGGGCAAGGTCAAGACGATTCAGCCGTTTGGCGCGTTCGTCGAAATCTTGCCTGGTCGCGACGGCCTCGTGCACATCTCCGAACTTGCCGACCACCGCGTCGAGAAGGTCGAAGACGTCGTTCACGTGGGTGACGAAGTCGAAGTGCTTTGCCTCGGTGTCGACCCGAAGGGCAAGGTGAAGCTTTCCATGAAGGCGCTCCTCCCTCCGAAGGCCGCCCCGGCTGCTGAAGCTCCGGCCGCTGAAGCACCTGCTGCAGAAGCTCCGGCTGAAGCATAATTCGTTTATACGAAATTGAAAGCGCCCGGCTTAACCGCCGGGCGTTTTCGTATATAGGCACCGAAGGTGCCCACGAAGGGAAACACACGAAAATGTCGCGCAAAACAAGTTTGCGCTCCCGTTCATACTGCGTATGAACGCAGAACCCGCCTTAGTTGTTATTTCGAGAATAGGTGCTTGAAGGCTGCCCCGAGCCCCTGGGCCTTCATGTCGGACCAGAAGGTGGTCGGGACGGCGAGCAGTTCGGCGATGGGGCGCGGGAACTTCTTGAAGATGTACTGCCTGCGCTTCATGCCGATGCGGATGTTCTCGGGGCGCCAGTTGCTCCCGAAGTGGTGGATGCTCACCGTCTCGTCGGCGGTATTGATAGCCCCATCCAAGAAGCGCTTGGGCGAGAAGTACCATTCGGGCAGAATATCCAGCCCGTTGAACTTGTCGCAGGCGTTCGCGAGAATCTGCGGGAGCACGAGCTGTTCCACCTTCTCCTCGCTGTATTCGTAATGCCTTTCGGTGTAGTACTTGAGCGCCTCGCCGATGATGGGCGAGCCCTTCTCCGCCCCGAGGAACGAGGGCTCGATTCGCTTGGAACCGTTCTCGTACCCGAGGATGTACTTGCGGTCGAGCAGTTCGTTGGGCGACTTTAGCAGTTGCACGTCGGAATCCAGGTAGATTCCGCCTTCGGTGTAGAGCGCGTACAGGCGCACCGCGTCGGCGGCAAACGCCCAGTTGCCCTGTTCCATGGCTTCAAGAATCCAGGGAATGCCTGTCGCCTTGGCCTTCTGGTAATCCCAAAAAATGCAGTTGTAGTCGCCCAGGAACTTTTCCCAGGATTCCATACAACGTTGAACCTTTTCCGGAAAAGGTTCGTTCGAAAGCCAACAATAATGAAAAATCTTCGGGATCATAAAAATTCTCCGTCTACACCCTTATTTTAACATTTTTTTCGTCAAATGGAATGCTTTTTTTGCGATTTTATATGAATAATTAGGCATAAAGGCGGAAAGAACGTCTTTTTTGTTATATTTTTGTAACAAGGATTGTGATGGGACCGTTCTTATTGACATTGGCGTTTGCTCTTTCGATAGTGAATTTCGCTGTCTTTCTGCTTTTATTCCGGAAGCAGCAGAACAATTACATGTTCTTTACGTTTGTCGCCATCGTCGTCAGCTGTTTCGGTCACTGGCTCCTGGGGTTCTCGGAATCGGTCGACGGGGCCATCCTTGCAAATAAGATAAATTACCTGGGCTCGGCGTTCTTGCCGATGCTCATGTTCTTTACGCTCGCGGAGGTTTGCCGGCTGAGGATTCATCCGGTGGTGCGGGTCCTTCTGATTGCCTTTAGTTGCTTTGTCCTTTTCCTCTCGTTTACAGTCGGCTACAGCCAGATATACTACAGGACGGTAGAGTTTGTCGTTCAGAGCGGGGCGGGCAACTACGTGGCGACATACGGCTGGGGTCACGATGTCTTCAATGCGATGATCCTGTTGTATGGGGTGCTCGATATCGGGGTGATTGTCCATGCCTGCCTTATGCGGAGGCTGGTCTCGCTCAAGAATATCTTTGCGATGTTTGCTCTACAGCTCGTGACGGTTTCGTCGTTCTTTGTTTCGAGGTACATGGAAAACGACATGCTCTGCATGCCCTTCGTGTATCTCGCCGACCAGTTCTTCTTGCTCTACATCAGCTTGAACGTAAAGTGGTACGACATCGCAAGGAGCGTGATGCAGTCGCTCGAAAAGGACAATACGAACGCGTTTGTCTCTTTCACGCCTGATGGCGAATACCTTGGCTGCAACGAGATTGCGCTTGCCTTTTTCCCGAAGCTTGCGGAGTGTCGCGTGGATGTGGCGATTCCCGACGAAAGCGAGATGGGGGCGGTGTTCAATCCGCTGCTCAAGCAGGTCGAAAGCGGAAAATCGCGGAATGCGTTCAAGTTCTGGTTCGGCAATCGTCATTTCAGGTGCTCGGCACGAATGATTCCTCTCTGGAACGTGATGCAGATTTGCCTTTTCCGCGTTGAGGATGACACGAGCGTGCAGATGTACGTGGATACGCTTGGCAAGAGCCATAACCAGCTGGTGAAGGTGGTCGAGCAGAACGCGCAGGCGGTGAGTGCCATCCAGGAACAGATGATTGTGGGCATGGCGAACATGGTCGAAAGCCGTGACGGCAATACGGGCGGTCACATCAAGCGCACGAGCCAGGTGATTCGCATACTGGCATCCGAGATGCGCAAGGATATGGCGTACGGGAGGATGGATTCTTTCTACGATGCGTTGATTTCTGCCGCTCCGATGCACGACCTCGGTAAAATAGCTATCGATGACGAAATCTTGCGCAAGCCCGGACGATTTACCGATGACGAATATGAGCAGATGAAGACCCATGCCGAGAAGGGTGCGGTGATAGTCGAAAACCTGCTGACAGGAATAGAGGACCCCTTCTTTGTGCAACTGTCGAAAAACGTGGCCCATTACCACCATGAGCGTTTTGACGGTACGGGCTACCCGCAAGGCTTGCGGGGCGAGGAGATTCCCGTGGAAGCGCGCATTATGGCGGTCGCGGATGTCTACGACGCGCTGGTGAGTAGCCGCTGCTACAAGGAAAGCATGTCGTATGACAAGGCGGGGGATATTATCCTCTCCGGGATGGGGACACAGTTCGACCCTGTCCTTCAGAAATATTTTATTGACTGCGAACCAAAACTTCGCGATTACTACAGGACCGTGGAGCACTAGCGTATGGAAAACATGGTGATTTCTTACTTGGTGCTGATGTGCGTGGTCTCGTTCCTGAACCTGTTCGCGCTTGTGCTGTTGTATCGCAAACAGCTGAATTTCTATTTCGCGTCTATCTTTGTCTCGGTACTTGTTGCGAACATCGGCTACTTGGCTGGGGCCCTTTCCGAGACGAGGGAGACGGTCATCATCGCGACCAAACTTTGCTACCTGGGGTCCGTTTTCGTGCCGATGTTCGAGTATTTCATTATCCTCCGCATCTGCCGCTTCAGGTTCCCGGACTGGGGAAAGCTTTTGCTGGGGCTTTGTTCTGTAGCGATACTCGTGCTCGCTTGCACTATCGGATATAGCGATATCTATTACAAAACGGTCACCTACACGCACATGTACGGGGTGGGCTATTGCTCTTGCGAATATGGGCCGACGCATATCCTGTGGAACATAGTGCTGGTGTGCTACACGCTTGCTAATATCGTGACCATTAGCTATGCGGCGCGTACGCGGATCAACGTGAGCTACAAGAACCTGATTGCCATTGCGTGCATGACTCTGATTTCCATTATATCGTTCCTTGTTTCGAGAAAGGTCGGGAGCGATACGATGGTGGTGCCGACGGTGTTTGTCATTGACGAATTTATTCTCTTTTTCGTGTGCCTGCGCGTAAGGATGAGCGATATTTCGGATTCCGTCCTTGAATCGCTCGAGGCGGAGAACCAGAATGCCTATGTGGCGTTTTCGGACAAGGGAATCTACCTCGGGTGTAACGACATCGCCTTCAAGTTTTTCCCGGAACTTGGTGAATTCCGCGTGGATGAGCCGATGCCCAAAGACCTTGAAATCTCCAAGCATTTTGGCTCGCTGATGGAATCGTTCGTGAGGAAGGATTCCCCGAGCGACAGCTACTTCGCGTACGGGAGGCGCAACTATAGGGTGTGCGTGCGCAAGGTCGTCCGCAACAAGATTTCGCATATCGTGCTGTTCCGCATCGAAGATGAAACCAGGCTGCAGCGCTATATCAAGAAACTCGATACGCACAACACGAAGCTCAAGGACGTCATCAAGGATAACGACCGGCATATCCACGCCATCCAGGAGCAGATGATTGTGGGCATGGCGAAGATGGTCGAAAGCCGCGACAGCAATACGGGCGGGCACATCATGCGCTCGAGTGCGGTCGCGGGAATCCTTGCCGAAGAACTTCGGAAGGATGATGGCTTTGGACGCACGAAGGAATATTACGATGCGCTGATTGCGGCGGCGCCGATGCACGACCTCGGGAAGATTGCGATTGACGACAAGATCCTGCGCAAGCCCGGCAGCTTTACGCCCGAAGAATTCGAGGTGATGAAGACTCATGCCGAGAAGGGGGCCGCCATCGTGGAGAACCTGCTTTCCGAAATAGAGGAGCCCTTCTTTGTGGAGATTGCGAAGAATATCGCTTGCTTCCACCACGAGCGTTTTGACGGAAGCGGTTACCCGTACGGGCTCTTTGGCGCGAATATCCCGTTCGAGGCTCGCGTAATGGCGATTGCGGATGTCTACGATGCGTTGGTGAGCAAGCGCTGCTACAAGGAGCAGATGTCCTTTGAGGATGCCTACAATTTGATTATAGATTCCATGGGGACGCATTTTGACCCGAGGCTCAAGGCAAGTTTTGTCGCATGCCGCGAAAAACTCGAGAACTATTACAGGAATAGCCCCGGCTGGGAGTCCAACGAAAAGTAAAAATAGCCTGCTTTGGCTTTTAATTTGCTATCTTTGTACGCATGACAAAGTTTAGCGAATTCCCGTATGTTGCCGACCGCTTCAACGCCGTCCGCAGGGAAACTGTACAAGTCCGCGTTGGCGAGGCTTTGATAGGGGGCAACGCCCCCATTTTAGTTCAGTCCATGACCACCACCAAGCCGAAATACGTCGAGAAGACGGTGGCCGAGACGCTTGCGCTCGCCAAGGTGGGCTGTGGACTGGTTCGCATTACCGCTCCGACATTTGCAGATGCAGCCGCTCTTGAAGAAGTGATGAAGCAGGTGCGTGCCGCCGGTTGCACGGTGCCGGTTTCCGCCGACATCCACTTCCAGCCGAAGGCCGCGTTCGAGGCGCTCAAGTGGGTCGAGAAGGTCCGCATCAATCCGGGTAACTTCGTGGATACGGGCATTTTGACGCTCGACCAGCAGACGGACAAGTCGTTTGACGAGGGCAAGGAAAAGGTTGCCGAGGCTTTCACTCCGTTTGTGCAGGAGGCCAAGCGCTTGGGACGCGCCATCCGCATCGGTGTTAACCACGGCTCGCTCTCTGCCCGCATGATTTACCGCTACGGCGATACGGTGGAAGGCATGGTGGAAAGCGCCATGGAATACCTGGCCGTGTGCGAAGCCGAGCATTTTGACCAAGTTGTTTTAAGTTTGAAGAGCAGCAACCCGCGCGTGGCGATTGCCGCCTACCGCATGCTCGCTGCCCGCATCAAGCAGGAAGGCTTCAAGCCGTACCCGTTCCACGTGGGTGTCACGGAAGCGGGCGCGGGTGCCGACGGACGCTTGAAGTCTGCGGCCGGCATCGGCGCCTTGCTGCTTGACGGTCTCGCCGACACCATTCGCGTATCACTCACCGAAGATCCTGTGGCCGAAGTCCCGGTGGCGCAGGAGCTTATCAAGGCCTGCGCTTTGCCTGCTGCGCCGACGGCATACAACGTGCCGGTTCTCGAGAAGGACCCGTACCATTACGAGCGCCGCGCGACTTCTGTCGTGAATGTTTCCGGCGTGGAAATTGGTGGCAATAGTCCGGTGAAGGTCGGCGTGAAGGCCGATGCGATTGCACTTACCGGCGAACGCCGCAACGCGGAATTTGCGCTGCCGAGTTTGGATGCCGCCCCCGTGGTACAGTTCAAGGACGCGATAGACATCGCGGGGTTCGCCGCGAATCCGGCGAGCGTGCCCGCAGGTTCCGTGTTCTGCTATACCGGCGCCGAGATGGTCGCTGGCGTGCGCGCCCTTGCTGCCGCATTGGATGCGGCAGGTCGCCAAGACCCGATTTTGCTTTACGCCAAAATTGGTGACTCCGAAAAGGAAACACTCCGCGTGTCCGCCGATATCGGTAGCTTGGTAACCGACGGTCTTGGCGACGCCGTCGTTATCGACGGCTACAAGGGCGCTAAGGAATGCGTGCTCCTTGCATTCGATATTCTGCAGGCCGCCTACTGCCGCCGCAGCAAGACGAACTTTATCAGCTGCCCGAGCTGCGGCCGCACCCTCTACGATATTCAGCAGGTCATGGGCAAGATCAAGGCCCGCTTCGGACACCTCTCCGACATTTCCATCGGCATCATGGGCTGCATCGTGAACGGCCCGGGTGAAATGGCTGACGCCGACTTCGGCTATGTGGGCGGTGGCCCCGGCCGCATTACGCTGTTCGAAGGCAAGACGGCTGTGAAGAAGAATATCCCCGAAGAGGACGCCATCGAGGAACTCGTGAATTTGATTAAGGAGCGCGGTCGCTGGCAGGAACCTTAAAAGATCCTCGCCTTCGCGAGGATGACATTGAAGAAAAGATTTTAAACATTAACAAAGGACATAAAAATGGCAACTATTAAGACGATGAACAACATTTCCAAGAAAGGCTTGAGCCTGTTTGGCTCGTTCTACCAGGTTTCCGACTCCGTCGAAAATCCGGATGCTATCTTGGTGCGTTCCGCCCAGGTTGATACCGACAACTTTGACGGCCTGCTGGCTGTCGCCCGCGCCGGCGCTGGCGTGAACAACATCACCATCGACAAGGCTTCTGCAAAGGGCATCTGCGTGTTCAATACTCCGGGTGCAAACGCCAACGCCGTTGCCGAGCTCGTGATGACCGTGCTCGGCATGGCCGTCCGTAACGTGGACAAGGCCGCCGCATGGGTCAAGAACCTCGACACCACCGACCCGGACCTCGCGAAGACCGTCGAAAGCGGCAAGAAGAAATTCGCCGGCATGGAACTCGCTGGCAAGACTCTCGGCGTGATTGGCCTCGGCAAGATCGGCGTGCTCGTCGCCAACTATGCCCGTTGGAAGAACATGCGCGTCATCGCTTACGAACCGTATCCGAACGCCGCCAACATGCATGAACTCTCCAACAAGGTGGAAATCGCCGACCTCGACACCGTGATTGCGAAGTCTGACTTCCTCACCGTGCACGTCCCGTTCATCAAGGGCGTGACCGAGAACCTGCTCAACCGCAAGAACCTCGCCGGTTTCAAGGGCAGCTACATCATGAACTTCGCCCGCGGTGGCATCGTGGAAATGGCCCCGGTCAACGAGATGCTCGCCTCTGGTTCTCTGCAGGGCTACCTCTGCGACTTCCCGGATGCAGACCTCATCAAGAACGACAAGGTGACTTGCTTCCCGCATCTCGGCGCCTCTACCGAAGAAGCCGAAGAAAACTGCGCCGTCATGGCCGTCGAAGAACTGAAGGACTACATCGAATTCGGTTGCGTCCGCAATTCCGTGAACTTCCCGGCCCTCGTTGATCACCCGCACGCTGGCGTCAAGAGCCGCGTCGTGGTCATCAACCAGGATGTTCCGAACATGATTTCCGAAATCACGAAGGTGTTCGGCGCCGAAGGCATCAACATCGCCAGCTTCAGCAACAAGAGCAACGGCAAAATCGGTTACAACCTCGTTGACGTGGAAAGCAAGGTGGACGACTCCATCATCGAGAAACTCTCCAAGCTCGACAAGGTCATCAAGGTCCGCGTGATCCACTTCTAAGATTGCGCCCCGCAAAAAATTTAGACCGTAGCATGACGCTTCGGTCTTTTTTGTTTTTATATGAGTTGCTCTATTTCTGCTTGCACATGAGCGCTTCTTTCATGGTGTATTCTTCGTGTTTTTTCTTGTTGCCCTTGCGCTTGTAGAATTCCACGATGTTGTGAATCACGATGCAGTCGGAAGGGTATAGTTTGTGGGCGCGTTCCAGATAAACTATCGCGCTGTCGCTCTTTTGGAGCATGTGCACGACGCTCATGGCGTTCAGCGATTCGACGCTGTTGGGGAGGAACTTGAACATCTGGCGCGCGAGCATCTCGTAGCACGGGTCGTTTTCTACTTCGAAGTGCTTCCTTGCGGCGATGGTGAATTCGCCCTCCAGTAGTTTGTCTGCGTTGTCGATTTTTCGCCCACCTGCGAGTTCGCACTTGTCCTTTTTCGTCTTTAACAGGTCGTGGATTTTTTCGAAGTATTTGACTTGCTCCTTGCAGTTTTCCATTTCGCCGTTCAGTTGGACCTGCCCGAGCCAGATGTCGATTCGGTACGGGAAGCGCTCGAGCGCAGAATCTAGTATTGCCGATGCCTCCTGTAGGCTCCCGAGGGAATAGGCGGAGCGTATGGTGTTGCTCGAGGCGCGGATTTCTTTTTTGATGACGCTGTTCGCCCTCGTAATCCATTCTTCGGGGGTATCGGCGAAGGTCTGTGCGAAATACACGGCTAATATGGTAAATAAAATCTTCTTCATGTTTTGAATTATAGAATTTTTCTACTTTTCGTTACAAAATAGGATTGTAGGAATGAAGATTCTGGTGACAGGTGCGGCGGGTTTTATCGCCTCGAAGATCATGGCGATGCTTTCGGCCCGTGGTGACGAGGTGGTGGGACTCGATAACATCAACGACTATTACGATGTACGCCTCAAGTACGGGCGCCTGTGGGAAAACGGCTTCCGTTCGGTGAATGGTGGTGTGCTTGCCGAAATCCCCTTCGGGCAAATGCTTGAAAGTTCGACGCTCGCGGGTGCACGCTTCGTGCGCATGGACCTCGCCGACAAGGAATCTATCGACAAACTTTTTGCGGCCGAGAAGTTCGACAAGGTGGTGAACCTCGCGGCACAGGCCGGCGTGCGCTACTCCATCACGAACCCGTATGCCTACATGCAGAGCAACATGGTCGGCTTCCTCAACATTCTCGAGGCATGCCGCAACAACCAGGTAAAGCACCTGCTCTATGCTTCTTCCAGTTCTGTTTATGGCTTGAACGCGAAGGTGCCCTACAGCGAAGAAGACAATGTCGACAGGCCTATTAGTTTGTATGCGGTAAGCAAGAAAAGCAACGAACTGATGGCGCATTCCTACGCGAAACTTTACGGCATCCCGATGACGGGACTGCGCTACTTTACGGTTTATGGCCCGTGGGGCCGCCCCGATATGAGCCCGATGCTCTTTGCCCGCGCCATCTCGAAGGGCGAGCCCATCAAGGTCTTCAACAATGGCGACATGATTCGCGACTTCACCTATATCGACGATATCGCGGAAGGCAGCGTTCATGCGCTCGACCACATGCCTGTCGCTGCGGAATGCGAAAACGGCGTGCCCTACAAGGTGTACAACATCGGCTGCAGCCACCCGGTAAAGCTGATGGACTTTATCGCCGAAATCGAGAACGCTTACGGTGAGCCCGCGAAGAAGGAATTCTTGCCGATGCAGCCGGGCGACGTTTACCAGACGAACGCCGACACCACGAAGCTCGAGGCCGAATGCGGATACAAGCCGCACTGGAGCCTGCACGACGGCATCGCTGAGTTCATGAAGTGGTACAAGAGCGACAAGAATCCACTGAGGTAGATACATATTAAAAAACGCCGACGGCTCCCATCCGGGAGCCGTTTTTGTGTAGAAAAGATTGATGGAAAGATTATTTCACGTTTGACAGAATGTCACTTTTGGAAACATGAAGGAGGCTGACCGCTTCATCGGGAGATAGCTTGCCGGCTTTTATTAAGATTTGGGCGACTTCTTTACGGTCGTCTTCTTTTCCCTGCAAATACGAGCCCTGTTTCTCATAAAGCATGTCCGTCATTCCGTCAACCTCGTTCAATAGAGTTTCGTCCGTATACCCTTCTAAAGATACATCTTTTGCGAACTCTTTGTCAAGGAGGCGCTTCAGCTTTTCTTCGGGGATTTCATTTTCTTCAAGTACATCGCGAAACAAGCGCAGCATTTCGGCCCTGTCGGACGTGTCGCGCTTTTCGGGCGGGGTGCGATCGTCGATGGCAAAGAACTTCTCGATTTCGACCAGGTAGATGTCCATCTTGTCATAGTAGAGACGATGGTTCCGTACCAGTTGAGCGTGGTGTAGGTACGTATTCCGTTCTTTCGGAAACTGGTTCTCGGTCAGGATGGAGAGCACGTAGATGTGCGGCAGGTTGTAATCCTGCGACTTCTTGACCGTGCGCGAGACAACACGGGCGGTATAGTAGAGAAGCCGGTCCACAAAAAGCGTGTTGAAGTTCTGCTGGACCTCAATCAGCACGGGTTCTCCCGCCTGCGTAGTTCCGTAAATGTCGAAAATTGCAGTCTTGTCGTTCAAAACACCGGGATTTTCGGGTACTCCGAGTGTATAGGATTTTATCGCTTTTTCACCGGTGAGGCCAAGCATTGCGTTTAGAAACTTCACGGTGCGTTCAGGCTTGGCCTCGTTCGCCAGGAGCATCTTGAAGATGCCGTCGCTAAACGGATAGACGTTCTTGTATTTCTTGCGGTAGTATGCCAGACGCTCGGGGTGCTCGTGCACGTCCTTTGCCATGGCGATGTATTCAATGCGGTTCATTTAATCTCCCTTTGGGTTGGCGATACCCCGGAATTGGGGTGTGCCTACCTATAAAAACGATTGAAACGCGAAAACGTTACCTTTGGGCCGTTTTTTTCGCGGACTTGCGGAAAAGAGGGGAAAATAGCTCGCCAAAAGAAAAAATGCGTTGGCTATGCGTACGGTTTGTGTAAAAATGTGTTATCTTAAAGGTATGAAGTATTCAACTTTAATATTGGCTCTTTTGCTTGTGGTCTCTTCGGCCATGGCTGCAGCGCAGGGAACCTTGGTCGACAAGCGCGATGGGAAAAAGTACAAGACGGTGCAAATTGGCTCGCAGACCTGGATGGCTGAGAACTTGAATTATAAGACTAAGGAAAGCTATTGCTACGAAGACAAGTCTGCAAACTGCAAAAAAAATGGACGCCTTTATAAATGGGATGCAGCACTACAAGCATGCCCTGCTGGCTGGCATTTGCCAAATAAAGAGGAGTTTGAAGCATTGTTTGCTTCAATTGGTGGAGATGCTGCCGGCAAGGGAATTGCAAAAAAATTGAAGTCAAAAACTGGTTGGTCTGAGGAGAATGGAATCGATGCATTTGGTTTCTCCGTGCGTCCTGTTGGTAGCTGGACTTATTCTGGAGATTATTATGGATACATCGGCATGGATGATATCGCGAATTTCTGGAGTTCTTCTGGGGCCCATGTCGGCAATGCGTTCTACATAGATTTTCTTTGGAATTCAGACGATGTCTACTTGGGAGCAGAATCAGCTGATTTAAGATTGTCTGTCCGCTGCCTCAAGGACGATGAAAAAGAATTCGTTGACAATCGAGATGGGAAAAAGTACAAGACCGTTACAATAGGCGATCAGACTTGGATGGCGGAGAACTTGAACTATGAGACGGAGAACAGTTTCTGCTATGAAGAAAAGGCTGCAAATTGTAAAAAATATGGTCGCCTTTACACATGGGAAACTGCGTTAAATGTATGCCCCGCTGGCTGGCATTTGCCAAGCAAAGAGGAGTTCGAGGTTCTGATTGCTGCAACTGGCGGGGTAAATGTTGCAGGCAAGGCTCTTAAATCGAAAGGCGGATGGAATGGAAAGATTGGCAATGGTTCTGACGCTTTCGGCTTCTCTGTGCTCCCAGCCGGCAGCTGGGATTCCAATGGTGGTTTCAACCGCGAAAATTACAACGCAACGTTTTGGTGTTCTACAGAGAATGATAGCAATGGTGTCTGCTACATGAATTTGAGTGGTAACTTCGACGATGTATTATTAAGTATCGACCCCTTTAAGCACTACAAGGTATCCGTCCGTTGCCTCTTGGACGATGACGAATCGGAGGTGCAGCCAGTAAACGCGGCATGGAATGTATACAATGACGAAAAATCCAGTGCTTCCTTGATAGATGAACGTGACGGTAAAACGTATAGGACGGTTTCCATCGGCAACCAGACGTGGATGGCGGAAAATCTGAACTACGAATCGAAGGACAGCTACTGTCTCGAAAACAAGTCGGCAAATTGTAAAAAATACGGTCGCCTTTACGCGTGGAATGCCGCTCAAAAGGCCTGTCCTGTTGGTTGGCATTTGCCGGATAAAGAGGAATTTAAAACTTTGTTCGAGGCTGTTGGCGGTCAAAGCTCTGCTAGTAAAGCTCTCAAATCGAAAGCTGGCTGGAACGGCAATAGCAATGGTAATGACTCCTTCGGATTCTCGGGATTCCCCACTAGCTACAGAAGCATCAATGGGGGCTATGGAGCCAAAGGCGAGTTTGCGTACTTCTGGAGTTCTTCAGAGCGTAGCAGAGATCTTGCATACTACATGTACTTGTATGATTACAACAGTGTGGGTTTGGAGGATGGGCCTAGGGACTATGGGTTCTCAGTCCGTTGTCTCAGGAATGGCGATGAATCAACAAGGTCGGTTGTAAATGTTACGGCAGGTTCCATGATAGACGAACGCGACGGCAAAACATATAAGACCGTTACCATCGGCGATCGGACCTGGATGGCAGAGAACTTGAATTACAAGACCAATGATAGCTACTGCTACAAAGACAAGGCTGCAAATTGCTCCAAATATGGTCGCCTTTACGCTTGGGATGCGGCAAGATCGGCCTGTCCTGAAGGCTGGCATTTGCCGGACAAAGAGGAATTTGAGAGATTGTTTAAGTCCGTTGGTGGCGAAAGCATCGCTGGTAAAAAATTGAAATCAAAGAATGGCTGGAAAGATGGTGGTAATGGAACGGACTCCTTTGGCTTTTCGGCGCTCGCTTCCGGCTGCAGCTATGGCTACGACAGTAAGGGGTACAACTATGAGGGCATCGGTGCTGATTTTTGGAGTTCTTCTGAGGCAAATGCTGGATCCGCGTACTATATGGTTTTGGACTATCGCTACCTCAACGCGGGTTTGGAAACCGGTCATACAGCCTCAGATCGTAGGTTATCTGTGCGTTGTATTCAAGATTATATAGAAGAAGTTATATTATTCGACTCTTCTGAAGGCCCGGTTCTGGCCGCATCAGTGGTTGTTGATGAAAATAGTTCTGCAGGATCCTTAATTGACAAACGTGACGGGAAAAAGTACAAGACTGTGCAAATCGGCTCGCAGACCTGGATGGCAGAGAACCTGAATTATAAGACGCAGGATAGTTACTGTTATGATGATAACTCTAGCAACTGTTCCAAGTATGGTCGCCTTTACACATGGAATGCGGCAACTTCGGCCTGTCCCGAAGGCTGGCACTTGCCGAACAATGCAGAATTTGAAACATTGTTCGAATCTGTTGGTGGAAAACAGGTTGCTGGAGTAAAATTAAAGGCCAAGTCTGATTGGAATAGCGACGGTAACGGCACGGATGTCTTCGGTTTTTCGGCGATTCCTGCTGGTGTTAGGAGCTACGATGGAAATTACCTCGAAGAGGGCAACTTCTCGCACTTCTGGAGTTCTACGAAAGCCAGTAGTTACGACGCGTTCTACATATATTTGAACTACGGCATGGACAATGCGAGCCGGTCTTTCAACGATAAACTCGTTGGGTTCTCGGTGCGTTGCCTCCAGGACGCTGGCGAATTGGGTGAACCGAATAGTTCTGCTGGAACTTTGGTAGATACGCGCGATGGGAAATCGTACAAGACGGTACAAATAGGCAACCAGACGTGGATGGCGGAGAACCTGAATTACAAGACGCAGGATAGCTATTGCTATGGCGGTAAGTTTGTAAACTGCAAAAAGTATGGCCGTCTTTACAAATGGAACGCAGCAAGAACTGCGTGCCCGAGCGGTTGGCATTTGCCGAGCAAGGAGGAATTCGATATATTGCCTAATTTGATCGGTAGTGATCAGTTTGGTAAAAGTTTAAAATCTAAGGTTGGCTGGAAAGATGGAGGAAATGGCGTTGATACTTATGGATTCTCGGTGCTTCCTGCCGGCTACAACTACGATGGCGAATACCACAATGAGGGCATCAGCGCTGCTTTCTGGAGCTCTACCGAGGATAATAGTGATGCTGCGTATGAGGTGAACTTTGTTTACGAAGACGACTTGGTGGGCATGGCGGGCAGTGAAAAGGAGATGGCGCTCTCAGTCCGTTGCGTCAAGGACTAGCATGGGACTCTTTCGCCAAAAAACTTCTATATTGTTTTTTGATGATTTCTCGTGTCGTTATACCCGTTGTGCTCCTTGTCTGTGCGCTTTTTGCGGCGGACGTGTTTGTGCTACCTGCCGTGACGCCCGAACTCAAGGCGAAAGCGGGGGAGTACTACAACAACGAATGCAAGGGTTGCCATCGCTGGGCGCGCAAGTTTGCGGCGCCGCCCATGAAGGATAACGTCGCGCAGTATGTAGAGAATCCCGAGGCTCTGGTGCAGTACCTGATGAAGCCCGAACCCAAGCACCCTGACCAGTGGGACCCGATGGAAATTTCGCCCATGAGCGAAGCCGACGCGAAGATGATGGCGTCGTGGCTGCTGTATATTCTGGAGCACCCGGACGACCTCGGAAGGCCTAAGTAACAGGAGCTGTGCTTGAAGTATTGGATGGGTGGCATTTTTGCGGTCGTGTGCGCGTTCTTTCTGGCGGATTTCCTCTTTTGCCAGAAGGCCACTCCTGTGCGAGTGGGTGCCGATGCGGGCGGCCCGAATTCGATTGCCTTTTTGCACGAGCTTCACGGCGAAAACATCGGGCTCGATTGCAGCCACTGCCATACGGGTGCTGCGTCCGGGGCGCGCGCATATATGCCCGCAAAGGCGGACTGCATGGATTGCCACCGCCTGCCGCTCACCGAAAATCCCGGAATCGAGAAGCTGGATTCGGCGCTGGCCGCCGCTCCGGCATACCCCTGGAAGCACGAGTCCGCGTTGCCGGAGCACGTGGTGTTCCACCACGGGGTACACGCGGCCGCCGGGGTGGAGTGCGCGGACTGTCACCGCGGTTTTGCCGGAGCTCAGCCCGGCGCGAAGGCCGACGTGTACGGCGGCGAGAATTTCAGCATGCAGATGTGTCTCGCCTGCCACAGGGGCGAAACGTTCAAACAGAAGAATTTCAGGCGGGCGGCCACGTACTGCGCCGCGTGCCACAGGTAGTTTATGGACAGGCGCGAGTTCTTGAAAATCCTTTCGGCGACGGTGGCGGGTTTTGCGCTGTTCGGGTGCCGCGACGGCCTGCTCGGCGATATGCCGGTCAAGGGCGCGCGCCTCAAGCTCGCTGACTTCGAGAACGAGGTGAAATTCGCCCTCTCGAAGATGAAGCCCGGTATGGAACTCGTGCGCGTGCCGATGCCCGCAGCGCTCAAGACTCCCGGTGCCTCGCAGGAGAACCGTTTTGGCATGGCTATCGACCTGGATGCCTGCGATGCCTGCGGCAAGTGCGTGCTTGCCTGCATCCAGGAGAACAACATCCCGCTTAGTGCTCCCGAGCGTGCGAACCGCGGGCAGTTCATGCACTGGATAGAGATGTGCGGCGGTGCGCCCGCGATGTGCTTCCACTGCGGGGATGCCCCCTGCGAGAAAGTCTGCCCGACGGGGGCCGCGAACCACACTCCCGATGGCGTCTCTGCGATGATGTACAAGCGCTGTACCGGGAGCCGTTTTTGCGGTGCGAACTGCCCCGTGCATGCCCGCAAGTTCAATTTCGATGACCCTGTGGCTTCGGGCCGTTCGCTCAAGTTTAACGCTGGCGTTCCCGTGCGCGAGAAGGGCGTGATGGAAAAATGCTCGCTGTGCCTGCAGCGCCTGCAGGATGCGCGTCACGACTTCAAGGCGCTCCATCCGGGAGAAAGTTTTCGCGGGCGCGGCGTGACCACCGCCTGTGCCGCCGCGTGCCCCAAGAACGCGATTATATTCGGCAACTGGCTCGATGAAGGTTCCCCGCTGGTAAGGGCGGCGAAGGACCGCGTGCTCTATGCCCCGAAGGCAGTCGCCTCGCTTGACCCGTCTATCGTCTACATGAGGGGGCATCGTTGATTTTCCGCATCCTCCTATATGCGGGGCTTGCGCTCCTGTTGCCCGGCCTTGCCGCGCTAGGGTATTCCCTCTGGGAAGGCCCTGCCGTGTGGTCGCTGGACACGCATACCTTCTGGGGAACTCCCGTAAGCCTGTTCGTTTTCTGGATAGGCATCGCCCATGCGGGTACACTCATTTCTGCGATTCTCCTTGCGCTCGGCGTGCCGCTCGATCGCCGCACCTCGATGCTTGCCGAACTCACGACTCTCTGCGCGCTCCTGGTCGCCGCGATATACCCGCTCATGCATCTCGGTGTGGTGGAAAACTTCTACATGGTCATCCCGTTTCTGGATGCACGGGGGAGTTTCGCGAACGTGCGTTCCCCGCTGGTGTGGGACTTCTGCTGCATCGCCATCTATGCGGTACTCTCGCTCGTGTTTTTCGCGATTCACCTGTTTGCGGATAGGTCGCAGGCGCTGGAAGATGTGCGTCGCCCGATGGCATGGCTACTCTTCCCGCTGGTGCTCTGGGTGCACACGATTGTGAGTCTCGATTTTGCGGTGACGTTCGTGCCCGAGTGGCGCGGGGCGTTTTTCCCGCTGTACTTTATCGCGGGTGCCATCTATTCGGGCCTTGCGATGGTGAACGTGCTGCTTGTTGCGGAAGGCTGCCGCGTGCGCCTGCTCGAAAAGCTCATGATGGTCGGTTCCTTCGTGATGCTCGTATTCTGGGCTTGGAACTTCGCGTTGAAGGGGGACTGGAACTTCTCGGTGTTCGCGTTCGGGGCGCTGTTGCCGCAACTCTGGTGGGTGTCTGCCGTGCGCGAAAGCCCCATCGGGCGGCTTGCGATTTCGATCTCGGTACTTTTCGGGCTCTGGCTGGAACGCTTCTTCCTGGTAATGCCCGCCGAACCGCGCGGCTTTGGGTATGTCGATGCGGGCCTTGTCGCTTTTTCCATCGGGTTGTTTACAACGTTGCTTGTGATTTTGCGTGTAAAGTTGCGTAAGCCCATCGAGGGCGGGGAACTTCTTTTCGGCGAACTGGAAGAGGCTTCTGCGCCGGTTGTGGAACCCCATACGGAACCGCTCACGAGCCGCGAGTTTATCGTGTTGCGCTTCCCGTTGTTGCTGGGCGTGCTCGTGGCGCTTGTCTACACGCTCTGGGCGGTGTCGCAGCCCGTGTTCGATACGGTGGCGGTCGCTATCCCGAACGTTGCCCCGCTATTCTACCCGATTGTGGCGCTGGTGGCCGCTATTGCCCTATGCATACGCCCGGTATGGCAGGCGGTTTCGGCGCACAATGCAGATGGATGCGGTTCCCGTTACCTGAAAATCGCCTTTGCTATATGTGTACTTATGTTTGCGTTTTTTGCGGGAGTGTTTTATGCGGGCGGTTCGTCTGCGCCCTCGAAATTCACGAGCTATGCGCAGGTCCCGGGGGAGGCGGACAGTGGCGCGTTTGATACGCTGCGGACGCGCGCGGTATGGAACGCGCGATGCAGCGGATGTCACGGGACGGACGGCAAGTTCAACGCGAAGTTTGTCCGCGAGTTCTACCCGGTTCCGCAAAAGTTGACTGCGGCTCGTCTCGATTCCCTCGGGGAGGATTCTCTGGTACACGTGATTATGTACGGGCGCACGAACATGAACCCGTATGGTGACCGCATTACCGAGGCTGAAGCCCGCGCCCTCGTGCGATACATGCGCTCGCTTGCCCCGGAGGACATCCCTGCACCCGAGATAAACGATTCGACGCACGAGATAAACAATTCGACGCCCGAAACAAACGATTCGGCGGAGGTTCTACAATGATCCCGCTGATGAACGCTGTCGCCTGCCTCCTCGCGCTCGCCATGGCCCAGTTCTTCTGGCGCCGCCCCATCCGCCTGTTCAAGGAGGCGTTCTTCTTGCTTGCCGCCGTAGTCGTGTTCTGCGTCTACGCCTACTTCTCGGGCGACATGAACGACCCTGCGATGGAATCTTACCCCTTCCGCATGTTCGCGCTGGCCCTGTGCTTCTCTACGACGGCCCTGCCCGTCAAGCGCCGCCGTTACCTGCTCATGGCTCAGGTCATGTGGTTCTGGGTCGAGTTCTTCGGCTCCGTGTCGCTCTTCTACCACGGCTTCGACATGCCGTGGACACGCCTCTTGGCAATCGCCGTCTCCGTGTTTGGCTCCACGTTCCTCTCGCGCATCTCGCAGGGCATGGAGTTCGCCCTGATGGCTTACTGGATTGCCGTCTGGGTGTTTTTCTAGTTGATTTTGCTCTGGGTGCCTACGGGTCGAGCAACTCGCCGCGGATGACTTCGACGTTCCCGCCGATGAGGCTTATTATGTTCGTCGGGTTAATCTCAATGGGGCCGCAGTCGACCATCATCTCTACGGAATGCTCGAAGGTCTTCCAGATTACGTCGGGCTCGAAGATGTCCTCTTCGCTGAGTTTTGCCGCCGTGCTGAGGATGGGCTTGTCGAAATGCTGGAAGAGTTCCTTGAAAAACGGGTGCGTGGGCATGCGGATGCCGATTTCGGGGCGCTTCACGTCGAGCCTGCGGGCAATGTGCGGGTCGGCGGGCAGAATGAAGGTGTAGGGTCCTGGCACGCGCGGCTTCATGATGTTGAACGCGAAGTTGTCGATGCGGGCGTACTCGGTCGCACTGCGGATGTCGGGGACGATGAGCGCCATGAAGAACTTCTTCATAGGCTTTTTGAGGGCGTAAAGCTTGTGGATTGCCTTCGGGGATTCTGCATTGCAGCCGATGGCATAGCCCGATTCGGTGGGGTAGAGTACCAGCGCGTCGTCTTCGAGGGCTGCTGCAGCGAGTTTCACGATTCTCGCCTGCGGGTTGTCTGGATGTACTTCAAAACGCATGGCGATAATATAAAAATATGGCTGGATTTTGCATCGTCATCCTCGCGACTTGTGCTGAGTTTTGTCGAAGCAAGGCGAGGATCTTTAGGGCAGATAGTTTATCTCGCTAGCACTGCGGAATCACTTGGGTGCCTTCGAAAGCGTTCTTGATGTGTGCGAATTGCACGGGCGTCTGGTACATGCGCGCGGTGAGGACGTCGAAACGGCATGGCTGGTCAAAGCCCCTGGGCGCTTCTTCGCGGTGTGTGTGCAAAAAGTGGCACGCCGTCTGCCAGATTTTCCGTTGCTTCTGCACGTTCACGCGTGCGGCGGGATTCCCTTCGCCGGTTTTCCATACGGATTTTACCTCTACGAAAACAATCGTTTCGCCCTGCTTTGCAACGATGTCGAGTTCGCCGCCGCGATAGGCGTAGTTACGGGCGAGGACACGGTACCCTTCTCGCAAGAGGTACGCGGAGGCGTGTGTCTCGACGAGGTTTCCTTTGGATTTGCTGTTCAATGGAGCTCCATGCCGAGCAGGCGCATTTCAGAAATGGCGAAGTCCTTGTTTTCGGCGTCGTAGGCTTCGTCGAGGTAAATCTTGATTTCGCTGGTTTCCATCGCCTGGATTTTCGGATACTGCATGCCCTTGATGTTTTCAAGCGTCACCTTCTGCTTGAAGCCTTCCTTGGTCTCGAAGGTGAGCGTCTTCGGCTTCTTGAAGATGCGGAAGCGGTCGCCGAATGGGTCGTCGACCGATTTCTGGTAACCTACGGCAAATCCGACGTGCGTGATGAGCGTGATATTGTCGAAGAACAGCGTGAGTACCGGGTTCTGCGGCTTGGCAGGCATGGCGTTGAGCCAGGCCGTCTTGAGGTCGCCATCGGTGAGGTTGTCGATGGGGTAGCCACCCGAGATGTCGGCTTCGATGGCTGCGGTCTCGTGGTTGCCCATCGCATCGTCCCATTCAATCTCCGTAAGCATCCTCTCGGGCTTGTGCGTGAGCATCAGGAGAACGAGGAGCAGGATGATGAGCGGGAACAGCGAGATGGCAAGCGCGGTTAAACGCCTGCGGATGACGCGTACGTGCGATGGGAGGCGGGTGGCCGCTTCGGCAATCGAGGCGGGACCGTGCCGCAGCAGGGAGCCCTTCTTGCCGATCTTTACGCTTCCGTGCGTTTCTTTTTGCGGGAAAACCTGGTCGCATTCATCGAGGAATTCCTGCATGTCGTGGAAGCGTTCGTTGAGCTTTTTCTTAAGGCACTTGAGGATGAGCTCGGAGAGTCCCGGTGGCATGTCGGGGCGGAACTGTTTGGGATCCGGGGGAGGTTCCTGAACGTGCTTGAGCGCAATTTCTACGGGTCGGCTTCCGTTGAAGGGGAGTCTTCCGCAGGTCATTTCGTACAAGATAACGCCCATGCTGTAGATGTCCGACTGGAGCGTCACTTCGTCTCCGTGACATTGCTCGGGGCTCATGTATTCCGGCGTACCCATGGTAACGCCCGTCTTGGTGAGCCTATCCTTTTCCATCTCCTGGATGTACGAAATCCCGAAATCCATCACGTAGACACGGTTGTCGCGCGTGAGCATGATGTTCGAGGGCTTTACGTCGCGGTGGACGATGCCCTTGCTGTGGGCGTAGAGGAGCCCGCGCGCAATCTGGCGGATGATGACCTCGATGGCGTCGAACGGCAGCTTGCTTTGCTTCTGCAATACGTCCGAAAGCGAGAATCCCTGCACGTAGGTCATCGCGATGAACAGCTGGTTGTTCTGCTTTCCGAAGTCGAATACGTGGACGATGTTCTGGTGGTCCAGTTCCTTCATCGCCTGCGCTTCCAGGTAGAACCTCTGGATGGCTTCTTCGTCGGCGGAGGCGTCGAGAATCTTGAAGGCGACTTCGCGCTTGAGCTTTTTGTCGAGGGCTTTGTAGACAAGTCCCATGCCGCCTTTGCCGAGGGTGCCGATAAGGTCGTAGTTCTCGTTGAAGGGCCTGGGAAAATTCTGTGATGCAGGTTCTGTCATTTTGCTTTCTTGGACCGGTAAAGAATCGTTGCGGTAATTATACAAAATAATGCGGCGAGGAGTAGGGCCGCTCCTTTGTTCCAAACGTCATCGGGATGTTCGAGCAGCGTGTTCAGCAGCGAACTTTGGCTATAGCGTGACCAGACGATGTAGGAAAGCCATTTGCCCACCTGTTGCATTTGGTCGAAGGGAACCAGGGCCCCGGCGAGCGCCACTTGCGGGATGATGAGGAGCGGCAAGAAGGCGTTCGCTTGTCCCGAATTGCGCGATAGTGAGCTCACGAGAAGCCCGATGGCGATGGCGGGAGTTGTTGCCGTAACGGCGATTGCCAGGAGCTCGGGAATGTCGTGGTGGATGGGAATGCGGTAGGCGATAAAGGCGTATACAATGACGGTCTGCAGGATGGATACAATCGTGGGGAGGATGAATTTGGCGGAGAGGTAGGGAAGTATGCGGGCCCCCTTGCGGAATTCGCCCTTGATTGTATTTTTTTCCTGAACGATTTCGCGGATGGAAAGCGATAGCGAGAACCAGTTCGCGCAGAGCACGATGGCGAATGCGACTGTCCAGAGCGAGGATGTCCGCGAGAAAATTTGCGAAAAGAGAAAGCCGATGATGAAGGGCTGCAAAAGAAGTGCGGCTAGCTTCCCCTTGTCACGAACCCATTGGCGAAGCATGAGCGCCATGTTGTAGAATAGCGAACCCTTGTGCCGTTGCTTGGTGAAGTAGTAGTGGCTTAGGTTGTTCGAAACCGTGTCCTTGCTGATGATTCCTGATTTTTGCCAAATCGAAGATGAATCCGTAGAGAGGTTCGAGAGGATTTCGTCAGGATTGCTTGTCTTGAAGAACTGGTATGCTCCTTGCGGGCTGCCGTAGAAGCACTGTTCGCCTTGATGGATGACGAGCACTTTGTTCGCAATGCGGAGCGCCTCGTAACTGTGCGTGGTGAGGATAATTGTGTGCCCGAGAAAGGCGAGCTGCTTCAGGTGCGAACACAGGATGCGGGAGTTGAATGGGTCGAGACCCGAAAGCGGCTCGTCGAGGATGATGAGACCTGGGTTTCCCATGAGTTCCGCTGCGAGGGCGACGCGGCGTATCTCGCCGCCGCTGAGCGTCCTGATGCGGCTCTGCCGCCTGCCGCTCAGCCCGAAAAGTTCGCAGAACTTTTCGAGTCGCCCGTCCGCGCTTTCGCGAAAGTCCTTTGCGTCAAGCGTAATGCGGGCGCCATGGCGGAGCGTTTCGTCGACGGTCAGGTCGCTGCGGAGTGGCGGATCCTGTTCGAGAATGGCGATGCGTTCGCGAATCTGGCTGTGGCGGTAGTCGACGCCGCCTATGGTGACTTCGCTTCTTTCGCCCTTGCGGTAGGTGCCTTCGAAGAGTTTCAGTAGGCTTGATTTTCCCTGTCCCGAGCGTCCGATGATGGCGAGTATTTCGCCGGCGGGGAGGTCGAAGTCGATACCCGACAAGAGCTGCTTCTTCCCCGCGTATACGTCGAGGTCCCGGACGTGCAATTCGAACCCTGCTCCCGCTTTTCGCATGAAGAGCTTCCCATCCCTGACGCTCATTTCCGTCTGGTCGAATCGGATTCCTTCGCCGGGGCGGAGCCCTATTTTTTTCCTGCTCTTGCCTTCCTCGTCTATGATGGGGTGCTGGAAACGGATTTCGGCGCCGTCTCCGTCCTTGCGCACTTGGATGGGTTTTGTCGAACCGTCCTCGCCTAGATCCACCATGCAGAATTTGTCTTCGAGCGGTTGCTCCTGGACTTCGTCGTTGATGTCGTAAAGCAGGAGGGAAAGTTTGTCTTCCTTGATGTCGACCCTCAGCCTCTTGACCCCGATTCCGATGATGTCGCCGTCGTGAAGTTCGCTTTCGTTTATCTGGGCTTCGTTCAGGAGGGTGAAACTGTTTTCGGTAAGGCTGCGGATTTTCCAGACGGCTCCGTTCGGACCTTGCTCTCGTTCAATGACGGCATGTTCCCTGGATACAAAACGCTCCGAGAAGCGGAGGTCACTTCCTTCTCTGCGCCCGATGGTGAAGGGCTTGCTTGTATCTGGCGTAATGATTCTGAACATGGCCGCTTACCGCCGCATTACTTGAGCTCTTTGATTCCGTTCTCGAATCTTTCGCAGGCTTTTGCCAACGTCTCGTCGCTTGCCGCATACGAGAACCGCACGCAGCTGTCGTCTCCGAAGGCGGCTCCCGGCACGATGGCGAGTCCCTGTGTCTCGAGCAGGTATTTGCAGAAGTCAATCGAACTGTTTACGGCTGCACCTGCGGGCGTCTTTTTGCCGTAGAGCTTTGCGACGGGCGCGAACAGGTAGAATGCGCCTTCGGGCGCGGAGATGCTTTCGCCGAGGATTCTCGAAACCTGCGATACCATGAAGTAGCGCCTCCTGCGGAATGCCGCGCGCATCTTATCCACTTCGCCCATGCCCATGCGGAGAGCTTCGAGGGCTGCATATTGCGCGATGTTGCTCGGGTGGTGTGTTGCCTGTCCCTGAATTTTGCCGATTATCTTTGCAATCGGAGCGGGGGCGGCGTCGTATCCGATTCTCCAGCCCGTCATGCAGTGCGATTTCGAGAACCCGTTCACGACGATGGTTCGTTCGGCCATCCCGTCGAAACTCGCAATGCTTGCGAACTGTGCGCCATAGACGAAGTATTCATAAACCTCGTCGGAGATGCAGTAGATGTCGTTCTTGACGATGACTTTAGCGAGGCCGGCGAGTTCTTCGTGCGAATACACGCTTCCGGTCGGGTTGCAGGGGTTGTTGATGAGGATCGCCTTCGTCTTTTCGGTGATGGCGCTCTGCAACTGCTCCGCGGTCATCTTGAATTTGTTCCCGATGGTGGTCGGCACGAACTTGGGAACGCCGCCGAGCCACTTCACGAGTTCGGGGTAGGTGACCCAGTAGGGGGCGGGAATGATGATTTCGTCGCCCGGGTTTACGAGGGCCGCGAGTGAATTGAACACGGCGTGCTTCGCACCGCTAGTCATGATGATCTGTTCGGGAGCGTAGTCGAGGCCGTTGTCGCGCTTGAGCTTGTTGCAGACTTCCTTGCGCACCTCGAGAATCCCGACGGGGGCGGTATAGCGCGTCTTGCCATCGGTAATCGCCCTGGTGGCGGCATCGCAGATGGGCCTTGGAGTCGGAAAGTCGGGTTCGCCCGCGCCGAGGCTGACCACATCTTTGCCTTCGGCGATCATTTGCTTGGCGAGCGTATCGATGGCGACAGTGAGCGATGCTGCGATATTTTCTGTTCGTGTCGAAAGGGGACGTGTCATTTTGACTCTTTCTTCTTTTTCCAGATTCGGTAGTTGTCGAGGATTCCGGCAATCAGCGGGAAGGTGGTGAACTGTGCAAGCGCAATGCAGGCGAGCCCCAGTAGCAAGACCTGGCCGATGCTGCGGAGTCCGGGATGGGATGATATGATAAGGCTGAAGGAGGCGATGAACGATGCCGCCTGGCTCAGGAGGATGCCGAAGAACTTTGTCTGGAGGACCGTGATGGCTGTCCCTGCCTGTTTCGTGTAGAAGGCGCTCCAGAGCTGCAGCGAACCGTCGACGCTAGCCCCGATGATGAGGGGGAATGCGAGCGAACTGTAGAACGAAAGCTCGATGCCGAGCAGCCTAATGAGGATCAGCAGCCAGCTTATGGCGAATACCGAGGGGAGGAGGGTGAATATGGCCCTGCTGAATCGGTTGTAGAACATGAGCAGGAAGAACCATACGAGGAAACTTCCAATCCAGAGGGTCTTGTCCAGGTTTTTGAGGATGAGGTCGAGGACGGTTGCGCGGATGACGGGTTCCCCGGTCATCAGGATACCTTCCTTTTCCGGGCCCCTGATCTTGTCGAGGTTCTCGTTCAGCCTGCGGCACGCGAGTCCGTCGTCTGGATCGATATTGTGGAAAATGAAAGAGAAAACGCCGCGGTTCCCGTTCTTGTCGCTGAACTTGACTTTCACGTTGTCAGGCAGGTCCTCGTCGTCGACCTTCCTGTTCGAAAGCGCCTCGGCCATAAAGTCGTAGGCTTTCTTCTGCTTTTCGTCGAGATCCTTGACGTCGATTCCTTTCGCGAAAGCCTCCAGCGTGTCGAGTTTCTGTTCGCGAGAAACGCTTGCGTGCGGAACAGTCTTGGCGAGCGTGTACATCTTCTGGACGTTCGGGATGGCGCCTTTCTTCTTTAGCTGCTCGAAGTTGCGGTAGAGCTCCGTGCTTGCCTCTGCGCTTGTTGTCTCGACGATGATGGGGTCGTATTGCGGGAATCCGGTCTGGGCGAGGAGGGAATCGGCCGTGCCGGTTGTCTTCTTGATTTCGGTCTTGCTGAAATCGTAGAAGAACTTGAGATTTGACCCTCCGTAGACAAGGCATACGAGGCTAATGATAGACACGATGGCGATGAGGACGACATTGAGCCTATGGGGGAGAAGCGTCACTTTGTGCGAGGACGGATTTATTTTGAATGAGTTGACCGAAAACGGACGGCTCTTCTGGAATACGCGCAGGAGGGCGGTGGCGACAAGGAGGGTGACCATCCAGTTGATGAGTGTCCCGAGGCTCCCTAGGATGGCAAGTTCCTGCAGCCCGGGAAGCGGCACGAACATCATGCATGCAAAGAGGGAGGCCATGATGCACGAGGATGCGCATGTGGAGGGGCCGATGCCGAGAATAGCGCTCTCGATGCAGAGTTGCGGGCTCAGGTTGCGGGCGCGTTCTTCGAAATAGCGCTTGTAGACGTGGTTCACTATCTGGCATGCCTGGCCCGGCAGGATGATGGCGAGGAGCAGGGTGTATAGGTTGATTCTCCCGTAGAGGAGCGATGCGAGGGCGAGCGTGTAGACGATTGGGAGCGCCGTCGCCACCGACGAGATAAATATCAGCTGCGGCTGCCTGTAAAAATTCACGACAAAGAGGAGCAGGATGATGAGGGCGGTAAGTCCGCCCGCTAGCTGGGCTTCGGGAAGGAGCGTCCGTCCGCGGCGGATTGTCTCGAAAACCTTTCCGGTAAAGTAGGATTGCACGTCGCCGCCCTGGATGATTGCGGAGAGGTAGGTGCTGGTCTGCGACAGGAGTTCGCGGCTTGCCTTGAGGTCCGTTAGCGGGTGCGTGGGGTATATCTCTACAACCCGGATGGTGCCGTCGGGATTCGAGTGGCTGCGGTTCATGATTCTCGCGTATTTTTCCTGGAGGTCGTTCACGCGGAATTCGATTTCCTTTTCCGTGGAGGAATCGAGGCCGGCGTCCAGGTCGACGTAGAACGGGTTATTCCTGCTGATGAACTTGTCCCGTATGGGGCGGATGCGGTTGATGGTGGAATCGAGGTCGCTCTCGTCGATATAGAGAAGGCAGTGCCGCGTGTAGTAGTCGGTGTCGGTTTCGAAATCCACGAAGTGGACCAGCGGATCCTTGCGCAACATCTGCGCTAGACTTTTCGCGGTGGTGTAGTTCTGGAGGCTGTCCTTGGAATGCAGGACGACAATGAGGCTCCCGAGCCCGCCGAAGTCGCTTTCGATACGCTTGTAGTCGTTGTTGGACTCGTCGCTGAAGGAGAGCGTGTCCTGCAACTGGAGGTCCCACCGCAGGTTCATGATGGGAAACGCCGAAAGAATGGCGAAAATGGTCCCGAAAAGCAAAACGGCTACAGGAAATCGTGTAAGTCTTCTGGTTATTTTGCTGATTAGGGAAAACATCGGCTATAATATAATTATAAATTAGGATTGAGATGATTCGCTTGCGGCTTTGCATAATCGCCTTTGCCCTTGCGCTGGCCACATCCGCCTTTGCCGAGGCGGATTCTGTGGCCGTTGCCGACTCGATGGCGCACGGTCCCGATTCTTCGGCTACAGTCGAAGAATCCTCCTCGTCGTGGAAACGTTTTTTCACCTGGCCTTTCGAACATATCATCCAGCCGGTGCTGAACGCGGCGGTCTATCCGATAGCGCAACCCCTGCATTACGCGTTCGACAACGGGGTCATCGAGACGGCTGTCGACCTGATTACGTTTGGCGAGAAACGGAACATTCTGCTTTATCCCATAATGAACCTTAAACCCGGCAATTCCACGATGCTAGGGTTGACCTACCGCCACAGGAGCCTGTTCTTTGGCAAGGATTACCTAGTCCTTTCGCCGCAGTATTTCGCGAACGGCGATTTCTTCGTCGACCTGCGCTACACGAAGCACGAACTTTTCGGGACCGACTTGTTCGGGGGCATTCGGCTTCGTAAGTTCTGGGACCGCGACGGGTTCTTTGTCTATCCGGGGACGCGAGAGGACTTTGTCATGCCGGATTCCTCATTCACCATCGACTTGCAGGCGGGCATACCCCTTACGAGCGATGGCCGTTGGAGTCTCGAGCTGCTGGGCACGGTGGATATCGTGGACCGTAGCCTTCCGGGAAATTCGCAGGACAGCATCCTTGTCAGCCGTGATTTTTCCATCGACGACCGCGGCCTTTACCAGTCGTTCCTGATGTTCCCTGTCGGGCTCTCGGTCTTGTTCGACAATCTCGATTTTCCCTTCGCGCCTTCGCGGGGGAGCCGCATGCAGCTGCTGGCCCGTTACTTTTTTGTTGGAAAATACAGCGGGATATCCTTCGATAATGCGGAGGAGCCGGGAAATCGGCCGACAAGGTTTGATTTCGATGATAACGGCATGAACCACGACTTCGTGCGGACGGAATTCGTGTTCCAGCATTATTTCTATTTTGGCAAAGCGCAAAAGTTCCACCTGACAAAAAAAGAGGCGCGACAGAATCGGCGCTTTTACATGGACTTCAACTGGAATGACGCCCTTCGCATGTGGCGGCCCGACAATGTCCGTGAAACCCTGTTCGAAAGGAGGGTGATAGCGCTTCAGTTCAGGATGATAGACAGTTGGGAAATAGAGGAGGGGGGAGCCCCGTTCAAGCTGTATTCTCTCGTCGGGCCGAGGTTTCCGCTGCGAGGGTTCCAGGATTACTATGCGGCCCAGCATGTCATGAGCCTGAGCATGGAATACCGCTGGCCTATCGATTATTATGTGGACGGCGTCCTGTTCAACGAGTATGCGATGTTTTCGCCGACATTCAAGGACTGGTCGGTTCACCGTCTCAACAATTCCTGGGGGTTCGGCGTCCGCGTCCGCAAGCCGGACATGTACTGGTTCCGCGTGCAGCTTGGTTTTCACGGGCTCCATGGCGTGAACCTGGTGCTGACCATCGCGCCCGAATTCAAGTAGGGGCATGGCCCCCGCGTCGCCTAGAAAAGTTCAATCTGGTCGCTTGGTACTTGTTTCTGCGGAATATCGCGGTGGAGCATGGCGTAGGCGTTGCGCGTGGCGATTCTCCCTCGCTGGGTTCGGGAAAGGAGACCTTTCTGGATGAGGTACGGCTCGTAGACTTCTTCTAGCGTGTCGGGCTCTTCGCCCATCGCGGCCCCGATGGTTGTTATGCCGACTGGCCCGCCGTCGAACTTGTCGATAATGAGTCCGAGGATCTTCCGGTCGGTAGGGTCGAGCCCCTCGGTGTCGATTCCGAGCATCTGCAGTGTGCGCTGGGCGGCTTCGAGGTCGATCGTCCCGTTCCCGCGTACCTGGGCCACGTCGCGGCAACGGCGCAGCACCCTGTTCGCGATGCGGGGCGTCCCGCGGCAACGTCCGCCGAGCAGCCTTGCGGCGTCCTCCTCGAGCCCGACACCCAGGATCCGCGCGCTCCGGATAAGGATTTTGACGATGTCGTCCTCGTTGTAGAGTTCCAGCCGGTACTGGAGGCCGAATCGGTCGCGGAGAGGACCCGTGAGCATGCCGCTGCGAGTGGTTGCTCCGACGAGGGTGAAGTGCTTGAGCGGGAGGTTGACGCTACGCGCCGTCGGTCCCGAATCGAGCATGATGTCGAGCCTGTAGTCTTCCATGGCGGGGTAGAGGTATTCCTCGACCACGCGGTTCAGCCGGTGGATCTCGTCGATAAAGAGGACGTCGTTCTCCTGCAGGCTTGTCAGGAGGCCGGCCAGGTCGCTAGCCTTGTCGAGGACGGGGCCGCTCGTGATGTGGATGTTGACGCCCATTTCCTTCGCGATGATTCCTGCGAGGGTCGTTTTGCCGAGACCCGGAGGGCCGGCGAAAAGGCAGTGGTCGAGCGAATCGCCGCGGTGTTTCGCCGCTTCGATGGCGATGGAAAGACTTTCCTTGATGTCTCCTTGTCCCGTGAATTCCGCGAGGCTGGGTGGCCTGAGCGTACGATCCACGTCGTCGCCTTCACCGATTCTTTTTTCGGGCGAAATAATCCGCTGGTCGTCCATGAAAAAACATTCCTCGTTTGTGGTTTGCGATCAAAGATACTTCAAAGCTTCGGGTATGAGGGTCGCCGCATCGGCGGAATCCCCGAGAATTTCGGCCGCCTTGACAACGGCTCTCTCTGCCGCAGGGTCTTTTACGCCGAGAGTGTGAAGGGCGAGGACCGCCTCCATCTTCGCTCCGGTAAGGACGCCCATGCCGGTAATGCCCGAGCCTTCGACATCGCCGAGCGCCTGTAGCATCGCCCCCGCCTTGTCCTTGAGGGTGAGGACCATCTGCTCGCAGGTCTTTTTGCCGAGACCCTTGATTTTGCCGAGGGCGCTTTTGTTGTCGCTTGCCACCATGTTCAGGAGGTCGGCTGGCGAGACTCCGCTCAGGATGCGCTGTGCAAGCTTTGGCCCCACGCCGTTCACGTCGATGAGCATCAGGAACGTGTCCTTTTCGATTCTGTCCGCAAAGCCGAAGAGCGTCATGGAGTCTTCGCGGACCACGAGATTCGTGTGGAGAGTCACCTCGGAGCCTTCTTCGGGCAACTTGCCGGCCGTGTAGGCTGAAATGTTTACTCCGTAACCGACACCGTTCACGTCAACGACGACGAAGGTGGGGGATTTTTCGATAAGGATTCCGCGAATGCGCTCAATCATAAAAACTCCGAATATGCACTTTTGTGCTACTGCACAAATATATACTAATTCGTTGGCTCTGTCAAGTCAAATCGTATTTTTTTTTACAAAATTGCACGGTCACTGCATTCCGACTGCGGTTCTGCTGCGGTTTCAGTGATGGTCACATTTGTGCTGAAACAATGCGCTTTATTGATGTTTTTTACAGAAAATACTTTGCGCACTATTGAAATGGAGGTGCCTGTGGAAATCCAGAGAAAAGTGGTGTATTTAGAGCAATCTAGCCTTCGGAGGTTCTACCTCCGCTCATAAAGAGCCCTTATAAGACATCATCAGCCACTCTTACTGGTTCTGAAACTCGTAAAGTGACTATAAGCCCTTATGGTATTACATTCTATAAAATCAACAGCAATCAAGATGGATGGGAACAATTAAATAGCATTGTTCCAAATGGTTAAAAAATCGCCTTTCATTTTGTCTCATGAAAGGCGATTTTTTGTCTCACAGCAACCGCGCCGTTATATTCGCGCTTTAAACTGCTCCGGCTAAACCGGGGCTTTATTTTTTACGGAATACCGCTCGCAATATGCTTGCAAAAAGCCCGTTACGGGCTTTTTCCCAATAAACAGTTATTGCAATAATTTAACCACTTGAACCGCAAGATGAATTACATCATAATAAAAGGAGCGCAGGTACAAAAAAGCAAATATAATAAAGACTATTGGCATCCACTGACTTTTAGTATATATAATATTTCCCGTCTTATCCGTATAATTTCCTCTACTGATTTTATAAGTATCAATCAAATTACATATTATCTGAATAAACATCAGAGAATACGCAATAAAATAAAACCACACTGGGCCCGACTTATTCATCAACCCATTAAGACATGCAAAGGGCGTTCCACCCATAAGAAAATACACACACGCCCTGCGGTATCGACGGGCAATAACACAATGCAGGCCAAGCCATCCGCCAACTATCGATGCAAAGAAAATCACATACCCCGAAATCTTTATTTTTGACACCTCTTCCATCTCATTTTTTTTGATCCTTCATATTTTCACTATTCCAATTCGTTAAAAAAATACATTTTTACAATATAACAAAAACACAAATATCAATTAAACACAAAGGTTATTTAAACGGACTAGACGGAAACAAATTCGAATTCGTCGGTGAAGATATGTTCGTCATGTTTTAGCTCGGCTCATAAAGAGCCCCTATAAGATAGGAAATACATGTTTCCCGCCTTGCTAGCCTTAATATACGGAAAAAGGCCGCCGATGAGCGGCCTTAAAGAAGGTTTTCTTTTTTAGACTAAACTACAAAATAGTTATCGAATAAAAGCACCATATAAAAGCAGCCCTACTATAATAAGAATAAAAAAGACAAATTGTTTTCGGCCACCCATCATGTAGTAAGCAATCTCAACAACAAACATCACTATTCCGAAAATTATGTCTTTTGTTTCCATTGTATTCCCTTAATGCTGGCTGAACTTTTTGTTTTATCTCCGCTCATAAAGAGTCCCTATAAGATGAACATCTTTTAAGCGACAAAATTCTGAAGAGGTCTAGCATATCTCACAGAATCTGCAAAAATGCACACAATCGCATAAACGACAGATACAGGAATATTAATCGCCAAAATCATGCACGGACCATAGTAAATAGCCCCTGTATCGCCAAGAAAAAACGCACCAATTACAGAAACAACCGTCGTAACAACTATTCCTGCAACCCACATTCTCGAAGCATAAAGGCCGCGTTTAGTCCCAAACAAAGAGCCTCCATCAACAAACACGCTTTCGACAATGTACGTATATACATAAAACGGAAGCAGGCTAAAGACATAAACAACAAAGCTGTCCGTCCAAACAGGCGAAAGAACTCCGAACACAAAAAGAACAAGCGGCAAAACAGCGCAAACAAAATTTATTTTGCACTTAGACGGCATTTTGCTCGTTTTAATTATGTTCATCGTCATTTTCATGGTAAACCCCGTCTCACACCATTAATATATATAAAAAAGTGTCAAAATTCAACAAAATACGCAAAAATCGGCTTTTCCTTATTCCAATCAGGGATAAAAAAAGCGACCCAATACAGGTCACTTTTTCGGTTTTATCAATTCGGCATATTTTTTCGCCATTTCGAGGCTATACTTAAGTTTTACCTCGGCTCATAAAGAGTCCCTATAAGATAATAAATCTCATTTCTTCTTGGAAATTAGTGTATCAAAGTCTTCCTCCTCTTTAGGCTCCTCTTTGCCAGAAAGAATTTCATCAAATGTTAGTTCCCGTTTCTTTTTCTCTATTAAATTCATGGGAATTATCGTGATTTCAGGAGATATTGCAATAGCAGAACAAAACATCCAAAATAAAAAAGCCATTCCCCAACGACAATGCGTAAATCTTTCTCCGTAAACGTAAGGAACCAACAACGCAAAAATAATCGCACACAACAAAGCTATCAAAAGTCTTATTATGATTTTTTTCTTCTTCATTTATTTTCATTCCTCTATATCTTTCAAAATTTCATTTGCAAAAGCTTCGGCCACCTCACGAGAATCGGACGAGTTGTAAGTTTCACCTCGGCTCATAAAGAGCCCCTATAAGACTATCGCCAACTTTTAATGCTGAGGGATAATACAATCTTCCAATAGTCTAGTAAATCCGGCGAATCCATCTTTCTGTTGACTTAAAACCCCATTGCACGTGCCATTGTCTTCCATCAACTTTGTTCAAAAGTATAAACTGATACATGTTTTGAGTTGGATAAAGTTCAAATGAACCACATCCATAGTCATTCCATTCATTAACCAAACTTTTTTCATTTAAAGTATAAGTTCCCTCTTTACCATCTTCAAGACCCCACTGAACCATGTGCATGATTCCCGTTCTTGTATCCAGCTTTATAAAATTGTACATGTTTGTTGTTGAATATAATTTGTAACGGTCATAACAACGATTATTCTGAACTTGATTGTCTATTGTTTCCTTTAGTTCTTGTAAAGATTGTGCTACTGTTTTTTTGGGGGGAACATAATCTTCTGTCCCATTGTTAGTTTCGTTATCTGGTGCACCCAAAGCTACAACAGATAAAAGCATTAAAAATGACACTATTTTCTTCATGATTTCGCCCTTGTCAAAAAAGCTAAGTTTTCCCTCGGCTCATAAAGAGCCCCTAAAAGATTTTTTTTGAATATACCTTATTTTATGCGGGTTCGCAAGCGGTTGGACTCTGAAAAAAAGTAAAACAGGGTGATTACCTAGATGCAAAGGCGCTTTCCATAAAGGACTGCTCGTTTCGGGAAATCCCGTTCTTTGTTGCGATTTTACGCCAGTTTGCGCTGACGATTTTTTGCATTTCAGTAATGGCTGCTTTTGCCTTTGCCGCAGGTAATCCGTAAAGTTCGCAAACATCCTGGGCGAGTTCCAATGATAGTGTGGAATCGTTGTCAGAAATATTCAGCGAAAGGAATTCTCCGTACGGATTCGGGTTTACATCGAACAGGGGCGAAAGCATCCACCCTTTTTCGGACAAGAGAAAACCATGGTTGCGCAAGTGGTCGTCGGTATTGGACACGAGGATGTTGAACACAATCCGTTTCCAGAGTTCAAGAAGGTCCTTTTTGGGCGCTGCTCCGGCAGACTTGATGAAGGAGGCGATTTCGGTGTATCCGCAGTCATCGTCCCCGTCTGTGTGGCCGAGCAGGGCCATAGCCGACGTGAAGTGGATTCTCCGACCGGACTCTCGGTCAAATCTTTTTACGAGAAAAGTGGAACCGTATCGCGAAAATTTTTCAAGGCGGCTTTCTGAAACGTTCAATCCGCACATTTCCGCAAGTTCATAGACCGTTTTTTCCCAAGCGCCGCAGTTTATCTTGTCGTTCTTGGAAGGAAACTTTGCTATCCAAAGGCTGCCATCCGGTGCAATGACGTTTGCTTTTGGGCGTGCGCCCCCTAACGAGGAACCCGGCGCAATTAGCATCTGTAGCCATTTGTCCGAGTGCGTGGTGTCGCTTTCGAATGCGGCTACGGCGTCGTTTAGTTTGCGGAGGGCGACCCACGGAGGGGCTGCCATGTCGGAATCGTCCGAAAGGAAGGGGCCGTCCTCGTTCGCTTTGAACCGCAAAGCTCCCATGCGTGACATGTCGTGGACGCCGAGCAGGTAGTCGCTTTCCATGAGTTTTCGGGGCTTTCTCGATTCGGAACGGGCGATTATGGATTCCCGCCGGTCCATGAGCGTGCGTCCCCACCGGTCGGGGCACGAGTCTTCGAATATGCCGAAAAGTTCCTTGCCGACAGGAGCGAACTGCCGACCCTTGAAAAGGGACAGGTCCGGGTCCAGCATAAAGCTACCGGAGTGCTTTAGCCATTCGTTGTCGTACTCGAATGAACAGACTTCTTTGCCTCTTGCGCCTTCCACAAAGAGCGTGCCGATGCGCGTGGGGGCTGCGCGCAGCCAGTTCTCGTAAACCAAAATCTGCTTCACTTGCCCTCCGGGTGATATTTCTTCAGGAGTTCGATGTCGTGGAGTTTTTGTCCGAGTTCGTCGTCTGCGGCGACCTTGAGAAGGTCGGTGTCCATGCCGCTTATGGCGTGGAGTACTGCTGCGTAAATGCCGATGGCCACTGCCGCGGAACCTTTTTCCACCGCCCATACCGATGCTCGGCTGACGCCCGCCCTTTCGGCAGCAAGTGCGACAGAAATTTTACGACGCATGCGAGCCAGACGGATCTGTTCTCCCATCTGTTCAAGGATTTTACCGGTTTTCGGCAGTAGAGTTACGCTTTTTTTGCCCATGATGTCAATAAATATATATTGTTTTGATTAAATTGTCAATAAATATTGACAAAATGGAACGGTTTTGAAGAATGGAGGGGATGAAATTTGAACTTTGAATGAGTTTTACCTCGGCTCATAAAGAGCCCCTATAAGATCTACTTTCTAAATGTGCCTTATTTTATGAGGGTTCGCAAGCGGTTGGACGCTGAAAAACGCTGTTTCTTGTTGCGAAAAAATCAATGGTATTGGATTGTTGGGTGGTTGACGAATGTCTTAAGGGAGTATAAATTTAGAGTGTAATGTGTGGAAAGCGAGGACCTATGAAAAAATTCATAACAATTCTTGCCTGTGCCTTGTGCCTCACCGCCTGCGGTGACGACGACAGCAGTTTTGCCCCGCGCCCGGACGATGATTCTTCGATTGAGTCGTCTTCGTCCAGCGTCACACCGAAGTCGAACGATAGTGAGACAAGTGTGTCCAGTAGCAGTACTAAGTCCAGCAGTAGTGTAAATTCGAGTAGCAGTTCAGCCGAATTATCATCTAGTTCGGTGACTTTGGCGACACCGTGCAAGACAAAAACCGAAGACAACTGCGAGTATGGCGAGCTGGTTGATGACCGTGATGGTCAAGTTTATAAGACGGTGAAAATCGGTGATCAATGGTGGATGGCGCAGAACCTGAACTACGAGACAGATAACAGTTTCTGCTATAATGATAGTGCTAGTTATTGCGAAAAAATAGGAAGGCTTTATCTGTGGAGCGCAGCCATGGACAGCGTGGGCGAGTGGAGTGCAAATGGCAAGGATTGCGGTGCTGATAAGACTTGTTCGTCGTTCTACCCTGTTCGCGGCGTTTGCCCTGAAGATTGGCATCTGCCGACTCAAACGGAATGGAGAGCCCTGTTCATGGCGGTGGGCGGAGAAACGACTGCTGGCAAGGTTCTCAAATCCACGTCTGGGTGGAATCGTAATGGCAACGGCACGGATGCGTTCTCGTTCTCGGCGTTGCCTGCTGGCAACAGGTCCGACTATGGGAGTTTCATCAAAGGGGGCGGCAGCGGCGCAGAATTCTGGAGTTCTACAGAGTACAATAGCTACGGCGCGTACGACATACACATGAACTACAACGACGGCATTGCGTACGGGGGCAACAGCAAGGGCTATGGGTACTCCGTTCGTTGCCTCAAGGACTAGAAGCTTCAAAACAAACGGAAAAACAATTCAAGTCCTTGCAGAGGCAAATAAAATTTGTTCGGGTACAGATGAAATTTGCAGCGACCCATAAAATACCGAAAGCAATCAACGAATTGGACATTATCGACCTAGAATATTCAGGATAAGGCTGACCGTTAACATTTTTTAGTGTATTTTTAAAGCTGGATGTGTGGAAAGCGAGGCGTTATGAAAAGAAACGACGTGGTTTTTGCACTTTCTGCACTGCTGGCGGGGCAGGCCCTTGCGGCCGACTGGTACGCGAAGGAGACGCGCTGGGCGGGGCATGACCCGGACATCATCCGTTACGAGGACGGCTACGCGCTTGCGACAACGGATAACCACATGCTCATGCAGTTCTCCGAGGACGCGCTGAACTGGAAGAACGGCGAGCCCGCCATGCCGGAATTTTCGAAGTGGCTTTACGACTACGCCCCGAACATGATCGACATCTGGGCGCCGGACATTCATTACATTGGCGGGGAATACCGCATGTACTATTGCGGTTCCGAGATGGGCATCCGCTCGTCGGGCATGGGGTTCATGTCGAGCAAGGAAATCGACCCGACAAAGCCCGGCTACGGCTGGACGGACCAGGGCGAAGTGATTCACACGGTCAAGAGCGACGCCTACAACGCGATTGACGCGGCAGTGCTGAAGGACAACGATGGCAAGGTCTGGATGGCGTTCGGTTCGTGGGGCACGGGCATCCACATTTTGGAACTGAACGAAGAAACAGGCAAGGTGAAAGACGGTGCGAAGATGATCAACATCGCGAACCGTGGCGGCTCGGGAATCGAGGGCGCAAGCCTCATCGAGCACGACGGCTACTACTACCTGTTTACGGCGTGGGATAACTGCTGCAAGAAGGGCGCGGACCTCGAGAACAATTCCTACAAGACGACGGTGGGGCGCTCCAACCGCATTGACGGTGGGTACGTGGACCGCAGCGGCAAGAAGTTGCTGGATGGCGGCGGCACGATTCTGTTGAGCCGTTACGGACGCTACTACGGGCCTGCGGGCGGCGAGGCGTTCCAGGACGTGAACCGTCAGCGCTTCGTGAACCATTACTACGACAAGAACGACGGCGGTAACTCTTACATACAAGTTCGCGACATCGTCTATACCGACGACGGTTGGCCGGAACTGGGACAGCCGTTCCTCGGGCGTTACCTGAGCGCAGAGGCGGAACATGGCGCCTTGACGCACGTGGATATTTCGAGCAGCTCCGATGCTTCGAACGGAGAATTTTGCGCCTACATCAACTACGAAGACAGCAAGATTCGCCTGCCGATGATTATCCCGCAGGCGGGCGATTACCTGATTCGTTACCGCTACGACAACAACTGGACCGAAGACGGTGCAAACGGTAGCTCGCATTTTGTGAGCGTCAACGGCAAAAATCAGGAAGTGGAGCTGCCGTTGACAGGCGCATGGAGCGCTTTCCCCGAGAAGTCGGTGGTGTACATCCCCGCGAAACTCAAGCGCGGCTCGAACTTTATCGAGATTACGAAGGGCAAGCACTATGCGGAACTTGACCGCCTCGACTTCTTGCGCATTATCCGCGACACGATTCCGGCGAACGGCTTTGACAACGGCATCCGCGTGCGTCTGACTGCGGACGACGAGTTCGCCATCAAGGACGGCGGCTACGCGATTTTCGAGAACGTGATTACGGATTCCATCGTGGGCCCGGGCGTGCTTGTGCAGGTGAAGAACGGAGCCGGCGGTACGCTGAACATCCGCAAGGATAGCAAGAAGGGCGACGTGATTTCGAAGTGCGAGTTGCCTTCGGCGGGTAACGCGAGCAAGTGGATTGACGTGCGCTGCACCAACCTGCCGGAACTCAAGGGCGTGCAGGACTTCTACCTGACAGCGGAAGGCCTCGGCGGCGAAACGCTCGTAGGCAACATCAAGTTCGACGAGGGCGTGAAGGATTCGACGGATGCAATCCGCCGGATCGATACCCGCGATAATCGTGTTCTCCGTGCTGGAGAAATGCGCCCCCGCAATGGCTACCGCGACCTCAAGGGCCGCCATTTCGACAGACGAATCCGCTATCGCGTGATGTTCTAGGAACGGGGCTTAGCAGTAGTACGAAATCGTCCCAAAGAATTCTTTCCATTTGTTGATGACATCTTCGTTCCTTGCTTCAATAATCCGAAGAATGTTTTGAAGAACTTTCGGATTGATGTGAGAATTGTTGTGTGCAAGAAGGCATTTGCCTGCTTTTGTAATCCAGATTTTGGTGGCGTTAGCAGTGGGAGAGCCTTAGGATACGTGAACGTGAACTGGTTCCAACGGATCGTTTTCGTTGGACCAAAAGTAAACCCAGAAAGAGCCTATTTTAAAGATTTGCGGCATTGCTAAACCCACCTTTCTGAGAGAATTCCATTATCAGATGAGCCGTTGACTCGATCACCTTCTTGTAGCGGTCGAGTTCCTCATCTGAAAAACCGAATATATCTTCCCATGTGTAGGAGGGTAAATAGCATGTCGCCCGATGAAAACCGTCTTTTGCATCGGGTTTTTCGATGTAAACCTTGACTCGGCCGTCGTTGCCCATTTCGGAATGGACAATTTCTGCGTTGTCGTCTAATGTCATGAAGGGGTACATCTATTGCTAAATGGCAATATAACTTTTTCTTGCCTGGTTTGGCTAGTATTCATCTTTTGCTCCTTCCGCCTGCATGCAAGAAAAGGCGGGGGTTCGTCTGGTTGTTTAGTAAGTACTCCTACTCACTCGTGCACTAAGTATAGATTTGAGAAATTAAATTGTCAAGAGATAAAAAGGTCTTTTTGTAATTTCCATATTGGAATAATTCTCGCGTATTTCTTTTTTGTGGCATAATATATATTTTAATGAATAGACTATTTTGAGGCTTTTATGCGCTACTCTTTGTTTGGTTTTATTGGAATTGCGGCATTGCTTGTTGCTTGCTCGCAAACGGTCTCTGCGCCTAAAAATGACGATGATTCGTCTGAAATCAGCAGTTCCAGCAAAAAGGGTACAAGTTCCGAGAGTAAAAACGGTGACAAGAAATCTTCTAGTAGTACAGAGGACCTAGATGAAGATTGTGTCGGGGAGGCAGGGGAGCCTTGGGACGGAACCACTGCGAAGGATTTTGCTTGCGGCGCGGGAACCAAGTTGAGCCCGTACATTATTTTGACTGCGGAACAGCTGGCTCATCTCTCATTTGTTGTGAATTCGAGCGACAAGGCGTACCAGGGCAAGTTCTTTAAGCTCGGAGCTGATATCAAGCTGAACAAAGGCGATGTCATCGACGAAAAGGGCGCCTTGGTTGGTGATTCAACCAAGCTCCACAAGTGGACTCCTATTGGCAATTCGAGCGTTGTCTTTGATGGCGTTTTCGATGGCGATGGACACTCCGTTAGCGGCATGTTCATCAATACCACAAGTACACACAATGGATTGTTTGGAAATTCTAGTGGAACGATACAGAATTTGACTGTTGAGAATTCTTGGGTGTATGGAGGAGAATATTCTGCGGGTATTGTTGGACGTAGTACAGGTTCCGTATTAAGTACGAAAAATTTGGCCAGCGTGTCTGGAAAAGAAGAGTGTATTGGAGGTGTAATTGGTAGTTCTTATCAAAAAGATTATAAGACAAATTCAGTGATAAAAAAAGCTGTAAATATGGGCTTTATTGCTGGTGAAAAAAATGTTGGCGGAGTTGCTGGGTGTGCTACTTATGTTACGGTAGAAGACGCGGAAAATATAGGTGCTATTGAGGGGTTTGGTTATGTTGGAGGAGTATTTGGTGGTGTTGGTAGTTCTTCTAAAAATGAAACGAAAAATTTAAGGAATAGCGGGAATGTTGTTGGAAAACATTTTGTTGGCGGAATCATCGGACATTGCGGAGGCTCTGTTACCTTAAATGATTTGGCCTTAAACAAAACATCAAGTTATTCGTGTTATGATTTTTATCCCTGTGGGGTGATTCAAAAGGCGTATAATGATGGTGATGTGACTGGCTTGCGCTATGTTGGAGGCATTGCTGGTGAAGTGTGCTATGGAACTATTGATAATTTAGTGAATAAGGGTAATATTACTGGAGAAGGGGGTACAGGAGGGATTGTTAGTTCGATGTCCTACACAAAATCAAAATTGCTCTATAATGTTGGGAATATTTCTGGTTTAACCTATGTTGGGGGAATTGTTGGATATAATCAAGAAGGCGTCACCAGTTCCGCTTATTCCACTGGCAAAGTCGATGGTGATTCGCTTATCGGCTTGATGATTGGCTACAACTACAACACTACAATGGCGGACTACTATTATCTGGAGCAAGGCGACCAAGAACCTTTCGGTCTCAATAATGGTGGCGGCGTTGCAAAGCCCAAAACCGCTGATGAAATGAAATCTAACGACTTTGCCGAACTCCTCGGTGACGAATTCGCTTATGATTCCGAACTCAATGATGGGTACCCCGTATTGAAATGGGAGATGGAATAGTTCTTATGAATCGCAAACAGCATTTCAGACCCCATGTGCAAGGTGAATCTCTAGAGAATAAAATCAATCAATTGGGTGATGAATCGTTTGAAACGTTGCTGCTACCGATGGTGACGTTTGTTGCGTCTATATTTATTTGGATGATTTACCTAGGTTTTTTGCCAGTAAGTCTTCTTTCTGCTGTGTTTATGACAATCCTTTTGGTCGTCTTTTCTGTAAGGGCGTTTGTCAAAGTAAGAAAAATTAATAGGCAAATAAGAAATCATCGCAAAGGTCTTGATGGCGAACGTTATGTAGGCACAAAGTTGGAAAGGCTTTCTTCTAACAGTACATTTTTTTTCATGATGTTGTATGCGGAAAATTTAACATAGACCATGTTATAATTAGTACGAAAGGAATATTTACCATTGATACAAAGAATTGGGCATTGCCGGATAGGGATTATAACCAAGCGGACTTTATATTTAAAGATGGTGAACTCATTGATAGCACAGGTGTCTTGCAAAGTGACCTGATGCATAAAATAGAGTCGCAGGGGAGATGGCTAGAAGGGAAGATTAATGAGTGGACGAAAAACCGTTATCCTGTGTATAGAGTTGGTATTATGATAGGGGCGTATGTGGATAATATCAATAAGGATTTCTCCAAATATTGGATAATTAATGATGGCGCCTTTGCCGGGTTGTTTGATAAGGAACGGGAAAAATTTCCTTTAAATGATGTATTAAGAATCGCCGATTCTTTGCAACGTTTTATAGAAAAGCCGATAGCCTGAAAACTTTTCCTATATTTGTTCACATGCTTACGATTAATGGACAGAGTGTCGATGCGGCTGGCAAGACCGTTGCCGAATACCTTGCGGAAGCGGGGTACAATACCGTGCGCATCGCTGTGGAACGGAACGAGGAAATTGTTCCGAAGGCAAAGTATGCCGAGACGGTGCTTGCCGATGGCGATGTCGTCGAGGTTGTGAACTTTGTGGGCGGCGGGTGATGCAATCCGAAATTTCGCAGATGTGCGATTTCCGCGTGCCGACTCGCGAAGAGATGCTTGCCGCGCTAGAAAAGCGGCAAGGTGCAGATGCCGTACGCAAGTTGCAGGCTGCCACGGTTGCCGTTTGCGGCTTGGGCGGGCTTGGTTCAAATATCGCGATTTCCCTGGCGCGTGCCGGAATAGGCAAGCTGGTCCTGATTGATTTCGATTGCGTCGATGTGACGAATTTGCATCGCCAGCAGTACAGGGCGAGCCAGGTTGGCATGCCGAAGCCGGATGCTCTGCTTTCGAACTTGAAAGAGATCGCGCCGTATACGGAATATGAAACTCACTTTGAAAAGGTGACTGCCGAAAATGCGGTCCCGCTCCTGGCCAAGGCCGACGTGGTTTGCGAGGCTTTTGATAATGCCGAGGCGAAGGCGATGCTTGTGAATACGGTGCTCGAAAATATGCCTGAAAAGTACCTAGTCGCGGCTTCTGGAATGGCGGGCTACGATAGCGGAAATTCAATTACGACCCGCAAGGTGACCAAACGCTTTTATGTTTGTGGTGACGGCAAAAGCGATGTGAACGACGGAATCGGGCTCGTTGCTCCCCGTGTGATGCTTTGCGCTGCCCACCAGGCCCTGACGGTGGTGCGGATTATTCTTGACCTAGCGTAAAAAAGGTGCCGCCCAATATCCCGTTGACAATCCATCCATAGAAAAATGATAAAAAAGTGAAAATATCCCCTAAAAAGGGGTATTTTTTTATTGGTGAATTATGGAGATGTTTATGAAAAAGATAAACAGCTTTGTTGCTATTTTGTCCATGGCCGCCTTTTCGGACGCGGCCGTCAATCTGAACGTGAGCCTGGGGGACAGCATCAAGCCGGTGACCCACGTGGCCACGGGCTCGCTTTACGGGCTTACCGAGACGCTTCCCGCCAATATCGAGAAAGATGTCGCCCCGCTCAAGCCGAACGTGTTCCTTTCGCCTGCGCGTAGCGGTAGCGGCCGCCAGCAGGGTATAGGCGGAGCCTTCCTCGTGGCACCGCGTGTGGAAAGCATCGGTGCCAAGATCCAGATCCGCTTGGCCGACGTCTTGCCCGGTTGGCCTTACAAGTTCCAGAACATGGACCACTGGAAAAACGAGGTGAAATCCGTCATCAACGACAAGCTTGCTTCCAAAAACAAGAACTTTGACGGCTACGAAATCTGGAACGAGCCCAATGACACCTGGAAGGTCTCTGGCATCGACTTCAATTCCGGTCTTTGGAAACAGACCTATGATTTGATTCGCCAGATGGACCCGGGGGCAAAAATTATCGGTCCGTCGTATTCTTTTTACCATGCTTCCAAGATGGAAGAATTCGTGAAGTACTGCTCGCAGAACAACTGCATGCCCGACGTTGTAAGCTGGCACCAGTGGGGAAGTGGCGGCTTTGTGGGCGCTGTCGAGACCTACCGCGCTCTCGAAAAGAAGTATAATGTCAAGCCGCGTCCTCTCAGCATCAACGAGTATTCCTCCGAGGAACATTCCGAGGAAGGATGCCCTGGCCTGTCCGTACCGTTTATCGCCAAGTTCGAACGTCACGGTGTCGAAAGCGCCATGATTTCTTGGTGGTTCGTACCGCTTCCGGGCCGTCTGGGGAGTCTCCTTACCTCCAATAACGAACGCGGTGGTGGCTGGTGGCTCTATAAGTGGTATGGCGACATGAGCGGCTACATGGCCAAGGTTACGCCTCCCAACGACAAAAGCGACGGCGTGGACGGCTTTGCCGCCCTCGATAAAAAGAAGGGCTTTGCGAGCATCGTGCTTGGCGGAAACACCAAGGGCGATATCAATGTGAACATCTCGGGCATTCCCTCTGCATTTGGCAACAAGGTGAATGTGACGGTGGAATACGTGGTCTGGGAAAACAAGGACAAGGCCGTTCCTTCGACGAACCTGGTGTCCGACAAGGAATACGACGTGAATGACGGCAAGATTACGGTGCCGGTGAACATCTCGAATACCAAGTACGGCTACCGCGTCTACATCACCCCGATTATCCCGCAGGCTCCTTATAAAGATGTCGCCGCTGCAATCCCGGGCAAGGTCGAAGTCGAAAATTACGATGTCGGCGGTTCGGGCAAGGCTTACCTCGACAAGGACGACGACAACAAGGGCGGCGAGTATCGTGAAGACGCTGTCGATATCGTGAAGGGCGGCTCGGGTTACGCCATCGGCTACACGCAGGAAGGCGAATGGCTCGAATACACCGTGAAGGTGGCCGAGGCGGGCGAGTATGGCCTGTCCGCGAGCTATGCGACTTCTTCGGAAAATGCGGGCTTCAAGCTTTATCTCGACGACAAGGCCGTTACGGACGACGTGATATTCCCGCAGGGTAGCGACTGGGAGACTTATTCCACGTTAGATGCGGGAAAGGTGAACCTCACGGCGGGCGAGCATGTGCTCAGGCTCGAAATCGTTGGCAATTACGTAAACATTGACTGGCTTGATTTTTGTGCGGCGGCTCAGTGCGGAACAGCCGATACCTCGTCGACAGTTGATACTACGACTTCGGTCGCAGCACGCATCATGCGGTTCGGTTCGTCGGGTGTTTCCTGCTACAGCGTGTTCGACATGCAGGGAAAATTTATTGCGCGCTTCATGGGCGAGGGCTCCGAAAATCTGCAGGCGAAGACTGCCTCTCTGGTCAAGCGTCCCGGATCCTACCTGGTCAAGTCGCAAGAGGGCGGACGTATCTTCCGCGTTATAGTCAAGTAGCCTTTACATCGTAAAATTTCTAAATTTCCCGCCATGAAAACGATAGAAGTCGTGGCGGGTATTATTTGTGATGGCGATCCGCGGTTGGCGGGGACTAGGATGCTCGCTACCCAGCGCGGTTATGGCGACTATAAGGATTACTGGGAATTCCCCGGCGGAAAGATGGAACCCGGCGAGACTCCCGAGCAGGCGCTTGTTCGCGAACTTAGGGAAGAACTGGCCGTCGATGTCCTTGTCGGTGATTTTGTATGCACCGTGGAATACGATTATCCCGCTTTTCACTTGACCATGCACTGCTATCTTTGCACGGTTGCGGGCGGAAAGTCTCCCGAACTGCTGGAACACGAAGCTGCAAGGTGGCTCTCTCCTGCGGAGTTGCATTCTGTGGATTGGCTCCCCGCCGATTTGCTGGTGGTGGAGGCGTTAGAAAAACGTTAAGAAATTCTATATTTTACTCCGAAAAAGCGGAAAAAGGTAAAGTAAAATGGAAGAAAAAAAAGATACTCTCGTTATTGGAAATCATGAATTTACATCGCGGTTTATCTTGGGGTCTGGCAAGTATTCGCTGAAGCTGATTGAGGCTGCGGTGCGCGATGCGGGTGCACAGATTGTGACACTCGCGGTGCGCCGGGCGAACACGAAGGACCATGAAAATATTCTGGACTATATCCCGAAAGGAGTGACCTTGCTCCCCAATACCTCCGGCGCCCGCACCGCCGACGAGGCGGTCCGCATCGCGCGCCTTTCCCGCGAGCTCGGCTGCGGCGATTTCGTGAAGATTGAAATCATGCGTGATACGAAGTATCTCTTGCCGGACAACTACGAGACGGTGAAGGCGACCGAGACGCTTGCGAAGGAGGGCTTCGTGGTGATGCCCTACATGTATCCGGATTTGAACGTGGCGCGCGACCTCGTGAACGCGGGGGCCGCCGCCGTGATGCCGCTTGCTGCCCCGATCGGGAGCAACAAGGGCCTTTCCACTCGTGAGTTTATTCAAATTCTGATTGACGAAATTGAACTTCCGGTTATCGTGGATGCAGGAATCGGGAAACCCTCCGAGGCCTGTGCCGCAATGGAGATGGGGGCCGCCGCGATCATGGCGAATACGGCGCTTGCCACGGCTGGCGATTTGCCTATGATGGCGCAGAGCTTCAAGCTTGCAATCGAGGCGGGTCGCAAGGCCTACCTTGCAGGCCTTGGGCGCGTCCTTACGCGCGGCGCTTCCGCGTCCGACCCGCTCACGGGATTCCTGCGGGACTAGTCCGCTCTGTCGCAGAAAAATTTTTTGCTAAATTAAAGGCGTTAAATTCAAATACAGGAACCGTTATGGAAAACATTACCCAGATTTGGAAAAAGATTCAGTCCCCCGAATTCAACCCGGCAACCGACATGGGCCTGGTCGAACAGGTAAAGCAGGTAGCGCTGACCTCCCAGGAGCCCGCCAAGGTGAGCTTCGGTACGTCCGGCTGGCGCGGTGAAATCGGTTCCGAATTTACGCTCCGCAACCTCCAGGTGGTGGGTGCCGCCATCGTTCGCCTCTACAAGGAAGCGACTCCTGAACTTTTCGAAGCTCTCGGCGTGAAGGATTTTGCCGAACTCCAGAAGCGCGGCGTGGTCGTTGGCCACGACAACCGCCTCCTCGGTCACGAATTCTGCGAGGCCGTTGCCGACCAGTTCGCGAAGGCCGGCGTGAAGGTCTACTACGGTGGCGAAATGCCGACTCCGGAATTCAGCGCCGCAATCGAGATGCTCGGTGCCGCCTGCTCCATCAACATGACCCCGAGCCACAACCCGAGCCACTACAACGGCATCAAGTTCAACCCGGCCGACGGCGGTCCTGCCGGTCCGGAAATCACGAACGTCATCACCAAGCTCAGCAACGAAATGATGGCCACCTGGAAGTTTGAACCGGTGGGCAAGGTTGACTGGGAACTCATCGACTCTCTCAAGATTTACAAGGAATTCCTCGTGAAGCAGGGAACCATCAAGTTCGACCGCATCAAGGAATTCATCAAGAAGGGCCGTCTGACCCTCGTGTGCGACCACGTGCACGGCTCTACCCGCCGCCGCCCGGCTGCGCTGCTCGACAATCCGGAATGCCTCATCACGCTCCGCAACGAGGATGACTCCCTGTTCGGCGGCATCGCCCCGGAACCGTCCAGCAAGAACCTCGAGAAGGTCCGCAAGGTGCTCGACGAAAGCAAGAGCGAATTCCGCCTCGGTGCAATTTTTGACCCGGATGGCGACCGCATCCGCTTCTACGACGGCACGCGCGAAATCGACATGAACCAGTTCGGTGCCATCGCGTTCCACTACATGGCAACCTGGCGCAAGGAACAGGGCTGCGTCGCGAAGTCCGTCGCGACCTCCAACTTCGTGAACATCATTGCCGAAAAGCTTGGCGTGCCCGTGATGGAAACTCCGGTGGGCTTCAAGAACTTCCGCCCGTGGCTCAGCCGCAATGCGAAGCAGAAGGCTCTCGTCGCATTCGAAGAATCCGACGGTATCTCGGGCCTCAACAACACGCTCGAGAAGGATGCCCAGTTCGGCCTCCTCATCGCTCTTGAAATCATGGCGGTGACCGGCAAGAACCTCGGTGAATACCTCGACGCCCTTTACGAAGAATATGGCCGCTTCTACCCGACCCGTTCGGGCTTCGAAGTCGACAAGTCCCTCGTGGGTGCTCCCTTGAAGGCCAAGGTCGACGCCATCGCCGAAATCGCGAAGCCGGGGGCAAAGGTCTTGGTCGGCAAGAATGAAAAGACCGTGAAGCAGCTCCTCACGCTCGACGGCGTGAAGGTCATCTTCGAAGACGACTCCTGGATGCTCGTGCGTCCGTCGGGTACCGAACCGAAGGTGCGCATCTACACCGAATGCCGTGAACCGGACGAAAAGGACCCGATGTTCGAGGCGGCGAAGGCGCTGTTCTTCAAGAATTAAGTGTTTTATTTGGGGAAAAGGAAAGCATATATGAAAAAAATACTGATATTACTTGTGCTGGCGCTTTCCATGGTGGGCTATGCACAGGAAGGTTCTATAAGGCCTAAGTTCCAGGCCTTCTCCGGTGCGTTGCTCAAGCTCAAGGATTCGGAGAAGGGTTTTTTGAAGTTCTCGCTGAAGGTGGATGTCGCCCCCTGGGCGTTCCAGGCCATCGGTGAGGTTCGAGCTCCCAACGGCGATCCCGAGCTTCTGCGCGAAGCCCTTTTCGAAGGCGAAGTCTATGCGGTTCTTGCCTATATTGACAATTCCCCCGTGGAAGTCAATGGCGAACAGTATAACGTGGGCCTCTTCGACATCATGCTCTACTATGATGAAGAACCGACCACGATCCGTAACCTGAAGTTCAGGCTGTTGCCTCCGGCTGATGACGATTGGTCGAAGGGAATCCTCAACGACGCTCTTGCTTCGGGCTCGCTTCTTGGCCAGATCTGGAAGGGCAAGTACGAAAGGGCTATCACGAAGGCTTCCGCCGATCCGATTGACAAGCGCAAGCTTCAGTCCATGAAGAAGAAAAAGATGGAAGCGGAGGATTCCGAAATGTCTGTTGCCGAGAAGAGGAAACAGCGCATGAAGGATATGGCTGACGACGATCAGCCGAAGAAGAAAAAGAAAAAAATGTCCAACAGGGATGAATGCGACGACCCGAACCTTTCTCCGAGAGAAAAGAAGCGTTGCCGCATGAAGAAAAAGTAAAAGTTTCACTAAATCGAAAACCTGAATTATTCGAGGTAATCTATGTCCGGTCACTCCAAATGGGCCACCACCAAACGCAAGAAAGCCAAGACTGACGTCGCTCGTGCGAAGGCTTGGAACAAGCTTATCAAGGAAATCTCCATTGCTGCTAAGCTCGGCGGCGGAAACCCTGACGCAAACCCGCGCCTGCGTGCGGCAATTCTCAAGTCCAAGAGCCAGAGCTTGCCGACCAAGAACATCGAAAGCGCCATCGCCAAGGGTACGGGTGCAAACTCCGGTACCGAAATGACGGAACCGCTCTACGAAGGACGCGGCCCGGCCGGCATTGCCATCATGGTGCAGTGCCTGACCGACAACAAGGTTCGTACGGTTGCCGAAATCCGCAACATCTTCAACAAGAACAACGGTTCCATGGGTGAATCGGGCTCCGTTTCCTGGGCCTTCACCTACAAGGGCGTGATCATTGTCGACGCAGAAAAGTATCCTGAAGACCAGGTGATGGACCTCGTGCTCGAAGCAGGTGCCGAAGACATGTCCACCGAAGACGGCGTGCATGAAATCTCCACCTCTCCGGAAGCTTTCGACGCCGTTTCCAAGGCTCTCGAAGCCGCCGGAATCGAGATGATGAGCGCTGAAATCACCTACGTCGCGAATGACCCGGTCAAGCTCGGTCACGACGATGCCGTGAAGCTCCTCAAGCTCATCGACAAGTTCGAAGACCACGACGACGTCCAGGATGTTTACCACAACGCCGAAATCGACGAAGCCGATATGGACGCTGCTGAGTAAGCTCTATTCGTTCCAAAAATTGAAAAACCGATTGCCTGGAGCAGTCGGTTTTTTTGTGCTTGAGGAGTGATGCGGCTTATCGCCCGAGAGTCTCGCGGTAGCTGTGCACTGCCGCCTTGTAGGTGCTCACGGCCTTCGCTATTCGGTCGGCGATATCTTCCTGGCCGGCCTTGCTCATCATGTAGGCCTCGTCGTCGAGGTTGCTGATGAATCCGATTTCGAATAGCACTGCGGGCATGAGCGCACCCACGAGCACCATGAACCCGGCACCTCCGACGCCTCCCGCCTGCCTGCGGATTTTTCCGCCGTCCATCGCCTTGAGCATTTCCTCGGTGAACATGTAGCTGTTCTGTTTATACTTTTCGAGACGGGCTTCCAGCTTGAACCATTCGATGGGGGAGAGTTCCTCTTTCGCGTTCTTTTCGCCGTAGAGGGTCGCCACCTTGTTTTCGCGGCGGGCTATCGCCTTGTCTTCTTCGCTTTCGGGGGCACGGAGCACGTACACATGGTAACCCCTGATTTGCTTCTTGCGTTCGGGAGTCGCATCGACGGCGTTGCAGTGGAGGCTGATGAACAGGTCTCCATCCCACTGGTTCGCGAGGTTGGCGCGCTGCCCGAGTTCGATAAACACGTCCTTGTCGCGGGTCATTTTTATGTTGAACCCTTCTTTCGCGAGCGCCTTTTTCAGGAGCTTGCCGATGGCGAGAACGAGGTCCTTCTCCTGCGAATTCTTGCCGAGAGCGCCAGAATCCTTGCCGCCGTGGCCGGGGTCAATTACGATGGTCTTGACTTCTCGGGTGCCCGCGGTCTCGTTCTTCGGCTTGGTTGCAGAAACCGCCTTCTGGTCTGCCTTTGCGGGCGCTGCCGCGGGTTCGGCCTTCGCGGAACTTGCCGAACCGGTCGAAGAGCTCGAATCCTTTGCTGCGGCTGAACTGCTGCTGGCAGGAACTTTCTTGAAAATCTGCTTCGCGTCCTCTTCTGCAATCCACAGGTGCCCGTCTTCGAGGACGGGGCTTGCGGATAAATCGATGGTTCCGCCGTTCACCGAAGCGAAGGGAATGCCGACTGCAAACTTGGCTGTGTCTTCCTCGGTGACGAGGATGAACGATTTCTGGATGGGGAACCAGTGGAAAGAGGCGCCGTTCTGTTTGGCGAAAGCTTCAGCATCGACGGCACTGACGTCGGCGAAGGACATTGCCCAGCCGATTATCAGCAACAGGGCGAAAACTAGCGGTGTGCCTTTGCGGCGCGGTCCATTTCCAGCTTCGCTTCGCGGTTGATTATATCCTGTCGCTTGTCGCGTTGATCCTTGCCTCTGCATATTCCAATTTCGAGTTTTGCCCGTCGGTTCTTAAAGTATAGTTTCAGCGGGACGATGGTGCAACCCTTAAGTTCCTTCGCCTTGCGCATTTTCTGGATTTCGTGCGCGTGGGCGAGGAGCTTGCGCTTGCGGGCGGGGAAGTGGTTGAACCTGTTCGCGAAAAGGTATTCGTCGATGCGGGCGCCAATGAGCCAGAGTTCGTCTTTCTTGTCGTCGACGTCGACCCAGGCTTCACCGATGGTGCACTTGCCGTCGCGGATGGACTTGACCTCGGAGCCGATGAGCATGATGCCCACCTCGAACGTCTCGTCGACGAAATAGAGGTGGCTTGCCTTGCGGTTCATGATGACCGGCGTGCTCTGTTGCTCCTTCTTTGCCATGCGCTAAGCCTTCTTGCCCCAGCCGCTCTTCTTGCCGCTGGCCTTGCTGCTTTCGAGGGCCTTCGATTCCCAGCCGACCTTCTTCTTCTGTACGTGCGGGATGGCCTCGTCGAGAGCCTGTACGAGTTCCTTGCAGCCGTCGCCCGTCATGGCGGACGTCACGATGACCTTCTGGCGGTGTTTCTTGAATTCCTTGATGGCGTTCTCGATTCCGAGATCGTCCTTGTTGAGTGCAATCACGAAGGGCTTTTCGGCGAGCTTCGGGTGGAATGCCTTGAGTTCGCTCTTGAGCACGGTAAACTGCTCGTAGGCGTTCTCGGCAAAACCGTCGATGACGAACAGGAGCGTGTGCGTGCGTTCGATGTGCTTGAGGAACTGGTGCCCGAGGCCCTTGCCCTCGCTGGCGCCTTCCAGCAGGCCGGGAATGTCGGCGACCACGAAACTGTGGCCGTTCGTCTGCACGATGCCGAGCACCGGTTCGAGGGTGGTAAACGGATAGTCGCCGACTTTCGGGCGTCCGCTCGAAATCTTGTTCACGAGGCTCGACTTGCCCGCGTTCGGGAACCCGACCAGGCCCACGTCGGCCATGAGCTTGAGTTCCAGGAAAAGTTCGCGCTTTTCGCCCTTTTCGCCGGGTGTGCACTTGCGGGGTGCCTGCACCTTCGGGGTCGCGAAATGCTGGTTGCCCATCCCGCCCTTGCCGCCGCGCGCCGCAATCCATTTCTGGCCCGGCTGCGTGAGGTCTGCGAGGATGCGACCTTCGGAATCCTTCACGATGGTACCACGCGGGACATCGACGATGAGGTCTTCGGCGCTACGCCCGGTGCAGCGCTTCGCTCCACCCGGCTGGCCGCCCAGCGCCTTGTACACGCGTGCGTTGCCCATGTCGAGGAGCGTGGAATACTGCTCGTTCACCTGCAGAATCACGTGACCGCCGCGACCGCCGTCGCCGCCGTCAGGGCCTCCGAGGGGAACAAACTTTTCGCGGTGGAAGCTCACGATGCCGTCACCGCCCTTGCCGGAGCGCACTTCAATGGTTTTTTCGTCTAGGAACATAGGCCAAATGTAGAAATTTTAGAGGCTTTCGTGCTTGCTCATGCAGTGCAGGCTTCCACCTTCCTCGATGACGGTGCGGCAGTCGAGTCCGATGACGAACCGGTCAGGATAAACGCTCTCGAAATATTTCTGGGCGACGGAATCGTTCTTGCATTTGTATTTGGGGTAAATTAGTCCGCCGTTCACAAAAATAAAGTTCATGTAGCTTGCCGGGAGAATCTGTCCGTCGCTTAGCTTTCGCTGCGGCGGGAGCGCAAGCGTGTCCACCTTCGATTTTTTTCCGTAATAGGCGCCGAGCCAGGTTTCTAGGAGGTATTTAGCCTCAGCAAGGATGGGGGCGTTCGGTCCCTTGCGGCTTGTATCCCATGACATGACGATGCGGTCCTTGGCGACGAATCTGGCTACGTTGTCGATATGTCCGTCCGTGTGGTCGCCGTTGAGACCGCGGGGAAGGATGAGCAGACTCTTGAGGCCGAGCATCTGGCATATCGCCTTGATGATCTTTGTCAGGTCTTCCGGCTTGTTGCGGTTCTTGCCTACAAGGCAGTCCAGTGTCGTGATTCCGAGACCATCCCCGTTTACTTCAATGGCACCCCCTTCGAAAATATAGGGAATGCTTTTGCCCTTGGCATATTTGAATGCTTTTGCAATTCTGGCGGGAATCTGGTTGTCGTTTTTCCAGGGCGGGAATTTTGCGCCCCACGCATTGAATACGGATTCAGAGACGGCTGTCTTGTTTCCCTTTTTTACGAAGAACGGACCATAGTCACGAATCCAGATATCATCGGTCTTGAGCGGAATGAACGTGGCCGGAAAAGGACGGTCGGCTACAGCGAATTTTTCTTCGGCTGTAAGGAAATCCAGTTTCGGGAGCAGCACGTTGACAGGCTGGAACTCGCTAATGGTACGGATGAGGTCGATGTAGAACTTGCGAATCTTGATTCCGCGTTCTCCGTGCCAGTTCTGCTTGTTGTGCGGGAAGGCTAGCCATGTAGCCTTTTGGTTTTCCCATTCGGCGGGATAGCGAATTTTCGTTGTCATTATTCACCCCAGATTTTGAGGATGTCCTTGTAAAGGTCGATGCGGCGGTCGCGGAAATGCGGCCACCAGCGGCGATTCTCTTCGGTTTCGGCGAGGTCGATTTCTACGGTAGAGACACCGAGAAAATCGGGCGCGCATTTTTCCAAAATGTAGCCGTCGGGTGCGGCGGCAAAGCTCGTGCCCCAGAAGGTAAGGTGTCCTTCGGTACCGATGCGGTTAGCCGCCACCACGAACGTGCGGTTTGCGATGGCGTGCCCGCGCATGACGGTTGTCCAGCTGTCTTGCTGGCGCGGGTAGATTTCCTTGGGCTCAGAATCCATCCAGCCAATGGCCGTGGGGTAGATGAGCACGTCTGCGCCCTTGAGACTCATGATGCGGGCGGCTTCCGGGAACCACTGGTCCCAGCAAATGAGCACGCCGAGGGTGCCTGCGGATGTCTTGATAGGCTCGAAACCCGTGTCACCCGGGATGAAGTAGTATTTTTCGTAGAAGGCGGGATCGTCGGGAATGTGGCTCTTGCGGTAGAGGCCTGCAATGCTGCCGTCGCGCTCGAACACGAAGGCGGAATTGTGGTAGATGCCGCGGGCGCGTTTCTCGAAGAAGGGGAACACCACCACGGCGTTCAGTTCTTTGGCGATGCCCTGCCACTGCGCTACCAGCGGGTGGTCCTTTTCAATCGCAAGGTCAAAGAAGTCCGCGTTTTCCTCGAAGGGGAAATAGGGCGTATGGAAAAGTTCCGGCAGAACCACCAGGTCGTAGCCCTTGCCCTTGAGGGCGCGGGCCTGTTCCACGTACCAGGCGTTGTTGCTGTCGAAATCGCCTGTCCACTTGCCTTGCAAAGTTGCGACTTTAATCTTGCTCATAAGTCATCCCCGCGATTCTTGTTGTCATTCCGCGTTTTTGTCATCCTCGCGCAGGCGAGGATCTAATTACTTTTCGAAATATTCCTTCGCCTTCTTCACGACGTCTTCGACCTTGACCATGGAGAATTCCTTCTCGTTGCGGAACTTCCATTCGACTTCACCGTTGGCAAGTCCCTTCTTGCCGATGGCGATGCGCACCGGAGAGCCCCACAGGTCGGCGTCCTTGAATTTGACGCCCGGACGTTCGTCGCGGTCGTCCACGAGCACGTCGATGCCGGCGGCTTCGAGTTCCTTTTCGAACTTTTCGGCGAGTTCCACGAGTTCGGCTTCCTTGCCGATGGGGACGATTTCCACCTGGAACGGAGCGATGGACTTGGGCCAAATCGGTCCGAAGTCATCGTGGCTGTTTTCCACGACGGATGCCATCAGGCGGCCCACGCCAATGCCGTAGCAGCCCATGATGGCCGGAGCGGTCGTCTTTTCGGCCGTGAGGAACTTCGCACCCATGGATTCGGAGAACTTGGTGCCGAGCTTGAAGATGTTGCCCATTTCGATACCGCGAGTTTCGGTGAGGAGTTCGCCGCAGCAGGGGCACTTGCAGACTTCGCTCGCTTCGGCAATGTCCGCCACTTCGAACTTCGGGAAGTCGCGCTTCGGGTTGCAATGCTTGAAGTGGAAGCCTTCTTCGTTGGCGCCGGTCACGAGGTCGAAGGAATCTGCAATCGCTTCGTCCACGATGATGCGGGTGTCGTGAGAATTGATCGGGGAAGCAAAGCCCGGAACCATGCCGCAGGCCTTGATGAGGCTGTCTTCGGCAGGGTAAAGTTCCTTCGCCTTCAGTAGGTTGTGGAGCTTGATTTCGGAAACGTCGAGGTTGCCCGGGACAACGACCGTGATGAGCTTGCCTTCGAAGTCGAAGAACACGCACTTGGCAGTTGATTCGGCAGGCACGTTCAGGAACTTGGTGAGATCTTCGATGCTTGCGCAGTGCGGAGTTTCGACCTTTTCGAGAGCTGCATTTTCGTCGCCCTTGAACGGCACACGCTGGAACTTGGCGATTTCGCGGTTGGCCTGGTAGCCGCACTTCTTACAAAGAATCAAGTAATCTTCGCCGTTCGGAGTATCCAGCATGAATTCGTGAGCGACCTTACCGCCCATGATGCCGGTATCGCTCTGCACCACCACCGGTTCAATGCCCACGCGACGGTAGATGCGCAGGTAGGCGTCGTATTCTTCCTGGTAGTGACGGTCCAGGTCTTCCTGACTGGTGTGGAAGCTGTATGCATCCTTCATCAGGAATTCGCGGACGCGGATAAGGCCGCCGCGGGCGCGGGCTTCGTCGCGGTACTTGGTCTTGAACTGGTAGAGCATCACCGGCAGCTGCTTGTAGCTGTTGAGCACGTAGCGTACGAGGTCGGTCATGGCCTCTTCGTGAGTCATGGCAAGCACCATGTTGTGGTTGTTGCGATCCTTGAAGCGCAGCAGTTCTTCGCCGATGGCCTGGTAACGGCCAGATTCGCTCCAGAGTTCAGCGGTCTGCACCACCGGCAGGTCCACTTCGATACCGCCAATCTTGTTCATTTCTTCGCGGATGATGTTCACGATCTTCTGGATTACGCGGAAACCCATCGGCATCATGGAGTAGATACCGGTAGAGACGGGCTTGATGTAACCGCCGCGCATGAGGAAGATGTGGGAGGGCATGGTGGCATCGCTGGGCGTTTCGCGGAGCGTCACATAGAAGTACTTCGAGAGTTTCATTTTTTGTCCTTTTTGGCGGGCCTGCCGCCGTATAATTTCGGAGGGGAAAGATAGAAAAATGAAACGTGGTCGTCCGATTTCTTCCAATGTCAAGAAAAGATGATTGAAAAGGAGGGCGGAATGGGTGCAAGAATGTTTGTAAACTGAATTTTACATCAAAAAGCGCTTTTTATCGCCAAAAAGCACCATTTCGTCTTTTTTTTCAAAAAATTTGCAGAATTTGGTATTTTTTTGCGAAAATAGCATATATATTACTATCGAAATTTTCTGGATTAGGGCTAGCAGGGCCGTTTTTTGTCGTGTAATCCCAATCCGGAGCGTAATTTGGAGATATATATGGCAGAAGACTTGCAATACCTTATGGAACGCATCCAGAAAGATGCTGTCGATAAAGCAGAAAACGAGGCGGCGGCTATCATTGCCAAGGCCAAGGAAAAGGCGGCCGATATCGTGAAGGCTGCCGAGGCCGAAGCGTCCGCCCGTCTGGAAAAGGCCGACAAGGACGCCGAAGCGTTCACGGAACGTAGCGAACGCACCCTTGAACAGTCCGCCCGCGACCTCCTGCTTTCGGTAGGCAAGAACCTTGAAAAGATGATTATGGACCTGTTGAACCTCGAGGTGGAGAAGTCCCTGGACGAATCCACCGTCAAGAGCATGCTCCTCACGGTAGCCAAGTCCTATACCTCCGACATCGAGGTGGATTTCTCCGACGCCGATGCCCGCAAGCTCAGCTCCTTTGTGATGGGCGAGTTCAAGAAGCAGCTTTCCGCCGGCGTGAAGGTCGAAAGCGACAAGGGCGTCAAGTTCGGCTTCCGCATCAAGCTCGATGGCGGCAAGGTCACCCACGAATTTACAGAAGCTGCAATGGCCGACGCTCTTTCGGCCCTGCTCCGTCCGCAACTTGCCAGAGTGGTAAACGCTGCCGCACAGGCGAAGTAACGCGGGTACTTGATGAGCAGTCCTTCTTACTTGATGGCATCTCTTCCGATGATTGAGTTCGGCGATCCGGCCCCGCTCAGTATGGAAGAATTTCGCCACCGCTGCATCGGCGTGCTGTCCGAGCCGGAACTTGCGGCTCTGGACGCGCTTCTGGATGACGGTGAATGCGAAGAGTGCGACGACGAGTTCGTGCGCGCCTACAAGGCCCACGAAATCCAGATGAAGAACGTTTCGGGCAGGCTCCGTGCAAGTGCATGGGGGCCCGATATCCGTTTTACGGAAAAGTCCTTCCCGGGTTACGATGTCGCCTTTGCCAAGATGATTCAAGATGCGTTTGCCAAGTCGAATCCTATGGAAAAAGAGCAGGATATCGACAAGGCCCGTTTCTGGCTTGTGGACTCGCTTGCAGGTGTGGGCGAGGGTACCGTCAAGCATGTTTACGCTTATGCGATCAAACTGAAGATTTGTGAACGTTGGGCGCGCCTCTCCGAACAAGCGGGCGACGCTGCCGTGTTGAATGTTATTAATGCAAACGATCCTGCATACGCCTCTGCGGCGGCACAGGAATGACCGGAGGTCCATTTTCAATGGCTAGTATCGGAAAAATCATCGGCGTCAACGGTAACCTGATTCGCGTCAAGTTCGAAAGCGCCGTGTCCCAGAACGAAGTGGCGTATGCCAAGCTTACTCAGAAAAACAAGGACGGCAAGTCCGAAGTCATCCCCCTCAAGAGCGAAGTCATCCGTATCCGCGGTGACTACGCCGAACTCCAGGTGTTCGAAGACACCACGGGTTTAAAGACGGGTGACGAGGTGGAATTCACCGGCGAACTTTTGTCCGTAGAACTTGGCCCCGGCCTCTTGACCCAGGTCTTTGACGGTCTGCAGAACCCGCTCCCGAAGCTTGCCGAAGAATGCGGCTTCTTCCTGCAGCGCGGTAAGTATTTGAAGGCGCTCCCGCGCGACAAGAAGTGGGCGTTTACCCCGGTCGCGAAGGCGGGCGATGTGGTGGTCGCGGGCGATACGCTCGGCACCGTGCCCGAAGGCGTGTTCACGCACCGCATCATGGTGCCGTTCCGCCTGCTGGGCAAGTGGACCGTGGAATCGGTCTCTGCCGCTGGTGAATTCACTGTAGAAACTGTTGTTGCAAAGCTCAAGAACGCTCACGGCGAAACCCAGGACGTGACGATGGTGCAGACCTGGCCGGTGAAGATGCCAATCAAGGCCTACGAAGAACGCCTGCGCCCGAGCAAGCCTTTGACCATGCAGCAGCGCATTATCGATACGTTCTTCCCCGTGATGCAGGGCGGTACGTTCTGTACGCCGGGCCCGTTCGGTGCCGGCAAGACGGTGCTCCAGCAGCTCATGAGCCGTTACGCCGACGTGGATATCGTGATCTTGGCCGCTTGCGGTGAACGTGCAGGTGAAGTGGTGGAAACCCTCCGCGAATTCCCTGAACTGATTGACCCGCGTACCGGCAAGTCCCTCATGGAACGTACGCTGATTATTTGTAACACGTCTTCGATGCCGGTGGCTGCCCGTGAAGCTTCCGTCTATACGGGCGTGACTCTCGCCGAATACTACCGCCAGATGGGCCTGAACGTGCTCCTCTTGGCTGACTCGACTTCTCGTTGGGCACAGGCTCTGCGTGAAATGAGCGGCCGCTTGGAAGAAATTCCGGGCGAAGAAGCCTTCCCGGCTTACCTTGAATCCGTGATTGCCGCCTTCTATGAACGCGGTGGCGTAGTTCGCCTGAAGGACGGCTCTACCGGTTCCGTGACGATTTGCGGTTCCGTGTCGCCTGCAGGTGGTAACTTCGAAGAACCGGTGACCCAGGCAACCCTGAAGGTGGTGGGCGCATTCCTCGGCCTTAGCCGTGAACGTTCCGACCAGCGCCGCTTCCCGGCAATCCACCCGCTGGATTCCTGGTCCAAGTACGAAGGCATCATCGACAGCAAAAAGGTTGCCGAAGCCCGTCACATCCTCGCAAACGGCGTGGACGTGAACAACATGATGAAGGTGGTGGGCGAAGAAGGTACCTCTATCGACGACTTCGTGATTTACCTGAAGTCCGAATACCTCGATGCCGTTTACCTGCAGCAGGACGCCTATAACGAAATCGACGCCGCTTGCTCCGCCGAACGCCAGAAGTACGTGTTCGACAAGGTTTACACCATTCTCAAGACCCCGATGAAGTTCAGCGAGAAGGACGTCGCCCGTACGTTCTTCCTCAAGCTCACTCAGTCGACGAAGGACTGGAACCGCGTCAAGTTCGATTCCCAGGAATTCAAGGACCTTGAACAAAGTATTTTCGCTTCCGTGAAGGAGGTTTCCGCTAATGCATAATGTGGCATACCATCGTATTGAACGCATCGCCGGTTCCGTGATTACGCTCCGCGCCGAAGGTGTAGCAAACCAGGAACTTGCCCAGGTGACAAGCTCGTTCGGAACATCCCTTGCCCGCGTGATCCGCATTGACGGCGACATGGTGGACTTGCAGGTGTTTGCAGGTGCCCGTGGTATTTCGACCGACTCCGAAGTGCGCTTCCTTGGCGAACCGATGAAGGTCCCGTACAGCGAAGCCTTGCTTGGCCGCGTGTTTAACGGTGCCGGCAAGCCCCGTGATAACGGCCCCGAAGTGGACGGCGAACGCATTACTATCGGCGGTCCTTCCGTGAACCCCGCAAAGCGTATCATCCCGAAGACGATGGTGCGTACGGGTATCCCGATGATCGACGTGTTCAACACGCTCGTGGTTTCGCAGAAGCTCCCGATTTTCTCTATCGCCGGTGAACCTTACAACGAACTCTTGGCCCGCATCGCCTTGCAGGCCGAAGTGGACGTGATTGTTCTCGGCGGCATGGGCCTGAAGCACGATGACTACCTGTACCTGAAGGACTTCCTCGAAAAGAACGGTGCTTTGAACCGTACGGTGATGTTCATGCACACCGCTTCCGACCCGATTGTGGAATGCTTGCTCGTGCCGGATGCTTCCCTTGCCGTGGCTGAAAAGTTCGCCACCGAAGGCAAGAACGTGCTGGTGCTCCTCACCGACATGACGAACTTTGCCGACGCCATGAAGGAAATCGCCATTACCATGGAACAGATTCCATCGAACCGTGGTTATCCTGGCGACCTTTACTCCCAGCTGGCCAGCCGTTACGAAAAGGCCGTGGACTTCGAAGGTTCGGGCTCCATCACTATCCTTGCCGTGACGACCATGCCTGGTGACGACGTGACCCACCCGGTTCCGGATAACACCGGTTACATTACCGAAGGTCAGTTCTACCTGCGTAAGGGCCGTATCGAACCGTTCGGTTCTCTGTCTCGTTTGAAACAGCAGGTGAACGGCAAGACCCGTAGCGACCACCGTACCATCATGAACACCATGATCCAGCTGTACGCAAGCTACAAGGAAACTTTGGAAAAGCAGTCCATGGGCTTCAACATGAGTAACTGGGACCAGAAGCTGTTGAAGTATGGCCAGCGCTTCGAAAAGGAAATGATGGATCTTTCCGTCAACATCCCGCTCGAAAAGGCTTTGGACCTTGGCTGGGAAATCCTTGCTGACTGTTTCGCACCCGAAGAAACGGGTATTCCGACCAAGATGATCAACGAATATTGGCCCAAGAAGGGGTAATATGGCGAAGGTCAAGTTAACAAAGAACGCCCTCAAGGCGGAACGCGACGCATTGAAGCGCTTCCAGCGCTATCTGCCGACGTTGCTGTTGAAAAAGCAGCAGTTGCAGATGGAAATGCGCACGCTCCAGGAGAGGGTGATGGCAAAGCGAGAAGAGGAGGACAAGCTCCGCAAGAGCATGGCTTCCTGGATTTCGCTGTTTGCCGAACCCATCGAATGGTCAAAGTACCTGTCGGTGAAGGAAGTGCGCCAGGGCGAAGGTAACATCGCCGGCGTGAAGATTCCGACATACGACGGGGTAGATTTTAATATCTCGATTCCGGATTTCTTTACCACGCCCGTGTGGCTGGACGACGGTATCAGAAGCCTGCAGGGCCTGATTTCGCTGCGTCTCGAACGCCGCGTGCTCGAAAAGCAATACGAGCTCCTCTCGAAGGAACTGCGTACCACGAGCCAGCGCGTGAACCTGTTCGAAAAGGTGAAGATTCCGGAAGCCAAGGAAAATATCCGCGTCATCAACATCTTCCTGGGCGACCAGCAGACCAGTGGCGTTGCCCGCAGCAAGCTTGCGAAGGGTAAGGCTACCGCCCGTACCGCTGCCCAGGATGCACTCGCGAAGGAGGCCGCCGCATGATTACTCCTATGAAGAAAGTGACGGTGCTGACGGTTGCAGGTGCGGTTGAAGAGACGCTCCAGGCGCTCCGTACGCTTGAAATTTTGCACCTCACGCCCTTGCAGGCGGCAGCAGGCGCCAAGCTGAACCATGCCCGCGGCGAAGTAAACCGCGTGCAGAAGGCTTTGGAAGTGGTGCCCGAAAAAGCCCCGAAGGGTGTGACTCCCGTGAAGGATGCCGCTCCTGCCGCAAGCCTTATCGATGAAATCCAGAACCTGGTTGCCGAAAGCAAGCAGGCGGAAATCGACAAGGAACAGGCTGAAGAGGAACTCACCAAACTTTCCATGTTCAAGAACCTGGACCCCGCAACGGCAGCTTCCCTGCAGGCGAAGGGTATCTATGTCAAACTGTACCAGCTCCATGACGGTAAAGTCCCGTTCGAACTCGATGGCGAAGGTTCTATCGAGGAATTCGGTCAGGATGAAAACGGCAAATATGTAGCTGTCGTGAGCAGGGGAGAAGCCCCTGTGGCCGTGAAGGGTAACTTCACCGAACTCTCGATGCCGCCCAAATCCCTTGCCGAATACCGCGAAATGGAAGCGAAAGCAAAGGAAACGCTTGCCCGCGTGGAGCGTCGCCTGGGTGAACTTTCGGGTGCCCGCGAATCTATCGAGGACAAGCTCCTCGAAGTGGGTGACGACTACCGCATGGTCGAAGCCGAAGCCTCGATGGTGGGCGACAAGAACGTCGCCGCCGTGCAGGGCTTCTGCCCTGCACCGCGCGTGGGCGAACTCGAGAAGGCCGCCCGCGAGCACGGCTGGGGCCTCCTGGTGGACGACCCAGCCGACGGCGACGACATCCCGACGCTGTTGACCTATAGCAAGCTCAGCCGCCCCATGCAGTTCCTGTACGACATCATCGGCATTTCGCCGGGGTACAAGGAAGTGGACGTGTCGGCCGTGTTCCTTTGCTTCTTCAGCATCTTCTTTGCGATGATTGTGGGGGATACCGCTTACGGGTTGCTCTTCCTCGGTCTGGCGCTTTTTGCACGCAAAAAGATGCCGAAGGCGAACCCTGCTGGTTTCCACTTTATCTACCTCATGAGCATCGCCACCATCGTGTGGGGTGTCATCAACGCAAGTTTCTTGGGACTTAGCCCCTCGCTTGCGGGGTGGACGTATTACCTGGACATCACCAACTACGGCTGGTTGCCTGAACCGCTGAAGAACGCGATGCTCTGGATCCGCACTAGCGCCCCGACTGACCCGGCGAAGTTCGAAGCCTACAAGGCCTTCGCCCAGTCGATCACTATCTTGCCCGATAGCTTCGTGCCGAAGGCGGCGGGTGCCTCCCAGATGCAGCATATCCAGCTGTTCTGCTTCTGCATCGCCGTAGTCCACTTGAGTATCGCTCACGTGTGGAACGTCTGCGTGCGCATCAAGCGCAAGGACTCCACGTTCATGGCGCAGGTGGGCTGGCTTATCGGCTGCTGGGTGATGTTCTTCCTGGCCTGCCAGATGGTGCTCGGTATCGACATGCCGAAGTTCGTCATCCCGATGTTCATCGTGGAAGCGGTACTCCTGGTGCTCTTTACTGTGCCGCCCAAGAGGCTCAAGCAGGACTTCATCAGCATCCCGATGCTCGTGCTCGACGTGGTGAACAGCTTTACCGACGTGATCAGTTACATCCGTCTGTTTGCTGTGGGCATGTCCGGTGCGGCCATTGCCGAGGCGTTCAACGACATGCTCTCGCCGCTGTTCGGCTCTGCTGTCGGTATCGCCGGTGCTGCCTTCCTGCTGCTGTTTGTGCATGGCCTGAACATCGCGCTTGCGGTCATGGGCGTCGCCGTCCACGCCGTACGTCTTAACACACTCGAATTTTCAAATGGACTTGGCCAGGAATGGAGCGGATTCGCGTTCGCGCCCTTCGCCAAGCAGAAAAATTAAACCAAGGGATGATTCCCGCTACTTAATGAGGAAAAAACAATGGAACCGAATACAATGGTTACTCTCGCTAAAATGGGTGCTGCAGCCGCTCTCGGCATTGCGGCAATGGGCTCCGCCCTTGGTTGCGGAACGGCTGGTATGTCCGCCATCACCATGTGGAAGAAGGCTTATGCCCAGGGCAAGTCGGCCCTCTTCACCTTGCTGGTGTTCGTGGGTGCCCCGATTTCCCAGACGATTTACGGCATGTTGCTCATGAACTTCATCTTGAGCAAGGCTGCTGAATCCGGCTTTACCAACTGGGGCGGCTGCCTCGGCGCCGGTATCTTCGGCGGTCTCGGCATGATGGCTTCTGCCTGGTACCAGGGCAAGTCCGCGGCCGTGGCTTGCGACGCCCTCGGTGAAACCGGCAAGGGCATGGTGAACTACCTCATGGTGCTCGGTATCGTGGAAACCGTGGCCCTGTTCGTTCTCGTGTTCTCCATGATGGTGCTTTAATCCAGCGAGGTAACACGTATGGATCAAGCTCAACTTTTAACGCTCGCGAAACTCGGCGCGGTGGCGGCCCTGGGCCTTGCCGCGGTGGGTTCTGCGCTGGGCTGCGGGACTGCCGGCATGGCGGCCATCGGGGCCTGGAAGAAGGCGTATCTCAAGGGTAAGAACGCGCTGTTTACGCTGCTCATCTTCGTGGGCGCGCCGATCGCGCAGACAATCTACGGCATGTTGCTGATGATGTACATCCTGAACAAGTCCCAGGCGGCCCCTGCCAACTGGGCGGCGTACCTGGGTGTCGGCATCTTCGGTGGCATCGGCATGATGGCCTCTGCCTGGTACGTGGGCAAGTCCGCTGCGGACGCCTGCAACGCGCTGGGCGAAACCGGCAAGGGCCTGGTGAACTACCTGATGGTGCTCGGCGTCGGCGAAACCGTCGCGCTGTTTGTCATGGTGTTCTCCATGATGCTGGTGAGTTAGACGAAAGAACGCTTCGCTACAGACGAAAGACGAAAGAATTTGTCATTGCGACGTAGCGAAGCAATCTACTTGAGAAGTCTTTTTCGAATAGCGGGGCAATGCCCCGCACCCTTTTTTTATAATTGGACTGCGAAATTAATCTATGGACCGTAAAGACGAAATAATCTTGATTCAGGTGCGGCTTCTGCGGCTTGCCACCAAGACCTGGCATAAGGATATGTCGGAGGTTGCGAAGTTGTTTCGTCAGTACAAGGTCTATGACTTTATGCAGGACATGTACGAAGAGTTCCATGTGCAAGGTGATTTGGCAAGCCTCAATGAGGTTGAAGCCTACCTAAAAAATCAAGGGGTGTCAGTATGAACGACAAAATAATCCTTTATCATGGAAGCTATTGCGTCGTCCAAACCCCGGACTTGTCGAAATGTGCGGCAGGAAAGGATTTCGGTAGGGGCTTTTACTTGACAACGAGCAAGAATCAGGCACAAAAGTTCGTAGCGACATCCATCAAAAAGGCCCTTACGCAGAAAGAACAGTATGTTCAGCTATCAAGAGGTTTTGTCAATGCATTTGAGTTTACACCGTCCGAAGGGCTTTCTCTGTATGAATTCAAGAATGCGGATATTGGTTGGCTGCATTGCGTAGTATCGCATAGAAGGCATGACTGCATTCCTGGTGAATTTGAAAAGTGGATCGACTACGACCTGATTTGCGGCAAGATTGCTAACGATCAGACTAATACTGTCATCACGGCGTTCTTGGATGGGGTCTATGGACCGATAAATTCCGACAGGGCAGCCGAACTCGCTATTAGTTTTCTTGAACCAGAAAAACTCACCAACCAATGGTGCTTTCGCTCGTCCAAGGCTCTCGGTTGCTTGAAGTTTCTTACGGCAGAAGAGGTCTGTTTTCATGGAAGATAAAATTGAATTTGCCATGTGCCTGCTTGCGCAGATGTCCATACGCGATTTGATGGACAGGAATAATTGCGGCATGACAGACGCCGTTGCGGACTTTATGGAATCGACGACCGCCGTTTGCCTGTTTGACAAGGAAACGGGCCTTTGGGAAAATGGCCCCGATTACATTGTAGGCGAATACGAACAGGAAAAACGTCGGGCACTGGCCTAGATTTCCCTATGGATAAGGACAAAATTCAACATAAGGAACTTGCCGCGGGCAGGTGGGCTGAAATGCCGCTTGCGGGCGAACTGATCCAGCGGGATTTTGATATGTTCATGCCTGGAGCTAAGAAGGGTTGATACTCGTTTTTTGATTATGAATCAGGAATCTTTTGAATTTGTCGTGTATATGATTCACGCTTGCGCAAACAAGTGGAACCGCTTGCCATCTTTTGTGTATCGAAAGCTGACTGAATCAGGCTGTATTCAGAAATTCATTGTTCCCAATTATGAAATTTTACAATCGTTAACATCTGATGTCATCGTTGGCGATATAGAAGACTACCTGAAAGAGCGAAATGTGACCTTTTAACACAATTTTTGCCTGAAAACCACCCACAATTGTGTAAAGTCGCTTCCGCATTTGCGGGAGCGGCTTTTACATTGTGGGGGTGCTGCTTGAACTTTTGCTTTTGTTACAATGTCACTTGTGTAAAGCAGCGGGGGCAAATGTCCGGGCGGTTTTGTCACTTGTGCAAAACGGCCCGGTCTTTTGCCGGAAAGTCTTTTACAAGGTGAAGGTGGTGCCTGAACATTTGGCCGAGCACCTTCACCGCTTGGGTGATGGTGCTGGGGCATTTGCTGGAGCAGCGTTTACAAAGTGAGGTTCATGCTGGGGCGTTTGCCGGAGCGGCATTACCACGGTGATGAAGTTGCTTGGGCTTTTGCGCGAGTGGTTTCACCACTTGTGCAAAGGTCCTCGGACAATTGCATAAGCGCTATCTCCACTTGTGCAAAGGCGCTTGAACTTTTGCGGGAGTAGTTTTTACAAGGTGAAGTAGGTGCCTGGACTTTTGCCGGGGCGTGTTGCATTCTTGTGTAAAGGGGCCCGGGCAAATGTCCGAGGGGCAACACCACTTGTGTAAAGGCACTTGAGCATTTGCAGGAGCACCTTCATCACTTATGCAAAGACACTTGAACTTTTGCGGAAGCAGCATTTACAAGGTGACATTGATGCCTGGACATTTGCAGGACCACCAACCACACTTTTGGGCTGCTTTTCGGGGCTTTTGCCCCCTTACCACCAGAGTTTCAGGCGCAAGTAGTCGATGGCCTGGTGCGAGAGAATCCACCAGAGCGTGCGCTTGCCCGCGAAAATCTTCGCTATCCCTGTCATGCCGGGGCGGAACCACGGGGGAGTCGCCCTCACGAACTCGCCGCGCACGGCGAAGGTGTTTTCCTGGTCCTTGACACTTGCCGTCGGGTTCATGAGCGTGGTGCGGAACCTGTACACGTAATCGGGACGGCTCTTGATGGCCATGAAGCCCTCGCCGCCAAGCCGCACGTTGTTCACTTCGAGTTCGCTTACGTCGGCCTCCATGTAGATTTCTTCGATGGATGCCAGCTGGAACAGTTCGCCGCCCTGGTTCACATGCGACCCCACGCGCTTTTGCAGGTCGCCCTCGATGACCACCGCGCTGTCCGATTCGCAGCGCACCACCGAGCGAGAGAGCTTGTAGCGCACCGTCTTTAGCTTCGCGAGAGTCTGCGAGAGCTTGGCCTGCTGTATGCGCAGGTCGGCCAGCTGTCTGTTTGCTTGGGCCTTCTGTATTTCGCGGCGGTTGTCCTGCTCCTGGGCCATTAGGTCGGCCTCTTCTAGCTTGAGTTCCTTCTGGTCGAGTCTCAAGAGTTCGTCGCCCTTGTACACGATGTCGCCCGGCTTCACCTTCACGCTCTGGATGAACCCGTCGAAGGGGGCGCTCAGGTAGGTGATGTGGTCGGTCTTGAGCATGGCCGGGGCGCTTACCCTGTAGGGGATGGGCACCAGTGCCGCGAAAAGCACGAACGCCGTAAGCAGAATGCCCAACAGTTTTGCCCAGGTGTGTTCGTGGCCCAGCAGCTTGGCTAACCCCTCCCGCGCGGCCCGGGCGAACCTCTTGCCGAACCAGCCGCTCTTGCGGTAGAGTTCGTCTATCCTTGCGCTAGTGAGCGTTGCTACCAGGTGGATCTGGGCGGACTCCTCGTCGTCGAAGGGGTGCGCCCCGCGTTCGCAGGTGATTACCGCGATGGTCTCTTCGCCCCGCCTTACCGGGACCGAGAGCATGTGCCCCACGCCGTAAGTCTTGCTGTAGTACTCGTGGATTCGGGTGGCGAGCGGGGTGCCGCCGTCCGGGGGCGGGTAGGCGATGCTTGCGTCCTGTTCGTAGGCCTCTTCCATGGCGCATTCCAGGTCGCGCACCACCTGCATCTTGCCCTCGAAATGGTCGGTGTGGCTTATGGCCGCGAGCACCACGTAGTCGTGCTTGACCATGCCGATGCTCACCCTTTCGGCGTGATGGCGGTCGGCGATTTCGCCCGCGAGTGCGAGGGCCGCCGTCTTGAAAGTCTTCGCCTCGCCGACAACCCGCACGATGTCCAGGACCTCGTTCATCTGCCCTATCTTGGAACTGGTGGTGCGCAGGGCGTTCTGCAGCGCCTTGATGATGGCGCCCTGGTCGAACTGCGGCTTTTCCTGGTTCTGTGCGGTCATTGGACTGTCGGTTAGGGTGTGGTTTGGGTGGAAATAATAGTAAAAATACGCCGACTCGCAGAAACCGTTTAGAAATGCTACAGCCTAAAGGCGTGTAATAATTTCTGAAGCATTTTGAAACATCCTCGGTCGCCCGGATGGCCCCAAAAGCCTGTTTTTGCGGTTGGCACGGTATTTGCAATGGAAATAGCATTTAACAACGAGAGGGGCCTTATGTCCGATCAAAAACCGTCCACGCCAAAGCTTCTATCTCTTTCGGGAGGTGGATTTCGAGGGTTCTTTCAAGCCAATATCCTTTCCTATATGGAAGCCGAACTTGGCATGCCTTTAGCTCGTCTTTTCGCCTTAATTGCAGGGACTTCTATTGGGGGAATTAACGCTTTAAGCCTTGCCGCAGAAATCCCTACAGAAAAAATGGTCAACTTCTATAAGGATTGGGGACCTAAAATTTTTCCAAAGATAAGGTGGCCGTTGGGCCTTATAAGGCAGAAATTTTCTGACAAGCAGTTGAGGGCTGCTTTGGAGCAACTCTTAGAGGATCGGACTATTGAAGACTTGAAGCATAAGGTGTTGATACCGGCTGTTAATCTTTCTACGGGTATGCCGCAGGTTTTCAAGACGCCTCATCATGATAGTTTGAAAATGGATAAGGAATATCGTTTGGTCGATGTAGCCTTGGCAACTAGTGCCGCTCCGACCTATTTCCCTATACATAAGATGGATGGACTTTATGGATGGTACATGGTTGATGGGGGCTTGGTTGCGAACCATCCGGGATTGTATGCGTGCATAGAGGCCGAACGGTTCTTGAATATGGATTCTCAATCCTACAAGCTGTTGCATATAGGAACGATGAGTTCCGGCATCACGGATGTATGTAAGACAGTTAATTCTGGATTTCTGACTCGTTGGCGAGGCAAACTGTTTGATTTGTCTATTTCCGCACAAGAGGCCGCAACGGAGAATATCCTGAAATTTAAACTTGGGCCGGACCGTTATATGAAAATAGATGTAACCCCACCAAAGGAACAGGTGAAGTTCATTGCACTAGATAAGGCGAACCCAAAGGCTCAACAAATACTATCACAACAAGCGCGTTCCGCCTACCAAAATGCGCGCACTGCATTGCAGAAATATATGGCGGAAGGAGAATAGAGTTATGGAATGCAAAAGTTTGAATGATTGCTTCCGAGGGTACCTCAAGGAGATAGAAGTCTCGCAGGAGGTCAAGGAAACATTGGAAGACGCCCGATTGAAGATAAAGCGAGCGTTAACTGAAGGGATTGGAGAACGGACGGCACAAGAAGGAAACCGAATTGTGCCACGTTTTATGAGACAAGGGTCCGCCGGATATAAAACGCAGAATATGCCCTGCTTTCCGCCTGCACAGCAGGTTGATTTCGATTATGGATGCTATCTTCCGTTGTCGTATCATGAAGATGAATCGGAACCCAGAGAAGCCGCAAACGATTTCTTTGATATGGTCGATTCCATACTTAAGCCTTTGGCTAAAGCAAATGGGTGGACCGCTGAGAAGGGGAAAAAGTCGTATTGTCTAACTCTTTCTGATGAGATTCATTTTGATGTTCCCTTGTATTCGGTGCCTGATAAGGAATTTCAAAAAATTCGGGATATGCGCCCTGTCAATGAAAGTGCGCAAGGGAGCACTTTTGCTGCTTGTGATGAACAAGAAGAAAGGGATTTGGATTGGGATGATTTGCCCACAAAGTCCATAATGCTTGCGTATCGCGAAGACAATGGCCTGTATTCTTGGAAAAAATCGGACCCACGCATGCTGAACCTGTATTTCATGAATAAGGACGATGACGACCGCGCGATTTATAGGATTCTGAAAGGGTGGCGCGATTTCAATTTCCAAGATGGAAAGGGGCCTTCATCCATATTCCTGATGAGCCTTGCGGAAAAGGCCAATGCAGGAAAATCATTTACCGATGATATTTCGGCAGAACTTTTGAAGGTCTTGAAATTTATCAAGTCAATGTCCTTGCCCGATGATGATGAGGTCTCTGTAGAGAATCCGGCTGATCCAAGGGAAGGTATCAAGTGCCCGACGGAAAAGTTCAAAGAGCTACAGAGTCGGGCGGTCGGCTTTGCTTCTGCCATTGCTGGCAATATGGACCCCTCTGATGCGGCGCGGTCGCAGGCTGTGCAACGTCACCTTGGAAAGAGATTCCCCGTGATAAAGGATTCGGTACAGATAAACCGTAGAGGAGCACTGCCGTCTGTGAGAGCCGGTTGATATGAAAGACAGTCCCTGGGAAAATCTTAAGGATGCTCTCGCTGCATGGAACTTTATTCCTTGCAGTGGGAGCCTTTCTGCCGAATTTGAAGGGCCGATAGAATCGAGTACCTTTGGAACAGTAATTGTAAAGTTGTTGTTTGACAATCAGTGCTGTACTGAATTTCCCAGGGCTTGCTTGGCTCGGCAATATGATGGACTTTGTTTTAGAAAGGTTCCCCATGTAGAGAAGGATGGCGGTTTATGCTATCTTCAAAAGGGAGAATTGGTCTTTGACGCATGTAGGCCATACGATATGGTTGGGGTCATCGTTGACCAAATAACAGAACGCATTCTTGATTTAGCCAAGGAAAAATACGGGGAAGAATTTTCAAACGAGATGCCATCTTATTGGCCGTGTGACTACAGTGCTGAAATAAAGGATGTTAACAAAAACTCCTTGAAGATAATTGAAGGTAATTCGTCTTCGCCTAGTTATTCATGTCCTGTTTATCCTTTATCTGGTCATGTTGATATATCAGCTTTGAGATTCCCTTTTGGTTCAATGAAAGACCTACTCCTGTTTGGCAAGGCTTCAATGGGAAAACGGGCCTTCAAACGCTACCGGAAGACAGTTTTATGGGGATGCTATTCCTCCAAGAATTTTGCTATCGCCTTTAGAAAGAATGCAACTATCTTGGGATTGATTGTGTCGCCGTCTCGCAGCGGAAATCTTAATTGTCGGTATTTTGCGGAAGAAACCGAAAATAAAATATTTTCAAGGAATGCCTCTATGGAAAATAGTGCTCCTTTAATGGATAAGAGAATTCTGGTTGTCGGATGTGGTACATTAGGGAGTAATTTGCTTCCGATGTTGGTAAAGTCCGGTGCCGGATTTAAAAATCCATTGACAATTGTTGACCCTGATAAGTATAAGGAAGAGAATTTTTCCAGACATTATCTAGGTCTAGAATCCCAAGGAGTAAATAAGGCTCGTGCAATGAAGACTGTTTTGGAAAATCAGGTAAAAGGTGATTCAAGGGCTTTGTGTAGGAATTTTAGAATAGATGCAATAGAGGATTCCTTTGAAAAAAGCTTTAAGCCGAAACAGGATTTCCCTTTTGACATTGTACTAGATACAACAGGTGACGAGTCGTTCTCGGAATACTTGAACCGATTCCTTGCGCAATTACCAAAGATGCCTCTATATATTTGTGGATATATATACGGGCGTAGTAAGGCTGTGTGTGCATCTGTTATCGGTAGTTCTAAAAAAGCGTGTTTACGCTGTGAGAAGAAATATGTGGAAGAAAATGGAGTTTTGCCTGTGCTTGGTAAAGAAGATCAGACAAGAGGAACCTGTAATGCCGTTTTTATTCCGTTCCCTATAATGGCTTCTATTGCAGCGGCAAACTTGATGATGACAGCTTTGTTTAGGTCTCTAAAAGCAACGGAAGAAGAATCTTTGTTTTGGTTCCAAACTTGTGCGAATAATGTCTGGAATGCGATGGAGTGTGTTACTATACCCAAGGATGATTCATGCCCAGCTTGTTGCAGAAAATAGAACCAATAATGTATTTGCCATTAAAAAGAGGCAAAACGTTCAAAGTCGTTTTCTCGAATTGGATGATGAAGAGAATTGCTCGAATACAGAAATCTGTGTTGACCAATTATGAAAGTGGAGGGATGCTGTTCGGCGTGATTCGACCGGGTGAGTTGACGATTTCTTTTGCGACTCCTGCTTACCCAGATGATAAACGGTCAAAAACAGAATTTGTTCGCCGAGACAAAAGACACCTGAAAGTCTTAGACTCTGTGTGGCATCGTTTTGGGGGAACAATCGGGTATTTGGGTGAGTGGCATTCTCACCCAGAATGTGATCCACATCCGTCCGGTGTAGATAAAAAAGGGTGGAATGCAGTTGAAAAGAAATCTGGAAAACCGATTGTATTCTTGATTATAGGAAGCGAGCAAGTATATTTAGAGGGAAGAATTTGAGAAAAATAAGCAGATTTTAAAAGAAACATACTATAAGACTGTGTATTTTTTATTATCTTGAAAAGAGAATATGCTTACTATAGTTTCATATAATATAAGACGTCAAAGTTCTCTATATAAAAAGATGGTAGAACTTGTAAAAAATAATTCGAATGTGATTGTTGCTATACAGGAAAGACCTAGTATTCAGGAAATGAAAAAAATATCCCAAAGAATGCCTAAATGCGTCAAACATCAATATTTTACTAATCGTAATGAACTTGCTGTGATTCATTCTTCAAGTTTAAGTGTTTTGCTTAGAAATATTGAGAGAGGATCTTTTGACAAAAGGCTATTTGATGAAAGAGCTTTAGTGGTAAGTATTCCTTTAAAGAATGGAAATTTTGATATTGTGAATGTTCATGGATATTCTAAAATGCATAAAGATTCTGTTACGTTGAATAATAAGTTGTTTGAAATGATTAAGGACCTGCAAAAGTCATCTAAACACATTATAATTGGGGACTTTAATATAAATCCATATGAAGAACATTGGATGCACAATCAAGGAATTTTTTTATCTTATAGAAATATTAGTTCAGTGAAAAATTTAAACCACAATGATGTTATATATTATAATCCCTGTTGGAAATATATGTGTGAACGCTCTTTTCCAGAAGGAACAATCTTTTATGATAAGTGTATGTTGCAATGGGCTATGTTTGACCAAGTTTTGATTGCGAAATCTCTTGTTGATGAGAATTCTTTTCGAAATTTTGAAATCCCTCAAAAATTAGGAACCTTTTTAATTTTGGAAAAGAAATGCTCAAAAAAGAAATATTGTAGTGATCATTTGCCAATAAAGTTAACCCTGGAGGTGTAATATGTCGAATATTTTTGCGAATAGAAATGTCAAGAAAAAGGATTTGCCGGATGCCTTTTGTTCTGTCTGGAAAGATTTTGTTGAATATTATTCTGCAAAATACCCTTCGTTAAAATTTGAAAAAATAATGGGTAACGAAGTTGGAAAATTTTATATATGTGTACGCCCTTTAAGGGATGCTGCTGGAACGACGACATTAGCCTCGGTTAAGGTGCTTGATGATAAAAGACTGAAATTTCAATTAACAGAGGCTATTGACGAATCTGTTTTGTCAACAAAGGGGAAATTTGCAGATGCCCTTAGTGTTTTGATGGCCTCCCCGTATACGCAGACGAATATGAAAATCATGTCGGAACTTAACGAAAACGGTCCATTTGAAGGGTATGTTCTTAATAGCGCACCTTATGAAATAACCCCTGATGCTGTAAAATTTGTTCTTACCGCCAAAGAAACAGATAAATTCCTAAAAATAGCTAATAGCGATTTGGATGAGGAAGAAAAAATTGGATTGGAGTCGATATGTTCGATTGATCGAATTGTAAAGAGTGTATCCCCTATAACATCAAAGTGCTTTAAACACGGAATAAAATATAGATATATTATTTTTCAAGGTTTTTTATTTGAATACAAAAATCGTGTGTTGCAAAATCAAAAAATAATCCTTAGTGGAACGTATTTAAGAAACTTGCGAATGTGATAAATGCTAAAACCCTGCTGGTAGATTGCCGGCAGGGTTTATGCTATCAGCTGATACCTGTATTTCGTAAAAAAAATTTAGTCAGGATCATCAGGACTTCGGATGATGAGAGGTTCATTTATTATGCCGCCACAAATTCGACGCGGAGCTAGACCGGCTACTTTGAGTTTTTGCCAGATTTTTTCAATTATTGGCTCTTCCGCATCAAGCGAAGGAATCTTGCCTATATAAGTTGATCTTGGTAGAGGAGTCCCTTTGTAATCTCGCGAGAAATTGTACATCTCAAAGATTTCATCTCTTTCGGGTGTTGTCGATTCTCCTGAATCAGAATCGATGGTGACGATCATCCATTGAGAGTCGTTTTCGTCATTGATTTTTTGGCAAAGTTCTGCTGCTTTCTCCATGTAATCATCATTCCACATAGAATCTCCTTGTGCTTTGATTTGTTTATAGACTAAAGATGTCTTTTTCTTGATGAAAATCCAATAACTTTATTCAAAAAAACTTTGCAGTGTGACGTGTGTCACACTAATTGAAAAATGAATACGGTTATAATACGCCCACGTTCCAGTGGTATACAAAAAAAGTCGGACTGCGGGGCGGGGTGTGGGGTGAAAATGGGGGCGTTTTGCCCCCATTTGGGGTGTTTGTGGCTGGTCAAATAGCTTTCTTTATTATCTTTTTTCTTAAAAATAAGAACAGATTTTGTTCCTATGAATGAATCGGATGTAAAAGTAAAAGGGCCTGGTCCCTATTCGATTGAGCGGTTGAAACCGCGATTTATGGTGGATGCCTTATCCATCGAAATACTGCTTTCAAAAAAGTTTAATAACAGGAGTACCAAAAGATGAACAAGTTCAAGACACTACTTTTCTTAGCCGTGTTTGGCGGAATAGGCCTTTGGGGCTGTGACGATTCGTCGTCGGCAAGTGAAGACAACAACGAAACATCCGCTGTTGAATCGTCTTCAAGTGTAAAGGACTCTGATTCCACTGAAGAATTGTCCTCTTCGATTGATAAGAAGTCGTCGGGAAACGAAACCAAAGACAAGTCTTCGAGTAGTGAGAATATGTCCAGCAGTTCCGCAAAAGAAACAAAGAATTCATCTGATTCCAAGAGCTCCAGTTCCGTAAAGTCAGGAGATTCTTCTAGCAGCAAGAAGGATACGTCCAGTTCGTCGGTGAATTCGTCTTCGAGCGAAAAACAAATTAGTAGTTCTTCCGTGAAGCAGTCTTCTTCATCGGTTGCTTCTAGTAGCAGCGAGTATAAGCCTTATAATCATATGAAAGCTTTTAATTCGGATAGCGTACTTACAGGGGCTTATAAACAGTTTACTTATGAAGGAAGGTCTTACTATTATCTAACAATCAATGGTACAAATCAAAATGATGAAGCTGCGTCTGTCACAGTTATGGCAGAAAACCTGAATGTTGGCGAAATGGTTGATGGCGATAAGGACCAAAATAACGATTCCAAGATAGAACGGTATTGTTATGACAATGATACGACGAATTGCCAGAAATATGGCGGACTCTACCAGTGGGCAGAAGCGATGAAGTTGCCGAGCGAATGCAACACCAAGAGTTGTGCTGACTCTATTAAGCCAAACCATCAGGGGATTTGCCCTAATGGCTGGCGACTTTTGACATATGATGATTTGTATGTAATTGTGCATGCTGATGGTAACAAAAATGGTGCTGCTGATATTAGAAGTACGAATTTTGGCGGCATGAATTTTAGTGGATATTCTTTGATGGGGGCTGGAGAGAATTGGAATAAAAAATTCAAAAGTTTGAAAGAACATACGTATTGGTTTTATCCAGAAGAATCAGATGAATACAAAAATGAAGGTGCTTGGGCGGGTTCTCAAAGTCGAACTTCTACGACGGATGTCGGAAGATCTCAACAATATAAAACACAGGGCTTTTCTGCTCGTTGTGTAAAGGTTGAATAATACTATCAAAAAAGCAATAATAAAGAATTGAACAATAAGCCAATTGGAGTCGATATGTCTAAAAAAATCAATAAGAAAAAAATTGCATCTAATAATTATAAAATAGAATCGCTTGAGCCCCGTCTGATGATGGATGCTGCGATTGATTATGCGCAGTTTGTTGATAATTATGATCAAGTCGACTCGATTGTTGAAACTCAATTGGACAACCTGCAATCACCCGACTTGAGTGACCTTGGTATTGAAGGTGGAATTCAATCTATTAAGGATACTCTCGCTGATTTGGGTGGTGATGCTGAAACAGCGCTGAGTTCTCTGTATACTCAACTCACATCGAAACTCCAATTGTTGACTGAGGCTCAAGGTGTTCTAAAAGATGACCAAAATAATATAGTTAGTGTTGATGCACAAACGCTGAAAAATACGCTGAATCAGCTTTTTGTTGAGGATTTTGAGCAGTTATCTGCATTGAATATTGCTTATGAGGCTACTCAGAATGGCTTTAAGTTGACATATTCTCCCGAAGCAGAATTGATTGCTTTGCCTCAGGTGGGGTTGTCTATAGGCGGTTATATTTCTGGTGTGGGTTCCAATAATAATTTAGGAGCGAGCGCTAAACTTGACATTGTATTCGATTTATCTGACGCAGATGGTAATGGCCTGGTGGATTCTGTCGAACCCGCTTCTGTTGTTGTTCGCGATGTTAAAGCCATAATAGAGAATGTTGGTGGGACGGCAAAGTTTATGAACTTGTCTGTTTCGGAAATTGATGATTCCGATACTGACTTGTTGCTGAAATATAGTAGTAGTTCTACCGAAATTTCTTCGGCAGTTCATCTAGAATTCAATGTAGATACATCGAGTAATGATAATTTCCCTTTCGCATTTTTGGGCAATATAGGGGTAGATAAGGAACAAACGGGAGCCATTTCTGTTAGTGTGCCAGAAATGCAACTCAAAAATGATCCACAGTTTGAAATATTTTCTCTTGAAAAGGCTTTAAACACAATATCTTCTTCTTTCTCGACAATTCCTTTTATCCGAGATTTTGAATTTGGTTCAGAGGAAAACAAGAAAAAGATCGTTGAGTATGTGGAAAATCTGCAAGAATACTGGGCCGATGTAGCACTTGCAATCAATGGCGCAATAAAAAACGTAGAAAACACTTCGAATTATTCGCTAGATTTGAATAATGTTAAATCGTTCTTTGATATTATCCTTCCGAATGCCCAAACTGTTTTGTCTTCTGTACTTGGTAATCTGAAATTGGAAGATGCAAATGGGCAAGAAATAAATTTCCTCGATAGTGTAACGGCTTCGTTGAATGCCGTGAATCTTTCCACAACAACTCCAACCAGTTTGTATCTCACTTTAAGTCCCAAAATTGAAAATATTGCAGAATCACTCAATTTTGGTTTATTGGAGTTGAGCGGCTTGGATGTTGATTGCGCTCTGAGTGTGAAACTTGATGTTCGTGTGGATGCGAATGATAATACGCTAATATTTGATGGCTTTAGTTTGGACAAGTTTAACCTGACTGTCTCGAAAGAAGGTATCGGAGACCCACTTTCCTTGGGGTTATTTAGTGCTACCGTAGTAAATGGTAATTTTAAACTGGAAGTAAAGTACGATTCCAATAATGGGAGGGGTCTTGAAGCAGATCCGACTTTCACTGTTGAGTCTTTAATCTTGAAGAGCGGTGCCGTAGAAGTTGCAAAACTTCCGCAGAAAGAGAATGATGTTTATAGGTTTGGTTACGATTCCTTAACTGAAAACTGGATTGTCCCAGATGAAATCAAGGCTTTTGCCTCACTTTCGGGTGAGACCCTCTCGCATCAAGTAGTTGCATATCTTCAATCTATGCAAACCGCCCTCCGCAAACAGCTGGAAGATAATGTCAAGATGGATTTCTTGGGCGGTTCTGTCGGAGAGGTTGTGAATGTCATTGATAGGATAGATAAGGTTGTTTTTGGCTCCGATGAAAATGCAGAAGACGGCTTGCTAAAAGTCGTTGAAGGCAGTAAGTATATAGCAAATTTCTCTAGTGTCGAGGAATTCGTTCTTGTCTTCAATGAGGCTTGGGAAAGAGTGTTTGGCGAATCGAATGCCTGTAGCTTGTTCCTGTTAGGGGATAATTCTCCAAATCCCATAAGTATGTTGGTGTCGAGAAATCTTGCTACTAAGGAACTTGAAACTAGTTTGCCTGATGGAAAGCCTGAAAATTTTGAATTTGAAAACTTCAGATTGGTATTCAATTTACTCTTCACAGAAAGCAAAGATTTTGACTTGAACCTTGCAAAATCGTTTGGTGAAGGATTTGCTAATGTTGTTACATACGGCAACGTGTCTGCGGGGTGTACTGCCGGAATTTCTTTTAGTCTAGATGTGAATTTTGAATATCAGACGATAAATGACGGCTCTGATGGGAATATGGCTACCACATTAGGGGATATCTTAGGTTCAAGTTATACGGCGCTAAACGAATCTTATTGGTCGAATTCGTTTGATAAATTGAGCTTTAATGAAACAAGAACGGATGTAAAGCTAGACAATGCAACTACAAATTTTGCATTCACATTTAATATAGATGACCAAATTGTAATGGTCCATAGTGGTGCAATTGATACATCTATTTTTAAGTGTGTCGAAAAGGCTCAAGATAAGGAAAACGAGTTTGTTTCTTCGACAGCAACAAGTTTGCCGAAGATTGAGTACAATGAAAATATTAAGAAGCTCATCATCACATCAGATAATAAGTTTGACATTGAGAGTTCCGGCAATGCAGACGCTTTTAGTGAACTTAAATTGGTCAATACCGTGCAGCAAACATGTTTTGCAGCATCTTTTGGTGCAGATAGCACGCTTACTTTAACTTTGTGCGGTGTGGGGAATGTGACCAATGTCGAGATAAATCTCAATAAGAATAAGATATTGGATTTCGCTTCGGATCTTAAAAACAAGGGTATGTCCGATACGGATGATTGGGAAAAATGCTTGGATAAGTATTTGTCCCTGCAAAAATCGGAAGAAGACCAGTTTGGTCTGAACGATGTGTTGTCAATAGGATCTTTGGAAAACGGTCGTTCCATTAAGAACACCTATGGATTGTATGTTGTTGACATTAATGAAAGTACGGGCGAAATTTTATTCGGATGTGATCCTTCTCTAATAAAAGGATATAAAACAAAAAGAGATGGAAATGAAATTAAAATAGATTGCCCTTATTATACGCTTGAATCAAATTTCGGGTTCAAGTACATGCGTATGTCTGGCGTACTTAATGCATCTGGGGCAATAGGAAGCCAAAAAGGTGTTTTGATAGAAAAATACTCTGAGAGTTTGGGTTATGTAAGTGAATATATAGACTTGAGCTCTGTTTCGTCAATTACGGGTCTTCAATCTTTACTGGATTCTTTTGCCGGAGGCGTATTTGTTGCAAAGGAAATTGAAGTTGGTGAAGGCATTTATGAGATTGGTGTTGGATTAACGGATTCTCGTCATGTTGATTATTGGCAGGATCTTAGTAAGTTGGAAAATGATGCCTATGTTTCTGAAATTTATAGGGTTACTGTTTCGGATGATTTTTTAACGGTCAATGTCGGTAATGATAGCGTTCATATTGATACAAAAAATTGTTCAGACTTAAATGATCTTTCCCGTACAATTAAGGATTCGCTGGATATCAATACAATTCAAGGTGTAAAGTCAGTTGTTGCTCAAAATAATCGGATAGTTTTCACGGCTGATGAAAATACTTCTTTAAGTTGGTCTGACTATTCACATCAATTATCATCTTTGGGCTCAGGTGATTTTAAAATAAGCGGTTCTTCCGCTCAGATAGATTTTGAAAGCTTGAATTTTGATGCGAATACAACCGTTCAGACCTTTGTTAGTTCAATTAACGCTCAATTGAGTGGGACGGGTGTATATCTGTGTTATTCAGAAACAGATCCAGGATCGCATGCTACTACATACTGGGACCATTTTGAATTCCGGTCAAATAGTCCCTTCTCCCTTGAAAACGTCGGCGCAAGTAAAATCCTCGAAAAGCTTGGCTTCTCGGCACTAAATGCAAGTAAGTGTGGAGATAGTGATTATCGTATCGTAGGTAGGACTTTGCTTGGTGTCGACTGGTCTAAATTGTTCAATTTTACAGAAAATACCCAGGTGGTCTTATCAGCAGATTTGACTTTCTCTATAGAAAAAGATGTAAAGGTGGGCAATACGGCACCGAGCCTGGATCAGCAAAATAATACCCGAACGATTACGCTAGAAACACCTGTGCAAAAGAATGTTTTTGCTGTGGGCGGTTTTATAAAAAATGGAGATGAATATTTCAAAATTCTTGAATTAAAAGCATACAGCGATGACGAAAACTTAATAGATAGAGTTGTGGTATCTAATGTAGCCGTAGTAGTATCCGAGAACATAGCCTCTTCTGCTACATGGATTGCTAATTCTACATTGAAATATGTGGCGGCTATTGATGCCACATTCGGTTTTGTAGATGTTAATCTTGTTGCCTCTGGTAGCGTTTCTGCAAATGTGAAATTTGTTGGTCAAAAAAATGCCGACTCCGAGACATTGAAGGAAAACGACTCGTTCCTGAGCAATTGGAACTTCTCTTTAGATTGCGATGATGATGATGTAGGAGGACTGTTTGGTGTTAAGGGCGTAATTAGCGGTCTTGGATCCACTCCGATTTATCTTGGCGATAACTCGGTCTCTTTGAAACTTGAAGATAATCTGCCTAAAATTGACTGTAATTTTAACAATCTAGAAAATGCGATTACGAATAACTTTGCCAATTTGTCAAATTTCTCGGTGCAAGATGTCTATGCCTTGCTTGAAGGTCTTGTTCAAAGGTTGACTGCAGTTGCGCTAAATAGCGACGTGAAAATCCCTGTGATAAACAAGTCTGTGGGGGATTTGGTGAATGTTGCTAACGACATTCGTGATATCGTTAGCAAACTTCGTAAAGATAATATTGTGAGCCTTCAGGGGTTAAGCAATCGATTGACAAAATATCTGGAAGATGCTGGATTGGTTGCTGCCCAAAATATTGATGCCGATGCGTCTATTTTCGGAATAGATGTCGTTGACGGTTCCGTTGTATTTGACTTTAATATCAGCAAGGGTTTCAGTGCGGTCCATAAGTTTAACTTCGGCGGCTCAGGTGGGGGAATTAGTGGTAATGCTGATTTAAAGGTTGAGGGTGATTTTTGGTTCAGTTTGTCTGCTGAAATGTCTGTAGGCAGTTCCTTTGATTTTATCTTGAAAGATGCTATTCAGTTTGGTGCGAATATCAATATCGTAGGTCAAAAGCTTTCGTTCAATTTGGGTATCGATGGCGATGGTCAAACAAAAGGCTTTGATGCCTTGCTCAAGAATTTGATTACAGTTGGTTCGGATAAGGGCGATTCGTTTGTTGTCGGTAAGGCCGCTTTCGTTGGAACTTTTGGACAAGAAGATTTATCACTGCTTGATTGGGAACTTCTTGATGAAAATGATGATTCTTTGCCGATACCCTTTGAATTTGCTGTTCCAATGTCAATTTTCGGCAATCTGCCTATCAGTGTATGTGGCTATGAATTAGGTAGCATCAAGTTCGGTAAATGGAATGGAAATGGGGTTGTTTGCGGAAATGATGTAGATTATGTTGTTGGACAAGCACTTTCTGATATATCGGCTTGGTTAGATACACGAGTGATTTCTGCTGATTCTTCTGTAAATATTGTTGCGGAAAAAACAGCTAGTGGTACCGCGGCGTCTTCTATGAATATAAAACTGATTTTGGAAGACGCGTCTGCGGTAGATGCTGGCGATTTAGTGGTTGATTTTAGTGAGGTCTATAAGAGAATAGAAGACCTTGCCGAAGGAAATCTTGATTGGTTTGACAAGATAAAACTGGCTGTGACCGGCCTAAATAATTTACTAGATTCGCTGGAATCCAGTATCAATAGCGGCATGATGAGCAACATCAAGGATGTACCTGTCGTGGGCAATGCCATGAGCGGTGGCGTTGATTTCTTGAGCAAGCTAAAGCAACAGATTCTTGAACCTTTCTCGAATTTTGTGTATGAATCTACTGGCATGACTGCTGAGATGGTTGCGCAGAAATTCAATGATCTTTTCGGTTTCTATGCGCAATTGACTTCGGATTCTGCACTCTTGACAAAGCTGTCAAATGATAACGAATGGCATAAAGAGGGCAATGGAGTTTATTATAAGCAGGGCTCAGACTTTGCCGAATGGTTCTTTACGCTGGGTGGAACCTACGCCTTTGGTAGTGATATCGGACTCGATCTTGGGTTCCCCGGTCTTGGGTTGGAAACTGATGCCGGTATTGACTTAAGCCTAGAATGGAAACTAAATTTTGGTATGAAGGTCTCTAAGGACGGAGGTTTTGAATTCCTTTTCTCGGATAAGGACGATGTTCAGGTTAGCGTAATTGCTAATATGACTGGTGAAGTCATTGGTAAAATGGCAGGACTTGGACTCAAACTGAAACTAGACGATGTAAAAAATAGGGGTGGAAGTTCAAACAGTGCCGCAGAAGGACTAGATAAAGGTGTAGCTCTTTCTTTCGGAATAGATGTTGATAAAACTGAATCTGCGGCGTATGCAAGCGGTCCACAGTCCGTGAAATTGTCGGAAATAATGGGATCTCTCCCTAAGTTTGATTATACAGCCTCGGTCAATATGCTTGTAGGAATGACTGTCGGTATTGTTTCCGATGTCAAGGGGGCTGACGCCCCAAAATTCCCGAATGTTGAGGGGGATTTTGAATTTGTATGGACCAAAACGGGTATCAAGGTTCTTGGATTTAATAATTTCAAATTAGATATGGGGTCGTTTATTAGCGGGGTACTCGGACCAATTGTATCGAAAATACAAAAGGTTGTTGAACCGCTTAAACCATTAATTGATTTCTTGACAACGCCGTTCCCGGTGCTTGATGACCTTGGCATTGAAATTACTCCTCTTAGCCTTGCAAAGGAATTCAGCAAGGGTAAATTTGATGACAGCATGGTGTATGCTATTAAAGACCTTATTGCTTTAAGTGAAAAGGTTGCCGCCTTTGGCAATAAAGATTTGAAAATTAGTATAGGAAGCATGTCTTTAATAGGAGGCTTGGGGGAAGATTCTGAAGCTGTAAATGATTTTGTAAAAGGAAATGTTTCTGCATCTGATTTTGGAAAGTTGCTTGATGATGATAGTAATGGATATTTGCCAACATTAGATAATGTAAGGGGTGATGCGTCTTCGGCCCTTTCTGGTAACGGTTTGCAGGTCGGAGATGGTTCCTGGAAATTTATCTGGGATGAACCGACTAATATCTTTAAACTGTTGCTTGGTCAGGACATTGATTTGGTCCATTATGATATGCCCAAGCTCAGTTTTGACTTTGACTGGGATACTTTCATTCGTATTTGGGCACCGCTCGGCGTTCGTCTAGGAGTCAGTTTCAATGCTAGTATAGACCTTGCTTTTGGCTATGACACTCTTGGTATTCGCCAGTGGGTAGGCAGTGACTATAAGGACTATAGTCGATTGTTAAATGGTTTCTACGTAGATGACCTTGATGAAAAGGGTAATGATAAAAATGAGCTCTCTTTCTATGGTGGGTTAAAAGCCTCTGCCGAACTGAATGCTGGCGTTAGTGCCGGTGTTGGCGGCGGTGTAGGCATCAATGTCGGGTTTAATCTTTTTGATCCGAACAAGGATGGGAAACTTCGCCTGAACGAAATTGAACGCGTGTTCAAGGAAGAAGGCCTTTTTGGCATGTTCGATGTAAATGGAGCCATTACAGCCAAGTTGTATGCCTACCTTGATTTACTGTTCTATACCAAGAAATGGAACATTACGGATGACATAACGCTGTTTGAATTTAATTATGAACATCATTTAAGCCCGGTAATGATTTCCAAGTCGGGCGACGATGTCGTTGCGAATATTGGTTCTAATGCGTCGAGTCGTGTAGCGACCAATGATTTGAATAAAACTTTGGATGATGGCGATGAAATACTAGAATTAGATGTTAATGGTAGCGAAGTCTTTGATAAATATAGGCATTCAGAAAAGGTTGATGGAAAGCTTATCATCAATGCTGAAAAGGGAAATGATAAGATATATATTAAGTTAGCCAAAGAAGATGGTGTTGAAGCAGCAGATTTTGATATCGAAATCAATGGCGGTGATGGTGACGACTACATAGACCTTTCTGGATTGCAAATGGCAAGTAATCGCACCGTATTTATATGGGGTGGTGCCGGCAACGACACTATCATCGGTGCTGATGGCTTGAACATAATTTTTGGCGATATTGGGACAGTTCGCAAGGATGACGATAAATATATTATTGAAGCGAATGTTGACCCTGGTGTTGCCGGGAACGATATAATTTTAGGGGGCTCCAAGAAGGATATTATCTTCGGTGGCGCCGGAGATGACCAAATTGATGGCGGTGCTGGCGCTGATTTTATTTTCGGCGATGGTGGCCGTTACGATGAAACGGGCTCCATTCCCCAAATTGATAGGACCGATATCAGCCTCGATGGGGGCAAGGATACGCTCATTGGCGGAGATGACGATGATGTGATTTACGGTGGTGGGGGTGACGACCATGTTGATGGCGGTGCCGGGAATGATGAAATTTATGGCGAAAGAGGCCATGACCGCATTCTCGGTGGTTCGGGCAACGACACCATCCATGGTGGCGAGGGCATGGATATTGTCTTCGGTGACAGGATAAATAGTACCCCGATGGACCTTGCTGCGCCCTTTGCCGTTGACATGTCTGCTGATAAAAAGACTGCTGCATTCAGTCAGGAATTTATTGATGCTCAGTTCAAGAACGGAACGTCAGCTTCTGAGGATGAGTTTAAGATAAAGTTAGTTGACGAATTGAATAATCCAGTAAAATATGCCCAAGAAATTAAAGCGGCTATAAACGATGATAATAATGATGATTTTGCTGATTATTCTTCCGATTTAAAAACGAATGGTTCTGATACAATCTACGGCGATGACGGTAATGACCTGCTCTTCGGTGATGATGGTGCTGATAACACTGATGGCGGAGCCGATAAGATTTACGGTGGCATAGGCAATGACATTATCGACGGCGATGGCGGAAACGATACCATCAGCGGCGGCATTGACAACGACTTGATTTATGGCGGTGCCGATGACGATATCATTGACGGTGGTGCCGGCAACGATATGCTGTACGGCGATAACGGCGTAAGGGATTATGTAGTTAAGGCGGATAGCAAAACTGTTGATGCGGACAAGGTGGATAATGCGAATGGGACCGACAAAATCGTTTTCGGCGATAATCTTGGCTTGCATGGCGAATTATATGCCAATGCAAAGGTAAAACCCAATGCCAATGGGGGTAATGACAAAATAACTACTGGTCCGGGTATGGACTTTGTGGACGGTCAGGGCGGTAGCGACGTTGTTACTGTGAACCTGATGGGTGAAAGTTCTGTCGGTTATGCAAATGTGACTGACTCGGGAATAGACGGTTCCGATACGCTTGTTGTTGAAGGGACTGAGTCGGACGATAATTTGCTTGTGCGCAGAAACAAGAAAACACAAGGTGAACCGGGCGATTTAGGCTTTGTCGCCATGCTTCCCACGGAACCGGATCCTAATAATCTTTCGCTCAATACGAACATTGAACGAGTGAACTTTACCTCTGCAATAGAGACCCTCAACTTGAATGCCAATGGTGGTAATGATACTGTTGCTGTCGATGGTACTGCAAGTACGACCAATATCAATGGCGGTGCAGGCAACGATACTGTTTTGGTTGGACAACTCTACAATTCGGAACGCGATAACCAAACCCCAGCTTCAATCCAACCTGTTGATGTCTTCCGAACCCAACAAACCAACGAAGAGAAATACTTGAGCGATGGTGTTTCTAAGAATACCACATTGAATGTGGATGGTGACATTGGAGACGATACCTTCGCGGCCTTGAACAATGCCGGTTCGCTTAACATGTCCGGTGGCAAGGGTGATGACAAGTTCTCTGTTTATGGCTTCCAAGATAAAAACGACAAAACCATCGTGCGGGGAGCCATGTCAATTGATGGAGGGCTTGGAAACGACTCCATGTTTGTCCGTGGCACGAACGGCGATGATACGGTGATTGTAAGTAAAGATGGCATGCTTAGCGACATTGTGAGCGTAAAGGCAAGCGGTGTCGAATCGACAACATTCGATGCTGCCGCTGGAGACGACCTTTTCAATGTCATTGGCAACAATAAGGGTGAAATCACGAACCTGAATGGCGGCAAGGGCAACGATACCTTCAGCATGGGTGGCCTAGATGCAGACCATACGCTTCGTAGTTCCAATACCGATGGGCAAAGTTGCGATATCAAGTATGAATTGCTGGATAGTGAAAATAAGGTCCTGGAAAGCAAGACGGAATCTTATACACTCTACGACACTTCGAGTGAACCAGTCGTATTCGTGTCCAGCGAGGAACATTCGATTGTGATTCCTGAAATTACGCTGAGTGAAGTTAATAATGGCGTAGGAGTTGCATTCTTCTATGTGCATTACTCTGGCGACTTGTTGAACGGACAAAGTGTTGGGACGGTGAAGGTGAACCTTTCTGCTCCGATGCTTTCTGCCAAGGCTCTCAAGAGCGGCGCTCGCGAAATAATGCTTGCCGAAGTATCTGGTTCCGATACAGATTTCAGTAGCAATTGGAATCTCTGCTCTACACTCCCCGTAGAATTGAATTCTTCCAAGAAATTTGCAAAGATTGCTGTATGCCTTTTTGCTGATGCTCTCAAAGAATCGGAATCGCTCAAGTCTATCACGATTTCTAGTGAATGCGATAACGTCGCGTTGACAAAGTCCGTATCCTCGCTCCCCATAAAGATTAGTGCGGATGGTGCTGTAAGTCGTTCGGCAGATGGACTTCTTGCCGAAGCGGAAGAATTTGTTGTGTCGGGAAACTCTGTGCAACTTGGCAATGTTGCAAATGGTCTTGACCCGATGTCTAATATTTCCGCCTATATTGTTGGTGCACGCGGCTTTTTGACTCAACAGACGAAGTCTGCGTTTGACGCAGCAAGTGACAAGACAAACCTGTACTGTGTAGAGAATGGCGTATTATATTTAGATTCCGCTTTGACGAAAAAGAATCTAATTGTCCTCTATCGTGCAAGCAGCTTACGAATAGACGGTTCCAAGGCTCATTTGGTCTATGACGATGTTGACGTCTCCAAAATCAAGGTAGAATACAAGGCTGAAGGTTCTACGACTGCTTCGGAAATCCTTGCCAGGGGTGCAGCGGAAGTCGAAGGTGTCACTTATGTCGCTGGTGTCGAGTACGAATTGCAAGGCGATACAATTGTCTTCTACAATTCGATAAACGGAAGAATGATGACCTTGCACGGGGAACTGACCATTTCTCCCAGAAATAATGGCGAAACGGATGTGTTCTTGCCCCCGGAATCAGATATGCCTGCAAGTGTTCCTTCTATTGTCGATACGGCACCGAGCATACACATCGAGGATCATTCTACAATCCTTGCGGAATCTGGTTCGCTTAGTTCTGTCGAGTATACCGTTTCCTTCTGGGGAAACTTCGATGGCCGTAGTTCCGTAAAGGTAAGGATTAGTGTTCTTGATGCGGTCAGTTCTGTCAACCAGGACGGCACCTACAACTTGACGAAGGAAATGCAGTTTGTCGATGCAAACGGAAATGTGGATCCTGCGACAAATGGTGAATATATTGAACTTACGTTTACCCCTGAAAATGCAAATCAGGCGCAGACGGTAAGGCTCCGCGCCAAGACCGACACCGTATCCGAGGAATATGGCTTCGTGACGGTCCACAAGACAGAAAAGAACCTGGTTGATGATATTGACGGTGCCGTTTATGCGTTCGGTATGGGGCAAAGCGTTGAACTGGATACGGATAACCCCTCGATGCTTTCGTATGCGCATAAGGTTAACGAAGGCAGTTCTTATGTGGAGGCTAGCACTCTAAACGAAAAGAATGACTACGCTTCAGATAAGTTGTTCGGATTTACATCTGTAACAGGAAAGACCCTCGTTATAACGATAGAGTCTGCAAATAGTATTCTTACGGGGCTTGGGATAAACCTTTCTGATTCACATTCGTTTGAAGGCAAGACCATTCGGCTGGTCGCAAGTAGTTCGAACGGAATTGTTGTTGGCGAAGGTAATGACAAGAAAACCTATCGGGAATCTGACTGGTTCAAGATAGTTTCTTGTGTAGCCAACGGCAGCCAATACACCTTGACCCTGAACGAATCCGTTTCTGTTTTTGATGCAAACAATTCCAACGTATTGTTCTCTGGTAGCAAGGATTACTTGTTTATCGATGAAGATGCGAGCGTTGATCGCCTGTTTGTAAACAACCAGGGTGATGAAGAAAACGAAACGAGTTCGCTCAATGCTTTTGCCGTGAAAAACGGGAATGTAAGCAGTGAGGAAAGGGCTGAATTTGGCAACAGTGCTGCCTCGATTGAACAAAATATCCAAGATGCCGAAAGAACGGTTATGGATTTTGACGAACATGCCGTCCGCTTTGAGCATGACGATATTGGCAAACGCGGTATCGCGGCCGCCCAGATGGAATATGCCGAATACAACCTGGGTTCGGGTTCCGACACGGTAAATGTGAACAAGACTATCTACCGCGAGGACGGATTCCAGACATTCACCGTGGTGAATACGGGTTCTGGCGTTTCTGGCGGAAACGCTACTGACGATACCGTGAACATAAACAGCTATGCCGAGGAATCGGCAACTGAAATTGCTTCGGGTACATCTGCTGTTCTTTCGGGAACAGCCGATAACGGTGGCGCGACATACGCCTACACGCTTACTGGAAGTGTCGAGGCTTTCAACGAGGCCAAGTCCGCACTTGATGTATCGGAAAAAATCTATGTAGATGCCACGCTGAGCGACGGCACCACCCAGCGCCGTGAAGTGACGGAATTCGATTCGGTTTACTTTGCCGTGAAACGCGCCTTCACGCTTGCCAGTGGTGTTACTGTTGACTCGGTAAGCTTCAAGCATGGCTACAGCGGTGACGGTCAGCTTGTGGTGAACGCCCAGGGTGGTGACGATATAATCAACGCCACCTCAAATGCAGTGACCCGTAACGACATGGTTGTTTTCGGTGGTCTCGGTGACGACACCATAAACATGAACCGTGGCGGCATCGCGTTCGGCGACCGAGGCCAGGTGCTTTACGGCGAAGACCCGCAAAATCCCGTGACGGTGCTCGGTTCCACGAACAGCGGCCTAGACTACACGACTGGCATAAGCAAGAATCATGGCGATGATACCGCTACAAACGGGCCTGTGCACCGCTTGCAGACGGACGGCGTACGCCGCGGTGCATACGAAATCCACTCTATGAACGATAGTGAGGGTGGTTCCGATACTATAAATGTCGGTGGAACCGATAGCGTGGTGATTGGCGGTGCCGATGGAGACACCATTACTGTTTCGGGCAACAACAACATTGCCCTTGGCGATAATGGTTCCGTTAAATACTACAACGCGGCGAATGTGGGTGCGGTCTATGGCGACTCGCTGAACCTCGGCCTGCATACCGTGGAGACCACGAGCGATTCCGTGGGTGATGTTGATACTGTGACCATCAGCGGCAACAAGAATGTCGCCATGGGCGGCGAGGCTGGCGATACAATCGGTATTGGCGGCAGCGACAACGTTGTGATTGGTGACGGTGGGCGTTACACGGTGTTGTCGGATCGCCTGGTCGCCGAGAGCAAGAGCGATACCGAGGGCGGTAGCGACACGATTACCACGGGCGATGGCAAGAACGCCATTATCGGTGGAACCGATGCCGATACCATTACCACGGGTGCCGGGAACGACATCATTGTGGGTGATGGCGGCAAGGTCATTATGGACACCGGGCGCAATGCGCTTATGGTCACCAACAAAGACCGCAATATTACGGGAGCGGGTCTCGAAGACGGCAGTGCAGGTGGAGACACCATCGATGCCGGAAATGGCCGCAATGTGGTGTTCGGCGGCCTGGATAGCGACCATATCAAGACTGGCGATGGTGAAGATGTCGTGTTCGGCGATAACGGCTTTGCGACCTTCCAGGGCAATGCCGCCGAAAGCGGTGTGGAAACCCGCACCGAGGCGACGCTCAGTTTCAACTTCCAGGGAGCCTCGCAGACCGGACTTTCGTCGGAAGCTGTCGCGGGCGCCCTGAACGCGACCCATGGCGATGACTACCGCAGCGCCAACTGGAACAACGTGGGCGGGAACCTTGCGGGCACCTACGGCAACGACGACCGCGAGGTGGTGCGCTTTGACGACGGCACCCGCGCAAGCGCCGTGAGCGTGAGCTACGGCGGCATCGAGAGCCACCGCAACACGGATACCGACAACCGTATCAACCTGCAGGCCTACGGCCACAACTTCGCGAACGCCTCTACCGATGCGGATGCGGCGCTCATGAACGCGGGCCTCATGACCACGGCCCCGAACGCCCAGTGCGACAACAGGCTGGAAGTCGTGGTGGACGGCCTTGCCCAGTACTTTACGGAATACAGGGTGGTGGTCTATCTGGATATACCGGATTCTCATTCCGCGTACGAGCACAGCGTCCGCAAGGTGAGCCTGTATGTGGGCGACTCCAGTGCTGCCCTGCAGAGCTTCTATGTGGACGATGCCGAAGGCGAAAATTTTGACGGTGGCTACGAACGGGCCACTGCCACGACGGCATCCGCGGCAACCTACGCGAACTACGCCGTGTTCACGGTGTCTGCGGCCAGCTTTGCCGACAACTTCCGCGTGGTTATCGAGGATGCGTTCCCCGACCTCTCACCCAACGGCAAGAACTTGCCGGGAATTGCGGCCATACAGGTGCGCGGCGACCTGCATGCGCAGGATGTGGCCGTGTCTACGCAGCTGAACCTCGGCGGTGACGATATCGTTTCGACGGGTGGCGGCGACGACATCGTCGTGGGCGGAGCCGGCAGCGACTACATGGCTACCTTCGGCGAACTTGCGGGCGGCATACGCGACAACGACCTTGTGTTTGGCGATAGCGCCTCGCTCCGGTTCGAGGACCGCCTGGGCACTGGCGATACCATGGTGTCGTCTGCCCGTAGCCTTGACCCCGACGCGGACGACCTTGTGCAGGGTGTCTCGTTCGACGACCGCATAGTGACTGGCGATGGCAACGATACGGTTGTTGGCGGTCTCGGTGGCGACAAGATTCTTGCGGGCAGCCAGTCCGAACTCACGCAGCTGGGCATCGCGCAGGCGTTCTTTGGCGACGAGGCTACGGCGGAAAGTCTCGATGCCACGAACGGCCCTGCCGCCATCCGCGACCTTGAAACGCTCAAGGATGCGACGGTGGATGGCCGCAAGGTGCTGAGCGTCAACTTCACGACCCGTGGCGCGGACGATTCCACCATGGCCTCGGGCCATGCGGGCGTGGTGCACGACACCGGATGGAACAACCTCTACCTGTACAACGGCCACCTGTACACGCACGAGGGTAACGAGAATTCGACTACGCCCGTGCTGCGCTACAGCGAAGGCGGCACGGTCACAGACAGTTCCGTCGGCATATCCCTGACATCGTACGATTCGGGAACGACTGACCAGGGCCAGAACGGGAGCCTTGTGTTCCGCACCTCTACCGAACTGGACGGCGACACGGCCAACAGCCGCCTGTTCGCGGGTTATACTGCCGCCCAGCAACAGCAGGACATCCATGTTTCGCTCACGAACCTTTCTTCGTTCCGTGGCGCGGGCGGGACCTGCGACGTGTACGTGTACCTGGGTGCGGACGACTCCGACACGGACGCCCACAGCCACATCTACGAAATCCAGGGTTCCGAGGATGGTAGCCGCTACCTGAACGACTGGAAGGGCCACGCCTTCGACGGCGACTACCGCGAGGCGACCTGTAGGAGCCGTAGCGATGCGCTCGCGAACCTTGCCTCGGGTGCGACCCCCATGGTGGAACTCATCGGCAACTATGCGGTGTTCCACAATGTTGCGGGCGATACCTTTGACCTGTACATTCGCAACCTGCACACGGAAGGCGGCCAGTGGCCCATGAACATGCCGGTGATTGCGGCCATCCAGGTGGTGGCGGGCTCGGGCAGGGCCGATGCCGCCGTGGGTGGCGACCATGACCGCGACCTCGTATTTGGCGACAGCGCCGCGCTCACATTCGACATGGATGTGCCGTATGCCGCCGGGGAAGACTTCGCGGACTTCGCGAACATCAACCGGGTGAACGGGGCTTCTTCTGTGGCCCTTGACGATGGCCTTTATGCCCTCGGTGCCGAAGATTCCATTTATACGGGCATGGACCGTGATGTGGTTGTGGCGGGCGAGGGGTATGACATTGTGACGCTCGGCTTGGGCGACGACGTTGCCCTTGGCGATAACGCCTCGCTGGTGTTGGAGCACAACAACCCCGTGGGCGTATTCCGCCCCGATGTGGAAACGGTGCTCGAAAGCAACAACTACCAGGCCGACAATGCGGCGTATCTCGGTTCGCCCACGGTGGATGCCGGAGATATCCAGGACAAGTTCGAGGATGGCGATGTGCCGGGCGTGACGCTCGAAGCGTCTGCAAACGGCGGCACGGATACATTCACTGATGCGACCGACAAGGACTGGACTGTGCAGCAGGAAGTGACACCGGGCGAACTCTCTGAACCGATTGATGTTCCCGCCGCGGGCGTACCGGTGGAGTTCCGCGAGGGCGATACCGTGCTGTTGCGGATAACTCCGTCGTCCCCCTGGTACCAGCACCGGCTCCAGATTGGCACGGAAGGTGGTGGCACAATTCCTCCGCTTACCCTTGAATGGGTAGTGGACGGTGTCACCGTGACGGAGTCGGTATCGAACCCCTACTGGAACGAAAAGGAACTACCCGCTAATCCTAACGCTGGCACATACTACGAGATTCGCGTGACCGCCCTTGCCGCCGGTAACGCAAGGTTCACGTTCATTTAGTAATTTTCTATCTTTAAATTGTATTATGCATATTTCGAAACTAAATCTCCACAATTACAAGATTTTTTCTGATACCGAAATCTTGTTTGATTCCCATCTTACTGTTCTTGCAGGTAAAAATGGCATTGGTAAGTCCACTATTCTAGGTGCATTGGCTAAACTTCTTTCGTGGCCATCTCGTAGAATAGGGAATATAAAAGCTAATGGGATTGCTATTGACAAGTATAGCGATATTTCTTATGGAAAAAATGAATCTCGAATATCGCTTGTTGTTGAAAATGGAAATGAATCTTTTTCGTGGAGTCTTGTAGCAACATCAAAGGGTAAACTTGAACAAGGCCGTTCTGATTTGAGTGAAGTTAATGAATGGGCTTTTCGAATACAGCAAGCTCTTTCTGAAAATGAAAGTGCTGTTTGTGTACCCCTTTTTGTTTTTTATCCAGTTGACCGAGCGATTATTGATATTCCCTTACGCATAAAGGGGGCTCATCTATTTCAAGGAATCAATGCTCTTGATGATAATATGTTAAGCCAGTCTCGATTTAGGGTGTTTTTTGAATGGTTCCGAAATCAAGAAGATCTTGAAAATGAAAAACGTATTATTAATCCGTCATATAGAGATAAGTCTCTTGAGGCTGTTCGCAAAGCCTTATCAATCCTTTTGCCTGAATATTCCAATTTAACCGTTCGTCGGTCCCCTTTGCGAATGGAAATGAAAAAAAATGGACAAACAGTAAGGGTGGAAGGACTATCTGATGGGGAAAAATGTCTTATTGCTCTTGTCGGTGATTTAGCCCGTAGGCTTTCTATGGCTAATGCTTGTTTGGAAGACCCGCTCAAAGGTCTTGGAATTGTTTTAATTGATGAAATTGATTTGCATCTTCATCCTGCATGGCAACGAAATGTTGTAAAAAAATTGACCGAGGCCTTCCCTAATTGCCAGTTTATAATGTCTACGCATTCTCCGCAGATTTTGGGTGATGTTCCTGCAGGTAATATTCTTTTGCTTGAACACACGAATAATGGGATAGAAATTCGTCATCCTTTGAGAAGTCTTGGACTTTCCTCAAACGAAGCCATCGATGAATTGATGGGCGATTCAAGTGGTTTAATGCTTAGTCAAAATGAAGATGTCAATCGAGACTTGCAAGAAATATATCGCCTTATTGATGAGGAAAGATATGATGCTGCCAGTCGGGCTATTGAGATGTTGCAGAGACGAGTGTCGGAAATTCCATCTGTGATTGAGGCTCGAACCTACCTTGAAAGTGTGAGGTAGTTATATGGTTCCAATAAACAAAGGTTTTGAACCACGAGAACTGGTTTCATATAGAGCGACTCCGGGGGCTTCTTATGATGGAATGCCTAGCGATTGTAAAGATAGTGTAAAAGAATCTTTGCTGCATGAGCAGGGATTTGTTTGCGCTTATTGTATGAGTGTGATTAATGTTGACAACTCGACTATTGAACATTGGGATGCTCAGACTAATCAACATGGCAATGATTTAAGTTATGGTAATATGCTTGCGGTTTGTCGTAAGGAAGGTTTGCCTAAAACAAAACAGACATGTGATGTTGCCAAAAATGGATTCCCATTGAAATATAATCCAGCATGTCATATGGATGCTGTGAGAATGGCAATATATTACAATTTGCATGACGGCACTATTTGTTCAAGAGATGATGAATTTAACAAGCAATTAAATGAGGTCTTGAACTTGAATGTGAGTATTCTAAAGTCAAATCGTTTGGCTGTATTAAAAGCTGCTATGAAAGCACTTGCAAGAAATACTCCTGCCCAATTGATTGAAAAGTATCGACCAGATACATCCGTTAATCCACATTTTATAGAATATTGTGGTATTGCTTTTCATTATCTTTCTAAAAGAGTTGCTAGGTAAGCCACTAGCCCTATTCCGCAGTCAGGTCTTCGCGCAGTACGAGTTTTTCGTTTTTCCAGGTTTCCAGGCCGTTCTGCAGTAGCAGTTTGCCTGTGGCCCGCATCAGCCGGACATCGATGATTCGGAGAGTCCGCATGTTTTCGAGCTGTCGGCGCTCCGCTTCGCGCAGGTCCTCTTCCATCTCGAAAATTTCGCGGTAGTTGCTCTTGCCCATGGTGAGCTTCTTGAATTCCTCTTCGAGTTCCTTCTGGTGGTATTCCACCGCAATCTGCCCGTAGCGCCACTGTTCGCGGATTTCTTGCGCCCTGTTCTGCAGAATCCTGTATTCCTCAAAGATTTGCGCCTGCAACAGCATGAGTCTTGTACGGGCGGCCCTCACGCTGTATTTCTGGGCCGATATGCGGTGCCGCTCGGCAACGCCGCCGAACAGCGGTATGTTTATCTCTATGCCGCCCGCAAGCACGGTCTGGCGCTTGCCCTCGGTCTTGAAGTTCCTCACGGCCTCGCGGGCCTTGTCGTTACGGCTGCGGATTCCGTAGTTGCCGATAAGGTCCACGGTAGGGAGCCAGTCGGCCCGCCTTGCAGAAAGTTCCGATTCGCGGAGCATGACCTCGGCCCCTTGCGATAGGTAGCCCGGATGCATGAGCGACATGGAATCCAGGAATGTGAGCGAATCCAGCCTTGCCGCCGAATCGGGGGCAAGGTCCGGGCGCATGGCGATGGGGCGGGGGTCGTGGATGTATTCGCCGGACGACAGCGTGAGCAACAGCGTAAGCCTTGCGCCGCGCAGCTTGTCGAGTGCGTCGAGCCTTGCCGACTCGCGGTCGGAATACTCCGCCACGGCCTTGCTATAGTCAAGGGGCGAAAGCAGACCCTGCTTGAGCCGCTTGCCCGCATCTTCCACGATGTCCTTTGCCACGCGGGCCGATTCCGTCGCCGAGGCCAGGAACCGGTCGGCGTAGTAGTAGTTCCAGTAGGCGTCGCAGAATTTTTCCAAGACATCGTTCAGGGCGTCGCGGTATTTCTGGTAGGCGAGTTCCCTGCGGAGCCTTGCCTGTTCCAGCTCGTTCGTGGCCGAGAAGAACAGCGGGCCGTCCTTGAGGAGGTGCTGGCGCAGCTCCCCGCCAAAATAGAGTTCCGAGGTGTAGTCGCTGTGCGTGTAGGTGGCCTGGTTGAACCCCACATTGTATTCGGTGCCGGTGGGGAGCGCCCCCTGTACGCCTATCTTGTATTCTTCCTTGGTTTCCGTAAACAGTGCGCCGGGCCGTTCGGCGGTCTCCTTGAACGCGCGGCCCACGAGCCTTGGCTCGAACTTGCCGTAGGCTCCCGTGGCCGCTTCGGATTCCGAGAGCCATGCGAACTTCGCTTCCGTCACGTCGGCGTTGTTGGTGAGCACGGCCTGCAGGGCCGTCCCGAAATCCAGGTACAGCGAGTCGCCCTTTTCTTCGGCGGCAAGGGCGGCAACTACAGCCAGGGTGGCGATGATGTTTACGGCGCGGAAACTCATTTAAGCAGGATTTTCCCCGTGACTCCCGGTTCTACGGCCAGGTCCGTGTTGTCGAATATGACCTTCACGGTGCGCAGCATGCTGGACTTGTCCACCACGGGCGATACGAACTCGATTTTGCCCTTCTTGCGGCGCACCTGCTTGCGCCCGTCGAGCGAAAGGCTTACCTGTTGGCCGGGTTTTAGCTTGCCCGACCTGTTCGCCACCACATAGGCGACCATGCGGCAGGTGCGCACATCAGCGATTTCGATGACGGGTTCCAGGCCCTCGACGCTTTCGCCCTTGTTCTTGGATATGGAAACGATTTCGCCGTCGAAGGGGGCGGTGAGAACGCGCTTTTCGAGTTCTGCCCCGGCGACATCGTGTTCGAGCTTCGCGCGTTCCCTTTCAACCTCGGCCGATGTGAGTTCGGCTGCGGCCACGTCGTGGTTCATCTGCTTTTCCCAGACCTGTTCCGCGCTTACGGAGTTGCTGTTCTCGAAAAGGTTGCGGGTTGCGTCCAGGTCTTTCTTGTAGGCCTGGAGTTTTGCCCTGGCCGAAAGCACCGCCGAGGAGTCGTTCGCGGTGATACCCGTGATGCGGACGCGCAGCCGTTCCTCGCGGTTCACGAGGTTCATGAGCGTGTCGCCCTTGCGCACGAACGCGCCTTCCTTGACCCAGATGCTGTCAATCTTCCCGGACACGGTGAACCCGACGCGGGCCTGGTTGATGGGTTCCGTGACACCGTCGAACCCCTGCTGCGCAAGTGCAGATGCCGCGAGGGCGAGGGCTGTAAATAGGGCCTTGCCGAGCATCAGTCTGCCGCCGCGCTAGAGGAACTGGATGACGAACTAGACGCAACCGACGAACTGGACGCTGCCGACGAACTTGAAGCCTCGGAAGAGCTGGATGCCTCGGACGAACTGGACACGGGTGCCTTGGAAAGCTCGGTGAGCACCGTCAGCCCCTGCAAGTAGAGCCCGTTCTTCGCATGGGCGGTGATGTTCATGCCCACGGTGTCGCCCGCCGCAAGGGAGTCGTCGAACGTTTCGAACATCTTGACGAACAGCGTGTCGGCCTTGATCCAGGCGTCGGCATTGGGGGACTCGTTGTCGGCGTAGATGGACTTCTTGACCTTTGCCGCCTTGCTCCATTGGACCGTGGCGAGCGAGTCGGAGAACTTGACCCAGAGCGTGTCGTTTACCGAGAAAGTCGCCTTGTAGCGGCTGCTTGCCGCCCAGGCGTTGCTCGTGACGGCATAAAGTCCTCGGTTCGTGGTAAAGGCTGCGTCGCCCGAAAGGTCTACGGTCAGCCTTTCGCCTTTCTTGGTGTAGCCCACGATGCTCACGGAGTAGGACTTTTCGGCGGCAAGCGGGGCCGTGTGCCGCAGGTACAGCGTGTCGCCCTTGATTTCGGGCGTGATGACTGTCGCGGAATCGCCCGCGAGGCTCACGGAAATGTTCTCCTTGCTGAGCGGCTCGCTGAACACATAGTAGGGCGTGATGAGCGGCGAGAGGTTCTTGTAGCCCATGCGGTTCTTGTCCATTACGTTTGAAGATACGATGACGGGGGCGCTCTCCTTGAGGGTGTCGCGGACGAGGAAGATTCTGCCCATGTCATGCACGGCGTCGGAACGCAGGCGGGGGAGCGCCGTGTTCGAAAAGCGGTAGGTCTTGCCCTTGTAGGTGAAGGGTTCTGCCGAGAGCGTGAGGCCGGAATCGGCGGGGAGCTTTTCGAAGGAGAACCTGCCGAGCGAATCCGTCGCGGCGGAGAACGTTTCGGGGGCGATGTTCACGAAGGCCGTGTCCTGGTGCGCGAGGCGCAGCTTTACCTTGGGGGCTGGCGACTTTACGCCCGTGGCTTCTTCTTGCACATAGAGTTCGCCGGAAACTCCCGCGTTCAGCGGCGAAAGCCGCACGACGCGCGACCCGCTCGCCACCACGCCCTCCATGTAGCTCGATTCGCCCGTGGATGCCACCGTGATAATTTTGGGGGCGTAGTAAAGCGTGTCCTTCTTGTCAACCGTGTAGTGGCTGAAGGTGAAGGTGTGCTGGCCGTAGGGCAGCCCGTCTATGAAGAACGCCCCCGACTCGTCGGTATAGGCGGTCTTCTGCTTGCCGGAACCGTCCATGTAGTCTATGGAGGCCCCTTCGAGGCCAAGCCCGGTGGAGCCGCTTACGACACTGCCCGAGAATGTCCACTTGGAGTATTCGTCGTCCTCGGAATCGGACACGGAACAGCCCGAAACGAGAGCCGCCACGGCAAGCGCCGTGACAAAGGATGTACAAAGTTTAACTAGGTTCATAAAACCCCTTGATATGCCTCGGAAATCTAGTAAAAGCCCCTTCATTTTACTAAATATCCAAAAGACATTAACCTTAAAAACAAAGGAATTGCAAAATGGCAGAAAACAAGCAGCCGCAAATCGAATGGAACGACAAGGATATGCGCACCACCTACGTGAACGCGACCAACGTAGTGGCCGGGCGCGAAGAGGTGATGATGATTCTCGGCGTGAATCGCGCATGGCAGATGAACCAGGAAAAGGTCGATGTCGCCATCTCCGACCGAATCGTGATGAACCCCTACACGGCAAAGCGCCTCGCCATTATGCTCAGTGCCACCGTGCGCGCCTACGAAAAGAAGTATGGCCCGCTCGACATCGGCGTGAACACCGCCCCGGCGGCAGCCCCTGCCGCCCCCGCGGCCGCCAAGGCGACCGGCAAGTCGGCCAAGTAACGCCCGCCCCGACCGCCCCCCAAGGTCCAATCTCTTTGGGGGAGGGGGAGGAGGGAAAAGTTTTCTTTAGGTAAGAGGATTTTATGCCTGTAAAAATCTTTATAAGTCATTCTAGTGCAGATAAACCTGTAATTGAGGCTTTGCAGAGAGTGCTTCAGTTGGCGTGTAACCTGAAACAACAAGATTTCTTTTGTACGAGTATTTCTGGAATGGGATGCTCTGGGGGTGATTTTTTTAATGAAACAATCAGAAAATCTCTACAAGAAGCTTCTGTCGTTGTTGCTTATCTTTCTAAAAACTATAAACAATCGGAATTTTGTTGTGCAGAATTAGGCGCAACATGGATTTCTAGAGAAAGTAAACTTTTTGTACCTCTGTTAGATTCTGAGTTGGACTACAATGTTTTTGGTGGTGTTCTAAACGGAACGCATTTGTATAAAATAAATGATAGAGCGAATTTACTTTCTACGGTGCAGTCAATCATAAAAACATGTCGGTCCAGATCCGATTTGCCTTATCTATCAGATCAGATAGATCATTTTATTAAAGAATATCCAGCGCTAAAAACAAAAGTTCCAAATCCTTTTATTTGTACTGAAGAACAATACAATGCTTTGGTGAATGCGCGTGATTCTTTAAGGACGACAAACGCAGAATTAAATGCGACTATAGAGCTTAAAGAAAAAGAGATTGCTCGCTTAAAAGAATTAAAAGATGCTGAAGAGGTCAGGAATCTTGAACTAGAAAATAATAGAGACTCTTTGCAGGCCTTTAAGGATGCCGCACATGAGGTGTATTTGAAGGGAAAAGAAATGAATAGTTATGTTCGCAAGTTCATTATTTATGATTATTTCGGCTTGACTGTTAGAGATTGTGATGATGAGGTTTATAGGGAATATGTTAAGGCGAAGGATGCTGGTTATTTAAGGGAACCATTTGACGGCGATTTTCGCGTCAATGAAGAAAATAGGCATGTAAGAAAAATTCATTCTGCTCTAGCGCAATTTAAGGACTTTGCCGAATCTCTAGATGACGAAGCTGCTCGTGTTGTTGAAGACGAATATGATGCTGACTTTAATTTGAATAATACAGAATTTATTGATAAGGTTTTATGCTAGACGACAGGTTTTGGTTATGACCGAAGAAGAAATTGATGCTATTTGGCAAAAAGGCCGAATTGTGCCTGACTATGACCCTTCCAAGTTCAGGAAGGATGCCTGCGGCGCATGGATTGCCCGTGATAAATATGGCGATGCAGATGCCGATTTTGGCTGGGAAGTTGACCATATTTATCCGCAAGCTTTAGGTGGTGGCGACGATGATGTAAACAAAAGACCTCTTCATTGCAAAAATAATCGAAGCAAGGGCGATGACTATCCTTCTTATAAGTCTGCAGTGACCGCTCGTGGAAATAAAAATGTTGAGCTTGAACGAATTCTTGTCGTGAATAAGAATAAAATGGAACTCTTGAACTCTAAGTATGGAGCGCCCAATGCTTGAAAAAATGACAGTAAAAGGCTTGTTGCATCAGTTCAATTATGAACTGGACTTTACCAATGAAAACGGACCTGCTGTAAAGTATATTACGGGACCGAATGGATTTGGTAAAACGACAATTTTGAAACTGTTGGTCGCTCTGTATGGTGCCGATTGGAAGACTATGGCGGCTTTGCCGTTTAAGTCTTTTGATTGTGTAATAGATGGCAAAAGCCTAAGCATAACAAAAGATGAATGTCAGATTGTACAAAATGATGATTCCGATGAACAGGATGACCTTGATGTTCGTTTAGACATTTTGTTTGAAGGACAAAAGCCATTGCAGATTTCTGTAAAGGGGCGTGATGGTAAGTTTTACACACCGAAAAAGAGCGGGGACCACTCTGTCGAGATGATACTCTCGCAAAAGAAAATCTTGTACATTCCGGAAACGCGAGTCATTGAAAAAAATCTTCCTAAAAGGAACCGAAAAACTCCTGTAAAAACTTGTAATGATTCTTTCATTAAGTATCTGTCGATTCTTTCTGATAAAATAGAAGATTTTCTAAAGAGCAAACTCAAAAATGAATTCCCGGTGAATGGACCCATCGAAGGTTTGAAATTCCCTTTGATTGATAAAATGCTCAGTTTCGGATTAAATCCCGAATTCTTGACCGATGTAAAAAAGTATGGTTTAGTTGTTGAAAGAATTTTGGAAGAAAACGGCTCTGTTCAGCATGAAATTGATAAAATCGAAAAGTTTGTGGAACTTGTAAATCGATATGAGTTTATCAACAAGAAAATCTCAATATCCGAGAAAGATGGTTTCCGGTTTAAGCTGACGGACAAATACAATACGATTGTCGATTTGGATGATTTGTCGTCTGGCGAACGGCAGTATTTGATGCTTGTTTATAAAATGCTGTTTGAATCTAGCGAACATACTTTAGTTCTTGTCGATGAACCCGAAAATTCCATGCATATGTCATGGATTCTTGAGTTTCCCAAAGTCATTAAGGAACTTTGTAAGTGGAGCGATTTGCAATTCATTGTCTGCACCCATAATTCCAACATCTTTGAACAAAGATGGGATATGTCGCAGGACTTGTTTGAAAAGAGTCAACCAAGGAAGGCGGAATGATTCAGGCTCCATTGCAAGAGGTGACGGAAGCAAACCGTCCTGGCGACACCTTAGGTGCGATTCACCAAAGTATCAATTCGCATATGCGGGCGATGTGGGTTATTGTTGAAGATGAACCTGATGTTTTGGTTTATAGCAAATTCTTTTCAACAGACCGCTTAAATGTTCGGTCATCATCGATAAAAAAAAGAAAAAGCTGTAAGAATGTTGAAAAAATCGTAGATACTATACTACACGAGAATTACGACAAAATTATAGGAATTAGAGACAGAGATTCTATTGACTTCTTGCCTGCTTATACGTTAAAAAAGAATGTATTCTTGACAGATCAGCGTGATATTGAAATGCAAATGCTCAAGACCAATGGTGTTGTTTTGTTACTTAAACAAAAAGATTCTGGTATTGAACAGAAAATTGAAAACGTCAAGCCGCTTGCTAGAGCTATAGGATGTTATCGAATCTTTAATGACATTAAAGAGTTTGGTTATTCATTCAACAAGAAATTAAAAATAGGTCGTTTTAGAGACGATAAAGCCCATGTTCTTAAACAGGGCGCTTTAGTAGAGCTAGATAGTTCCTTTTTTGAAGGAAGAACGGAGCAAGATAGGAACGATTTTGATAATCTTAAAGATGTTTGTGATTTAAAAGATTTCGCGTTGGTTTGTAATGGGCATGATTTTCTTGCTTTATTAGATTGCTTAGCGACTATTCCTCATTTGAAGGAATTTTTGCCTCAATGCTACGACATTGAGTCTTTTAAACAGTCTGCCCTTTATTCTGATTTAAAAGACTGGGCCGATCGTAATAATGTTTCACTATTTGAGGGAACATAAAAGTTTTGGTAAGAATGAAAGAGAACAAAGAAAATCCCTTTATAATCGAGTCGCTGGAACGGCGACAGATGATGGATGGCGCACCGGGCGACATCGTGCTGCCGGGCGGCATTGAACAGCCCGAAGCCGTTATCGAGGCCCCGGCGGTGATTGGCGAGATAGAACAGCCCGTCAATGTGACCCCGAACGACGCTGACTTCTTGACCAGGGCGAGCATCAAGCAGCTTGCCAACACGGAATTTGTCCGTAACCCCGAGACTGGGCTTTATGTGGCAGAAGATTCCGGCGAAATAGTCAAGTCCGTAAACAGGGACTTGATAATAAACCCACAGAAAAATCTTGAAATACAACAGTCCGCACCACTGAGCGCTGCGGATATTCAAGCCCTGCTCTCCATAGACCCGGACAACTTGGGCGGCAAGGGCAACACGAAAGTTTAATAATAGGAGTATGAAATGAAAACGATTAAGAAAATTGGCTTGGTGAGCGCTGTTGCTTTTGCAATGCTTGCGTTCTCGGCTTGTGACGATGACAGCTCTAGTCCTGTAAAGCCTGAACCGGAAGTTTCTAGCGAAGCGGACGATGTCGAATCATCTTCGAGCGTCGAAGGCAAAAGCGAAGAAAAGGGATCCAGTGCGAAGGATGCTGAGTCCTCCTCTAGCGTAAAGGACAATGCTTTGTCTTCTGGCACGAAGTCGAACAGTTCTCTTGCATCGTCATCCTCGGCTGTGCCCGAGAATCCAGAGTCCTCATCCAGTGCGAAGTCAAGTAGCAACTCTGCGAAGTCTTCTTCATCGAGCGTGAAATCAAGCAGTTCTTTTACCTCGTCATCCTCGACGAAACCAGAGAATCCTGCGTCCTCTTCCAGCGCAAAGTCCAGCAGTTCCTCGATACCCGTGTCTAGTAGCGAATATATTCCCTATAATCATGCAGGGCCTCTTTTGGCAGATAGTTTGAATAGCAACGCTTATCAGAAGTTTTCTGATAAGCGTAATGGACGTAGTTACTACTATTTGACGATTAACGGCAAGGATGGCGCATCTGTTACGGTGATGGCCGAAAATTTGAATATAGGTGAAATGGTAAATGGTGATAAGGACCAGACCAACGACTCCAAGATTGAACGCTATTGCTATGATAATGATACCACCAAGTGCGATAAGTATGGAGGCCTTTACCAGTGGGCGGAGATGATGAACCTTCCGTTCGAATGCAATAGTAAGAGCTGTGCCGACTCCATTAAGCCGAATCATCAGGGAATTTGCCCCGACGGCTGGCGTCTGCTCACTTACGACGACCTCGTTGTCATTCTCAATGCTGATGGAAATGAAGATGGAATAAAAGGGGCTCGTGCTCAGGGTTTTGGCGGCTACAACACCACTGGGTATAGCCTTTTGGGTGCGGGGTATAGAAAGAATGATGGATCTTTTAAAGATATAGATGACGGGACCTATTGGATGTATCCCTTAGAACATGAAACTAATGTTACAAGGGTAAGGTCGAGCTATACGTCTATCCATCAAACAGCTTTTGCTGGCTTGGGTGTAAATGATAAGTCATATGGAGTCTCCGTCCGTTGTGTTAAGTCAAAATAAAATTTATAAGTAAGATTACAAAATGAACATGAAAAAAATAAAGAAATCCGTCAAGAAGTCCACCAAGAACAACTACCGTATTGAGGCTCTTGAACCTCGCCTGATGATGAGCGCCGACCCAGTCATTGATGTGGACGATCTCAGTAACCTTTCTACGCAATTCGAGACAATTTCGGATAGAGTATTTGACGAAACGACTTCTTTGTTCAATACGTTTTGCGTGATTGACACGGAACTGGATAACCTTAATATTGTAGACAGGGTAAATAACGGCGTCAATTCGATCAAGGATCTTGTCGAGGATTCGCTCGCTACCGCCAAAGGAACTCTTCAGGACCTTCTTGGTGAGGCTTCAACCTATATAAAGGGCGAAGTAGATAATTTCAATGATAATATTGCTGCACAGGCAGAAAGCACACAAAGTGCTATAACGCAAATAAGCCTCAAAGATTTTGCCACGAAGTACTTAAAGGATTTCGTTAATGCTCACCCTGAATATAAAGATTTCACGTTTAACTATACAGACTCAAAACTTGTCGTGGAATATGACCTTGAGACAGTTAAAGAAATTGGGAGCCTCGAGATTATCGCCGGAGGTGAGATCTTCAATTTGACTGGCGATGGAACAAACCTTGCCGTCAATGCAAGTATAAGTGCCGAAATAGAGCTGGATGCGGATGTATCTGGTACAATGCTGGACAATGTTAGCGATATTGGCTCACCGACCGTTGCCGCAAAAAGCCTTGATGTTTCGATTGCCAACCTCGGCCTGAATGCAGAATTCCTCGGGTTTGGGATAACTGAAGTAGATAACGATTCCACGCCGGATCTAAAAATCAGCTATAATGCGGAGCAGGAAACCCCGTCGGCTTCCGTTGATGTTGATTTGGAGTTTAGCCTGTCTCCTGCAAATGCAGATAGTCTCCCCTTTATGTTCAAAGAAGGGGAAATGCTTAAAATATCCAAGGTTGGGACGGATTTCGAACTGAAAATTCCGGATATCGTAAAAAATGAAAGCTTTACTCTTGCGGATTTTGCCGGATCGCTGAAAAATATAGAACTTGATAAGCTCCCCTTCCTGAAATCCCATGCAAGCGAATTGAAAAATGCCTTGGATAAGATAACGGAACTTGATAATTATTGGGCGAAAGTTTCCATGGCCTTCGGTGGTGCCGTTGAAAAAGTCGAAGGGGAAACGGATGCCTTCCAGCTAAAAATCAACCAGCTGGCCTCGTGGCTTGGAAAGTTTGTCGGTGACAAAGCCGACGAAATGAAGGAAAATGTAAAGCAAATAAGCCTAGCGACGCTCAATGGAGGAAATGTTGGCTCTTTGGTGAATGTGTTCGATGGCGTCACCGACTTTACAAGTGCGACCGATACCCTTGGGTTGAAGACAGGAGACAATACCTTGAGGCTTTTCCTGACTGCAAATTCGGGAACCCTTGAAAAGCTCAATCTGAACTTGATTGAACTCGAAGATTTGCTCATGGAAGCGACAATTGAGCTCGATGTGACCATAAATGTCAGTTCCGAAGGCAAGGTGAGTTTCGGGTCTGTTGCTGTCGGTGACTTTACAGCCTCAATTACTAAAAAAGAATCGGTGACCAAGGAGTTGGATTTAGGGCTTTTTACGGCGTCCATTGAAAATCTCAAAGCCAAGTACCAAATCAAAGTTGACTCCGCTAATGGTTCAAAGGTGACAAGCACGCTTGAATTATCCTGTGGACAACTATCTCTCAAGTCTGGCTCGATCGATATTTTTGGACCGGTAGCAGACCAGAATATTTCGTACAACTTTAGCGAAGACTTCTGGATTTTCCCAGAAGCAATCAAAAAATATACCAGCCTTACGGGTGATACCTTGGTGAACCAGGTCGCTATTTACCTGGATACCGTGCAGACGGCGCTCCGTGGCTTGATCGAGAAGAATGTGAAACTGGACTTCTTGGGCGGTTCGACAGATACGATTGTCAATATTGTAGATAAAGTCGAAAAAGTCGTGTTCGGTGAAAAGGGTCTTGACAGTCTAGGCAAAATAGATGATTCTTTGGTGAAGGTTGGTTTGCTGAAGTATGTGGACGGAGCCTATACAAAGAACTTTGCCGATTTTGCGGATTTTCAGAAGGTATTCAATTACTCTTGGGCTCATTTTGTTCTGGGGAAGGACCTTAATCAAATAGAGACTGTCCTAAAATCGACCGATATGGAAATCCAAAAATCTCTAGACTTTCTTGATATAGAGTTCATGGATAAAAATGGTAAAGAGCTTGTCCAGAAAATTGAATCCGATGTCGAGGAGGAAGTTGCGGCTGAAGTTGCTGATGCTACTGAAGTTGCACTCCTCGATCATTGTAAACTGACATTTAATTTGGGCTTCAACTTTGCCAAGGTCTTTGACCTGAACTTTGAGAATACATTGAAAAGTGGCGGCCTGGTGGGCGTGTCTACGGACGGCTTTGTGACGGCAAGCGGGAATGCCGGTATGAGATTTACCCTGAATATCCGCTTTAGCTCTGAAACCATTGATAAAGATACTAAATTGCCGGGAAATGTAGAAAGTGCAAGTTGTTCCTATGCAATTTACACTCCGTCTCAGGAATATACTTTGGATAATGATTTGGCATTCGATGTCATCGACAAGGATGACAAATCGGAACTTGCTACCATCAAAGGCCAGGAGAAATACGGGATTTCTGGCACGTCGACATGGACTGTGATTCCTGAAGGGACATCTGGCAAAAATGTCAAAATTTTCGCGACATCTTCAAAAGACCGCCTGCTTATCACTAGTGATTTTAAATTTGAATTGAAAAGTGGCAAAGATGTAAACGCCTTCTCGGAACTTCGCCTTACCAGTTCGAACCTGCAGACGACCTTCCTTGCAGAAAATGTTTCGGAAGATGGAAAAATAAAAATCTACGTCAGCAAGCAAGATCCTAGTGCTTCGCCGAAATCTGCAGGGAATCCTGTCGAGATTGAAATAGACTTGGCCGAGATTATGGGCGGGGATTTTTATAAGGAAATCCTGTGGGAGAGAGATTTGAAGGGCCGGCTCAATGAGTTCTTCTCGCTGCAAAAGTCGGACAGCATTCTGCTCTCGGAGATTAAGGGATCTGTTGTTGGTAGCGGTCGTTCTATCATGAACACTTTGGGCCTCTATGTAGTGGATTTTACATATAATAGTGATACTAAAAAATACTCGATCCGGTTTGGTTGCGACCCGAAACGTTTGCAAGATTATGTGCAGGGCGACAATGGCGACCCCAGCGGACTTTATTATGAACTTTGCGATGCCGCGGGTTCTAATGTCACCTATATGCGCATTTCCGGTGAAATCAAGCCGAAAGCCACCTTGGGCGAGGCTGGTATTTTAATTGGAAAGGATACCTTTTTCCCAACCGAAATGGTGTATACCTTATACGAAACAGCAACGGAAAGAGATAATGTCCTCAGTGATTTTAGAAAAAATCATCCTATCTTGGAATCAGTATTGACGTATACTTCATTTGATGTGGAGGATGCCAATGATGCTAGCAAAACAAAATATGGCGTTTCGGTTTCTGGAACAGATGTGACTATCAGTAATAGCGTTGCCCAGTTGGTCATTTCCAAAACGGAGGGCGCTTCAACGACTTCGGACACGTATATTGTTAATACCGAGAACTGTCATAACCTTTCAAGCCTTGCAAATGCAATCAGGGATGCCTATGTATCTGGAATCAAGGATGTTCAGGTCATCGACAGCAAACTTGTGTTTACAACCGATGTGGATATGACCGTAACCCTGGAGGGGACTCCATTAGACGCCGAGAAGGGTGATTTTAAGATAAAGGGTCATGATCCCATCGATTTCCAGGACCTCAAGAAGGGCACTGAAGAGCTAACCCTTGATGACTCTACGACTATATACGATGTCGTAGCGGCTGTTAATCAGGAATTGGATGAAAGTGGCGTTTCTCTGTATTATAACGATACTGAAGGCAAGGCCATGGACCACCTGGAGTTTCGTAGTGCCAATCCATTCTCATTGGAAAATATCGGTGCCAGCACGGTACTCCAAGGACTGGGGTTCTCGGCAGGCGAAGCCCGTGCAGATGGTAAAGGCGAGTATAGGATTGTGGGCGCCACGCTTACGGGACCTGACTGGTCGAAGCTTTTCTCGTTGGAATCTGTAGAAGATGCTAAAATCAAGTTGAGCGCAGATGCGACGTTCCAAATCGGCGCGGATATCAGTTTCTTCAAGGATCCTGTAGCGTCTGGAGATAACTATAAGATTACCCTTTCTGAAGAATCTGCCCAGTATCCGATTGATGAAGGCGGCCTCTTGATGGTGGGCTCCGACTATTATCGTGTACTGGGTGTGGAGTCGGAAGAAGTTTCCGGAAAAACGTACAAAGTTATTATCGTATCAAAAGGTGCCGTAAATGCTGAAGGGTCGGACTTTGTGGCCACGAAGGATAGCGTTGCCACCTATGTGGCTAGCGCAAATGCGAGCGTCGGCTTCTTGGGTGTAGATGCCGCTGTTGACGGCAGTATTAGGGTCTCTGCAGAAATGAATCTCAAGAAGGATTCTGCGGCCACTGAGACTTCTTCGGATAAGGATGCTATTACAGGCAATATTCTCGGGTTTGACTATGAAATGACATTCGATGTGACATCCGCCGATACAGAAGAGGAAACCGATGCGGATGTACCTAAGTTTGAGCTAATGGCATGGAGCTCAATTGGCGACAAAACATATAAAGTAGCAAACGGCGATGTATCGTTGCGAAAACCTGTAGATGGTGTTCCTAATTCCTCTTCTACCACTGTAGGTCCCTATGCTGTTACGTCTAGTTTTGATCTAGATGACGGCTTTTCAGAAATGGTGGGGGACCTGAAGAATATTTCCATTGAGCAGATATTTACCGTTTTGGAAAATGTCGTTGACCGAATCGCTGAAACTACTAAGAAAACGAATGATGTGAAGATACCCGTCATCAACAAGTCGGTGGGCGGCCTCGTGAATGTGGCCAATGACCTTCGCGATATCGTGAGCAAATTGCGTCAGGAGAAGGTGACAAACTTCCAGCAGCTGGTGAAACTGCTCAAGGCGCAGCTTGAAGATTTCGGGCTTACTGCTTATGAGGGTGCAAGCGGCGCTGTGAAGGATTTGATAGGGCTTGATGTTGTCCCTGTTGAGAAAGATGGGATTACCAAGTATCAGCTTGCCATTGACTTCAACATCGATAAGGGTTTCAAGGATTCTTACGAGTTCAACTTCGGTAATGGAACTGTTGGAGTAAATGGCAGTGCTGCCCTTGAAGTACAAGGAAACTTTTGGTTTACCTTGGGGGCAAAAATTAACCTGAATTCTACGAGCATAGATCTTTCGCTTGAAAACGCTATCCAGTTCGGCGCCAATGTCGAAATTCTGGGCGATAAGCTCAGCTTCAACCTCGGGGTGGATGGCCTAAGCGATTCTGCCGCGGGCGCGTTCCTCAAGAACCTCATCACTGTGGGGGCGAAAGATAGTACGGCGTATGTGTACGGCAAAGCCGAACTGTTTGGATCGTATGGTTATGGGGGATTATCCATTAGTAGTTGGGAAAATGAAGATAGCGATGACACAATCCCTTTGAATTTCGCCCTCCCGGCGGTAGTATTAGGCAAACTCCCGGTGAGCGTATGCGGCGTGGACATGGGCGAGATAAAGCTCGGCGAATGGGACGGCTCTGTAAATTGCCCCGATTCTGCAAATGAAGCGAAAAATGACCTGACTTCCATATTCGATGTTTTTAAAAATGCCTGGTTGGCAACAGCCAATGGTTCGGGTGATGCTGCTAGCCTGACGACAGCGAGAAACGATGTGAATGCGAAGGCCATCATCATTGAAAAGGGGACTTTAGCTGAATCCTCCAGCAAGTCAAACTTTGATTTCGACCTTTATACCGGTCCCAAAGATGAAACTCCCGATTCCGGCACCTTAGTTGCCGATATTTCTGGTGTGTACGACAAGATTATCGAGTACTCCAACTTTGGTACCATGGACTGGTTCGAAAAAATCAAGCTTGTCGTGGGCGCCCTCAACAACATGCTCGATTCGCTCGAGGGGAACCTTAACGGCAACCTTGCCAGCACCATGAAATCGATGCCGGTTATTGGCGATGCCCTTTCGAACGGAGTTGACTTCTTGAGTGTGCTCAAGAAGAAGGTTCTGGAACCGCTTTCGAACTACCTGTATGAATCGACTGGCCTTACCGCCGAACTTCTCGCTCAAAAACTGGATTCTCTGTTCTCTGGCTATTTTGATGAGGAAACTTTCGCATTGTTGCCCCCGGTGGATAATAATGACCTTTGGAAACGTTCAAAGCAAGGCACCTGGTACCGTTCTGGGGATGGTTTTGCCGAGTGGTACTTGAACCTTGGGCAGGTTTATTCGCTGGGCCGTAATATCGATTTGAACCTTGGGCTACCAGGCCTAGGCCTCGAGACCAATGGCGGTGTAAGCATTTCGCTTGATTGGAACCTGCAGTTCGGTTTCGGTGTCTCACAAGAGAATGGGTTCTACTTTATTTTTGATGATGGCAACGAACTCGATGTGATTGCGCAGGCAAGCCTTAATGGCAAGATCATCGGCAAACTGGCTGGCCTTGGGCTTGAACTGGACGCCTCTGACGCTGATGCTGCGAAAATTAAACTTTCGCTCGGTGTGGACCTAGGTGGAAAAAATGGGGGTACTGATGTAGGCAACGGGCTTTTGCTCGATGAAACTGAGAAAGCTGCCTATGATGCCAAGTCTAATGAATCCGAGAAAAAAGAGTACTTGGAAACCCTTAGGGCTGATGCTGCCCGTGAATTGAAGAATCTCAGTACCGTCAATGTTGCCCAAGCCATATCAATGCCTGTGTTCAGCTACGATGCGAGCGTGAACCTCAATCTCGGCCTTATGGTGGGTATTGCTAGTGACCTCAAGATTTCGGATGAAAGTACGCCCAAGTTCCCGAACATTACAGGAATGTTTGTGTTCAGTTGGGCATATGGTAGTGCATCAGAATTTACTGATAATGCTATCCAACGACTTGGATTCCAGAATTTGGAATTTGATATGGGCTCGTTTATTGGCGGCGTATTGGGCCCCATTGTTTCTAAAATCCAGAAGGTGGTGGAACCTTTGGAACCACTTATCGAGTTCCTCACCACGCCGTTCCCAGTTCTTGACGATTTGGGTATAGAAATTACACCACTTGACCTCGCGAAGAAATTCGGTAATGCGGAATCGTTCGATGACAGCATGGTCTATGCCATCAAGGATCTCATTGCAATGAGCAAGAAGCTTTCTGTAGCGAAAGGAAAGAGCCTGAAGTTGCAGTTGGGCAATTTTAATTTAATTGATAGAGATTCTGGTCTTGATACAAGTAATAAAATCTCAGAAGATTTCCTAAAAGGAAGTACATCTAATAGAACGGTTTTTGATGATTTAGGCAGCTATGCAGATAAAGCTAATGATGCATCCGTCACAAATCAAGCCAATTCTATGATGGCTGCAAATGGCTTCAATAAGTCGGAAAAAGATGGCAAAAGCGATTGGACGTTCATTTGGGATGAACCGTCAAAAATCTTCCAGTTGCTGCTGGGTAATGACGTGCCTCTTGTTGAATACGATATGCCGGCTTTGAGGTTTGACTTCAACTGGGATACCTTTGTCCGTATCTGGGGACCGTTGGGTGTGCGCCTGGGTGTTTCGTTCAATGCGTCTATCGACCTTGCCTTTGGCTACGATACTCTGGGTATTCGCCAATGGGTGGGTGGCGGCTACAAGGATTTCGGCTCACTTCTGAACGGCTTCTACGTGAACGACCTCGACAAGAATGGTAATGACATCAATGAACTTTCGTTCTATGGCGGTGTAAAGGCTTCTGCAGAACTCAATGCAGGTGTAAGTGCTGGTGTTGGCGGTGGCGTCGGTATCGATGTCGGGTTTAACCTGTACGACCCCAACAAGGATGGCAAAATTCGCTTGAACGAAATCGCGACCTTGTTCAAGGAAGAGGGCTTGTTCGGGTTCTTTGATGTGAATGGTAAGATTACGGCGAAGCTGTATGCGTATGTTGACCTGTGGCTCACCAAGAAGGAATGGAACATTACGGACGACATAACGCTATTCAGTTTTGAGTACACGCATAAAACATCCCCTGTCATGGCGTCTGAAGCCAATGGCGACGTGGTAGCGAACATTGGCCCGAATTCTACGAGCCGCGTGGCGACTGATGATATAAATCCGTCTCTTGATGATGGTGATGAAACGCTGAATCTTTATCTTGATGACTCATCTGTATATAAAGAAAGTGATAAAGAAAAAAAGTACGGCTCAATTAAAGAAAATGACGGAAAATTATTGGTTGACGCTGGTGCCGGAAACGATAGAATTACTTTATTTGGAAATTTCAATCGCAATATCGAAATCAATGGCGGTGACGGAGACGATTTCATAGACCTTTCCGGGTTGACAATCAATGGAGACCATTCCGTTATTATTTGGGGTGGTGCGGGTAACGATACCATCATCGGTGCCGCAGGCCTCAACATCATCTTCGGCGATATGGGTGTGGCCCGTATCGAGGAAAAGGAAGAGGAAAAAGGTAACAAGAGTTACAAGTATGTTGCCGAAGCGAATGTGGACGCAAACGTTGCTGGCCAGGATACCATTTATGGCGGTTCCAACCGCGACATCATATTCGGTGGTGCCGGTATAGACCAAATCAACGGCGGTACAGGCAATGACCTCATCTTTGGCGATGGCGGGCGAGCCTTGTTTGATGGTGCGGATAATTGGGCCAGCGTGGATGGAAACGATAAGACGACATATGATTATACGAAAATATTTGGGGATGTTAAGACTAACAGCGCGGCAATCGATCGTACGGACATCAGCCTTGATGGTGCCAATGATGTTCTGATTGGCGGCGCCGGTGACGACGCGATTTATGGTGGCGGCGGTCATGACTACATCGATGGTGCTGCCGGTGAAGATACCCTTGATGGTGGTAAGGGTAACGATCGCATTCTTGGCGGCTCTGGCAGTGATAACATAAGCGGCGGCGAAGGCATGGACATGATTTTCGGCGATCGCTTTGCGGACAGCGGTGCTGAATTTTTATTTAATTTTGTGGCGCCCTTCACAGCAGAATCCTTTAGCGAAGACTTCAAGGCCGCATACGATGTGACTGACCAAAAAATCAATGCAAAGTCCTTCGACATTAATTTGGATGAAGACAAAGGTCGGGGAATAAACAAAAATAAGTATAAAGAAAATCTAACCACAATATTGGGCTTTGATGCCGTGAAAAAGGTATACGTAGCGGATACCACTACGACTCGCGCTACCGACTACATTTCTGGCAACGATGGCGACGACCTTATCTTCGGTGACGGTGGTGCACATGATGGCGAAACAGATTACATTGAAGGCGGAATCGGTAACGACCTTATCGATGGCGACGGCGGCAATGACACCATTAATGGTGGTATCGACAACGATGTGATTTACGGCGGCGCTGGCGATGATATCATTGATGGCGGAGCTGGGAACGATAGTCTCTACGGTGATGAAGGCTTTACTGCGTATGGCGAAAAGGAAGGGTTTGAAACGCTGGCGGATGGTTCCGTTACTCCGACAGATCCTGCCGGCATCAAGGAATACATCGATAACAAGCTGGCGTTTGGTGATAACCTCGGGATTGGCAAAAAGCTTTATACCAATGCTAAGAGTACGACTACGGAATCTGGCAACGACAAGATTGTTACCGGTCCGGGCATGGACTTCGTGGATGGCCAGGACGGTAGCGACAAGATTATCGTGAACCTCATGGGCGAAAGCGTGACAAGCTACGCAAACGTTACTGATTCCGGTGTGAATGGTTCTGATTCTCTGACGGTCGAGGGGACCGAGGTCGACGACGATTTGCTTATGCGCATGAACAAAACGCATAAACTTGGTTTCGTTGCTCTGCTGCCCGATACTTTGAATCAACTGGAGGGCGAGCAGAAGACCGCCGATGATCTTTCGAAGAATACGAACATTGAACGCGTCAATTTTACAAATGCGATGGATGTCGTGAACCTGAACGGCAACGGCGGAAAGGACACGATTAGGATTGACGGTACGGCGAAGGTCACGAATGTGGATGGTGGTGCAGGTTCGGATACTATCCAAGTGGGCCAACTCTACAACTCGGAACGCAACGACCAATCTTCTGCGGTTGTTACCGTGAATGATGCCTTTGATACAGTGAAGACCTCCGAAGAGAAGTACCTGAGCGATGGCGTTACCGATAATACAACGCTCAATGTGGATGGAGGCCTTGATGAAGATTTCCTGCTTACGCTGGGCAACAAGGGCCGTCTAAATATGGCCGGTGGCAAGGGAGACGACGCTTTTGTCATTGCAAGCTATAGCGTGGAAGACCCGGATAATATGGTTGAAGGCCCTGACGGAGTTAAAACCCCGAAGCTTGTCGCCATCAAGAAGGGGCCCGTTTCCATTGACGGTGGCGACGGTAATGATTCGCTGCTGATTGGCGGCACGAATGGCGATGATAGTATTGTCGTTTCCAAGGAAGGCGTGTTGAGCAACGTGGTGGGTGTTAAGGCGGCCGGTGTCGAAAAGACAACGTTCGACGCGGGCGCCGGGGATGACATCTTTGACGTGGTGAGCTCCAATGCGAATGACGCGACCATCATCAATGGCGGCAAGGGCAACGATACTGTTGTCGCGGGCGGCCTCCAGGAATCCATGACCCTGTATAGCGCGGAAACCGATGGACAGTCATGCTTTGTGAAGTACGAAGTCTTCAAACCCGCTGAAGAGGGCAAGGATGAGAAGGTCCTTGAATCCCATTCCGACAAGTTTGTTGTTATCGACACGTCCTTGAATACACCTGCGGTATTCATTTCGGGCGACGCCCAAACAATTACCGACCCGCAAATTTCTATTTCGGAAGGTTCCGCGAAAACATTCTACCTTCGTGCATCGAATATCGCTGAAGGAGAGACTGTCAAGGTGCAACTTATGGCGCCGATGGTTTCCTCAAATGACTTTATGCGTGGCGATCGCGGACTTTTGATTGCAGCTTGTGTTGGCTCGAAATTGTACAATGGTACGGTCAAGTTTGATTCTACGGGTGCCGTCATCGAAGGCTCTGACTCCAATTGCGTTTCTGGCTACGGAGAAACCATCGACCTCTACCTTGATGCCTCTCACACTAGTGTGGAAATTAGCGTATTCGCCTTGAATGATCTGTTTGTGGAAAGCGAGGCGAGCAAGTCCATCTCCATCTCCAGCGCGCAAGTTAATGCAGCTGGTGAGGTTGTCAAGGAACTCTCGAAGTCGATGACCGTTGCCCCTGTCAAGGTGGTTTCGGATTCTGGTGTGCGCGACACGATTAATTTGCTGACCTATGCCGAAGAGTTTTCGGGCTCTGCAAGTGTTTCGCTCCCGAAGGGCCTTGGGAGTAAGGTCGCGGCTGTTTATGCTGCAGGTGTAAATAATGCTTTGACCTTAGGTGCCGACTATTCGGTTGATATCGATACGCTTAACATAAAGACCACCACGTATATCGGTAAAAAGATTATGGTCTTGTTCCGCGGTTCGAATATGCGAATTGATGGGGCAAAAGCGACGCTTGTTTACGATGACTTGAGTCAGCTTGATGTCCAGTTCACAGATGAAGCTGGTTCCCAAAAAACTGTCCTGGCTGAAGGTGCGGTGAGACCCGCTGGCGTGACTGCGCTTGAGGGCGTATACTATAGGCTTGAAGGGAACACCATAGTGTTCTTCAACAGCGGTAACAAGCGCCTTATGACGTTGCACGGCACCCTTAGTGTGAGCCTCAAGACCAGTGCGCCGGCTGCATCCGCTGGCGTCGCAGCATCGGGTACGACTTCAACGCCTACGGGCACAATCCCGAGTGAAGCAGTCGCTAGCGAAACCCAGCAAGTGTCTGTCCCAGCTATTTCTATAGCCGAACACTCTTCTATGTTGGTGGAAACAGAAGGCGAAAATGAGCCGAATTCTGTGACGTATGCGGTAACCTGCAATAAGGATATCGCCGAAGGCGAAACCCTGACTGTCAGGATATCTGCGATAGACGCTGTCCGCGATATGGGTGAAGATCCTACCCAGCAGCTCACGATCGGTGCGGTTATCCCTGAAGAAGTCCTTGCCGCCCTTGTTGCCGAAAACAGCGATTTCAAGAGCGATGATTTCATTGCCAAAGACAGCGCTAACAGCAAATATGTCATATTGACATTTACGTCTAAGATTAAATCGTTCAACATTACTGTTACTGCTAAGGCCGACGATGTTTCTGAAACCTATGGCGTGACAACGGTTATGGAAGGGGATAACCTCATTGGCGACATTGATGGTGCTGTATATGCCTATGGCGAAGGTAGCAGCATGGATATTTCGACGGATTCTCCGTCGCTCCTCAGGTACAACCATAGGATAGAACCCGACGATGAATCGGAACAGGTGGGTGTCGCGTCTGAACAGGCGGAACTTAAATATATTGTCGCGAGCAAGTACAACGAGAAGAACGAGTATCCTTCTGATGCCTTGAAGGCGATTGGGAACCTTGATGCCAAAACATTGACCGTTGCTCTCACCGCTATTGATCCCGAGGCCGATGCAGAAGGCTACAAATTCGAAGAAGGTAAGTATAAAGGAAAGACGGTGCGTTTTGTCGCCAATGACAGCGAGAATGGCATCAAAGTTGGCGAAAATGAAAACGCGAAGGAATCGGAATGGTTCCGGATAAACGAATGCAAGCTCTCCGAAGGCAATATTGTGCTTACCTTGAACAAGGCTGTCGTTGGTTTCGATGCTGCCAATTCGATGGTGTTGTTCTCTACGCCCAAGGATTACCTCTTTGTGGATGAAAAGACCTGCGTTGATCGTATTTTCGTGAATAACCAGGCTGCTTCGAGGGATGCAAATAGTACATTTGAAGCCTTTGCCACCAAGCTCGCTGAAATGAATTTCGACCCCACCAAGACTTATACCGGCGAAGAGGTTGCCCAAATCGCGGCGGAACTTGGCTTGGTTGGCATGGATGCCGAAAATGTCCTGAGTTTCTTTAAGAATGTAAGCGAAACGGAAGGCTCCATGAACAAGGACCCGAACGCGTTGCGCTTCACGCATACTGAAATTGGTAAACGTGGTATTTCTGTTTCGGATTTCGAGTTCGGCGAATACAACCTTGGCACGGGTTCCGATACAGTCGATATTTCCAAGACGCTGCACCGCGAAGACGGCTTCCAGACATTCACGGTCGTGAATACGGGTGATATCAATTCCGCAAAGAGTAATACGGTTGGCGAGGTAATCGGGACTGCTACTTTCAGCGCCTCTAGTGTTTCTGCCGCAGGACTTTTCCATTATGACATAGCTGTCGATACGGGAGTAACGTTCGAAAAGACCGCGGAAGATACCAGAATCTATTACGTGGATGCCGAAATCGTCAAGACAGAGAATGGTGAAACAGAAGTCGTGGGCACTCAGCGCCGCGAGATTGTCGGTGTGTTTGACAGCATCTCGGGTTTTGATGTCAAGGATGACTTTATCCTTCGCGACGGTGAAAGTATTGCTGGGTTCACGTTCATTCAGGCAAAGTTCGATGACATCATCAATGTCAACAGCTACAAGGAAGATGTGGCCTCTACCGTCATCGCGGAGAGCGTTGTGGTTGATTTGGATGAAGAAGAAACCGACGAATCGCCTGCTACTGAAGCTGAAGAGTCCGATACCGAAGAAACCGTCGTAATGGATGGTTTCGCGTATAACTACACGATTAAGGACGAATACGCCGCGACAATCGAAGCAAGCGTTACTGCCGCTACCGAAGCGGGTAAGTCAATCTATGTAGATGCAAAACTCAGCGATGGTACTACCCAGCGTAGGCTAGTCGTGGCTGGGTCGCTCACATCCTCGAGTTTCCGCACGGATCGCGCATTCACGCTCCCATCAGATGATTCCATCTACATTAAGAGTTTCTCGTTCGGTTATGGTTACGTGGGTGACGGCCAGCTCGTCGTGAACGCCGAAAGCGGCAACGACCAAATTTTTGGTGTCAATCCCAATGTTACGCGTAATGACATGGTGCTTTTCGGTGGCAAGGGTGCTGACTATATCAATGTGAGTCAGGGTGGTATTGCCTTCGGTGACATGGGTGTGGTTGAGTACGCTAGCCTTACGAAGGCTGATGAATTTACAACCAGGCTCGGTTACGAGCTTATTGATGATGAACCCGAAACCATTCACACGACTATTGCGAAGGATGCCAGTGGCAAGCTTGACAAGCAGACCGATGGCATACGTCGTAACGCTACGAATGTCCGGTCGGTCGCCGATGATATTGGCGATATTGACATGATTACTCTCGGCGGTACGGACAGTAACGTGATTGGTGGTGCAAAGGGCGATGTGCTCTCGGTTTCGGGAAATATGAACGTGGTGCTTGGCGATAGTGGCTCTGTGCAGTACGACGCTGGCAACCTTGAAAATGCCGTGTACGGTGATTCCGTGGGTAAGGGCTTGCATATCGTTGAGACGACCTCCGATGACATCGGTGGTGTGGACAACATCTCCATCAGTGGCGGCAAGAATATTGCGATGGGCGGCTTCGCTGGCGATGATATCCGCATTACGGGCGCAGATAACATTGCTGCAGGTGATGGCGGTAAGCTCGAAGTATTCGAAAAGCGTCAGGTTCTCGAAACGACGAGCGATGAACTCGGTGGCGAGGATTTCATTACCACGGGTGACGGTGCGAACGTCGTGCTTGGCGGAACAACGCACGATGTCATTCACACGGGGGCCGGAAACGATACCATCGTGGGCGATGGCGGCAAGGTCGTCATGGATCTCAACCGCAACGCTCTCCTTGTGACGAACGAAGGGCACGACATTCCTGTGCTTGAAGGCGAGGGCGAAAATGCCGCTCTCAAGAGTAGTGCGGGCAAGGACCGGATAGACGCCGGTGACGGTGACAACGTGGTAATGGGCGGTCTCGATAACGATACGATTGACACCGGGACCGGTAAGGATGTCGTCTTTGGCGACAACGCCTATGCGACATTCCGCGGCAATGCTTCCGAGGCGCAGAACCAGTTGGACGAATTCCAAAACATCCCTACCATTTACGATGAATCGACCCTCAGTTTCAACTTCCAGGGGCCTGCCCAGACGGGTGTTGCCGCAAACGAGCAGGCCGGTGCCGTTGCTGACTACACCTTCAGCCAAATGGATGAAACCACGGGCGAGTTCGTGGATGTTACCGAGCATGCGGACTATCGCGTTGGCAACTGGAACAATATCAAGAACCCCTCCGGCATCGAGGCGGGCACCTATGGTAACGAGGATGACGAAATTGTGCTGTTCGACAACGGCTCTCGTGCTAGTGCCGTGAGCGTAACGTACGGCGCAACCGAGGCCCACCGCATTGACACGACCACGGGGCAACAGATACGTTTGCACGGCTACGACCAGAGCAATATGGTTCACGGTTCCGACCCGGGCGACGTAAACCTGATGAAGAGCGGACTGGATACGAGCCGCAACAACGACCAGACCAAGCTGCTTGTACAGGTTGACGGCCTCTCGCAATACTTTACGGATTATGACGTGGTTGTTTACCTTGATATGGTCCGTGAAAATTCCTGGTCACCCGACAGTGTCCGCATGGTTACTCTCTACCGCGACTATGTGGACAAAAATGGAGTGTCCCACAGCGATGTAGCCGGGTGCTACTTTGTGAATGACCCTGAGTCGAATACGTTCAACGGCAACTGGATTGTCGCCACGGCTACGACTGCCGAACAGGCCAGGAACGCAAGGGATATCGCGGGTAACCCGGTATATGCCAACTGCGTTATATTCAAGGGCATCAGTGGAGACCGGTTCCATGTCGAGATTACCGATGGCGACCCCAGCAACGGTCAGAACGGCAAGGACCGTGCTGGCATTGCGGGCATACAGGTGCGCGGTCGCCACCACAAGCAGGACGTGGCTGCATCGACAGATATTGCCTATGGCGGAAACGATACCGTCAGGACATCCGGTGGCGACGATATCGTCGTGGGCGGGACAGGCAATGACCAAATCAACACTTACGGTGACGAACATTACGGTATCAATGACAATGACGTGGTTTTTGGCGACAATGCCAAGATGCTGTTCACCGACCGCGATGACGCCGCCACTACGGCATCCACGATAACGACCGCGGAATCCGTCATTTCGACTGACATGTCTGCCACCTATGACGACACCATTTTGACTGGCGACGGTGATGATACGGTGGTGGGCGGCCTCGGTGTCGACAAGATTGATGCTTCTGCGACTCCCACCGCTGATGGGACCCTTGATGGGGTTGATGTCGTGTCGCTCAACTTCGTGGATATCTCCACGCCGGAAAGCCTGCTTATGCGACAGGGCGAGTCTGCCGGTGTCGTTGTCGATTCGAACTGGCACAATGTTTACCAGGCCGGCTCGCAGCAGAGGGAATTCGGACAGGACCCGACGGACGTGCATTTCCGTTACCATATCAACGGCAATAACGACGCCCCGACAGAAAAGGTTAACGCGTCCATGGATGCTGACACCGGCAACAATAAAATGTTCAAGACCTATGTCTGCGGTCAGGCCCATGACACGCTTACGCTTGAACTCTCCAACATACCCGCAAGCGAGAGCGATCCACGCGATGTCTATGTTTACATAAGCGGAATCGACAACGAGCGCGACGGTTACGACTATATTTTCAAGATTACGGGTAGCAACGGCCAGACCTACTTCCTTAACGACTGGATGGGCGACTGTTTCGATGGGGAATACAAGCAGGTCACCTGTACCAGCTATCAGAAGGGGGCTCTTGCATCTGGCATAACACCGAATGTTACGATGATTGGCAACTATGTTGTGTTCCGCAATGTGAAGGCTAGTTCGCTTACGGTAAGCATTAGTCGTTATGATTCCACCATGGGAGATGCGAAGTGGAACAATATTCCCGTATTTAGCGGTGTGCAGATTGTGAAGAGCTCTCTGCCGACCGAGGCTATCGAAGTTGGTGGCGACCACGACAAGGACCTTGTTTTTGGTGACGAGGCCAGATTGCACTTTGATTTGGACATCCCGTTCGCGGGTGACGAGAACATCGTCGACTACAGGAACAGGGTGATTACATCGGAATCGGTTGCAATGACTGATGACAATGTAGCGAAGGGTGCTGGCGATACGATTGTGACTGGCAAGGACCGCGATGTCGTCATAGGTGGTGAAGGAATTGACGAAGTCTATTCCGGTGCTGGTGACGACGTGGTTATTGGTGACAGGGCATCGCTTAAGGTGGAGCACAACAATCCTGTCGGCGTGTTCAGCCAGAATGTCGAGATTGTCCTTGAGGACAACGACTATACCAAGGCACAGAGGCGGCGTTTCGTCGATGGCGACACCGGTATGAGCGTAAACGAGATGCAAGACCAGGTACGGCAGGGGCGTATCGAGGGCATAGCCCTTGAGACTGCTGGCGACACGGGCGACCACGTGTATGACGAATCGTCCAAGAACCTCGTGTTCAACGGAAATCTGACTGCAACTGGATTCGAAGTCCCGGACATCGAATTTGCCGGTTCTGAAACGGCACCGGACGATGGCAATAACCAGACGGAGCCCGACGACAACAATACTCAGCCCCTGGATGGCGAAACCGGGAATGGCGAAACCGGCA
>DJXN01000006.1:151024-180975 GCA_002449765.1 Fibrobacter sp. UBA7003
CCGGGAATGGCGAAACCGGCAACGGACAGGGCGATGAACCTAGCATAACGACCATAGAGTCGTACGACATGCAAACTCCGCTGTTCCTTACTGCCGGTGAAACTGTGAAGGTCGTTTTCCACGAGTTCTACCGTGACACAAACTATGTCCCCAACCTTAAACTTATCTTTATCGGAAGTCAGGGCCGGTTCCCGGCTATCGATGTTGACCTTGAAACTGCTACCGGACCGCTGCACCTGGATATTCCGAGCACGTGGTGGTACTCGGTGGATGTGCCGGACCAGCCGAATGGCGAAAACGGTTGTTTCGAGATCTATTTCAGAGCGGAAGAAGACACCGTAGTGGTAGTATCCATCGCGCAGTAGCGTCTGGCACGGGAAAACTATGCCTCTCGATAAACAGCGCAAGATTTTCCACGAATCGTGGTACCGCCTTGCGGGGAGCCGTATAGCTCTCCGTTCGAGCGTCCGTATTCACCGCCAGATATATCGGGGCGTGTTGTGGTATGTGCTCTACGAGCCGTTCACCAACCAGTATTTTCGTCTGCCGCAGGGGGCCTATTCCTTTGTTTCTCGACTTTCCGTGAGTAGGACCGTGGGCGAGATTTGGAACAGCATGCTGGAAAGCGGCGAGGGCGACATCCCCGGCCAGGGCGAAGTCATCGAGATGCTTGCGCAGCTTTACCAGGCGAACATGCTGCTTTATGACGGCGTGGAAGATGGCACAAAACTTTTCGACCGCGACAAGAAAAAGACCCGCAAGAAGGTCAAGTCCACCTTGCTGAACATCTTTTTCCTGCGAATACCGGTATTCGACCCCGACCCGCTCCTGAACCGTTTGCGGTGGCTGATCCGCATCCTGCTCAGTACGCCGATGATGCTGGTGTGGCTTGCGACGGTCATTGTCGCCGTCAAGTACGGTGTCGAGAACTTCGACGCACTCAAGGACCAGAGCGCAGGTTTCCTTGCTCCGTCGAACATTGGCTGGGTGTACGTGTGCACCGTGTTCGTGAAGCTGTTCCACGAGTTCGGGCATGCGAGCGTCGTCAAGAAATATGGCGGCGAGGTCCACACACTGGGCGTGATGTTCATGCTCCTTGCGCCGCTGCCGTATGTGGATGCCACGGCGAGCTGGTCTTTCCGCAAGAAGCGGCACCGTGCCTTTGTGGGGGCCGCGGGAATGCTCTTCGAGTTCTTTATAGCCTCGGTGGCGCTCATACTCTGGGCGAACCTGGGCGGCGGCACGGCCCGTGCGCTCTGCTACAACGTGTTCATTATCTGCTCGGTCTCTACGGTGCTGTTCAATGTGAACCCGCTCATGCGCTTTGACGGCTACTACATATTGACCGACCTGCTGGACATGCCGAACCTGCAACAGCATTCCGTACGGCACCTGCAGTACCTTCTGGAACGATATGCCTTCCGTAAGCGCGACGCCGAACCGGTCGCCTTCAGGGCGGGCGAGAAGCTGATATACACGGTTTACGGGATATCCAGCGCTGTCTACAGGTTTTTCCTCTTTGCGGGGTTCATCGTCGCCATATCGGCGCATTACCTGATACTTTCGTTTGTCATGGGTGTGCTGCTTTGCCTTACCATGGTGGTTATTCCGGTAGGCAAGTTTTTCAGGTATGTTTTCTGGGGGCCGGGGCTTTCGCAAGTCCGCAACCGTGCGGCAGTCTTGACGGTAGCTTTTTTTGCCCTGCTGTTTGCGGCGCTGTTCTACTTGCCCGTTCCCGATACGTTTACGGCCCCGGGCGTACTGGAAGCCCGCCATTACGAGAACACCATAGCGAACGAGGGCGGCTTTGCCACCAGGCTATACCGCGAAAGCTACAGTGCGGTAAGGAAGGGCGACACGCTCGTGCTCCTGGAGAATCTGGAAATCAAGTATGCCGCCGAGGCCAAGCGCTCCGAAATACAGGAAGCGCGGCAGATGTATTACCGTGCACTGAACGAGGCCCCCGAGGACATGCACCCGCTCGAAAAGCGACTTTCGGTATTGAAGCAGGAACTCGAGGAACTCGAAAGGAGCGAGAAGGAACTTGCCCTGGTTGCCGGGATGGACGGAATCTGGAGTGCGCCCGGCATCGAGGACTATCAGGGGCGCTGGGTAGGCAAGGGCGATTCGCTGGGCATCTTGCTGGATACGACCGCGTTCGATTTTTTGGCAGTGGTAAACCAGGAAGATGGCGCAAGGTTGTTTACGGACAAGCCCGTTCGCGCGTCGGTGCGCTTGCACGGCGATGTATTTAAGGAATTGAAGGTTGTCTCTGCCATGGCTATCCCCAGTGCGCAAGACCGCTTGCCCTCGAATGCGCTGGGTTGGCTCGGGGGTGGGGAAGTCGAGACGAAGAGCGACGGGTATTCGGAACAGACGGCGGAACCCGTTTACCTTGTAAGGGCCGAGATGCCCGATTCGATGGACGTTCGCCGCTTGCACGGAAGGACGGGCAAGATTCGTATTCAGCTTGGCTATGCTCCCTTGGCCGTCCAGGGGATACGCAAGGTACGGCAGGCGTTGCAAAAGTATTATAAGATGTGATGGACTTGACTGGCGACTACAGGCTTACTTCGTTGAAACGCGTGGAGAAGATTCCCGTGGGTATCGACGCCTTTGTTTTCAGGCTGGTCGGCCGTTTCAAGAGTCGTCGTTCCGTTATCAGGCGTATTCTGCGGACCGCACGGAAAATAGACAGCCTTGGCCGCAGTCTTTCGGAAAAGTCTGACGCCGAGCTGAAAGGGCGGATAGAAGGGCTTGCCGCCCTGCTCAAGCGTCCTGTCAATGACTCGACCCTTTGCGAGGCATTCGCGTTGATGCAGGAGGCCGCTTTCCGGACGATGGGGTATAGGCCCTATGTGGAGCAGATTGCGGGAGCCCTTTGCCTTTATCGTGGCTATATCGCCGAGATGTCCACCGGCGAGGGCAAGACGATTACCGCCGCCATGTGTGCAGCGGTGCGCGGCTTGTCGGGTATGCCGTGCCATGTGATAACCGCCAATGATTACCTGGCAAGCCGCGACGCGCAGATAATGAAGCCGCTGTTTGACTATTGTGGCCTTACTGTGGGAGCCGTGACCGGTGCGATGAAGCCGGAAGAACGGAGGGCGGGCTATGCCGCCGCGATTACCTACTCTACGGCGAAGGAAGTGCTGGCCGACTTCTTGCGGGACCGTATCGCTATGGGGAAGATGCAGAACTTTTCGAAGCGGCTCCTGGACCGCTTCAGCCTGCAGGGCGGGGAGTTCGGCAGGGGTGTGGTGCAGCGGGGGCTATGCACCGCCATTGTCGATGAGGCTGATAACGTGTTGATTGACGAGGCCGTGACCCCGTTGATTATTTCTAGGGAAAACAAGAACGAGGGCTTTAACGAAAGCTGCAGGCAGGCCTATGAGCTTTCGGGTAAGTTGCAGGAAGGAATCGACTTCCTTGTCGATGGCAAGCTGCGCACAATCCATTTCTTGACGGACATGGACGAATGGCTCGAAGGCCCCGCGTCGAGCGGCTTTTCAAAGGCTGCATTCCTGAAGGACCTGATTCGGCAGGCGCTGACGGCGCGGTACCTTTTTGTAGCCGGTCGCCAGTATGTCGTGGAAGAGGGCAAGATTGTAATTGTAGATGAATCTACGGGCCGCAAGATGCCCATGCGTTCGTGGAACGGCGGGCTTCACCAGATGATAGAACTGAAGGAAGGGCTGGAACTTTCGGGGCTCAAGGAAACTGAGGCCCGAATGAGTTTCCAGCGATTCTTTAGGCTGTACAAGAATTTCTCGGGTATGACGGGGACCGGTAAGGAGGCCCTCGGTGAATTCTGGACTATTTACGGGTCCCCGGTCCTCTGCGTCCCGAACCATCGCCGCTGTCTTCGCAAGATCTCTATGCTCAGGATTTTCTCTACAAAGGAAAGCAAGCGTGTCGCCATAGTCCGCGAAGTGATGAATGTCCATGCGACGGGCCGCCCCGTGCTTATTGGGACGAAGGATATTGACGAAAGCGAAACGCTGGCCGAAATGGTGACGGCTCTCGGGCTTGAATGCCGCGTTATAAACGCCGTGCGTAGCGACGACGAGGCCGCGATTGTCGAGCGTGCCGGACGCCTGGGCGCGATAACTGTCGCTACAAACATGGCCGGGCGCGGCACGGATATCAAGATACCGGACAAGGTAAAGAAACTTGGCGGACTGCACGTGATTGCCACGGAATGTAACCCGTCGTCCAGAATCGACCGGCAGTTGTTCGGGCGCGCCGCAAGGCAGGGCGACCCCGGCAGCGCAAGCCACTACGCAAGTTTCGAGGATGATGTGCTGCGCCGGAACCTGCCGGGACCGCTGTGGACCCTTATGCGGCATCTCGGACGGCTCTCTGCGCTCGCCGTGAGGTGGGCGCAGTATTCGGCGGGCAGAAAAGCGATGAAAAGTCGCCTTTCGGTGCAGCGGACAGACACCTGGCTGGAAGATTCTCTCGGCTTCAGTGGGAACGGCGTGTAGGACTGTGTAGAATCTACACATCGCCGTGACACAACTTTTACAAAAAATAATGCAACCCAGACAAAGTTTTTAGTTAGTTTGTACTCAATTACACTTTGTCCTTAATTTTTGTTTTTTCGTCGGAAACGGGCATTTTGGGTGATACGCTTTTGAAATTTTGGCGGTATCTTTGAAGACAAGGGAACGCAAGAGTTCCTGAGACAAAAACCGACAACCTTCAAGAACGAGGATAGAATCATGATGAAGATTCACGCTCTCAACTACAGAACACTCCGCAACGAAGAATTCCTGGGACTCCACAAGTACTTCGTTGAGCAGACTGCAAGCATCACCAGCGAAGAGATTCGCAAGTCCATCGAAGCCTACCGCACCTCTGTAACCGAATACGCTAACCTCATTGAAGTGTCTGTCGACGAATCTGCCGCAAGGGCTGTCAGCCGCCTTGATTCCGAACGCAATGCCGCCTACTCCTCTTGCAGGAACTTTGCGAAGAGCCTCAAGTCGCTTGCCGACAGCGGCGTGGTTGCCACGGGAGAACGTCTCCGCAAGATCTTTGCCGAGAACGCCGACCCCACGAGGCTGAATCAGGACCAGTCCACGGGTACTTTCACGAACCTCATCAATACCCTCAAGGAAATTGGTGATGACAAGTTGAGCGCCTGCGGATTCAAGCCCTGGCTCGAAAACCTCGAAAGCAAGCACAACGAATACCTGACGGCGGTGCAGAACCGCAACAAGGAAATCGCTTCGAAGGTGGCCGACGCCAACAAGGTGTATCGCGAACGCTGCCTCGAAGGATTCGGAATCGTGACGACGCTTGCTATCGGCAAGGCCACCCTCGACAAGGACGAAGGCTGCATCCAGTTCATCAACGCCGTGAACAGCCACATCGACCAGAAGAAGGTGCACCTGAAACTTCGCAAGGGAAAAGGGAAGAATACGACCGAGTCTCCCGAGACGACCGTGGTAGATTTCCCCACCGAAACGAAGGAAGAGGAAAATGCCGCATAGTAACAAGATACATTACATAAATAACGATGCTCCAGCCTGAATGAAATCAGGCTGGAGTTTTTTTGTTTTACAGGGCGTGGCCGAGTAGGCCGTGCCCTGTGTTGCGAGGGGGAGCGGGGGGAACCCCCGCAGCGTTAGGGATAGTGACCCCTTGGGGACAAGACCCGCGCAGCGGGGCTTGGTTCTGGGAGGTGAGCGGCAAGCGTAAGCGAAGCCGATTGCCCCCAGAATATAGCCCGACCCACACGACAGTGTGGGGAACGCCCAAATAAAGAAGACGTATTACCTGGACATCACCAACTACGGCTGGTTGCCTGAACCGCTGAAGAACGCGATGCTCTGGATCCGCACTAGCGCCCCGACTGACCCGGCGAAGTTCGAAGCCTACAAGGCCTTCGCCCAGTCGATCACTGTCTTGCCCGAAAGCTTCGTGCCGAAGGCGGCGGGTGCCTCCCAGATGCAGCATATCCAGCTGTTCTGCTTCTGCATCGCCGTGGTCCACCTGAGTATCGCTCACGTGTGGAACGTCTGCGTGCGCATCAAGCGCAAGGACTCCACGTTCATGGCGCAGGTGGGCTGGCTTATCGGCTGCTGGGTGATGTTCTTCCTGGCCTGCCAGATGGTGCTCGGTATCGACATGCCGAAGTTCGTCATCCCGATGTTCATCGTGGAAGCCGTTCTTTTGGTGCTCTTTACCGTGCCGCCCAAGAGGCTCAAGCAGGACTTCATCAGCATCCCGATGCTCGTGCTCGACGTGGTGAACAGCTTTACCGACGTGATCAGTTACATCCGTCTGTTTGCCGTGGGCATGTCCGGTGCGGCCATCGCCGAAGCGTTCAACGACATGCTTTCGCCGCTGTTCGGCTCCGCTGTCGGTATCGCCGGGGCTGCCTTCCTGCTGCTGTTTGTGCATGGCCTGAACATCGCGCTTGCGGTCATGGGCGTTGCCGTCCACGCGGTGCGTCTGAATACACTCGAATTTTCAAATGGACTTGGCCAGGAATGGAGCGGATTCGCGTTCGCGCTCTTCGCCAAGCAGAAAAATTAAACCAAGGGATGATTCCCGCTACTTAATGAGGAAAAAACAATGGAACCGAATACAATGGTTACTCTCGCTACCGTGAGCCAGAAAGCGACTCAGCGTAAGCGAGTCGTGCTGGCGAGAGAACAACCAAAGGTTGTTCGGTCATTATAGGGGTGCTGCTGCCGCTCTCGGCATTTCGGCAATGGGCTCCGCCCTTGGTTGCGGAACGGCTGGTATGTCCGCCATCACCATGTGGAAGAAGGCTTATGCCCAGGGCAAGTCCGCCCTCTTCACACTCCTGGTGTTCGTGGGTGCCCCGATTTCCCAGACGATTTATGGCATGTTGCTCATGAACTTCATCCTGAGCAAGGCTGCTGAATCCGGCTTTACCAACTGGGGCGGCTGCCTCGGTGCCGGCATCTTCGGCGGTCTTGGCATGATGGCTTCTGCCTGGTACCAGGGCAAGTCCGCGGCTGTGGCTTGCGATGCCCTCGGTGAAACCGGCAAGGGCATGGTGAACTACCTGATGGTGCTCGGTATCGTGGAAACCGTGGCCCTGTTCGTTCTCGTGTTCTCCATGATGGTGCTTTAATCCAGCGAGGTAACACGTATGGATCAAGCTCAACTTTTAACGCTCGCGAAACTCGGCGCGGTGGCGGCCTTGGGCCTTGCCGCGGTGGGTTCTGCGCTGGGCTGCGGGACTGCCGGCATGGCGGCCATCGGGGCCTGGAAGAAGGCGTATCTCAAGGGTAAGAACGCGCTGTTTACGCTGCTCATCTTTGTGGGCGCACCCATTGCGCAGACAATCTACGGAATGCTCCTGATGATGTACATCCTGAACAAGTCCCAGGCGGCTCCGGCCAACTGGGCTGCATACCTGGGTGTCGGCATCTTCGGTGGCATCGGCATGATGGCCTCTGCCTGGTACGTAGGCAAGTCCGCTGCGGACGCCTGCAACGCCCTCGGCGAAACCGGCAAGGGCCTCGTGAACTACCTGATGGTGCTCGGCGTCGGTGAAACCGTCGCGCTGTTCGTCATGGTGTTCTCCATGATGCTCGTGTCGTAGGAATGGTGGCGGGGTAGTACCCCGCGTATGGTGTCATCCCCGCTATACGATACTTGGCAACTAGAATTGCGATGCAATTCGTTGCCATAGTAGAGTTATCCTCTTTGGGGAGAAGGCGGGGATCTCCTAAGAAAAGACGAGTGATGTCCAATCACCCGTCTTTTTTTGTACTTACCGAATTTTCCTATGATGTTGAAAACAACTTGAAAACAATGATCGTCCATGTTTCTGCACAAGGTGTTGAAACGACGATTGTCACAGAAATCTTAAAATTACGACATTCGAGAGACTTTCCTGACAAGTTGTTTGAATTTTAGTTTAATGTGAACCAAAAACACCCCGCCACTTTTTGAGTGACGGGGTGTTTTGTTTGTAAAGGGGAGTTCTTAATCAATCTTGGAGACAAGAATTTGAATTTTTTTCTATGATTAGAGGCGTATGAAGGCTAAAATTTTTCAAATTGTTGGGGCCTTGGCCGTAGTTCTTTTCCCTTTGGGACTCGCATTGCTTGGTATTGCGTCTAATGGCATATCGAAAGGGTATGTCTTTCAGGATAAATATGAAAAATTGTGGATTCCCTATAATCTGCATGTCGAAATGCAAGAAAACAGGTTGTCCCGTTTTGCCTTGATTAAGGATGTTGGCGGCAGGGTAATCCTTTATTACAAGAATGACTATCTAACCCCGCATTCGCATCTTTTTTCGGAGAAGGAATCCTTGTCGTCTGATTACAAGTTGGTAGGGAAGTTAGATACGCTAGATAAACGTGGAGTAAAGAAAATAAAGGTCTTGGCCGCAAGAAACTACTCAAGGGATTTTGGACGTGCTACGACTCGGTTTGCTGAATTCCATTACTATCCGGATTCCATTGACGAAGAAATTTGCAACAAGATAATTTTCTCGATAAAGAATGCCCCATAAACAAATAGTGTGATTTGAAAAACAAAACACCCCGTCACTCATCGTGACGGGGCGTTTTCACATTCGTCATTCTGACACCGAAGGTGGTATAGAATTGTTGCCAATTCATTGGCTTACAATTCTTAAGCTCTATGAGCTAAGAAACCAGGACTGGATCCTTCACCCCTGCGGGGGTTCAGGATGACTCCCAAAAAAAGGAAAGACGAAATCTTGTCTTGCGACAATCTTTCGTCTTTCGTCTATAGCCGCGACGCGGCGTTCTTTCGCCTAACCTTACAGGCTAATCAGACCTTCGGTATCCTTGGACATAGCGTCATAGAATGCGTAGCGGGCGTCGACTTCCTTCTGGAGGTCGTCGGCGAGCTTCTTGGCCACTTCCGGATTGCTACGGGTGAGCTGCTTGTAGCGGTTTTCGGTGTAGATGTATTCTGCGACCGGGATCGTCGGCTTCTTGGAGTCGAGGATAAGCGGGGCCTTTCCTTCGGCGGCGAGAGCCGGGTTGTAACGGAGCAGAGTCCAGTAACCGGAATCCACAGCCATCTTCTGGTGTTGAAGCTGGCTGTTGAGATCGAAACCGTGGTTGATGCAGGGGCAGTAGCAGATGATCAGAGACGGACCATTGTGAGCTTCTGCTTCCTGAAGGACCTTCAGGGCCTGAGCGTCGTTTGCACCGAGGGCGATACGGCCGACGTAAACGTTCTTGTAGCTCATGGCGATAAGGCCCAGGTCCTTCTTGCCGGCGCGCTTACCAGCGGCAGCGAAGAGGGCGACTGCGCCACGGTTCGTGGCCTTGGAAGCCTGTCCACCGGTGTTGGAGTACACTTCGGTATCGAGGACGCAGATGTTCACGTTTTCACCCGTGGCCCTATGATGACCGTTCGGCTTACGCCTCACTCTCGCCTCCGACGACTCGTTATGACGAGTCGCCTACGGCTCACAGCGTGGTCGAGACCACCGTAACCGATATCTCTTGGGCGTTCCCGCACATATATGTGCGGTCGGGCTATATTTTAGGGGCGGCCGCCATCGCTTCGCTTGCCACCCGCCGCCTAAAACCAAGCCCCGCTACGCGGGTCTTGTCCCCAAGGGGTCACTATCCCTAACGCGAATGCTTGTTAGTGCTTTTTTGTTCATTTGCCTATTGACTTTCAAATGAATTATTTGTATATTATAACAGAACTGGTCGAGAGACCCTGGTTCAACCTAACTCGGCGGGCAAACTGTTCGCCATTTTTTATAGACCGAAAATTTCCAGCCTAGTTGAGGGTTCTCAGTCTATACAAAGAAACCGACCCAATCGGATTGGTTAATCAGAGACTAATAGTCACAATTTCATTTTATTCGAAATCTTTTACACACCGAACGGAATTTCCTGCTTCCATTATATCATCGTAGCCAAATAAAGCACGATCTGTCGTTAACACCCATGAATAGGCTTTACCATACGCTGTATTATAATCGCACTCGTTAGCACTCCAGAAATGAGTCTCAGACCCTTGTTCTTCTAGACGGTTGCTATAGAATTGGAACCCAACAGGAATAACCGAAAAACCTGTAGCATCCGTTGATTTAGTCCACTTACCAAGAGCCTTCGCTTGTATAGAATAAACCGAGGAATTTACCGCAGCAAAGAAAGTCTTCCATTCGGTCGTATCAGGTATGTGCCATCCTTCGGGGCATATTCCGCGGACAGGATTTTTTTTCTTATCATCAGCTACTGCATCATGCCATGAATAATGGCGACCAAACGTTTTACAATCATTTGGATAATAACACCAATTTCTTTTTAACAAACTGTCTACATAGTTTAAATTTTCAGCCATCCAAATCTGATCACCTATTTTTACGGCTCGATATATTTGACCATCTCTAAAATCCTTAAAGTACATATAATCAGGATTTACCTCACCTTTAACCAAAACATTTACGTCAAATTGCAAATTTTTCGTGTTGACTTCCTTCGTGTCTTCCCATTTTTCATTTAGGCAAGTGAACCAAACATACTCATTTTTTTCAGACTCCTTGGTACATAGTCCTGCAACGAATTCTGGGTAAACAGATTCTCTAAATCTGCCTAATTTTTTATCACATACAAGTGTAGTAGCCTTACTTCCACTTCCGTATGTCTTGGCCCAACTAGATTCTGGATTTTCACAAATTTCCCGACTAATGGATTCGTATTTGTCTGGAAGCCGATACCGGCCTGTTTTTTTATCACAAACAATAATTGCATCCGACGAATCTTTGCTATTTAAAGTATAACCTGATTTTAGCATCCAGCTTGCATTAGGAGCATCACATTGTGCACCCAGTGGCTGGTATTTGGCAATAATGTGACTGCAAGAAAATAATTCAACACCAAGGATTTTTTTTATTTTTTTGTCTATAGATGGATACACTTTACAACTTCTTACCAAATAAGAAATTCCTAAATCACCTTGCAAAGAGTACTCTTTCTTTATTTCATCTATAATTTCTTTTTCATCTTCTTTTCCCACGTGTTTTGCAAGAAAAAGAAAGTCCTCCACCCATTTTTCATCCATCTGATACCACTGTTTTTTCAGCATTTCAGCTTTTGTATCTTCCATAACATTTTTCAACGGGAAAATTTTCTCCTTTCTTTTGATTTTCTTTTTTTCATCTCTCGTTGCAAGCCCTCTTTTACACTCATCTTCGGCTTTCTTTACAGCCTTTCTTAATTTGTCAATACAGACATCAATATTTTTCATTGTTCTGTCAAAGTAGCATGCGTCAAAAGGAAAACTATACCAACCCGTCGCATTCTTTTTCGCACCAATTATGACTTTCTGACTCTTTTCATATTCTTTAAGATTATTCAAACATTCTCCCTTAGGAATAGGTTTATGGACCATTGTGTCTCTTTCAATCATCCTATCATAACTAATCAATTTCTTTTTTTCAACTTGTCTAAAGATTTCCATACGTTTATCCAATTTTGATTCCCAAGCAAACCACTCACATTGCTCCATTGTTTCCGCATTCAAACATAAGCCCTTTTCTTCTTCAAACCATTTGCTGAACAATTCATAGGACGTGTCGTAAGATCTTTTTCGCCATTGTGTGCAAATTTCATTATCTATAGCTAGTTTCCCATTACACTTTGCTTCAGCATATTTAACATTAAATTCTGGTTCATAGAATACGTTTTCTCCATCCCCATTTACTATTGCGAGTGGGTTCTTTTGCAAGATTGAGGAATAAATGTTTTCTGCCTCTTTTACACTTAATGATGCCGGACAGTAAATATCTTTTACACCAACTTTTGCTACAAGATTTTTCGCCATCTTGTAATCGCCGTTGTCAATAGCGTTTTTTAGACCTGGGTGAATTTCACCAGCTACGGCAAACGATATCGCCAAAAGCATCATTAACAACGAAATCAAGCCTACATTCATTATTTTAGCCACAACAGCCTCCATCGGTTAAATTCCTTGGAGTTTCGCCTTGTTCAGCAAAGAACATCGCCAAAATTTGTATGGATACAAAAAAAGGCGTGAGTCGTTGCATTTACCACCTTGAGGCTCTAGACTAGCCTTTGTACGATAAACGCAAACGACCCACGCCCCAAACGGGCTGTTGTCAAAAATCAGCTTTCTAAGCCGACGCGACAAACCGAGATACACCGTAAAACGGCATACCTGCGTGAGCGTTCGCCTCGTCCTCGTACATTTTGAAACTGTCTAGATTTCAAGGTGAGAACAAGAGCTAAACTCTTTTTACTCTTTAAAAATAACATAAAAAACTTTAAATAGCTCCGTTACCACCGGAAATTTCTTCAAAAAAGAACTTTTTCTTCAAAAAAGAGCAATTTCTTAAATGTTTCAGTACCGCAATACCGATTGAACAGAGCCGTTGCTTGCATCTGCGACACGAAAAAAGTACATTTAGAGAAGAAAAGTCCTTGAAAGGAGTAGTTTATGTCCTTGGAACTTCTAGAACAAAAATTGCGAACGCTGCTTGAAGACAGTTTTGATGAAGTCGATGAATTCTTCGATTTCATTTTGTTCCGTTTTGAGAAAGAAAGTTCTCAAGACGATTTGAATGAAGAAACCAAGGCCGCCCTTCGCGAAGTGGAAGAGATGAAGGCTGCCCCGTCTAAGGGCAAATCCTATACGGATGTCGATACGATGATGCAGGAGCTGCTCGCGTAATACGGAACGCATTCGGACTTGTTCAAGAAGTAAAATCGCCAATAAATTAATAATAAAAAAGACGGGTGAAGAAAATCTTCACTCGTCTTTAATTTTGAAAGGAGATCCCCGGTCAAGCCGGGGATGACATCCTCAAAGGCCGTAAGGCCTCACTCATGCCTCAGAGCGAGCATCGCGAACGAGCTCATACCCCAAAGGCACGGAGTGCCGACCTCATACCTCTTACAGGCTGATCAACCCTTCGGTATCCTTGGACATGGCGTCGTAGAATGCGTAGCGTGCATCGACTTCCTTCTGGAGGTCGTCGGCGAGCTTCTTGGCCACTTCCGGATTGCTACGGGTGAGCTGCTTGTAGCGGTTTTCGGTGTAGATGTATTCTGCGACCGGAATCGTCGGCTTCTTGGAGTCGAGGATAAGCGGAGCCTTTCCTTCGGCGGCGAGAGCCGGGTTGTAACGGAGCAGAGTCCAGTAACCGGAATCCACGGCCATCTTCTGGTGCTGAAGCTGGCTGTTGAGATCGAAACCGTGGTTGATGCAGGGGCAGTAGCAGATGATCAGAGACGGACCATTGTGTGCTTCTGCTTCCTGGAGAACCTTCAGGGCCTGAGCGTCGTTTGCGCCGAGGGCGATACGGCCCACGTACACATTCTTGTAGCTCATGGCGATGAGGCCGAGGTCCTTCTTGCCAGCGCGCTTACCGGCGGCAGCGAAGAGGGCGACTGCGCCACGGTTCGTGGCCTTGGAAGCCTGTCCACCGGTGTTGGAGTACACTTCGGTATCGAGGACGCAGATGTTCACGTTTTCACCCGTGGCCATCACGTGGTCGAGACCACCGTAACCGATATCGTATGCCCAACCGTCACCACCGAAGATCCAGACGGACTTCTTCACGAGGTAGTCGGCGAATTCGTCGCGGAGGCTGACGGATGCTTCGTCGGTTGCACCGGCGAGGGCGGCCTTCAGGGCGGCGACGTTTTCACGCTGGGCCTTGATGCCGGCTTCGTCGTCCTGCTTCTGGGTCGTGAGCTTTTCCTTGAGTTCGGCAGGAACGTTCACGGCTTCGAGGAGGGAGAGAGCCTGCTTGGCATGCTTCGTGATAGCGAGGCGCATGCCGAGACCGAATTCGGCGTTGTCTTCGAAGAGGGAGTTCGCCCAAGCGGGACCGCGGCCTTCCTTGTTCTTTGCCCACGGAGTGGTCGGGAGGTTACCGCCGTAAATGGAGGAGCAACCCGTAGCGTTCGCGACAACCATGCGATCACCGAACAGCTGGCTGACGAGACGCACGTAAGCGGTTTCGCCGCAGCCTGCGCAGCTTCCGGAGAATTCGAACAGAGGTTCGAGGAGCATGGCCTGCTTGACGAGGCTCTTGTTGACCTTGGTGCGGTCGAATTCCGGGAGATCGACGAAGAAGTCCCAGCACTTGCCTTCCTGGACCTTGATGGGTTCCTGCGGCACCATGTTGATGGCCTTCTTGGTCTCGTCGGTCTTGTCCTTACCGATACAGGCCTGCGTACAAACGCCGCAACCCGTACAGTCGTAGCTGGACACGGAAATCGCGAATACCGGCTTTTCGGAACCTTCGAGCTTGAAGCCCTTGGCGGCCGTGTACTTGAAGCCTTCCGGAGCGTTCTTCACTGCGGATTCGTCAACGACCTTCACGCGGATGGCTGCATGCGGGCAGACCATGGCGCACTTGCCGCACTGCACGCAAGCGTCCGGATTCCAGGACGGGATGTTGAGGGCGAGGTCGCGCTTTTCGTACTTGGTGGTACCGGTCGGGAACACGCCGTCGCAAGGCATCTTGGAGACGGGGAGGAGCTCGCCGTTGCCCTTGATGATTTCTGCGGTGACTTCGTTCACGAACTTCGGAGCGTTGCCGTGGATCGGAGCGCGGAATTCCTTCGTGCTGGTGACAGTAGCAGGAACCTTGACTTCGAACAGGTTAGCAAGAGAGGCGTCGATAGCGTCCCAGTTCTTCTGGACCACTTCCTGACCCTTCTTGGCGTAAGTCTTTTCGGCATACTTCTTGATGTACTTGATGGCGGTTTCGGCATCGAGCACGTTACCGAGCTTAGAGAAGAAGCAGGTCTGCATCACGGTGTTGATGCGGCGGCCCATGCCGGTCTTTGCGGCAACGGCGTAGGCGTCGATCACGTACACCTTGAGGTGCTTCTTGATGATTTCTTCCTGCACCGGACGCGGGAAGGTATCCCACACGGTGTCGGCGGAGTGCGGGGTATTCACGAGGAAGGTAGCGCCATCCTTCGCGTACTTCAGCATGTTCACGGATTCCAGGTGCGGAGTGTGGTGGCATGCCACGAAGTCGGCTTCGTTTTCGCCAATCAGGTACGGGGCGTCGATGATGCTCTTACCAAAGCGGAGGTGAGAGGTGGTCATGGAGCCGGACTTCTTGGAGTCGTAAACGAAGTAGCCCTGGGCGTAGTTGTCGGTTTCGTTACCGATAATCTTGATGGAGTTCTTGTTGGCACCCACGGTACCGTCGGAACCCAGACCGAAGAACATGGCCTGGAAGAAGTCGCTTTCGAGCTTGAAGTTCGGGTCGATGGTGAGGCTCGTGTGGCAGACGTCGTCGTTGATACCGACGGTGAAGCGAGCCTTCGGGTCGGCCTTGGCAAGTTCGTCGTAGATGGCCTTGACCATAGCCGGGGTGAATTCCTTGGAAGAGAGACCGTAGCGGCCGCCGATCATCTTCGGCATGGCCATCTTGCCAGCCATCACGGCTTCGCTGATAGCGGTCAGGGCGTCCTGGAAGAGCGGTTCGCCAGCGGAACCCGGTTCCTTGCAGCGGTCGAGGACGGCAATCTTCTTGACGGTCTTCGGGAGGGCTGCAACCACAGCTTCCATCGGGAACGGGCGGTACAGGCGGATGTTCACGAGACCGACTTTTTCGCCCTTCCCGTTGAGGTACTTGACGGTGTCACCGATGGTGCAGGTCGAAGAACCCATGGAAATGATCACGCGGTCAGCGTCGGGTGCACCGACGTAGTCCACGATGTGGTACTGACGGCCAGTGTAGCTGGCGACCTTGTCCATGTACTTCTGGACAATTTCCGGAACCTTGGCGTAGAACGGGTTCACCGTTTCGCGGCCCTGGAAGTAAACGTCCGGGTTCTGTGCGGTACCGCGCATGGTCGGGCGGTCCGGGGTGAGGCAGCGTTCACGGCAAGCCTTCACGTACTTTTCGTCGATGACGTTACGGATAACGCCGTCTTCGAGAGCTTCGATCTTCATCACTTCGTGGGAGGTGCGGAAACCGTCGAAGAAGTGCATGAACGGCACGCGGCTTTCGAGAGTGGAAGCGTGGGCCACGAGAGCGAGGTCCTGGCATTCCTGCACGCAGCTGGAGGCGAGCATGGCAAAGCCGGTCTGGCGGCAGGCCATCACGTCGGAATGGTCACCGAAAATAGAAAGGCCCTGCATGGCAAGGGCACGGGCAGTCACATGGAAGACCGTGGGGGTCAGTTCGCCCGCAATCTTGTACATGTTCGGGATCATCAAGAGAAGACCCTGGGAAGCGGTGAAGGTCGTGGTCAAAGCACCGGCCTGGAGCGCTCCGTGAACGGTACCGGCAGCGCCACCTTCGGACTGCATTTCAAACACGCGGGGAACCTGTCCCCAAATATTCTTCTTGCCTGCAGCACTCCAGTTGTCGGCGTGCTCAGCCATAGGACTAGACGGTGTAATCGGGTAGATAGCCGCAACTTCGCTAACAGCAAACGCTACGCTAGCGGTGGCCTCGTTACCATCACACGCAATCATCTTTTTTGCCATGTGTGTCTCCAATTTTTAGGTTTTTTCGAAAAAATCTGATCATATACACCCCGGGCATGTGGTACCACACCCGTGGCGCAAAAATCCAATGGAAAAAATATAAAGATTGGGGGGTAAAAAGGAAATTTTTTTTGAAAAAATTCCTAAATCGGAGTGTATTTTCGCTTTTACGTGTATTTGGCTAGCCTATGATGACGACCTTTTGCCCGGGCCTTACGGCATCCTTGTGGACTTCGATGCTCGCGCTCCCGTATTCCAGGTCATAGGAGACTCCGACAGTCTCGCGCGGGAGCTTCAGGCCGTCGGTATCGTTCAGGATGCCCGTGATGTCATGGAACAGGATTCCCGGTTTCGGAAAGTCCGGAACGGAAATGATATAGTCCTCGACTTTTTTTCGCGGCTTCTTTTACTTCTTGCGCCATATGCCGATAAGACTCTTGTTCTTGCGGGTGGCAAGCCAGAACGTGGGCCAGATGAGGATGAGGTCGCGGATGAGGCTAGTCCAGGCTTCGGCCTTGTCCTGGGCGCCTTCGAGTTCGAAGCAGCCGCAGGTGATGCCGAGGTCGTTCCACAGAGCCCAAGCGAGCGCGATGATGAAGCTCACGAACATCCAGAAGATGGCGAACGCCGATTCGCGGACGAACGGGGATAAGATCATCGCGAGCCCGAACCAGAGCTCGAATTGTGGATAAACTAGCGCAAAGAAGTTGTTGACGAAATCGAGGTGAAGGGCGGAGAAGAACTGGTATTGCGCGACGAGGGTCGCGAACTGGTGCGGATCCTGGATCTTGAAAATGGATGCGAAGATGAACATCCCGCCGATGCCTATGCGGCAAAGCGTTTCGAGCATGCGGATGGCGAAATCCTTCTGGAGCCTGTAGGCGGGAATCAGGAGCAGGCCACATACGGCGCAGGCCCCGATTCCGAAGTGCATGTTGTAGCGGTAAGCCTTGGGCCAGATTTCGAGAAGCCATTCGTGGTCGGTGAAGGTGAGGAAGCTCTCGGGGAAACTGATTTCGGCGATGCCGAAAGCGATAAAGAATGTCGCGATGGCGAAGAGGACTGCGGATGCGATCGTACGTTTCATTACAGGACCTCCGCGGGCTTTTCCATCACGTCCTGGGAGCCAATCCAATCGACGGACTTGCCTTCGCCCACGCGGATGTTGTTCACGATGGCGAGGACGATGCAGAAGACGGCGATGCCGATGAGGACGACCCAGTTGAGTTTTTTCGCGTAGGCCTTGGCGGCACTGAAGGCAAGCGCAAACGGAATGCAGATTGCCGATACGCAGAGCATTAGGACGGAGGTGATGAATTCGAAAAACTTCATAGCGCTAATATACAAAAAAGGTGGATGTTAATTTCCGAAACTCCAGACAATGCCGTAGGCGAACCGCAACCCCTCGGGCGTATAGCCGGAAGCGGGCATGTAGATGCTGTGGTTGAAGTTCTCGATGCGGCTGTAGAGTTCAAACGAAAGGATCTGCATGCGGGCTTCGAAATCGAGCGCGAGGTATTTTTCCATCTTTTCGAGTTCCGGGAGGCCTTCCTCGTTGATGGTGCAGTCGTAATGCGTGCCGAACCACTGCCAGTCCACGCGGACGCTCACGCCGAGCCTGTCGCGGACGAACCGGTTTTGCCAGTGGATGGAACCCTTGTAGTAGAGCTCCTGGACGTCGAGAACGCGCTTGTCGCGGTCGAGGATTTGCCCTCGTTCCAGGTAAAATTTCCAGTTCCCGAGCCTGAAGCCGACTTTGAACAGCCAGTCCAGCGTGGAAGCTTCGTCGAGGTTGGTCCACTGGAATGCGCTATTGACGCTTTCCATGCCTTCGCCAAGCACCCAGCGCTGTTTCATCAGGTTCTCTGCGCTTTCGTGGCGTAGACCGATGCCATAGAATACTTCGCGGGAATACCATCCGAGGGTAGCGGCCTGCCGGTTCCTCTTCTCGAATTTCAGGTCCTCGTTCGGGAACGAGAATCGTCCTGTTTCGTGAAGCTTGAGTTCCTTCATGTCGGGAAACTTGTTGTCGTGCCGCAACATCGCGTTGAGCTTCAGGTGGAAGGGCAGGTTAAAGGTGGCGTCGGCGGAGTAGGCGGGTGCGAAATCGACGTGGTCCATGAGCGAACTGTTGCGCTGCATGCCCGCCTGCACACGGAAGAATGCAAAACGGAGCGTGTCGGAGATTTCCCCGTATCCGATTTCTCGGTCCTGGTAGTAGGTCTTGGAAATCTCGAGGTCATCGCGCTTTTCGTCGGTATTCACGAATTCGTACTGGAAGCGGATGGCCGGATTGAGGAATGTCGCGTAGCGGATGGCCGCGTCGCCGAGCACGGTGTTGTAGGTGTAGCCGTGCCGTGTGTCGTAGTAGAGGCTGTCTTCGCTTTCGTTTCCGAGCGTATCCCTGACGATCTTGGTTCCGAACGAAACCTGGGGGAGCGAATCTTCCTTGATTTCGTGCGACCCGTAATGGAAACTTGTTGAAAGGGTCAGTTTCTTGATGGGGGAGATCTCGATTCCTCCGCCGTAGGTGACGGCCCTCTCCTCGATGGTGTAGTAGGGCTTCTGGAAGGTGCGCTTGGTCAGGTCGAGCGAATCGAGCAGCACCTTGTAGCTTGTGTTGTCGGCGTTCTTGAGCGAGAGAAAATTCATCTTGAAGAACGCCTTGCCGAGCCCGAATTTCCATGTGAGGATGGGCTGGATATGCATCGTGTTGACGGCGATGTTGCGCCCGGTGAAGGGAATGCTCGAAGAGTCGCGTCCGAGAGCGAAATAGGGCGAACTCGTGACGTTCTGGTAGTCGTATTCCTTGGAATCCTTGTTCGAACGGCTTTGCAGGCCGAAGTCGAGCGTGATGGAATCGGTGACGAGCCTCCTGAAATCGAGATGCAGCGCGTTTCCGCCGAAGGCCCCGCGTTCCCAGGCGAGGTCGGTGACGGGGGTGTCGACGGGGGTGCCGTGGCGTTCTTCGAAGAGGATTCCGTTTTCGCCGTTGAGCGAGAGCCGCGACGGGTCGAACCCGAGTCGTGTGGTGTAGATTCCCGAGAGCATGGCCGGGTAGCGCTTGCTCGCGCTCGCCAATCCCAGTGCTGTCGGGTCCAGTTCCGGGGCGCCGAGGATGGAGGTCCCGAGCAACCATTCGGATTTCTGCCCCGAGACGTCGTAGAGCCGTTCCATGACTTCGGAATGGACGATGCCGAAGCGTCCGGCGTCGTTTTCGCGGACTTGCGCGTCGATGCGGTCGGGGACCGTTTTTATGGAATCCTGCCTTGAGGGGAGGGAATATTGCGTAGGCTGCAAGACCTGTGCGCTTGCAGTTGCGGCGAACAAGGCGAAAAAGAAGAATGCTATTGCGAGTGCGCGACAGGACTTCATTCTAGAACCATTCTGCGCGTGATTTTTCGCGGCATTCCTTGAGCGCCTGCACGACAGTGTAGGGCATTTTCATGCAGCCGGGAGGGTAGGCGCCGCCTTCGGTATGGAAGTCGGAACCGCCGGTGCCCACGAGGCCGTAGCGGACCGCCATTTCTTTGTACTTGCGGCCGACGGCGCCCTTTTGCGCGGGACTGTAGACCTCGATTCCCTTGATTCCCCATTCCACCATGTTCTCGATGAATTCGTCGGAGAGCCCGGACTTGTAGGGGTGGGCAAGCACGGCGATGCCTCCCGCGTTTTCGATGAGGCGGATGGTCTGCTGCGGGTTGAGCCCCTTCTTTTCGACGAAGGCGACACATCCGTCTCCGAGGTACTTGGTGAAGGCTTCGGCGAAGTTGCCGATGTATTCTTCGTCCACCATCGACATGGCGATATGCGGGCGCCCGATGACTTTTCCCTTGCAGTAGGAATGGACCTTTTCGTAGGTGATGTCGATGCCGAGCGCGTTCAACTTCTTGATAATCGCCTTTACGCGCGCAATGCGCTGCTTTGCGAAATCTTCGAGTTCCATGTTCAGGGCGAGGTTCGTCGGATCGCAGAAGTAGCCGAGGATGTGGATGTCCTTGCCTTGCCAAACGGCCGAAATCTCGATTCCCGGGATGATTTCGAGCCCGATGTCGTGGGCGGGCCCTTCGGCTATCTTGTAGGAATCCAGGTTGTCGTGGTCCGTGATGGAGATGCAGCGAAGCCCCTTGCGCTTGCACAGGGCCAGGAGCTCCTCGACAGAGAGGGTCCCGTCGGAAAGGCGCGTGTGCAGATGCAGGTCTGCGTATCCGCCTTTTTCGGTGATGATCGTTCCCCGAATCACTTGGTGACTCCGTAGTACCGTGCGATAAGCTCGGCCTCGCTGGATTGTTCCGGGTGGAGGCTCAGGTTGAGAAACGGGTATAGGGATTCGCAGTTGAACCCGATGCGGCATGCGGCCCCGCTTGTCTTTGCGAGGTAGAGCCTGGGAAGGAATTCCTGCCCGAGGTAAATGCAGACCGTGGGGGCAAATTCGTGAATTTTCTGGAAAATCTCGTCGAAAACGCGTTCGCCGTAGCGGCATTCCGTGTCGCTGTAGTAGATGGCGTGAGAACGTTTGGCCGATATGAGCGCATGGAGCGATTCATGGGCAACGAACAGAACGTTTTCGAACCATGCCTGCGGCATCTTGTGCAGGAATGCTGCCGAACTTTCCATATCGCGTGGCAGGAACACGAGCGTCTTGGGGTGATCCTTGAGCGCATCGGGAAAGTTGAACGCCTGAGAGTCGTCGCCCGCTTTTTTCAGAAACCACTTGAACAGCGAATCCCTGCTCGAGAACCGTTTGAAGAAAAAGCGAAACTGGTCTACAAAATATGGCGATGGCTTCAAGTTAACTCCAATTTTTCGTCAAAATATATAAATTTGTGCCCATGCCGAAACAGAAATTCTATGCAATCAAGCGCCCAGACGGGGGACAAATCGTCGATACGTGGGATGCGTGCGAAAAAATAGTCCGTGGAGAGAAGGGGCTCAAGTACAAGTCTTTCTCTTCGCGTCCCGAAGCACAGGCCTGGATAGATGGCGTCGAAGCGGAGGAACCCAGGGGCCTCAGAATCTATGTCGACGGCTCCTTTATGCCGGGCTGTGACAAGGCGGGCTGGGCTTTTGTTGTTGTAGAAGACGGGAACGAAATTGCCCGCGGCTCGGGGCATACGGCCTTTGCGGCCGAAAGCCGGAATATCGATGGCGAATGTATGGCGTCTTACCAGGCGATGCGCTGGCTGGACTTGAACGACAAGTATGCAACATTGTGCCATGACTACGAGGGAATCGCCCGATGGGCGAGGGGGGAGTGGAAGGCGAAAAGCAGTATCGCCCAGCAATACGTGAAAGCCGTGCAGCCCTTCCTTTTCCGCGTGAAGTTCGAGAAAGTGGCTGCGCATACGGGCGTCAAGTGGAACGAACTTGTAGATAAACTAGCGAAAGAAGCAGTCGAAAAGTTGAAAAAGCAGGGCTAGGGCCAGCGCAGTATGACTTTCCAGGAATTTATTCAAGATTCTCGAATCCCGTCGCTTTCGCTTTTTGCGGATGCGGGTAAAGAGGCGCTCCATGTTTGTGGCGCGACGGTGCCGATCGCTTCCATGATGGTGGCGAAGCGCTTTTTCGATAATCCGGGACCGGTTCTGGTTGTCGCGCGCGATTTCAAGAGCGCCGAATCGTGGATGGAAAACCTCCGCACGCTTGTAGGCGATGAATTTGTACGTTTTTTCCCGTCCATCGGCCTCAAGCCTTACGAGCAGAAGGAACCCTTCGAGGGGGTTCTCGAAGAACGCCTCCGCTTTTTCAGGGATGCTGGCAATCCACAGAAGCCCATAGTCGCCGTGTGCCCGCTCGATGCGCTCTTGGCGAAGCTTCCGGCTCCCGGAGGCCTTGCGCACGGCATGCGCACGCTCAAGACGGGCGATGTCCTTGAACCTTCGTCGCTGCGCCCGTGGTTCTTGGATCATGGGTTTACGGAGCAGCCGGTCGTGAGTTCGGTTGGGGAATTCTCCATCCGCGGCTGCATCGTGGACGTGAACTGCTTCTTGTACCCGCATCCGATTCGAATTGAGTTTTTTGGCGATGAAATTGAATCCATTCGCAGTTTCGACATCTTTACCCAGCGTTCTGTGGAGAATATGGACCGTGTGTCGCTCTACCCGATGGGAGAATGGACCCTGGGAGAATCGGAATTGCTCAAGCTCGGCAACGAGCGTGCGGGGCTCTGGTGGAAACGTTCCCTTTACGAGAAGCTTGATTCCAGCCTGCTCGACTATCTTCCGGGCGCATCCCTTGTTTTCGAGAATCTTTCGGCGCTTTCGGAGTCGGCTTCGCGCCTTGTCCAGAACTATGGGGACGCGTTCGAGGATTTGCGCACTTCGGTTGTCGACACGGTTCCTCCGAATGCGATATGGTGGAAGTTCGGTGAACTTTCCATGCGCTTTCCGGGACATGCCTCGCTCGATATAACCCAAGCCGAAACGGATGCTTCGAACTGGTTCAAGGTTGAATCCCGCCCGCAGGATTTTGCAAGTGCAGGGACGGAAGAAGTTGCAAGGAAGATTGAGGATTTTTGCGCGGGCGGCGGCGAAGTATATGTGATTGCCCCGACACCAGGTGCGCTTTCCCGGTTGAAGCATGTTTTTGAAGGCTTGCCGATAGAAGATTATTTTGTCGGTAACCTGACGGAGGGATTCTGGCTCGATACGGACAAGGTGGCCTTCCTGACGGAAACCCGCATTTTCAACCGCCATGCAACAAAGTCGCGCAAGCGCCAGATTTCGGGCTCCGTGACGGCTGCCCTGATGGTCGAATCTTTGAACCGCGGGGACTTGGTTGCCCACGAGGACCACGGTGTCGGCCGCTACCTCGGACTTGTGCGCGTAGAAGTGAACGGGGGCCTTGTCGACTGCGCCCTCCTGGAATACGACGGCGGGGACCGTCTCAAGTTCCCTGTTTCGGACTTGCAGAAAATCGAGCGGCTGGATCCGCGCGAGGGCGAAATCCCTAAGCTCGACCGTCTGGGAAGCAAGCACTGGGAAACGCTCAAGAAGCGTGTGAAGGAGAAGGTCGTCAAGATAGCGCGCGACCTCGTGGAACTCTATGCGAAGCGTGAACTCGTGCCTGGGTTCCATTTTCCGCAGGACGGCCAGCTGCAGCGCGAATTCGAGGACGCGTTTGAATATGACCCGACGCCGGACCAGGTGAAGGCTACGGCCGAAATCAAACGCGACATGGAAGACGGGAAGCCCATGGACCGCCTTGTGTGCGGTGATGTGGGCTTCGGAAAGACCGAAGTTGCCATGCGTGCTGTGTTCAAGTGCATCTCGGCAAAGAAACAGGCGGCGATTCTTGTCCCGACGACAATCCTTGCCGCCCAGCACTACGAGAATTTCAAGGACCGTTTTGCCGCGTTCCCGGTGAACATCGCCCTTGTGAATCGATACAAGACCGCGAAGGAGAAAAAGGAAATCTTCAAGCAGATTTCCGAAGGGAAAATCGACATTGTCGTGGGGACGCATGCGCTCCTGAGCGATAAGAACCAGTTCAAGGACCTTGGCCTGCTCGTGATAGACGAGGAACAGAAGTTCGGCGTGAAGCAGAAGGAAAAGCTGCGTGAAATGCGCATGTCGGTGGATACGCTCAGCATGAGTGCGACCCCGATTCCGCGGTCGTTACATTTGAGCATGACGGGCGTGCGCGACATTTCGCTTATCAACACGCCGCCGATGAACCGTTTGCCCGTAGAGACCAAGCTCATGAAACGCGACGATGTGGTGCTTGCCGCCGCCGTACGTGACGAGCTTGCGCGGGGCGGCCAGGTTTTCGTTGTCAATGACCGCGTGCAGAATATCAATGCCCTTGCCGAGGAAGTGGAATCCTGGGTGCCGGAAGCACGCGTGGCGGTGGCCCACGGGCAGATGAACGACCGCGACCTGGAACGCGTGATGGAGAGCTTCCTTTCGCGCGAGTTCGATATCCTCGTGAGTACGAGTATCATCGAGTCCGGGCTCGATGTGCCGAACGCCAATACGATTATCATCATGAACGCGCACCATTTCGGCATCAGCCAGCTTTACCAGATGCGTGGCCGCGTAGGTCGAAGCGATGTGCTTGCGAAGGCATTCCTTGTGACGCCCGTGCGCGGGGAAGTCTCGCCCGAATCCATGCGCCGCCTCAAGGCCCTGGAACAGTTCAGCGACCTCGGAAGCGGATACCAGCTTGCGATGCGCGACCTCGAAATCCGTGGCGCGGGGAACTTGCTTGGCGAGGAACAGCACGGCTTTATTGCCGAAGTCGGTTTCGAAACTTACGTGCGCTTGGTGCGCGAGGCGGTGCAGCAGCTTCGGGGTGGCTCGACGGAAAAGCCGGTGCAGCCGCGTGTGGAGATTGGTGTGGATGCCTACCTTCCCGAGGACTACATCCAGGACGGTCTTACGCGAATCGGAATGTACCAGCGTATTGCGCGCATTTCGAGTTCCCAGGAAGTCGAGAACATCCGGCAGGAACTGGCGGACCGCTTCGGCGAGTTGCCTGTGCCAGCGAAGATGCTTTTGCTTGTCACCGAGATCGGGCTCCTTGCCGGTCGCCTCCGCATTCAGGGATTGCAGCAGCGCAAGGGAATCCTGGTGGCGACATTCGTGGAGTTCCCGCCCATCGAGACGCGTGTGCTTGGCGAAATTGCCGGGAAGAGCACGTGTCCCATGCGCTACGTGGGAACTTCGCCCTTGCAGGCGGTATTTGAACTTGGAGCTGCGCCCGCGGAGAAAATGGCCGATAAAATCGCGGAGCTCTTCCGTAATTTTTCTGACATCACGCTGACGCCCGCGAAGGCGGAACCCGTTAATCCGCTGTTTAGGGACACGAATATCCTGAACTAAGCGTTTCCTCGAGCATTACGGCGACTTCTTGCGGCGTGACATCGTCTTTTGGCCCGCGCGTGGCGACAAGCGTTTCGATAAACGATTCGTCTGCATCGGTTTCGAATAGGAGATGCTCCCGCGGTATAAGCGCGAGGGCTTCCCGCGTCGCCTTCTTGCGGAGTGTATCCGCGTGGATGGAGAATAACGCGCCCAGCGAAAGTCCCGCTTTCACGATGCCAGCGTCACCCCCGAACCTGTGGAATATGGGACGTGGCCGTTTAGCGCCAAACCCTGCTTCGCGCAACACCCTGATTATGCGTCCGTAGTCGCCCACGCAATGGATTTGCAGGTCGCGCCCTAATTCGAGCGCCATTTCCGCCTGCCTGCGAAAGACATCCTCTTGCGCTCCGCCCGGTTCGTAGCCCGCATAGCGCTTGTCGAGTCCCGCTTCTCCGACTTGTGCGTTCGGATCGCTCTCCAGCAGACGGCGCAGTTCCGCGAGTGTTTTTTCGAAATTTGGGTTCGCGGCTTCTGCAAATTCGGATGCAATCATCGGGTGGATCCCGTAGGCGCGTCCGCATCCATCGAGCCAACCGGCTCCGGAGGCTTCGGCCCATATCCTGTCGAGGGCCTCCCATTCCCACGGCTCGCATGCCACGGCGGTGTACCGGTAGCCGCGTCTGTGCAGTTCTGCGGCCAATTTCAGGGGCTGCGGGAGCCTCGCCAGGTGCAAATGTGAGTCAAAAATCGGCATTTTCCCAATAAAATACGAAATTTTGAAAAAAGTGCTTGTTTTTTTGCCCTCAAAAGTCTAGTTTAAGGGGCGCGGGGCTTGTTCCCGCCTTTTACAGAATCTGTATCCTTAGAACGTAAGATATAAAGGAGTCTCTATGCGCGACCTGCTCGAAAAAGCTTTGAAGAAAGGCCTTAGCGTCACTTTTTCCAACGAGAACGGCTATGCCGTCATCCGTATTTCCAAGGAAGGGGAGGTTGTCGCCAGCTGCAGCCTTGGTGCCGCCAATTTCCGTGATTCTGTGGAAGATTCCTTGCAGGGTCTCCTGCTAGACTTGGAACGCAAGGGCCTGTAGCGTTATCTATTTCGCCTTTTCGGGCTGCGCATCGCCATTGGGCTGCGCGGCCTCTTTTGTTTTCTTGACCTTGGATGGCAAAAGGATCTTAGAAACGAAATTCTTCACCGCATTGATGGCTTGCCTCGGTTCCTTCACGTAGCGTCCAAGAAGGTGGCTCCTGGTAAAGTAGCCTGTTTCGCGGCTGTCGAGGCAGAAAGCTCCCTTTTCGCAGGCGAGGAAGAAGCAGTCTTCGCGGACGACGATGCTCTCGATGCGTGTGGAATCCGACTTGCGGAGGAATTCCCTGCGCATCTGGATGGGAGCGTTCCCGGGTTCCGAATGGAAAATCTGCTGCTCGAGCAGGTAGCGGTCTTGCCACGGCAAAAAGTCGATTTCCTGAAGGCTCACCTGCCTGTTTCCGAGCTTGGCCGCGCCGACGCGTTCGATCCCGATTTCGCGGTCCCCCTGCCATAGCGTGGTCTTTACAAAAAACTCTTCGCCCTGCTCAATAAGCAGGTTGATCATGTAGTCTTCTTCCACGTCGTTCAGCTGCGCGATATGCAGCGTGTCTCCCTTGCGCGGGATGTGGACCTGCCTGTTCTGGATGAAAGCGGTCTCCTCGCTCCACTTGAATTTCCCGTGGGGTGTCTTGACCCGGCCGTTGTCGGAAAAATCGACCTTGTCTCCGGGAAGCGCGATGACCTTGCGGACAAGCGTTTCTCCGTTGCGGAGCCTGGCCCAGACGATATCGTTGTAGCCGATGCGGTCGATGCAGCCGGGGAGTTTGCACATCCAGAGGATTTCGCGGTCCTTGTGGCGGGGGTACATCGAGTTGTCGTGCAGTTGGAGCGGCTCGAAAATGTAGAAGCGTGCGGCCATGGCGAGCACGAATGCCGAAATGAGAACAAGGACGAGCATCGCGACCCTTCCCTTGGAATTCTTGCGATGAAGCGATTTTACCTTGTTCTTCAACTTAGACATAGTTTGTTCAAAACGCTTGCGCTGGAACCTTATTCGCCGCTGCTGCTGGAATCGTCACTGAGCGAAAGCACGGCGAGGAACGCCTTCTGCGGCACTTCCACCGAGCCGATGCTCTTCATGCGCTTCTTGCCTTCCTTCTGCTTTTCGAGGAGTTTGCGCTTGCGGGTGATGTCGCCGCCGTAGCACTTGGCGAGCACGTCCTTCCTGACCGCCTTCACGGTAGAACGGCTGATAATCTTGCCGCCGATGGCGCCCTGGATGGCGACGTCGAACTGCTGGCGCGGAATCAGGTCCTTGAGCTTTACGCAGATGGCGTTGGCATAAGTGTGCGCCTTGTCCTTGTGGATAATCACGGAGAACGCATCCACCGGGTCGCCGTTCAGCAATATGTCGAGCTTCACGAGGTTGTTCCTGCGGTATTCGCTCGGTGCGTAGTCGAGGCCCGCGTAGCCGCGGCTCACGGATTTCAGGCGGTCGTAGAAGTCGAACATGATTTCGGCGAGCGGCAAATCGTACTTGAGAATCACCTTCGCCTCGTCGATGTATTCCATCGTCTCGAACTCGCCGCGCTTCTCGTCGCAGAGCGTCATGAGCGCACCCACGTATTCCTTGGGCGTGAATATCTGCGCCTTCACGTAGGGTTCCTCGATGTGGTCGTAACGGCTTGCGTCGGGGAGCTTGGAGGGGCTCTCGATTTTCACCATCGTGCCGTCGCTCATGTACACGTGGTATTCCACGTTCGGAACAGTCGTGATGATGTCGACGTTGAATTCGCGGTCGAGGCGTTCCTGCACGATTTCCATGTGCAGAAGCCCGAGGAACCCAGTGCGGAAGCCAAAGCCCAATGCTTCGGAGGTTTCCGGTTCCCAGCTGATGGCGGAATCGTTGAGGCGGAGTTTTTCGAGGGCCTCGCGCAAATCCTTGTAGTCTTCCGGGTTGATGGGGTAGATGCCGGAATAGATCATCGGCAAGATGTCCTTGTAGCCCGGGAGCGGCTCTGTTGCGGGGTTAGCCGCATCGGTGAGCGTGTCGCCGATTTTCACGTCGCTGATGGTCTTCACGTTCGCGAGTACGTAGCCCACCATGCCTTCCGAAAGTTCTTCGCGCGGGTCGCGGCGCATGCTGAACGTGCCGACCTCGGTCACCATGTATTCGCCGCCGGTCTTCATCATGCGGATTTTCATGCCCGCCCTGAGCGAACCTTCCACGATGCGGATGTAGTTGATGACGCCGCGGTAGGAATCGTATACCGAGTCGAAAATCAGGGCCTTGAGCGGCTTTCCGCTGTCGCCCGTGGGGGCCGGAATTTCGTCCACGATCTTGTCGAGCACCTGTTCTACGTTGAGGCCCGTTTTCGCGGAGATGCGCGGAATCTTGTCGGGGTCGTAGCCCAGCAGGTCGCCTACGAGTTCTGCCACGTGGTCGGGCTGTGCGCCCGGCAGGTCCACCTTGTTCAAAACCGGGATAATCGTGAGGTCGTTTTCGATGGCGAGGTAGAGGTTAGAAAGCGTCTGCGCCTCGATGCCCTGGCTTGCGTCCACCACGAGGATGGCGCCTTCGCATGCGGCGAGCGAGCGGCTCACTTCGTACGTGAAGTCCACGTGCCCCGGGGTGTCGATCATGTTCAGGATGTATTCCTTGCCGTCTTTCTCGTATACCATGCGGATGGCGTGCGCCTTGATGGTGATGCCGCGTTCGCGCTCCAGGTCCATGTCGTCCAGGAGCTGGTTCGTCATTTCGTTCTTCGCGACGGTCTTCGTCAGTTCTATCATGCGGTCGGCAAGCGTCGACTTGCCATGGTCGATATGGGCGATGATGCTGAAATTTCGGATATTGTCGTTTTGCGGCATAGAGAGTCTTTTCTTTAATTTTGACCTCAAATATAGAAATTTCACCGCTTTTCCCGAAGCTCCGCTTGGCCTGATACGAAAAAATTAACTATATTCCCGTTGACAAAAATAAAGTCCATGACGATAAACATAGAGCAAGCATGAAAAGTTTCAAGTCTATTATGTCGGTCCTCGTTCTCCTGTGCGGGGTCGGGCTTTCCTTTGCCGAAGGGAAGGTGTTTAACAAGGATTATTCCGGCATCACCTCCATCGAGGCGACTATTACGACCCACGAGGGTGTAATCGTCGTTGACCTCGACTTCAAGGCTGCCCCGAATACGGTCGCAAACTTTGTCGACCTTGCGCAGAAAGGTTTTTACGACGGTCTCATGTTCCATCGCGTCATCAACGGATTCATGATCCAGGGTGGCGACCCCGAAGGTAACGGCCAGGGTGGCCCCGGCTATACCATCGACGACGAAAAGAACGATCTCCTGCACGAGAAGGCCGTGATTTCGATGGCGAACCGCGGCCCGAACACGGCCGGTTCACAGTTCTTCATTACGCAGATGCCCCAGCATCATCTGGATGGCAAGCACACCGTTTTTGGCAAGGTGATTAGCGGCGAAGATGTCGTCTGCCGCATCGAACCTTACGATCCCATTATTAACATCAAAATCGTGGAAAAGAAGTAACCTATGAGTTCCAAGAAAGTGTCTAGCGCAAAGAAACCGGCGGCGAAGGCTGCTCCCGCAAAGAAGCCTGCCCCTGCGAAGAAGGCCGCTCCTGCAAAG